>CAZFYX010000106.1:0-5121 GCA_964523885.1 uncultured Burkholderiales bacterium | reverse complement strand
GTACACTGTTTCATGTGTGGGCTCGGTCTGTATATGGTGGATGTGGTGATGTTTCGGGTGGTGTTAGTGTTGGTGGGCCCGGTTACCCCGCTGGCGATGTCGAAGTGGATTGCCAAGAAGTCGGTGGGCGCCCAAGTCATCGAGCAGCCCTCCAATGCGGTCGAGCAGTGGCTGGTCGAGACCGTGCGCCGCCAGGCGCAGCAGGCCGGCATCGGCATGCCCGAAGTGGCGATCTACGACGCCCCCGAGATCAACGCCTTCGCCACCGGCGCCAACCGCAACAACGCGCTGGTTGCAGTCAGCACGGGCCTGCTCAACAACATGAGCCGGGACGAGGCCGAGGCGGTGCTGGGCCACGAGGTCAGCCACGTCGCCAACGGGGACATGATCACCCTCACCCTGATCCAGGGCGTGGTGAACACGTTCGTGATCTTCATCTCGCGCGTGATCGGCAACTTCGTCGACCGTGCCGTGTTCAAGAACGAGAACGGCCCGGGGATCGCATACTTCGTGACCTCGATCGTGGCCGAGCTGGTGCTGGGCATCCTGGCCTCGATCATCGTCATGTGGTTCAGCCGCCAGCGCGAGTTCCGCGCCGACGCGGGCGGTGCGACGCTGGCGGGTCGGGACAAGATGATCGCCGCGCTGCAGCGCCTGAAGGCCAACCACGAGGCCACGACGCTGCCGCAGGGCGCCCAGGCCTTCGGCATCTCGGGCAAGGCCACGGGCGGGCTGGCGCGCCTGTTCACCACCCACCCGCCGCTCGACGAGCGCATCGAGGCGCTGCGCGCCGGGCGGTAATCGGATCGCCGCAGGACAAACGGCGCCGGACCAAATCCGGCGCCGTTTTTGTTCTCAGGTGAAGAAGTGAAAAGGTGAAGAGGTGAAGATCAGGCATGGCGGTCTGATAAGACTGCCTCGCGGGCTTGCTTCACCGCTTCACTTCTTCACCTTTTCACTTGCTTCCGTGCGCGCGAGCCACCTCGCCAACATGTCGGTCAGCAGCCGCAGGTGCATCGCCATCAGCAGCAGGTTGTCCCGTCCGTAGCGGAAGTGCGAGACGCCGCCCTGCTCGCGGGTGAAGTAGCGCACCGGGGCCGGCACGTTCACGGCCGGCACGTCCCGCCATGACAGCCGCACCGCGGCTTCGGCATCGAAGTCGTACCGGCGCATGTGCCGGGTGGCATGCATGATCTCCCGCAGCGGCGCGATCGGGTAGACGCGGAATCCGAACAGGGAGTCCTCGACCGCTCCGCGCCGCGTTTCCAGGCGCACGAGAAAATTGGAGAACCGGCGCCCGAGCACGCGCTCGATCGGTGCGCTGGCGTCGAACCGCGGCACGCCCAGGATCATCGCGTCGGGGGCACGCATCGACCGCCGCATGAAGTCGCCTACCAGGTGCGCGGGGTGCTGACCGTCGGCGTCCATCGTCAGCGCATGGGTGAAGCCCGCCTGCGCGGCCCGGTCCAGGCCGTGGAGCAGCGCCGAACCCTTGCCCTGGTTGCGCGCCAGGCGCAGCACCTCCAGCTGCGGGTCCTGCCGGGCCAGCGCCTCGACGCGCTCGGCGCTGCCGTCGGTGCTGCCGTCGATGATGACCCACACCGGCGCCCACTGCGCCCGGGCCGCGCGCACCGTCTCCAGCAGCTTTTCGCCGCTGTCGAAGCTCGGAATGAGCACCAGGTGGCTGGTCGAGGCCGGTGCAGGGCGCGTGGCCGCGGCATCGGGCGAAAGGCGTGTCGCCTGCCCTTGCATCGCCGGCGCTCAGCCCGCTGGCGGCAGCTCGGCCGGCTCGGCCATCGCCGTGCGCATCATGCTCCGGCGCCGCCGCCATGCGGACAGGTTGTCCTTGAGGTCCGCCAGCGCGGACAGGTAGTACACGGCCTTGAACGCGCGCAGGCTCCAGTGAATCGGCGTGCCCCGGAAGAGGTCACCCGCCAGCAGCGACAGCAGCGCCTCCTGCATGCGCAGGGCGTTGCGCGGGGCCATGAACAGCCGGCGCATCGCCGGACTGGTCATGCGGTAGATGAACCACGAGAACTGCCGCAGGCCGTAGCGCACCTCGCGCTCGAAGCGCCGCCGCACCCGCGCCGCATCGGGGCGGCCGCGCAGCGTGGCCTCGGCCACGTCGGCACCGAGGAACGCGCTGTTCATCGCCAGGAAGACGCCGGAGGAGAACACCGGATCGACGAACGCGAAAGCGTCCCCGATCAGGATGTGGCGCTCGCCCGTCATGCGCCGGCCCAGGTACGAATAGTTGCCCGTTGCCGTGGCCGGCCCGATGAGCTCGGCGTGCTCGAGGCGCGCTGCGAGCGCCGGACACAGGGCGATGGTGTCGAGCAGGAAGCGGGTCGGATCGGTCCTGCGCGTCTTGAGGTAGTGCGGCCAGCACACCGCGCCGACGCTGGTGGTGCCGTCTCGCAGCGGGATGAACCAGAACCAGCCGTGCTCGAACCAGAACAGGCTGATGTTGCCCTCGGCCTCGCCCGGCAGGCGCCGGGCATGCCGGAAATGACCGAACAGCGCCGCGCTCGCGTGACGCGGGTTGCGCTGCTTCAGGCCCAGCTTGCCGGCCAGGAACGTGTCGCGTCCGGAGGCATCGACCAGGAACCCGGCCTCGAACCGCTGCGCGGTGCCGTCATGGTCGCGCGCTTCGACCTGCACGACGTCGCTGCCGAAGCGCACCTCGGTCACGCGGCACGCCTGCAGGCCGGTGGCCCCGCGCCGCACGCAGTTCTCGAACAGGATCTGGTCGAACTCGGATCGCCGCACCTGGTAGGCGTAGGGAAAGCGCTTGTCCCACGCCTGGGAAAAATCGAACTCGACCGGCGCGGCGTGGTGCGGGGAATTGAGCTCGGCGGCACGCTTGACCATGCCGATCCGTGCGATCTCCCGGTCCACGCCGAGCTGCTCGAACAGCGGCACGTTCATGGGCAGGAGCGACTCGCCGATGTGGAAGCGCGGATGGCGGTCCTTCTCCACCACGACCACGTCGAAGCCCCGCTGCGCCAGCAGCGCGGCGATGGTGCTGCCGGCCGGTCCGCCGCCGATCACCAGCACATCGCAACGCCGGGTCGCGCCCGGCGAACCTGCGTGTGCGTGGACCGGGGCTGTCGCGTCCAGTCCCTGATCCTCCCTGCCGATCATGCGCGAAGGATACCGCGCCGCCGCGCTGGTCGCCGGGTGGATCCGACCATCGTCACGTGCGCTCCACGGTGAGCAGCAGCTGCGATTGCGGCCCTGCCGCGTAGCACAGCCGGTCAGTGCGTGCCCCCGCAAGTGCCTCCAGCAACGGCATGCAACCCGCCATCGCGTTTCCCGCCACCAGTGTCGCGTTGCGCGCGGCGGGCTGCGCATCGCGCGGATCGGCATGCGGGTCGAGCTGCCAGTGCAGGGTGGCGCTCGCGTGGGCGCCGGCCGATGGCGCGAGCACCAGCGCCACGGCGAGCATGCCGTCGCTGTGCATCACGGTCGCCAGCGGACCGCGCGCCTCCACGTCGTAAGCGACCAGCAGCACCGGCGCCTGGCCGCATGCTGCCTGCGTGAGCGCCTCGAGCAGCCCCGCGGCGAACGAGCTGGGCCCCGCGCTCAGCGCGGTGTAGGGGGCGCTGCAACCGGCTGCGATGGTCCAGTAGCCCGCGGCAGCATTGTGGACGGAGTTGTGGAAGCGGGTCGGCGACAGCAGGCTCGGGTCGGTGGCCAGCGTCTCGCACATGTAATGGGTGATCGGCAGATCGCCGTAGGTCGAGGTGAAGACGCAGGGCAGGGCGGCGGGCTCGCGCGCCGCATGCCTGCACGCCTGCGCCGCCGCTTCCAGGGCGATGGCGACGGTATCAGGCGCGCGCCGGCGTTCGTTCGCCGGGAGCAGCAAGGGCTGAGGCCGCGAGGCCGGCGTTGCGGGGCACGGCACCTCGCCGCGCAGGATTCGTTGCCCCACGTCCCACCCGGGGAGGAGGGGACTCCAGAGTCCGATGCCCTCGACGGCAACGGTCCGGGTCGCGGCAGTCATCGGGCGTCCTCGCGGCCGAACACCAGGGCACAGTTGCTGCCGCCGAATCCGAAGGAGAAGCTCAGCGCCACGCGCACCGCGGCGTCGCGATTGTCGAGCCTGATCTGCGGTCCGCATGCCGGATCGAGCGCGTCGGCATTCAAGGTCCCGGGGACGTGGCCCTGCTCGAGTGCCAGCAGGGTGATCACCGCCTCGAGGGCGCCTGCCGCACCGAGCGTATGGCCGGTCCAGCCCTTGGTCGAGCTGGCCAGCGTGCCGGCCGGGAACCACCCCGCCACCAGGCGGGCCTCGACGTCGTCGTTCTTCTGGCTCGCGGTGCCGTGCAGGTTGATGTAATCCACTGCATCGGGCGAGGTGCCCGCCCGGGCGAGGGCGTCGCGCAGTGCCAGGCGTGCCCCCATTCCCTCGGGGTGCGGGGAGGACATGTGATGTGCGTCGCTCGATTCGCCCCAGCCGAGGAGCCGCTGACCCGGCCCGCCGCCACGCTCGAGCAGCGCGAACCCAGCCGCCTCACCCAGGTTGATGCCGCGGCGGGCGGGGTCGAACGGCCGGCAGCGTTCCGGCGACAGCAGCTCCAGCGCGTTGAACCCGCGCAGCACGCTGTCGCACAGCGAATCCACCCCGCCGACCACCACCGCGTCGGCCAGGCCCAGGCGCAGCAGCCGCTCGGCCTGGGCGAAGGCTTTTGCACTCGACGAGCAGGCGGTCGCCACGGTGACGCAGGGACCGGTGAGCTCCAGTGCGCGCTGCACGAACGCGCCGGTGGAATGCGGCGTGTGCAACGCGGCGTGGCGCAGGTGCGGCGGGAAGGAGCCATCGGCACCGAGCGTGCGGTAGGCCTCCTCGGTGGCGCCGATGCTGGCGGTGGACGTGCCCAGGACCACGGCAACGCGCGCGGGGCCGAGCCGCGCACGCGCGGCGGCCACGGCATCACGGAAGCCGTCCTCGGCCAGGCCCATCCACGCGAGCCGGTTGTTGCGCGAGTCCCACTGCGCCATGCGGACGGGGAGCGGCGCGCTCTCGATGCCGCGCACCCGTCCGATCCAGGTTGGCACCGGCGCGCTCCCGAAGTCGTTGGGAGCCAGTCCGCTGCGCCGCTCGCGCAGGGCGGCGGC
>CAZFYX010000105.1:0-1862 GCA_964523885.1 uncultured Burkholderiales bacterium | reverse complement strand
GGGAAATAAGATTGAGCCAAGACGAAAACGAACTGCGCGCCACAATCTGCGAAGTCGGTAAATTAATGTATGACAAGGGGTTGATTGCCGGAACCGAGGGGAATCTATCGGTACGGCTGGCATCGGGAGAAATTCTGATTACTCCGACCGGAGTTTGTAAAGGCTACATGAAACCGGAGCAACTGGCTTTGATCAAGCCCGATGGCCGGGTCGTTTCCGGCAGCGCCAAGCCGTCATCGGAATTTCGCATCCATCTCGCCGCTTACAATCTCCGGAAAGAAATCAAAGCGGTCGTGCATGCGCATCCCAGCTACGCCAACTCCTTTGCAATTGCCGGAATGGAAGTTGAAGGCGATGTCTTGCCGGAGTTTCGCGAGACTTTCGGCGAGATTCCATTGGTGCCGTTCGGCGAACCGGGATCAGCGAATCTGGCAGAGTTGATTGGATCGTACCTGGGAGCGAATCATACGTACTTACTAGAGCGCCACGGTTTGGTGTCGATAGGCGAAGACCTGTGGCAGGCATTTTTCCGGCTGGAGATGGCGGAGCATTGTTGTAAAGCGCTTTATTTGTCGGAGCAGATTTGGACATTGCGCGACTTGGCCGAGCAATACGATGACGAAAACTTTGATGAGCTTGACGCAGAAATACAGAACATGCCGTTTCCACGCGAACGCCGACGGAGAGAGAATTGAGAATCTCGGGACGAGTGGTATTGTCATCGGCTGACCGCATCCAGCGATTGCCGGCTCCATTCCTGAGCGAACTGCGCGACCTGCGCGCCATGATGGAGCGCCGCGGCAAGGAAGTGGTCGATCTCGGACGTTACGCGGTGCGTGTGCCGTTTGCCGGTAGTGCGGACACCGTTGAAGTGTCAGCGGAACGAGTGCGTTCGGTGTTCGCCGAGTATCTGCAACAATATCAATCCGTCGAACTCGATCCCGCGCGGGAAATGCTGCTTGTGCCTGGCGCACGCGCGGCAATGTTATTGTTGGCGGCTTATCTGGCGGACGACGATACGGTCTTTCACGTGCCGGATCCGGGATATGAAGCATACCGCGTTGCAGCGCTGTTGTTTGGGGCAAAGGTCAAGACGATACCGTTGTATCAGCGCAACGACTACCTGACGAACTTGGAAATGATGTCCGAGCGTCCTTCGAAAACGGCGCGAGTGATGATAGTCAATTCACCGCATAATCCTACCGGTGCAATATGTGACAGTGCTTTCTACGAGCGATTGCGCAAGATGGCCGCAACGGCGAATATCTTTGTGATTGCCGATTCGTCTTATGCGTTGTCTTCGGCGGGGAATTTTCGACCGGCGTTGTTTTGCGAGAACCCACGGCGCCTGAAAGTCGGTCTGGAGATGTTCAGTTTTTCGACTTCATTGTGTGCGCCGCAACTGAAACTGACTGCGCTGGTCGGCAACAAGACGTTGATTCAGCCGTTGACAGCACTCGCAAAGTTGTTAAGTCTCGAAGCTTCGGAGTCGTCGATTGCGGCGACCAAAGGCGTGTTTGCCTCGGCATCGGCTTTGGCAGAGCACATCAGTAGTTGCCGCGAGGAATTGGGAAGCCGCACGGCGATCATCGTTGGCGAGCTGAAGAATGCCGAGATTGAGCACTATCCAGTTTGTCCGGCTGGATATGTTTGGATCAAACTGCGCCATCGGCGCGTATCTTTGAGTTTTGCGCGTTCGCTGTTACGGCAGCGTGGAATATTGGTCGCTCCGGGCTCGGCGTTTGGCGAGCAAGGAGAGGGCTGGATTCGCGTTTGTGCAAACGTCGGCGGCGATGCGCTGTCGAAAGCGGTGACGACTCTCATTAAGCACTTTCAACCAATTAGGTCCCGGATTGAGGAGA
>CAZFYX010000104.1:0-2343 GCA_964523885.1 uncultured Burkholderiales bacterium | reverse complement strand
CTGTCGGGCAACGGGGTGCTCGCTGCGCTGCACTCGCAGGGCGTCGACCCGCACGCCTTCGATCCTGCCGGGCGCGACCTGGCCGAACTCAAGCGCTCAGGCTTCGCGCGCTGCTTCATCGCGCTGCACGGCCGCCGATTTCGAGATCGGCTACCGCCATATCGGCCTGCGCGAAGCCAGCGACGAGGTGTTCGCCGCCGCCATGTCGCCGATCTCGTCGACGAACAGCGGATCGACCTTGCCCGCGACGCGCAGCGCGCGCGCGAGCGCGCGGCCGTCGGCGGCGACTATTCGGCCCTCGCCGGCCGCGTAGACCTCCGACAGCAGCACTGCGTCGGCGGTCGACAACACTTTCACGAAGTCCTCGAAGCAGTCGCGCGTGCGCGTGTAGCGGTGCGGCTGGAACGCGAGCACGATGCGCCGCCCTGCGAACGCGCCGCGCGCGGCGGCGAGCACCGCCGCCATCTCGGCCGGATGGTGGCCGTAGTCGTCGATCAGCGTGAACGTGCCGCCGCCGGCCGCCGCATGCTCGCCATAGCGTTGGAAGCGCCGGTCGACGCCGCTGAACTCGGCCAGCGCGCGCACGATCGGCGCGTCGGGCAGCTCGATCTCGGTCGCGACCGCGATCGCGGCGAGCGCGTTGAGCACGTTGTGCTCGCCGGGCAGGTTGAGCGTGACCGGCAGGTCGGGCATCGCGACGCCGTTGCGCCGCTGCGCGACGAAGCGCATCTGCCCGCCGGGCAGCGCCTGCACGTCCACCGCCCGCACCATCGCGTCGGCTCCCAGGCCGTAGCTGACCACCGGGCGCGAGATCATCGGCATGATCGAGCGCACGCCGGCATCGTCGGCGCACAGCACGGCTGCGCCGTAGAACGGCATGCGGTGCAGGAACTCGACGAACGCGGCCTTGAGCTTCGCGAAGTCGTGCCCGTAGGTGTCCATGTGGTCGGCGTCGATGTTCGTCACGACCGACAGCACCGGCGTCAGGTTGAGGAACGACGCGTCGCTCTCGTCGGCCTCGACGACGATGTAGTCGCCCGACCCGAGGCGCGAGTTCGCGCCCGCGCTCGCGAGGCGCCCCCCGATGACGAAAGTCGGATCGACGCCCGCTGCGGCGAGCACGCTCGTGACGAGCGAGGTCGTCGTCGTCTTGCCGTGCGTGCCGGCGATCGCGATGCCCTTCTTCAGCCGCATCAGCTCGGCGAGCATCACCGCGCGCGGCACGACCGGGATGCGCTTCGCGCGCGCGGCGATCACTTCCGGGTTGTCGCCCTTGACCGCGGTCGACGTGACGACCGCCTGCGCGCCGGCGATGTGCGCCGCGTCGTGGCCGATCGCGACGCGGATGCCGAGCGACGCGAGCCGGCGCGAGGTCTCGCTCGCGCTCTGGTCCGACCCGGACACCGTGAAGCCGAGGTTGTGCAGGATCTCGGCGATGCCGCTCATGCCGGCGCCGCCGACGCCGACGAAGTGGATGTGCTTGACCGCGTGCTTCATGACAGCCCCTCGCCCGACGAGTACGTCGGTCGATCCCCCAGGGGGATGCGGGCCGGCTTGGGAGCGGCCCGGCGCTCGGCCCGCCGCGACGAAGCAACGTCGGCGCTCATGCGGCCACCAGCCCTTCGATCTGGTCGGCGACCCGCGCCGCCGCGTGCGGCCGGGCGAGCGCGCGCGCCTTGGCAGCCATCGCGAGCAGCGCCGGCCGCGTCAGCCCGCGCAGCAGTTCGGCGAGACGTTGCGGCGAGAGGTCGGACTGCGGCAGGTGGATCGCCGCGCCGCGTGCCGCCATCCACTCGGCGTTATCGCGCTGGTGACTCGTCGTGCTGACGACGAGCGGCACCAGGATGCTCGCGACGCCGGCGGCGCACAGTTCGCTCACCGTCACCGCGCCGGCGCGGCAGACGACGAGGTCGCAGTCGGCGAGGCGCTGCGCCATGTCGTCGATGAAGGGCAGCAGTTCGGCTTGCACCTCGGCCCGCGCGTAGGCGTCACGCACGGCGCCGAGGTGCGCGTCGCCGGTCTGGTGCGTCGCTTGCGGGCGCTCGTCCGCCGGGCACAGCGCGAGCGCCTGCGGCAGGCACTCGTTGAGCACGCGCGCACCGAGGCTGCCGCCGACGACGAGCAGGCGCAGCCGCCCACTGCGCCCGGCGAAGCGCGCGTCGGGCTCCGGCAGCGCTTCGATCTCGGCGCGCACCGGGTTGCCGGTCACGACGGCGCCCTTCGTAGCGCGCGCGGCATCGCCGTCGAAGCCGAACGCGATGCGGTCGGCGACCGGCAGCAGCGCGCGGTTGGACAGCAGCAGCGCCGCGTCGGCGTTGACGAGCACGAGCGGCTTGCCGAGCA
>CAZFYX010000103.1:0-76244 GCA_964523885.1 uncultured Burkholderiales bacterium | reverse complement strand
GGACGCAAAGGACGTCCTGCGCATTGAGCACCTGTTGCTGCGTGAGGATGGCGCGATCAAGCCTTCGCCTTGGTCAGCGCCTGATCGATGTCCCAGAGGATGTCGTCGATGTCCTCGATGCCCACCGACAGGCGGATCATGTCCGGCGTGACCCCGGCCTTGATCTGCTCTTCCTCGGAGAGCTGGCGGTGCGTAGTCGAGGCCGGATGGATCACCAGCGACTTGGCGTCGCCGACGTTGGCCAGGTGGCTGAGGAACTCCACGCCCTCGATGAACTTGACGCCGGCCTGCTGGCCGCCCTTGATGCCGAAGGTCATGATCGCGCCGGCACCCTTGGGCATGTACTTCTTCGCCAGCGCGTGGTAGGGGCTCGTCTCCAGCCCGGGATAGTTCACCCAGCCCACCTGCGGATGCGAGGCGAGGAACTTCGCCACCGCCAAGGCGTTGGACACGTGGCGGTCCATGCGCACGTGCAGCGTCTCCAGGCCCTGCAGCAGGATCCACGCGCTCATCGGCGACATCGTCGGCCCCAGCGTGCGCAGCGTCTCCATGCGGCACTTCATGCTGTAGCCGAAGTCGCCGAAGGTCTCGTAGAAGCGCACCCCGTGGTAGCCGCGCGAGGGCTCGGTCATCATCGGGAACTTGCCGTTGTCCCAGGGGAACTTGCCCGACTCGACCACCACCCCGCCCATGGTCGTGCCGTGGCCGCCCATGTACTTGGTGGCCGAGTGCACGACGATGTCGGCGCCCCACTGGAACGGCCGGCACAGGTAGGGGCTGGCGAAGGTGTTGTCGATCACCAGCGGGACCCCGGCCTCCTTCGCGATCTTCGCCACCGCCTCGACGTCGAGGATGTTGATGCGCGGGTTGCCGGCGGTCTCGGCGTAGATCACCTTCGTGCGCGGCGTCAGGCCCCTGCGGAAGTTCTCCGGGTCCTCGGGATCGACGAACTTCGTGTCGATGCCGAACTTGCGGAAGGTCACGTCGAACTGCGAGTAGGTGCCGCCGTACAGCGTGCTCGCGCTGAGGATCTCGTCACCGTGGTCGAGCAGCGTGAGCAGCGCGGTCATCTGCGCCGCCTGGCCCGAGGCGGTCGCCAGCGCGGCACGGCCGCCCTCCAGCGCCGCCACCCGCTCCTCGAACACCGCGACGGTGGGATTGGAGATGCGCGAGTAGACGTTGCCGAACGTCTGCAGGTTGAACAGGCTCGCCGCGTGGTCGGCGGAGTCGAACACGAACGAGGTGGTCTGGTAGATCGGCACGGCGCGCGCGCCGGTGGCGGCGTCGGGGATCTGGCCGGCGTGCAGGCACAGGGTGCCGAAGCCGTACTCGCGGTCGGGCATGGGACTTCTTCGCAGGGAAGGGAAAGGCGCGATTCTACTGCTTTCCCCACGCGCACCGGCGAAGGCCGGTCAGGCGGTGGTCAGCTGCCGGCGAAGGTCGGACAGCAGCGCCGGAACTTCCTCGGCCGCGACTGCGGGTCCGAAGGCATCGCCCTGCGCCAAATCGCAGTGCGCATCGCGCAGGAAGGTCGCGTGCGCGCTGCCATGCACGCTGGTGACGACCACCCCCAGGCCCAGGGCGTGGACGAGCCCGATCAGGCTGCGGGTGACCCCGTGCACGTCGCCGTCGCGGGCGAGCCCGCGCAGGAAAGCCGCGTCGAAGCGCACCATGCCGAGCGGATACTGCTCCAGCCCGGCGAGCGCCGTGCCGCCGCTGCCGAAGTCGTCCAGCAGCATGCGCACGCCCATGCCCTGGAGTGCCTCCATCGCCTCGCGCGTGCGGTCGCCGCCACGCTGTCCCGGCGTGCCGCGCAGGCTGACCATGAGCAGCCCGGGATCGACCCCGGCCTGGACCAATGCATCGCGCACCAGGCGCGGCAGGTCGCCGCGCTCGGCCGCGCCCGGCGGCAGCGTGAGGGACAGGTAGAGCGGCGGCAGGCCCATCGCGGCCCAGGCGCGCAGCTGCATGCAGGCGCCGCGCACGATCCACTCGGTGAGCGGCAGCACCACCGAGCCGTCCTCGCTCGCGCCGACGAACTCGCCGGCCGGCATCAGCCCGTGCTGGGGATGGCGCCACTGGAGCTGGACGTCGAGCCCGGCGATCTCGCCGCTGCCGCAGGCGACCTGCGGCTGGTAGTGCAGCAGGAACTCGCTGCGGTTGAGGCCGCGGCGCAGCGAGTTCTCCAGGTCGGTCCGCGCCAGCGCCGAGGCGTTCATGGCCTCGTCGTGGAAGCGGTATACGTGGCGGCCCGACTCCTTCGCCTGGTACATGGCGAGGTCGGCCTTCTTCATCAGCGTCTCGGGCTCCTCGCCGTCGTTGGGATAGATGCTGATGCCGATGCTCACGCCGGTGGTCACTTCGGCGCCGCGGCGCAGCGTGAACGAGCGCGCCAGCGCGTCCAGGATGCGCGAAGCGACCTTGGCGGCATCCTGCGGGCGCTCCATCGGGGAGAGCAGCAGCACGAACTCGTCGCCGCCCAGGCGGGCAAGCATGTTGCCGCCGTTGGGATCGGGGTTGCGCAACAGCCAGTCGGTCTCGCGCACGCATGCCGAGATGCGCTCGGCCACGCCCTTGAGCAGCAGGTCGCCGGCATCGTGGCCCAGGGTGTCGTTGACCTGCTTGAAGCGGTCCAGGTCCATGAACAGCACGCCCGCGCAGCCTCCGCCGCGGCGCGCGCGCGCGAGCGCGTCCTCGAAGCGGTCGCGCAGCAGCACGCGGTTGGGCAGGTGGGTGAGCGGATCGTAGTAGGCCAGGCGCTCGATCTGCTCCTGCGCCTGCACCGCCGCGGTGATGTCGCGCAGGGTGACCACGGCCACCACCGGCTCGAGGTCGTGCTCCCGCAGCAGACTCACGCTCACGTCCAGCACACGCAGGACGCCGTCCGGGGTCTCGTAGGGACGCTCGCCCAGCGCCATGTCGGAGGACGGGAAGAACGGCAGCTGCTGCCAGCCCAGCACGTCGCTGGCGAACGCGGCCGGTGGCAGCCGGTTCATGAGCAGGCTGCGGTCGATGCCCAGGATCTCGGAGGCGGACGGGTTGGCCAGGCGCACGACCCCGTCGCGATCGATCATCAGCACGCCGTCGCTCATGGTGTCGACCAGCTGGTCTGCGGCGTAGGCCGGCGTGATCTCGACCAGCCGGTAGCGCCAGGTCGTGTAGCAGTTCAGCGCGTTGGTCGCCATCACGGCGATGCCGCCCAGCGGGAAGACGTCGATGCCGACCGTGGGCAGGAAGTCGATCAGCGCGAACGAGCCGAGCAGGAGCGAACCCGCCAGCAGCAGTCCGCGTTGCGAGGCCATGCTGCCGGGGCGGTTCTCGCGGTAGAGCCTCCAGTACATCGCCAGGTTGAAGTTCACCGCGACCACGGTGAGCGTGATGAACATCCAGCCGACCGGACCATAGGCGGGATAGCGGCCCCAGTTGAACTGGTTGAACCCGGAGTACAGCAGGTTCATCGCGTGGAAGACCGCCAGCAGCAGGGTGGCGGCCCACACCATGCGCAGCGCGCGGCGCTGGCGGGTCAGCTGCCCGGTCACGACGCAGCCGAAGTGGTAGTTGAGCGGCGCGATCAGGAGCGCGAAGAAGGTGCTGAGCCGGAACCAGAGCGACGAAAGGTCGTCGGGAACGGTCACCAGCGCCAGGCCCATCGCCACCTGCCAGCCGCCGATCGTGCCGGACAGGAACAGGTGCAGCCAACCCACGCGCGAGAAGCGCTCGCGCACGGCGATGGCGATGCCGGCGGTCAGCACAACGACCGCGGTCAACGCGAAAGGCAGCGCCAGCAGGGTTGGCGCGAAGCCGCTCATCGTGATCGTTTCAGGGTTCCCGGGGCTGCCCCGCGCGGCATGACCGCGGGACGTTCTTTGGCGGGGTTATCGGCGCCAGCGGCGACCCCTTGAGGGGCCGCCGCTCGCGTAGGCTCCAGGCGCGAGGCACCAGACGCCAGGACGTCCGTGCGGCGCAAAGCGCCGCGCCGCAACTCGCCCCTCACCCCAGCCCTCTCCCGTGAGGGAGAGGGGGCATCAAGCCCTGGCGTCTGGCGCCTCGCGCCTGGAGCCTTGAATCAATACGGCAACCACTGCGGTCGCTTGGAGGAGATGACCCTGGTGTTGACCCCCGCCCAGTTCAGGCCGCCGAACAGGCGCGCATGTTCGATCTTGACGCACCGGTCCATGACCACGTCCAGCCCGGCCTTGCGCGCCTTCTCGGCCGCCTCGTGGTTGATCACGCCCAGCTGCAGCCAGAGCACCTTGGCGCCGATCGCGATCGCCTCGTCGGCGATCGGGCCAATGTCTTCGCTGCGCCGGAAGCAGTCGACGATGTCCACCGGCTCCGGGATGTCGCGCAGGTTCGCATAGCACTTCTCGCCCAGCACCTCCCGGTACTGCGGGTTCACCGGGATGATGCGGTAGCCGTGCTCCTGCATGTACTTGGCGGCGAAGTAGCTCGGCCGCCACCAGTTGGCCGAGAGCCCGACCACGGCGATGGTCTTGCCCTGCTTCAGGATGCGGCGCAGGGTGTTGATGTCTTCGTTCATGCTTCCTCGATGATGGCACGGGGCCCTGGAACAGCCCCTTCGGGGGATTGAGTATATTGCCACTTTCGCCCGGCCATGCGCCGGCCCCTGTCTCTGCTCCGACTTCGACCATGACCCTGCGCAGCCTCCTCTGCACTGCCCTCGCCGCCACCATCGCCGCACTCGCCCCTGGCGCCCGCGCCGCGTCCGACCCCGCCGCCGACCAGCCCAACCCGATCCTCGTCCCCGGCGCCCCGTGGTACTTCGAGGGGTTCGTGGTCGAGGTGCCCGACGGCGAGGACTGGGCGTCGTTCAGCAAGTCGCTCACTGCGGCGGAGCTGGGCCGGAAGTTCAGCGACGGCCGCACCGCCGCCGTAGTGGTGGAAACCAAGCAGTTCGACGACACGGTGGTGAAGGCGGAGGACCTGCTGCGGGTGACGCGGCGCCTGCATGCCGCCGCGCCCGATCCGGCGGCCATGAAGCTGGCGAGCTTCGAGCAGGACGCGGTCACGCCGAAGGGCGTGCTGTGCGCGCAGTCGGTCGCACGCTTCGAGGACCGTCGCCCGCAGTACGAGGCGCCGGGTGCGCTGGTGGTGCGCAGCCTGAGCTGCGTGCGCCCGGACAAGCCCGACCGGCTGGTGGCCCTGCGCTTCGCCGAGCGCTTCGCGGGCGTCGATGGCGCTCCGGCCCTGACCGCCCAGGCCGACCGCTTCCTCGCCAGCCTCCGCTTCCTTCCGCCCGACGGTGCAACCGTGTCCACCGCCCGGGGCGCGATCGCCAACCGGCGCTCGAAGGATGCGCTGGACCTGCTGCAGCCGGCCGCCGAGCAGGGCGACGTGGAGGCCCAGCTGTTCCTGGCCAACCTGTACCTGTCGGGTACCGGCGTGGAGCCCGACCCGGCGCTCGCGCGCACGTGGTACGAAGCGGCCGCGCGCACCGGCAACCGCGATGCGCTGTTCAACCTCGGCGCGATCTACGACAAGGCAATCGGCGTGCAGCGCGATCCGGCCGAGGCGTTGAAGTGGTTCACCCGGGCGGCCGACCAGCGCGACCCGAAGGCGCAGCTCAACCTCGCGATCTTCCACATGAAGGGCGACGGCGTGCCGAAGGACCAGGCGGTCGCGGAGCAGTGGCTGCGGCGTGCCGCGGCCAATGGCAGCACGCGGGCGACGAACATGCTCATCCTGCTGGAGGAACGCAGCCGCAAGACGCAGTGAAGGCGTGAAGGGCGATGCGGCCGGCACGATGCGGCGAAGCCGCGCCCCCCTTCACCCTTCACCCAGTGCTTGCTGCAGTTGCGCCCTGCGCTCCGCCTCTGGCAGCCTGGCCAGCTCCTTCACCCGCGCATAGAAGCACGGCAGGTTGCGCGCGCAGGCGTCGAGCAGCTTCTCGAACGCCGGCACCAGCTGGGTATAGAGCGCGACCGATGCCAGCTGCGCATTGTTGAGCGGCTGGGCGAACCACCAGTCGTAGCCCGCGTACCCGCCCCAACTCTCCTTCAGGCGCGCGTAGTCCGTCCGCATCTGTTCCTGCAGCCGGCGCTTCGCAGCCAGGCGCGCATCGTCGCTGCCCGCCTCGGCATACGCTGCGGCGAAGCGCTCGCGATAGCTCGTCACCAGCTCGGCGAACTGCGCCCTGCGCCGCTGCGACGCCTGGAATGCGTCCCGCTGCGCGGGCGTGCCGTGCTGCCCGATCCAGCGCTCCACGCCCTCGGTCTCGACCGTCGTGGCGAAGGACTCGTTGAAGGTGCTGTCTCCGGGCGCATAGGCGACCTGATGGGACAGTTCGTGGAAGATCAGCCGGGCAAGGTCGGCGTCGGCGTAGTTGACGAAGGTGCTCAGCACCGGGTCGTCGAACCAGCCCAGGGTCGAGTACGCCGGCACGCCGGCGATGTAGACATCGAGCCCTTCCTGGCCGAGCCCGGCGGCGAATTCGCGGGCCTGCGCCTCCGCGAAATAGCCGCGATAGCCGACACAGCCCGCGATGGGGAAGCACCACTCCCTGGGCTCCACCGAGAACTCGGGCGCAGCGAAAACGTTCCAGACCACGTAGCGGCGCTTGAGGTCGGCATAGCGCCGGTAGCTGCCGTTGTCGGGGAGGTCCAGCTGGCGACTGGCGAACTCGCGGATCTCGCGGACCTGCTCCAGCCGGGCCTTGAGCTCTGCGTCGGTCTTCGGGTCCTGGATCACCTCCGGGATCGGACGTGACTGGCTGTTCAGCGCCATCTGCCCGTCGAACGCCTGCCAGTAGTAGCCCATGGTCGAGCAGCCGGTCACTGCACCGCCCAGGACCAGGCCAAGGATCGCGGCGATGCCGATCCAGCGCACGGCGGTTGCAGAGGCGCGCGGACGCGCGGGTGGCGCGCCGTCCGGAGGTTGCGGGTGGGGCATGCGCAGATTATAGGGAGGGCTGCGGCTGCCGCACGAAGCGGCCGCCGGCGAGGAAGGCAGCGACCTGACCCGCCACGCGGCCCGAGACGAGCATGCCGGTGTGGGTGACCGGGAGGACGAGGTGGTCGCGCAGGCCCGGCAAGCGCGTTTCCTCGACCCCCACCACCCCGTCGTTCTCGCCATCCAGGCGCACGAACAGCATGCCCAGGCCGAAACGCCGGTTCCCTGCGATCGCCCCCACCTCAAGGCGGCGGGTAACGCCCCGGGCCCGCTCCGGCTTCCAACCGGGCAGCGCAGCGCCAAGCAGCAGGCGCCCGTGTGCCGAGCGCTGCAGCTGCGCCGCCGCCTCGCAGCCGTTGGCGGGACTCCCCAGGAGCACCACGCGGCCCGCGGACAGGGCCGGGTGCCGGGCCAGTGTCGCCAGCACGACCAGTCCGCCGAGACTGTGGCCGACGAAGTGCGCAGGCGCCGTCCCGAGACGGGTCACGAACCCGAACAGCCGGTCGGCGGTGTCCTCAAGCGTGTGCTTCACCGACCGATATGGGAAGGAGACGACGTGAAGGCCGCTGGCGCGCAGCCGCCCTGCCAGCAGGGCACAGGCAGGCGCGCCCATCCACAGCCCGTGCACGAGCACCACGAGGCCGGCTGCCGGCGCGAGCCGGTCGCCCGCAGGAACCGGGACAGTCATGGGCGGTCATGGTACCGGAGGCGCCGCGCGCGGCGGCCGGCACGGCCGATGCCCCGGGATCGCACCAACGCCTGCAACATTCGGCGGCCAGACTGCCGAGCATGAATCGAGGAGCAACACGATGAAACTTCTTCAGCGGCTGCGCAGCATGAGCCCGGGTGGCGAGGCGCCGGCGGATCCGTCGCCCCTGGAGACGCTGCCGAGCTTCGACCGCGACGATCCGCATCCCCGGGCTGGCGAGCCCTTCGAGCCGGTCCCCGGCACCCGCGGCACGCCCTGCCACGCCGAGCCCGCGCGGCACTGAGCGCATGAAAATGGCCGCCCCGTGGGGCGGCCATCCTGGTACCGCAGCCCGCGCCGTCCGGCGCGGGTGACACAGCGCCTAGTTCGCCGTCCGGCCCGGCTGGCCCGCGACCACCGAGGTGCTGGTGCCGCGCTGCATGTTGGTGCGCGTCGCGATGTCCTGGTCGTACACGATCCCCACGCGTTGGCCGGTCGCACGATCCGTGGCCATGTTGGTGTAGGCGGCGACATCGCGGTCATAGGTGATGCCCACGGCACGGTTGCCGCCGGTCAGGCCGGCGACGCGCTCCGAGCCGGTCAACCCGCCAGCCCGACCATACCAGTGCTCGAACGAGCCGTTGGAAAGCACGTCCTGCTGTGCCAGGGCGCCTTGGGCGAAGCCGGCGGCGAGGGCAAGTGCGGAAGCCGCGAGAGTGATTCGAAGGGTCATGATTCGTTCTCCAGATCGGATGGTTGGATCGTTCGCTGGTCCGTCCGGCCCGGGGTGCTGCAGCCGTCTGACCATGGCTGCAGTCTAGGCAGGCGGCGGCCGCCGATCTTGGAGAGTCTTGCCCTGTTTTGGGACGATCTTGGCATCGCCCCGGCATGGCAGAAAAAAGCGCCCTGCGTGGAGCAGGGCGCACAGGACCCCTACCAAACCACCGGGCCGGGAGATAACGGCCCGCCTCCCGCAATGCAGCCGGGATTGCGGGGCAGTGTAGGGGACCCCGCCTTACGGATAGCTTACGTTTGCAGGTTCTACAACCCGGTCAGGCCCGCTTGGCCCCCCCTTCGACCGGGCAGGTGCTCAGGCCGAGGATGGTGTACAGGGGGCAGAAGCCCATCAGCGCGGTGCCGAGCGGGACCAGGCCGATCAGGCCCCACCAGCGGGCACTGCCCTCCAGGACGAACAGCAGGCTCAGCAGGCCCAGTCCGACGACGATCCGCAGTACCTTGTCGATGCCGCCCACGTTGCGCTTCATGTCCTCGCCTCCGTTGGAATGTCAGGTGTAAGTGGAAGGGTGATGCTGCGCGCATGCCGGCACCCGCTCAGTGACGCAGGTCACACGGGGGCGGCCACCCGCCGCAGGCGCGCCGGGTCGACGATCTCGATCTGCTCCCGGCCCAGCGACACCATACCCTGCTCGGCGAAGCTCTTCAGCAGACGGGTGACGATCTCCCGCACGCTGCCCAGCTCATCGGCCAGCGCCTGGTGGGTCGCATGCACCGTCCTGCCCTTGCCCAGCAGCAGCGTGGCCAGGCGCTGGTCGAGCTTGTGAAATGCCACGGCTTCGACCAGCTGCATGAGATCGATGATGCGCTCGGCAAACAGGCCGAACACATAGTTGCGGAATTCGGGACTCTCCGCCACCAGGCGGCTGAACAGCGGCGGGGTCAGCGCGAACATCGTCACGGGCGTCTCGGCCACGCCGCGCGCGGTATACGGCGCCGTCCCCACCATGCAGCTGGTCGACAGGATGCAGGACTCACCCGGCACGACGCGGTAGAGCTGCAGTTCGCGCCCGTTGGATGCGATCTTGACGACGCGAATCACGCCGTCGAGAAGCATGGGAAACGCCTGACACGGATTGCGCTCGTCGAACAGCACTGTCCCGGCCGGCACCGAACGCACGATGCCGGTGGCCAGCACGTAGTCGAGCTGTGCGGGCGTGAGCGCCTGGAACGCCGGATAGAGGTCGGTCAGACGCCGCCTGAGCTCATCCATTTCCATGGTTTACCTCGTGAATCGTCAACCTTTGCGAACCGGTTTCATGGGCATGCTTCGTGCACCGGGCAGGCCCACCGAGCGAGCCCAATCGCATGCGCAGCCTGGAAGCTTATCGAGATCTGATCGGCCGTGTGGAGCGGCTCGCGCGACGCGATCCGCTGCGCTATCGCATCAACCTCGCGCTGCTCGCGATCCTCGGCTTCGGCTACGTCATCGTCATGGCCCTGGTGACCCTGGCCGCTGCCGTCGGCGTGCTGGGGCTGCTGGTCGTCTCCAAGAGCGTGGTGCTGTTGAAGCTCGCGCTGGTGCCGCTGGCGTTGGCGTATGTGCTGGTCAAGGCGCTGTGGGTCCGGCTGCCCCCGCCGCAGGGCCGGCGGCTCACCCGCCGGGAAGTGCCGGCACTGTTCGACGAGATCGAGCGCGTGCGCAAGGCCACCCGCGCGCGGCCCGTGCACGAGATCCTCCTTACTCCCGACTTCAACGCCGCCGTCACCCAGGTGCCGCGGCTGGGCGTGCTGGGATGGCCGCGCCGCTACCTGATCATCGGCCTGCCGTTGCTGGCGAGCCTGCCTCCCTACCAGTTCCGCGCGGTGCTCGCCCACGAGTTCGGCCACCTCGCCGCGAACCACGCGCGCTTCGGCAACTGGATCTACCGGGTCCGCCAGACCTGGCGCCAGGTCCTCGAGGCACTCGAGCGCAACCAGAGCGCGGCGACCCGCCTGTTCACCTGGTTCTTCGAGTGGTACACGCCCTACTTCAACGCCTACAGCTTCGTGCTGGCGCGCGCCAACGAGTACCAGGCCGACCGCGAGAGCGTGCGCATCACCAGCCGCGACGACGCCGCGGATGCGCTGGTGTCGGTGTACGCGAAGGGCAGCTACGTCGAGCGCGAGTTCTGGAAGGCGTTCTACGCGCGCGCGGACGACGAGCCGCTCCCGCCGGCCCGGCCGTTCGTCGAGTACCTGAACGGCCTGCGCAGCATCCCGCCGGAAGCCGCCGAGCGCGCACTCGCCGGCGCCATGGCACGCGTCACCGGGATCGAGGACACCCATCCGTCGCTGGCCGACCGCCTGACCGCGCTGGGCGCGCAGGCACGCGTGCCGGCCTGCTTCCAGATCACCGCCGCGCACGCCCTGCTGGGCGCCAAGCGCCTGCAGCTGATGGAGGAGTTCGATCTGTCATGGCGGGAGTCGCTCGCGCAGCCGTGGAAGGAGCGCCACGAGTTCATGCAGGCCATGAAGCAGCGCCTCGCGGTCCACGAGGCCGCCGCGCGCGCGCGCGAGCTGAACGAGGACGAGCAGTGGGAGCTCGCCGGCGCGGTCGAAGCGGTGCGCGGCGGGCGCGCTGCCCTGCAGGTGCTCGACGCGCTGCTGCGGCGCGCGCCCGAGCACGCGCACGCGCTGTACGCGCGCGGACGCATCCGCCTGGAGGAGAACGACGAGGCGGGCGCGGCCGACATCGAGCACGCGATGCGGCTCGACGACGAGGCGCGCGAGCCCGGCGCACAGCTGCTCTACAGCTACTTCTACGCCCGCCACGACCTGTCGCGCTGCGACCGCTACCGGGGCACCCTGCAGCAGGTCCACCAGGAACGCCAGCTCGCCGCAGTGGAGCGCGCCCAGCTGCGCAGGCAGGACGTGCTGGGACCGCACGGCCTCGCGCATGACGCGCTGGCCGACTGGCGAGAGGTGCTCGGCAACGACAGCCGCGTCAAGCGCGCATGGCTGGCGCGCAAGGCGGTGCGCCACATGCAGCGCGTGCCCGCCTACGTGCTGTGCGTGCAGTTCAAGGCCTTCAGCACCGGCACCGAGCGCCGCCTGGCCCAGCTCGTCCAGGGGCTGAGCGGACACCGCAGCTGCCTGGTCGTCACCGGTGCGCGCCCGATGCGCCGCCTGCGCAAGGTCGAGGGTGCGCTCATCTACGAGCAGTGACAGGACGCCAGTTCCTGTCACTGACCCTACGTCACGCCGTATCTGTCACTGGCATTCTGTCACCGCTGGCGGAACGGCCTGAAGAACTCCCGTATCTCATGCACCAGCGCCTGCGGCTGCTCCAGCGCCGCGAAGTGCCCGCCCCTGGGCATCTGGGTCCAGCGCTGGATGTTGGAATAGGTCCGCTCCGCCACCGAGCGCGGCGGCTGCAGGATCTCCTTCGGGAACGCGGCGTAGCCGGTGGGGGCCTGCACCGTCTCGCCTTCCGGGATCGGCCACGGCCCGTGCATGCGCGCGTAGTACGGCCAGAAGCTGGAGCCGATCGCGCCCGTCACCCAGTACAGCGTGATGTCTCCCAGCATCTCGTCGCGGGTGAGCGCGTTCTCGGGATTGCCGCCGCAGTCGGTCCAGCTGCGGAACTTCTCCACCAGCCAGGCGGCAAGGCCGGCAGGCGAATCGGTCAGGCCGAACGCGAGCGTCTGCGGCTTGGTGCCCTGGATCCACTGGTAGCCGATCTCCTCCTTGAGCCAGTGCTCCAGCTCGCCGAGGAAGCGCTTCTCCTCCGGGGTGGGGTTGGCCAGCATCTTCGGGTCGCGGCGGATGGCGAGCAGGTTCAGGTGGATCCCGTGGACCAGGTGGGGGAACTGGTAGCCCAGCCGTGAGGTGACGAAGGCGCCCCAGTCGCCGCCCTGTGCGGCGAAGCGCGGGTAGCCGAGCACATCGGTCATCAGCTCGGCGAACACCTCGGCGATGCGCTCCACCGGGAAGCGCGGCTGGCCCGGCTTGAACGACAGGCCGTAGCCCGGCAGCGAAGGTGCGACCACCGTGAAGGCGTCGTCCGGATCACCGCCGAAGCGCGCGGGATCGGTGAGCATGGGGATGACCTTCATGAACTCGAACACCGAGCCGGGCCAGCCGTGCGACAGCAGCAGCGGCATCGGCTTCGGGCCCTTGCCCGGCACGTGCAGGAAGTGCAGGTCGATCCCGGCGATCGGCACCTTGAACTGCGGGAAGGCGTTGAGCTTCGCCTCCTCCTTGCGCCAGTCGAAGCCGTTGCGCCAGTACTCGCACAGGCCCTGCAGGTAGGCGACGCTGGTGCCCGAGCTCCAGGGCTCGATCGGCGGCTCGTCCGGCCAGCGCGTGCGGGCGAGGCGCTCCTTCAGGTCGGTCAGGACGTCGTCGGCAACGTGCAGTTCGAAAGGGGTGGGCGCAGGCATGGGTTCCTCCTCGGGCGCTTGGTCGCGCACATTCTCCCCGCTCGCGCGGGAGGTCGTCCAATGTCTCCGGCGTTGCGGTTTGATACGCGGGAGCAACTGCCCTTCAGGCCGCCGCTGCGCTCGCTAGACCACGTAGCGGCGCATGAACTTGCGGTCGATGTGATCCTTCCACCGCCACACCCATGCACCCTGCACGCAGAGTGGCCCCCACGAGGCGATGGCGTAGCGGTCGCCCGTGCTGATCAGGTTCAGCGCACGCGGCTGCGGGAAATAGGGCTCGAGCACCTGGCCAACGAGGCAGCGACGCAGGTTGTCGGCGAGCGGGGGTCCCTGGCGGACGGCGTACACACCGGACCTGGGCCGCGGATGGTCGCGCATCGTGGCCACGTCACCGGCAGCGAAGACCTCGGGATGCGAAATCGAGCGCAGCATCTCGTCGACCAGCACGAAGCCCTTCGCATCGGTGGCCAGCCCGGACTGCGCCAGCCAGTCGGACGCCTGCGCGCCGACCGCCCAGAACACGTGATCGGCGCGCAGGTGCTCGCCGGATGCGAGCACCACGTGTTCGCCCTCCACGCGCTGCACGTGCGCGCCGGTTCGCACGCGGATCGCCCGCTGCGCCAGCGCACGCTGCATCACGGTGCGCACCCGCTGCGCATGCCCGGGCAGGATCTCGCCGCTCGCGCTGACGATGGTGAATCCCACCCGGGCGGGCGGAGAGGCTTGCGCGAGGCGGTAGTGCATCGCCAGCGTGATCTCGACGCCGCCCGCACCGCCGCCCACCACCACTACGTCGAGCGGGCGGCGTGCCGCAGCCGCCCGCACCTGGTCCCAGCACTGCAGGTAGACGCCGACGGGCTTGACCGGAATGCCGACGTCCTCGTGCCGGCCCTGCAGCAGCCGGGTGGGCGCAGCGCCGATGTCCAGCGAAGCGACCTCGTAGGGGATCGAGGCACCCGAATGGCAATGCAGGACCTTGCCCGCAGGGTCGAGGCCGGTGACGAGGTCGTGCACCAGGCGTGCGCGCGCGAAGCGCGCCAGCGACTGCAGGTCGAGGTGGGTCTGCTCGAAGCTGTAGTGTCCGGCGACCAGGCCGGGCAGCATGCCCGAATAGGCGGTGAAGCGGTCGGGACTGACCAGCACCAGCTCGGTGTCGGGGACCGGCGCGACGCCGAACCGGCGCAGCACTTCCACGTGGGCATGGCCGCCGCCCACCAGGACCAGCCGCTTCATGCCGGCTGGATGAGGTCGGCCAGCAGTTCGCTCAGGTGCGGGACGCCGGCGATGCGCGCGAGATCCTCGGGGCGGTCCACGTCCCAGCGCGGCGCGAGTTCGTGCCAGCGCCACTGCAGTGCACGCAGGCGCTCGCGGGTGCGCTGGGCCACCTCCGCGCTGCTCCAGGCGATGCGCTCGAACAGCGTGGGGTCGTGGCGAGTCACGCCGAGCAGCCAGTAGCCGCCATCCTCGGCCGGACCGAGTACGGCGTCGCTGCCCTGGTCGAGCGCATCACGCGCTTCGCGCAGGTCCTCGTGCGTCATGGCAGGCACATCGGCGCCGACCAGCACGACCTTGCCTGCCCTCGCCAGTCCGTCCTGCACCGCATTGCTCATGCGCTCGCCCAGGTCGGCTCCGGTCTGCGTCCGCACCGGCACGCCGAGCAGGCGCCTGCACAGCTGCACGAACGGCGCGTCGGCGGGCTCG
This sequence comes from uncultured Burkholderiales bacterium, assembly GCA_964523885.1. GTDB lineage: Bacteria > Pseudomonadota > Gammaproteobacteria > Burkholderiales > SHXO01 > SHXO01. Next base: position 61,787 of record CAZFYX010000103.1, on the reverse strand, counting down.
CTGGTCCACAGCTCGAGCACCCCGATGCGCGCGATCGCCGCCGTCGCCAGCGTCCGGCGCAGCATCCGGCAGTACAGCTCTGCCGCGGCCTGCGCGCCGAGGTGGGGGATCAGGCGCGTCTTCACCTCGCCTGGCACGGGGGCCTTGGCGAACACCTGGACGATGGTGCGTTCAGCCTGCATGGCCGTCGTAGATGCGCTGCAGGCGGGCGGGCGAGGTCCCGAGGAAGTAGCGCAGCCGCAACCACCACATCAGCAGAATGGTGCGCAACACACCGCGCTTCTCCCAGCGGCGGCCGGACGTGCTGACGCGGGCCGCCAAGGCCACCGGCCGGGCGCTGCGACGCAGGCGCTTGCTCAATGCAATATCTTCCATCAGCTCGATCTGTGGGTACCCGCCCACACGGACGAACACCCTGCGTTCGACGAACAGCCCCTGGTCCCCCGTGCACACACCCGTCAGCCGGGAGCGCAGATTCATGGCCCAGGCGATGATTGGCAGCAGTGGGTGCTCGCCGCGGATGTGCACGTCGAAGCGCCCCCAGGCACGCCTCGCGCGCAGCCGCGCGAGGATCAGGCGGTCCGCCCCGTCCGGTAGCCAGGTGTCGGCATGCAGGAAGAGCAGCACCTCGCCCTGCGCGAGGGCGGCACCGGCGTTCATCTGGCTGGCGCGCCCGCGGGCCGCGTGCAAGATCCGGTCCGAGAGCGGCCGGGCCAGGGCCACGGTGGCGTCCGCGCTTCCGCCGTCGACCACGATCACCTCGTGGCCGCGTGCGCGCAGCGGCTGCAGGCGCGCCAGCGCCGGCCCGATGGTCTGCGCTTCATCGAGAACGGGTACGACGATCGAGATGCGGGTCAGTGCCGCATCCGCCCCACCCTTCAGCCCCGCATCCACCCGTGATACCGCTCCGCCCAGCGCAACAGTCCCTGGGGGGCGTGTGCGCGCTTCCAGTTCCCGGCGGCATATTTGTTCGCCTCCGCCAGGGTGGGATAAATGTGAATCGTGCCCAGGATCCGGTTCAGCCCGATCCCGTGCTTCATGGCCGTAATGTACTCGATGATCAGGTCGCCGGCATGCTCGCCGACGATCGTCGCCCCGAGGATGCGATCCCGGCCGGGCACGGTCAGCACCTTGACCAGCCCGTGCGCCTCGCCGTCGGCGATGGCGCGGTCGAGGTCGTCGATGCCGTAGGTGGTCACCTCGTAGGCGACGCCCTTCTCCTTCGCCTCGGTCTCGTTCAGCCCGACGCGGGCCACCTCGGGCTCGGTGAAGGTCGCCCACGGGATCACCGAGAAGTCCGCGCGGAAGCGGCGGAAGCGCCCGAACAGCGCATTCACCGCGGCATACCAGGCGGTGTGCGCGGCCGTGTGGGTGAACTGGTAGGGGCCGGCCACGTCGCCGCACGCGTAGATGTTGGGGAAGCGCGTGCGCATGAACTCGTCCACCTCGACGGTGCGCTGCCGGGTCACGGGGATGCCCAGCTCTTCCAGGCCGTAGCCGCGGGTGTTGGCCACCCGGCCCACGGCGACGAGCACCGCGTCGAACGGGATGCGCACTTCAGCGCCTTCGCGCTTGGCGAGCAACACCTTCTCGCCATTCTCCCGGCGGAACTCGCTTGCCTTCGTGTTCACCTGCACGTCGATGCCCTCGGCCGCGAAGCGCTGCGCCACCATCGCCGAGATCTCCGGGTCCTCGCGGACCATGAGCCGCGGCAGCATCTCCACCTGCGTCACCTGCGCCCCGAGGCGCGCGAAGGCCTGCGCCAGCTCGCAGCCGATCGGGCCGCCGCCCAGCACGACCAGGCGGCGCGGCAACGTGCGCAGGCTCCACACGGTGTCGGAAGTGAGATAACCGACCTCCTCGAGTCCCGGGATCGGCGGCACGAAGGGCTGCGCGCCGGCGGCGACCACGATCGAGCGCGTGGTGACGGTGCGCGTGCCGTCCGGCGCACGCACCTCCACGGTCCAGGGCGAGGTGATCCTCGCCTCGCCCGCGAGGCACTCCACGCCCAGCGCGGTATAGCGCTCGACCGAGTCGTGCGGCTCGATCTGGCGGATCACGCGCTGCACCCGCTCCATCATGCGCGCGAAGTCGACTGTCGGCTCGACCGGCTCCAGGCCCCACTCGCCGGCGCGGCGCATCTGCGCGACCAGCTTTGCCGAGCGCAGCAGCGCCTTCGACGGCACGCAGCCGGTGTTGAGGCAGTCCCCGCCCATCCGATGGCGCTCGACCAGCGTGACCTTCGCCTTCACCGCCGCGGCGATGTAGGCCGCCACGAGCCCCGCGGAGCCGGCCCCGATCACCACGAGATTGCGGTCGAACCTGGCTGGCCGCGGCCAGCCCGCGTACACCTTGCGTGCCTTGACCGCATCCACGATCTTCTTCGCCACCAGCGGGAACACGCCCAGCAGCGCGAAGGAGATCAGCAGCGACGGGGAGAGGATCGCGCGCAGCGACTCGATCCGGCCGATCTGCGTGCCGGCGTTCACGTACACGATGGTCCCGAGCAGCATGCCGACCTGGCTGACCCAGTAGAACGTGCGCACCGGGATTGGCGTGAGTCCCATCGCCAGGTTGATCACGAAGAACGGGAATGCCGGCACCAGCCGCAACGTGAAAAGATAGAACGCGCCTTCCTTCTGCATGCCCTGGTCGATGGCGCGCAGCTTGTCGCCGAAGCGCTGACGGATCGCGTCGCGGAACAGGAAGCGGCTGGCCAGGAAGGCGAGCGTCGCGCCGATCGACGACGCGAAGGAGACGAGCACGCTGCCCCACAGCAGGCCGAAGATCGCCCCCGCGGCCAGCGTCATGAGGGCTGCGCCGGGCAGGGACAGCGCGGTGACCGCGACGTACAGCGCGAAGAACGCGAGCGCAGTCTGCAGCGGATGGCTGCGGTAGTAGGCGTCGATGGCCGCCTGCTGCGCCTGGAACTGCTCCAGGGACAGGAAGCGCTGCAGGTCGAGCACGAAGAAGGCGACGATCGCAGCCAGCAGCGCTGCGAGCAGGAACTGTCGGCTGCGATTCACCTCGGCCCTCCCCCTCGATCGTCCCGGCGCGCTGGATCCAGCGCCGTGACCTCCGGGCGAGGCTATCACACCGACCGGGACCGCGACCGCCGTGAGCACCCGTTGCCGCTCTTCCAGACGCAAAGGGCCGCCCGCCTGGGATCAGGCGGCCGGCCCCCGTTGCGTCCGGACAGCGCCCGCGCCGTCCTGCGCTACGCCGGTTCCGTGGCCAGCGCCTCCTCCAGGCTGGCGGCCACCGGCTCGAACTCCGTGACCTTGTCGATCTCCGGGCCCATCGCGATGTTGGTGACGCGCTCGAGCATGACCTCGACGACCACCGGCACGCGGTGCTCGCGCATCAGCTCGCGGGCCTGCGCGAACGCGTCCTGGATCCGGTTGGGATCCCAGACCCGGATCGCCTTGCAGCCCAGGCCCTGCGCCACGGCGACGTGGTCCACGCCCGCCCCGTTCAGCTCCGGCGCGTTGATGTTGTCGAAGGACAGCTGCACGTTGTAGTCCATCTCGAACGCCCGCTGCGCCTGTCGGATCAGGCCGAGGTAGCTGTTGTTCACCACCACGTGCAGGTAGGGCAGCTTGAACTGCGCGCCCCCCGCCAGCTCCTCGATCAGGAACTGGAAGTCGTAGTCGCCCGACAGCGCGACCACCTCGCGGCTCGGATCGGCCGCGACGACGCCCAGCGCGGCGGGAATGGTCCAGCCCAGCGGACCCGCCTGGCCGCAGTTGATCCAGTGGCGCGGCTTGTAGACGTGCAGGAACTGCGCGCCCGCGATCTGCGACAGCCCGATGGTCGACACGTAGCAGGTGTCGCGGTCGAAGGCCTTGTTCATCTCCTCGTACACGCGCTGCGGCTTCACCGGCACCTGGTCGAAGTGCGTCTTGCGCAGCATCGTGGCCTTGCGCGCCTGGCACTGCGCAACCCACTCGCCGCGATCCTTCAGCCTGCCCGCCGCACGCCACTCGCGCGCGACCTCCACGAACAGCTCGAGCGCCGCCTTAGCGTCCGACACGATGCCGTAGTCGGGCATGAACACGCGTCCGATCTGGGTGGGCTCGATGTCCACGTGCACGAACTTGCGGCCCTTCGTGTACACCTCGGTGGAACCGGTGTGGCGGTTGGCCCAGCGGTTGCCGATGCCGAGCACGAAGTCGGACGCCAGCAGGGTGGCGTTGCCGTACCGGTGGCTGGTCTGCAGCCCGCACATGCCGGCCATCAGGGGGTGGTCGTCCGGGATCGTGCCCCAGCCCATCAGCGTGGGGATCACCGGCACGCCCGTGATCTCGGCGAACTGGACCAGCAGCTCGCTGGCATTCGCGTTGATGATGCCCCCGCCCGCGACGAGCAGCGGACGCTCGGCCTCGTCGAGCATCGCCAGCGCCTTCTCGACCTGCGCGCGGGTGGCGCGCGGCTGGTACACCGGCAGCGGCTCGTAGGTGTCGGGATCGAATTCGATCTCGGCCATCTGCACGTCGACCGGCAGGTCGATCAGCACCGGACCGGGCCGGCCCGAGCGCATCAGGTGGAAGGCCTGCTGGAACACGCGCGGCACCAGCGCGGGCTCGCGCACCGTGACGGCCCACTTGGTCACCGGCTTGGCGATCGATTCGATGTCGACGGCCTGGAAGTCCTCCTTGTGCAGCTTCGCGCGCGGGGCCTGCCCGGTGATGCACAGGATCGGGATCGAGTCGGCGATCGCCGAATACAGCCCGGTGATCATGTCGGTGCCGGCCGGTCCCGAGGTCCCGATGCACACGCCGATGTTGCCGTGCTGCGCCCTGGTGTAGCCCTCGGCCATGTGCGAGGCGCCCTCGACGTGGCGCGCCAGCAGGTGGGTGACGCTGCCGCGTGCTCGCATGGCAGCGTAGAACGGGTTGATGGCCGCGCCGGGAACGCCGAACGCCGTGGTGATGCCTTCGCGCTCGAGCACGTGCACCGCCGCCATCGCTGCAGTCATCCTTGCCATCTGCGCTCCTCCATCTGGTTTTGTATGGACAGCAGTGTGCGGCCCGGCCGGCCGCCGGGCGCGGCCCGGAGCGGATATCATCTATACGTACAGCGTATGAATCGGAGGGCCGCATGGACCGCATCGACTCCTACCGCCTGTTCGTGCGGGTGGTGGAGACCGGCAGCTTCTCGCGCGCGGCGCGCGACCTGCAGGTCACCCAGCCGACCGTGACGCGGCAGGTGGCCGCGCTCGAGGAGCGGCTGGGCGTGCGCCTGTTCAATCGCAACACGCGGCGGCTCAGCCTCACGGACGACGGCCGCCTGTGCTACGCCCGCGCCCAGCAGCTGCTGGAGACCTTCGACGAGACCGAGACGGTCGCGCGCTCTGCCCGGGCGGAACTGCGCGGGCGCATCCGGCTGGCCACCTCGATCGCCTTCGGGCGCCGGGTGGTCACGCCCCTGCTGCTGCAGTTCATGCAGCAGCACCCGCAGCTGCAGATCGACCTGGGCTGCGAGGATGCGTACGTCGACCTGGTTGCGAAGGGCGTGGACCTGTCGCTGCGGCTGGGGCGGCTGCGCGACTCCTCGCTTGCGGCCCGGCGGCTCGGCTTCAATCCCTGGGTGCTGGTGGGCGCGCCGGGGTACCTGAAGCGCGCAGGAACGCCGCGACGCCCCGAGGAACTGGCGCGCCACAACGTGCTGGTCTACTCCACCGTCTTCCCTGAGGACACCTTCACGTTCGACCATGCGCGGCAGGGACGCATCAGCGTGCGGGTGCAGGGCTCACTGCGCTCGAACAACCTGTCGGCACTCCTGGCAGCGGTGCGGGAAGGGTTCGGGATCGCGGCGCTGCCCGGCTACGTCGCGGCGAACACGCTCGCGCGTCGCGAGATCGTCACGCTGCTGCCCGGCTTCGCGCTGCCCGGGCAGGACATCCACGCCGTGTATCCCTCGCGCCGGCTGGTGAGCGCCCGCGTGAATGCGCTGGCGGACTTCCTGGCCCGCGAGTTCGCCGCGCCGGACTGGTACCAGCGGATTCCGCGGCTGGCCGCGAGTTGAGGCGCGCGGCCCGCCGTGCCGGCGCAAGACGGTCTACACTACGCGCCTGGGAGTCCGCGTCCGTTCCGGGGAGGGAGACATGGCCGCCAACGACACGCTGCAATTGCCGGCACATTCCGCCGGGGTGACACGAGCCGGCAGCACCATCCGGTGGCCGGCCCTGGTCGCCTGCGCGCTCGGCGCGGTGATCGTGTTCGGGGTCGGCTTCGCCTCGCCCGACCTCATCCACGGCGCCGCGCACGACACCCGCCACAGCATGAACTTCGCCTGCCACTGAGCGGCGGAATGACCGAGCTGCGCCGCATCGTCTGGCTCGCCCTCCTCGCGGGCATCGCGGCCGGCGTGGTGGTCACTGCGGCCCAGCTGTTCAGCACCACGCCGCTGATTCTCGCCGCCGAGGTGTTCGAGCAGGCCGGCAATGTCGCCGACCACCCCGACGTGCACCTGCGCACCGCCAACACGCTGCTGTCCAACGTGCTTGCCGGCACCGGCTTCGGCCTGATCCTCAGCGCGCTGCTCTCGATGCAGCCGGCGGTGAGCGTGCGCCAGGGCGTGACCCTGGGTGCGTTCGCGTTTCTCGCCGTGTCGCTCGCCCCGGCCCTGGGCCTGCCTCCGGAACTGCCCGGCGGCGCTTCGGGTGCGCTGATGGAGCGGCAGCTGTGGTGGATCGGAACCGTCACCGCATCCGCGATCGGCCTCGCGCTGATCGCCCTGGGGCGCAATCCCTGGCTCAAGCTCGCCGGCGTGGGACTCCTGCTGCTGCCGCACCTGATCGGCGCACCGCAGGGTGCGCTGCCGGCCACCCACTCCGCACCCCTGGAGCTCCAGCGCCGCTTCGTCGTGGCCTCGCTCGGCACCACGGCGCTGTTCTGGCTGGTGCTGGGGGCTGCGCTGGGCTGGCTCTACGCCACGCCCGCGCGGTCGCGATCCGGCAGCGTGCCCACGCCGCGCTGACGGGGCAGCGCGACGCCTCACGCTGGCGGGCCACCGCGGCCCGTGGCAGACTGCGCATCCATCTCAGGTCCCTACCGGGAGAACGCCATGTCGAACGACGCCTCCATCAGCAGTCTCGAGGCCATGACGCCGCCGAGCGGGCTCGGCGCGCAGCTCGCGCGCTCCGTCGCCCAGGCGCCGCTGCAGACCCAGCCGTTCGAGTACATCTACATGGAGAACGTGTTCACGCCCGTCTTCTACCGCGAGATGCTGGCCAACATGCCGGACACGCGCAGCTTCCACGAACTGCGCCACAAGGATGCGCTGCGGCCCGACGGCACCAGCACGCGGCTGCGCCTGTGGCTGTGGCCCGAGCTGCTGGGCCGGCTGCCGGCGGCCCAGCGCACGGTCTGGAAGGATGTCAGTCACGCACTGATGTCGCGCGAGCTGCAGGAGGTCTTCCTGCAGAAGTTCGCGCAGTCGCTGGAGAAGCGCTTCAAGCGGCCGGCGCAGACGCTCTCGTTCTACCCGGTGCCGATTCTGCTGTGCGACCGGCCCGGCTACCAGATCCGCATCCACTCCGATGCCATCAGCAAGGCGATCACCGTGCAGTTCTACCTGCCGACGGATGCGTCGCGCAAGCACCTGGGCACGGTGTTCCACGACGGGCGCGAGGGAGAGGCCTTTCATCGCACGAAGACGCTGGCATACGTCCCCGCCAGCGGCTATGCGTTCCCGGTGATGCCCACGGCGAGCTGGCACAGCGTGCCCAAGACCAGCGACACGGACGGCGACCGCTACTCGCTCATGCTCACCTACTACCTGCAGGACACCGCCAACAAGTGGATCCGCCGCCGCTACAACCGGTTGCGCTGCTACTTCGGGGTGGGGCCGAAGGGCTGATCGCCTCGCTTCCCGGCACGCGCAAGGGGCGGCTGCTTGCCGCCCCTTTGCATTCAAGCCTCGCTCAGCGCCGGCGCCGCAGCGCAGTTCCCACGCCGACCAGCGCGAGACCGGCGAGCAGCGCGGTGCCCGGCTCCGGCAATCTGGAGCAGCGTAAGCACCGCCGACGCGGCGTACCGGCGCGGCTGCCCCCTGGGCACGGAAAACGCGTGAAGGCACAACCTGCTGGAACGTGAGTTTCGCTCCGGTGCCTGCTCAAGAGGTGTAAGGCGTGGCGACTGCCCGGGCCGTGGCGACTGGAGCCCGCCCCCGGGGAAGGCAGGCCCGTTTGGCCTATCATCCGCGCCATGAACCTCGTCTCGCTGCTGCGCCAGGCCGCCATCCTGCATCCGGAAGCGCCCGCCGTGACCCAGGCGGCACAGTCCTGGCGCTACGCCGAGTTCGCCGGCCGCGTCGCCGGCACCGCGGCCTACCTGCGCGGCACGCTGGGCTGCCAGCCGGGCGACCGCGTCGCGCTGGCGATGTACAACTCGCCCGGGTTCCTGCAACTGCTCTGGGCCTGCTGGCACGCCGGACTGTGTGCGGTGCCGATGAACGCGAAGCTGCATCCGCGCGAGTTCGCCTACATCCTCGAGCACTCGGGCACCCGGGCGTGTTTCGCGTCCGCGAAGCTGTACGAGGGCATCCGCGAGGAACTCGGCAACGCGCCGGGCGTGCAGTTGTTCGAGGCGCGGCCGCAGTTGTTCGACGCGATGGCGGGTGCGCCTGCGATGCCCGCTCATCCGGGTGAGCCGACCGATCCGGCATGGCTGTTCTACACCAGCGGCACGACCGGCCGGCCCAAGGGCGCCACGCTGACCCAGCGCAACCTGATGGTGATGACGCTGGCCTACTTCGCGGACGTCGACGCACTGGACGAGTGCGATACGATCGTGCACGCCGCACCGCTGTCGCACGGCTCGGGGGTCTACTGCCTCCCCCACGTCGCCAAGGCCTCGCACAACGTGATCACGGCAGCCGAATCGTTCTCCCCGGGCGAGATGCTGGAGGCGATCGAACGGCATCGCAACGTCTCCTTCTTCGCCGCCCCCACCATGGTGGTGCGGATGATGAACGACGCCTCGGTCGCACACGCGCGGCTGGATCACCTCAAGTGCATCATGTACGGCGGTGCGCCGATGCACCTGCCCGACCTCAAGCGCGCACTGGGGCTGTTCGGCCCACGCCTCTACCAGATCTACGGCCAGGGCGAGAGCCCGATGACCATCACCGGCCTGTCCAAGGCACATCACGCGCGGGCGCTCGCCGCCGGAGACGACGCTGCCCTGGCGAGCGCCGGTCCTGCGCGCACCGGCGTGGAGGTGCGCATCTTCGACGACGAGGACCGCGAGCTGCCGGACGGCGAGCCCGGCGAAATCGTGACGCGCAGCGACTGCGTGATGGCCGGCTACTGGCGCGACTCCGCGGCCAACGCCGCCGCGCTGCGCGGGGGCTGGCTCCACACCGGCGATGTCGGCACCCGCGATGCCCACGGATTCGTCACGTTGAAGGACCGCTCGAAGGACATGATCATCTCCGGCGGCGCGAACATCTATCCGCGCGAGATCGAGGATGTGCTGCTGCGCGACCCGCGCGTGGCGCAGGTGAGCGTCGTCGGTGCGCCGCATCCCGACTGGGGCGAGGAGGTCGTGGCATTCGTCGTCGCACACGCCGGCACGCGCGTGACACGCGACGAGCTCGACGCGCTGTGCCTGGACCACATCGCCCGCTTCAAGCGGCCCAAGCGCTACCTGTTCGTCGACGACCTGCCCAAGAACAACTACGGCAAGGTGCTCAAGCGCGCGCTGCGAGAGCAGCTCGCAGCAACGGGCACGAGCGCGACGTAGCGCCGCGCGCGTGCCCGCATGTGCCGCGATGGGGGCATTGCACGGCACGGGTCGCCGTGCAGGCGCCCGCGCATGGTCAACCGCGCTCGAGCATCTGCTCCAGGTTGATCAGGCCCGCGCCGTAGAAGTCATTCATGGCCTCGATGGTCTGCGCGCCGTTCTTGGCCGCCGCCTCGTTGCCGGGGAGGAAGCTGGAGCGCCACACCACCGCGCTCTTGCCCGGCGCCAGCTCGACCAACGGGCGTGGGGGAGATGACCTTGACGCGACTGCGAACACACCGCATCGCGCGTCCATCGCAGGTGAATGGAAGCCCCGCGCGGCACGCAGATCCGGGGCGCGTCGCCGCCAGCGGTCAAACGCTCAGGGCCGGTCCAGCACCCATCTGCCGCCGCTGATCTTCACCATCACCCGCGCGCGGTTGTCCAGCCCGAGGTGATCGTCCGGTGTCATGTTGACGATGCCGTTGCTCACCGACAGTCCCTTGATCTTCTCCAGCGCATCGCGCAAGGCCTTGCGGAACTCCGGCGTGCCGGGCTTGCCGGCCTTGATCGCCACCGGGATCGCCTGCTGCAGGAGCAGCCCGGCATCCCATGCATAGGACCCGAACGCGGTGACGGTGCCCGCTCCATTGGCAGCCTCGAACCGCCTGGTGTAGTCGAGCGCCACCTTCTTCGCCGGATGCGCGTCCGGCAGCTGGGCCGCGACCAGAACGGGGCTCGCCGGCAGGAACGTGCCTTCGCAGTCCTTGCCGCACAGGCGCAGGAAGTCCATGTTGCCGGTGCCGTGGTTGTGGTAGATCGTGCCCTTGTAGCCACGTTCCACCAACGCCTTGGGCGGCATCGCGGCGGGCGTACCGGCGGCGCCGATCACCACGGCATCCGGCTTCGCGACGATGATCCTGAGCACCTGGCCGGTCACGCTGGTGTCGCGCGGGTTGAAGCGCTCGTTGGCCACCACTTCGATGCCGTGGGCCTGCGCCTGCTTCGCCACCTCGGCGTAGAAGGCCTCGCCCATGGTGTCGGCCTGGCCGATGTATGCAACCGACTTCACCCCCCGCGCCGCCGCGTGCTCCATGATCCCGGAGGCCATCTGCACGTCGGTCTGCGGGGTCTTGAACATCCATGCGCGCTTGGCATCCATCGGCTGGATGATTCGCGCGGACGAGGCGAGCGAGATCACCGGCGTGCCCGCCTCGGCGATGACGTCGAGGATGGCCAGGCTGCTGGGCGTGATCGACGGCCCCAGGATGAGGTCGACCTTGTCGTCGGACACCAGCCGCCTGGCGTTCTTCACCGCCGTGGTGGTGTCGGAGGCGTCGTCGAGCACGATGTACTCGACCTTCTGCCCGGCGATCTCCTTCGGCAGCAGGTTGATGGTGTCGCGCTCGGGAATGCCGAGCGATGCCGCCGGCCCGGTCAGCGACAGGCTCGCCCCGACCTTGATCTGCGCCCAGGCGCCACCGGCGCACAGCAGCAGCGCGGCCACCAACACGCGAACCATCGACTTCATCGAGCTCTCCTCCGGATACGTTCTGCTCTTGCGCCAGCAACAGCACCGGGGTGTGCGCAAGCCGTGCATGCGGTGCTGGTCCTCGCCTTTCCCTTGCGTCCTTCGCGACCCTGGCGAGAGGTTACCTCATCCCTCTGCTCAATCGCCCAGGGTGCACGGCAACGACAGGAATCCCCGAAAACGCGCCCGCCCCCCGCGCACGGGCTCGCCGCGCAGGCGATAGCGCGGAAAGCGCGCGAGGAATCGGCTGATCGCGATCCTGCCCTCCAGGCGGGCGAGATGCATCCCGGCGCACTGATGCGGGCCGGAGCCGAACGCCAGGTGGCGGTTGGGCGTGCGCGACACGTCGAGCCGGTCGGGGTCGGGAAACTGCTCCGGGTCGCGGTTGGCGGCGCCGATGCACAGGGTGATCGGCGTGCCGGCGGCCAGGCTCACTCCGCCCACCACCGCGGCATGCGTCGCGAGGCGGTTGCCGAGCTGGTTCGAGCTCTCGAAGCGCAGGAACTCCTCAACTGCGGTCTTCATCAGTTCCGGCCCGGCGACGAGACGCTCGCGCTCGCCGGGCCACTGGGTGAGCGCATGCAGCGCGTTGCCGATCAGGTTGGTGGTGGTCTCGTGCCCGGCGTTGAGCAGGAACACGCACTGGTGCAGCAGCTCCTTGTGCGTGAGCCGCTCGCCGTCGGCCTCGCCGTGGATCAGGCGGGTCAGCACATCACGCTGCGGATCGCCCGGGTGCGCAGCGCGGTCGGACACCAGGCGCTCGAGGTAGTCGAGGAACTCCGCCACCGCAAGGTTGCCGCGCGCCGCCGCCTCCTGCGTGACCACGGGCTCGAGCGCTCCCAGGATCGCCAGCGACCATCCGCGCAGCGGGGCGCGCTCCTCGCGCGGCACCCCCAGCAGGTTGCCGATGATCTCGATCGGGATCGCTGAGGCGAAATCCTCGACCAGGTCCACCTCGCCCTTGCACGCCATGGCGTCGAGCAGGCCGTCCACGAGGGTGACCAGGCCCGCCTCCATCTCCTCGATGGCCCTGGGCGTGAGCGCCCCGAGGATCAGGCGGCGCACGCGCGTATGCAGCGGCGGATCGTTGAACACCAGGCTCGTGGTGTGATGCTCGTAGAGCAGCGAGTCGCCGTACTTGGGGCGGAACTCCGCCTTCTTGTCCGAGCTGAAGGTGAGCGGGTCCTTGTAGACCGCGACCGCGTCGGCGTAGCGCGTCAGCAGCACGCCGCCGTCCGGCATGCGCTTGACCGGCTCGTGCGCGCGCAGGGCGTGGTAGTACGGATAGGGATCGGCGTAGAAGTCGGGGGGCAGGCTGCGCAGGTCGAAGTGCCGCGCGAGCGCTGCGTCCGGTCGGGTGTGTGCCATGGCCTGTGCGCCGGAGCCGGCGCAGCGCATCGCCTTGATGCGCGCGAGTTCGGAAGCCGCCAATGATAGACGGCTTTGGGATCAGTGAAGGGTGCTTCCCGCTCACCCGCCAGCGGGGGGAGGGCCGGGTGAGGAGACCCTTCACGCCTGCACGGTCTCGCCCTGGGGGCGAGACCTAATCGCGGTCGGGTGCGCTGCGCAGCGTGTTCTGGCCGAAGGTCTGGGTGTGGTCGGCTTCAACCCGGGCCTTGCTCTCCATGTTGGCGCAGTTGTCCGCCGTGAAGGCAACCCGGCTCGGACTGCCGATCACGCCGAGGTAGCGGTTCTGGATGTTGTAGGCGTCCAGCTCGCGCTGGTACCAGCGCTCGCAGGAAGAGCGGTCGCCGTAGGCACCGGACCTGTCCTGGAAGTAGTGCACCAGCTCGTGCAGCAGGATCGAGCGGTGCATCAGGTCGGACTCCGGGTGCAGCGTATCGACCAGGAAGATGCCGTCGCCGGGGCGGTACCACGCCTGGATGTTGCAGTTGCTGCCGCACACGTAGTTCTCCATCTCCGCCTTTGGCACGCGGTAGATGTGCGGCGCCTCCTTGGGCACGCGGTAGCGCGAGAGCATGTCGATCGCCAGGCTGAGCTTGCGCACGACTTCCTCGAGGCTGCCCGCAGGGCGGGTGTCGAACGCGCGGTCGAACAGCTGCTGGTCGGAGGATTTGCTGCCGTAGGCGGCCTGGGTCCAGCTGGCGGAACCGTTGTCGGCCCTGGCAGGCGCGGCCGCCAGCGCAGCGAGGACGATGACAAACGCAATTCGGAAGGCGACCATTGGAGACCTCTTCGCGTTCAGTCTCCCCCCGGATCGATATGTTTGGGCGCCTGTGTCGGCACCTGACTCCGTACAGGGCAGGGTCCGTGCCAGGTGCGCCGCCAGAATCCAAAGTATTTTCATAAGTGGTTGATTCCGGCGCCACAGGGCTGATCGAAACGGACATCCCGGAAAGTCCGTATGGCGGCGCACACCGGCCACAGCGCTAGCCGCGCACCATCATTGGGCAGAAGAGTACGGCGACGGCCTGCAGCAGTGCAACCGGTCGCAGGTTCTACCGCCGCGCGTCGCCCCGGCCGGCCGGCGCACTGCACCTAGACCTCTTTCTCCCCCGGGCCGGGCTGGAGCGGCCTGGCCTTGCGCCGTTCCTCGATGCGGGCTTCGAGATTGGTCGCGATCTCGCGTGCACGCTCGAGCTCGCGCGGGGACATCGCCGCCGAGAGCGCAGCGAGTGTCTTGGCGTTGGCCTGCGCTTCCCGCCCATCCTCGGCGGTGAAGTACCGGGTGGCCACCGTCATCCAGGCGTGCCCCTCGGCGGGATCGGCCGGCTGGCCTCGGCCGTCGGCGATCAGGGCGCCCAGCCGGGCCATGGCCACGCCGATGCCCTTGTCCGCCGAGCGCTCGTACCACTTCAGCGCGGCCTTGGCGTCCTTCGGCCCGGCGAGACCTTCCTCATGGAAGTGGGCCAGGTTGTACATGCCCAGCGCGTCGCCGCCCTCGGCCGCCCGCTGATACCAGGCGAACGCCTCGGAGTAGCTCTGCTCCACACCCTGCCCGTGCTCGTACAGGTCGCCGATGCTGTTCATGGCCCAGGCGTCGCCGGTCTCGGCCGACATCTCCCACCACTTGTAGGCCTCGTCGTAGCTCTGCTTGACGCCGTCGCCGTTGGCGTAGAGCAACCCCAGGTTGTTCATGCTCAGGCTGTACCCGCGCCTGGCGCCTTCCTTCCACCAGCGCAGCGCCTCGGCGAAGTTGGGGCCCTCGGCCCCCACTCCGCGCGCCCACAGCAGCCCGAGGTTGTTGATCGCCCTCACGTCGCCCATGTTGGCGCCGGTGAGGAGGTTGGCCGGATCGACCGAGATGTCGCCGGGGGTGATGTCGGTGAAGGTCTCTCCCTGCTGCGCCAGGACCGGCGCGGCGAGGCTGGCCAGAATGGCCAGCGCGATGGTGCGGATGGGCACGAACAGCCTCCAAAGCAGCAGCGGGCGAACGGCCCGCGCGTTCCTCGACTCCCGGACCCGCACCCCGGGGTGCGGTCAGCCTGTTGTTGTGGCGGCCGTCCCGTGGACCGGCCGTTGCTCTGGAGGCAGTTGCAACGTGCTGTCAGGCAGACCGCGGGCGGCGCGGAAAAGTTTCAGGCACGCAGCCAGGGTCGCAGATCGGCCAGCAGCGCATCCGGGGCCTCCTCGGGTATGAAGTGACCACACGGGAGCGGATGACCCTCGGCGTGCCGGGCCTTTTCCTTCCAGGTCGCGAGCACGTCGAACAGCGAATGCATCTTGCCGAACTCGCCCCAGATTGCCAAGACCGGGCAGGCGATGCGGCTGCCGGCGTCGCGGGCATCGTCCTCGAAGTCGCGGGTCGCGGCGGCCCGGTAGTCCTCCAGCCCGGCGCGGATCGTGCCCGGCAGGGTGAAGGCGCGCAGGTACTCCAGCACCATCGGCTCCTCGATCGCGCCGGCGTTCGCGGTGAGCGCGCGGAACATCGTGCGCAGGAACGGCTCGGGGGCGGCCCCGAGCATGACCTCCGGGAGGTCGGGCACCTGGAAGAAGAACCAGTGCCAGTACGCCGCCGCGAGGTGGCGGTCGGTGTGCGAGAACAGGGTGTGCGTCGGCACGATGTCGAGCACACACAGGCGCGTGACCGCGTCGGGGAAGTCGAGCGCGAGCCGGTGCGAGACCCGGGCGCCGCGGTCGTGCCCGACCACCGCGTAGCGCCCGTGGCCCAGGCTGCGCATCAGCTCATGGATGTCGCGCGCCATCGTCTTCTTGTCGTAGCCGTCGCGCGGCTTGTCGGAATCCCCGTACCCGCGCAGGTCGGGGCAGACGACGCGGTGAGTGTCCAGCAGTGCGGGGGCGACCTTGCGCCACATCTGCGCGGTCTGCGGATAGCCGTGCAGCAGCACCACTGGCGTGCCGCTGCCGCCGACCCAGGCGTTGAAGCGGATGCCGTTGGCCCGGATCGCGCGCTGCTCCATGCCGGTCATGAAGTGAGTCATTGGCGCTGCCCCTGCTCGAAATGGACGATCTCGCCTGCGAGCGACCTATGGCTTGACGCGCTGGATGCTCGCGCCGTCGGACAGTGCGCTGCACACCTGCTTGGTGCAGGCCGACGTGTAGGTGGTGCGCAGACCGCAGCCGGTCGCCTCGATCTTGTACACGATCCGGTCCAGCGCATAGGCATTGCCCATGCCGCTGGTATCCTGGGACAGCACCCTGGTCTTGACCTCGCCGCAATTGAGGTCTGCCTGCGCCCGCTCCTGCGCGGCGGCGAGGGCGCGCGGCTCCAGTGCACGCACGTCGTTCTCGAGCTGCTCTGGGGTCGGCGCACAGGCCGCCAGGGCGATCGGCGCGGCGAGCAGCAGGCACGATCGCGTGAGTCGGTCGGCAAGGGTCATGTCACCTCTCGAGGGATGGAGTGTTCTGGTGTCGCTCAGCGTCCCAGGTGGCGGCGGATGCGTTCGACGCCTTCCTGCAGCACCGGGATCGGCTTGGGGTAGGAGAAGCGCACGTGCTGTGCGGCACGGTGCTCGCCGAAGTCGATCCCGGGTGCGACGGCTACGCCGCTGCGCTCGAGCAGGTCGATGCAGAAGCCGTAGCTGTCGTCGGTGAGCGCGCTGCAATCGGCATAGACGTAGAAGGCGCCCCGCGGCTCCACCGGGATGCGGAAGCCCAGCTCGCGCAGGGCCGGCAGCAGGTAGTCGCGCTGGGCCTGGAAGCGGTCGCGGTTGCGCTCGCACTCCGCCAGCACCGCCGGCGTGAACGCGGCCTCCGCCGCGCGCAGCGACACCTCCGGGTTGGAGATGTACAGGTTCTGCGCCAGCTTCTCGAGGTCGGCGACGTAGGGCTGCGGCACCACCGCCCAGCCCAGCCGCCAGCCGGTCATGCAGAAGTACTTCGAGAAGCTGTTGATGACGAACACGTCGTCGGCGATCTCCAGCGCGCTGTGCGCCTCGCACCCGTAGGTGAGGCCATGGTAGATCTCGTCCACGATCAGGACGCCGCGCCGCCGCACCACGTCGTGGATCGCACGCAGCTGGTCCAGCGGCATCAGCGTGCCGGTGGGATTGGACGGGGTGGCCACCATCACGGCGACGGTGCGATCGGTCCAGTGGCGCTCGACCAGCTCGGCGTCGAGCTGGTAGCCGGTTTCGGGCCCGACCGGCACCCCCACGCCCCGGCCCTCCATCGCGTGCACGAAGTGGCGGTTGCACGGATAGCTCGGGTCCGCCATCAGCACTTCGTCGCCCGGCGAGATCAGCACCCCCATGGTGAGCAGCAGCGCGCCCGACGATCCGCTGGTCACCGCGATGCGCGAGGCCGGCACCTCGACGCCGTAGCGCGTGCCGTACCAGCGCGCGATGGCATCGCGCAGCGACGGCGTACCGAGCGATGGCGTATAGCGCACCTGCCCGGCCTGCAGCGCGGCGATGCCCGCACGGACGATCGGCTCGGGGGTCGGGAAATCGGGCTCGCCGATCACCAGGTTGACGATGCTGCGCCCCTGCGCCTCCAGCTCCTTCGCGCGGGTGACCAGCACCACGACGTGGAACGGCTCGATGGCCGCCATGCGCGCGGCGAGCCGGTGCAGCTGCGGAGGAGGATTCATCCGGCAAGGTTAGCACAGCGCGCGAAGCGCTCGCGGCGGGAAGCGGTTACGATTCGGCGCTCAGACGTTTCAAGGCGAACCGCGTTCACCGCAGAGGACGCAGAGGGTCGCAGAGGAAGAACGCGTCCTGTATCTGCGCGCAGCACGCGCGCGCCCGACGTCGTCAGCATCCTTCCTCGGCGTGCCTCTGCGTCCTCTGCGTTCCGTGCGGTTTCCAGCGCAAGGAGAAGCGACATGCGAATCGCAATAGTCGGCGCCGGTGGCGTCGGGGGTTACTTCGGCGCGCGCCTGGCAGCGAGCGGCGAGGAGGTCTGGTTCATCGCGCGCGGCGCCCACCTCGAGGCGATGCGCCGCGACGGCCTGCAGGTGCTCAGCGCCGCCGGCGACGTGCTGGTCAAGCCGGTCAAGGCAACCGACCGCCCGGCCGAGGCCGGCCAGTTTGACGTGGTGATGGTGGCGGTCAAGCTCTGGTCCACCGACCAGGCGCTGGAGGATGCGAGGCCGCTGGTCGGTCCCGACACCGCGTTGGTGTCGTTCCAGAATGGCGTGGTTGCGGTCGATCGCATCAGCGCCCACTACGGGCGCGAGCGCGCACTCGGCGGGGTCTCTTCGATCGCCGCGCTCATCGAGCGGCCCGGGATCATCCGCCACAACGGCACCATGGCGAACCTCCAGTTCGGCGAGCTGGACGGCCGCCCGTCCGCGCGCGTCGATGCCCTGCGCGCGGCGTGCGAGCGCGCGAGAATCGACTGCAAGGCGAGCGACAACATCGTCAAGGCGATCTGGGAAAAGTACGTGTTCCTCGTCGCCGCCAGTTCCACCACGGCGCTCACCCGCCTCCCGCTCGGCCCCATCCGCGAGGATCCCGACACCCGTGCGCTGTATGCGCAGATCATGGGCGAGGTCGCGGCGGTCGGGCGTGCGAAGGGCGTTGCGCTCGAGCCCGACCTGGTCGACCGGCAGCTGGCGCGGCTGGACGCCCTGCCGCGCACGATGGTGGCATCCATGCTCGGAGACCTCGAGCGCGGCAACCGCCTCGAGCTGCCCTGGCTTGCCGGTGGCGTGGTCCAGCTGGGCAAGGAGGCCAACGTGCCCACGCCCGCCTGCCAGTTCGTCTTCACCGCGCTCAAGCACTACCGCAACGGTCGCCCGCCTGACGCCCGTGGGTGAGCGTGCCCTCACCTCACCCCCGCCGGCGCCAGCGATGGCGCACTGCAAAATCGAATTCCGTTGACGCTGCCGAGGGGCCGAGAGTAGATTCCGCGGTCCGGGCTTGGGCGATGCTCCCGGCCCCGAGATGGAACCGGAAAGCAGCGGGCCTGCACTCGCAGTCGCAATGGACGACTCAGGCAGGACCGGGGCCGCGGCAACCAGCGCGGCCGAGGGGGAGGATGATCGATTGGCTCGGGGCGGGGACCGCGAAGCGGTAACACCACCCACGAGACCGGACAACCCACGCAGAGGGGGAGGAGAGGACGGGGCCCGCTGGGCCCCGTTTTTTTTAGCCCGCGTTCCGGCATCGTCGCACTCGGCACGCCCGCTCCCCCCGATCATTCACCACTGGAGGCACCTCGTGCCGGATCGCCACGCTCCTGTCGCCATCACCGCGCTCGACGCCCCTGTGCGCGTGCGCCCGTCCAACTACCCGGAGCCGTTCGCCTCCCGCATGGCGGGCCGCGAGAAGCGTCCGCTGGGCGACCTGTTCGGCCTCACGAACTTCGGCGTCAACCTGACCCGCCTCGCACCCGGCGCGATGTCCTCGCTGCGCCACGCCCATTCCAGGCAGGACGAGTTCGTCTACATCCTGCACGGGCATCCGACGCTGGTCACCGACGCGGGACGGACCGCGCTCTCGCCGGGCATGTGCGCCGGCTTCCGGGCGGGCACCGGCGACGGCCATCACCTGCTCAACGAAACGCAGGAGGTGGTCGAGTACCTCGAGGTCGGCGACCGCACGCCGGGCGATCAGGGCAGCTATCCGGACGACGACCTCGTTGCCGTGCTCGAGGACGGGCGCTGGAGGTTCACGCACAAGGACGGCACGCCCTACTGAGTCGATCCTTCATTCGCGCGCCGCCGCTGCGCCCGGCCGCGGCCGGGGCGCATCGCATAATGCCTGCATGAGCGCTTCCTCCCAGGCGGCCCCCGCAGCCGGGCCCGCCATCACGCACCGCGCCGTCTTCGCGCTCGCGGCGCCGATCATGCTGTCGAACGTGTCCACGCCGCTGCTCGGCGTGGTGGACACGGCGGTCGTCGGGCGCCTGCCTGACCCGGCCTACATCGGCGCGGTGGCGCTGGGTGCGCTGATCTTCAACTTCCTGTTCTGGGGCTTCGGCTTCCTGCGCATGGGTACGACCGGCCTCACCGCCCAGGCGCTGGGAGCGGACGACGCGGCCGAACAGCGTGCAGCGCTCGGCCGTGCACTGCTCATCGCCCTGGGCATTGGCAGCGCGCTGATCGTGCTGCAGTGGCCGATCGGCCGGCTCGCGTTCGCGCTGCTGGACGGCAGCGCGCGAGTGGAGGAACTGGCAGGCACCTACTTCGAGGTGCGCATCTGGGCCGCGCCGGCCACCCTGGCCAACTTCGCGCTGCTCGGCTGGTTCATCGGGCTGGGGCGATCGCGCAACGCCCTGGTGCTGCAGCTGGTCCTCAACCTCACCAACATGGCACTGGACGCGCTGTTCGTGCTCGGGTTCGGCCTGGGCGTGGCCGGCGTCGCCGCCGGCACGGTGATCCCCGAAACGCTG
The DNA here is from genome assembly GCA_964523885.1 of uncultured Burkholderiales bacterium. GTDB lineage: Bacteria > Pseudomonadota > Gammaproteobacteria > Burkholderiales > SHXO01 > SHXO01. Next base: position 41,768 of record CAZFYX010000103.1, on the reverse strand, counting down.
GCCGCGGCAGTCGGCGGCTGGATGGCACTGGCGCAGCTGCGCCGCGTCGGCGGCACCTGGTCCAGGGCCCGCCTGCTCGACCGCATCGGGCTGGCGCGCGCGGTCGCCGTCAACCGCGACATCATGATCCGCTCGGCTGCATTGATCCTGGTGTTCGTCTGGTTCACCGCGCAGGGCGCCCGCCAGGGTGACACCGTGCTCGCCGCCAATGCGGTGCTGATGCAGTTCATCGCGGTGGCCGCGTACTTCCTCGACGGCATCGCGTTCACCGCCGAAGCGCTGGTCGGACGCGCCGTGGGCGCCGCCGACCGCACCCTCCTCGCCCGCGCGGCCCGGATCACCACGGCGTGGGCGGCACTGCTCGCCCTGCTCGTCAGCCTGGCCTTCGCGGTGCTCGGCGGCCCGCTGATCGACGCGCTCAGCGTCGATCCGGGCGTGCGCGAGACCGCGCGCATCTATCTCGCATGGGCAGCGCTGGGCCCGCTCGCCGGCGTCTGGGCATTCCAGCTCGACGGCATCTTCATCGGTGCGACCCGCACCGCGCAGATGCGCGACGCGATGCTGGCGACCCTCGCGCTGTTCCTCCTCGCGTGGTGGCTGCTGCGGCCATGGGGCAACCACGGCCTGTGGGCGTCACTCCAGGTGAGCTACGCCGCGCGCGCGCTCGGCCTGCTCCTGTACCTGCCCGCACTGCTGCGCTCGGTGCCGCGGCGCGAGGCGGGTTCGATACCCACTGGATGAGCGGGCCGGCTATCCTGTGCACATCTGCAGACGGAAATCACGATGACGACTACGCGACCGAAGACCCTGCGCGACTTCGACGGCATGGACAGCGCACCCGCCGTGCTGGCCCGCTCGGCCCTGGTGCTGATCGACTGCCAGAACACCTATCGCAGCGGCCCGCTGCAGCTGGAAGGCGTGGAAGCGGCCCTGGAGAGCGCGGGCAGGCTGCTGGAGCGGGCCCGCGCGCTCGGCACCCCGGTCGTGCACATCCAGCAGGACGGCGCCGCCGGCTCGCTGTTCGACGTGCGTGGCACCAGCGGAGCGATCACGGAGGCGGTCGCCCCGCGCGCGGACGAGATCGTGATCGTGAAGCAATACCCGAACTCGTTCGTCGATACCGTGCTGCACGAGCACCTGCAGCGGCTGGGCGTGAGCGACCTCGTGCTGGCCGGCTTCATGACGCACATGTGCGTCAGCTCCACGGCACGCGGCGCATTCAACCTCGGCTATCGTCCGACCGTGGTCGCGAGCGCCACGGCCACCCGGGCGCTGCCGGGCGCAAACGACAGCGTCATCCCGGCTGCCCTGGTGCACGCCGCCAGCCTCGCCGCACTGCGCGACCTGTTCGCGGTGGTGGTGGAGCACGTCGACGCGCTCCCCTGAACGCTCACGCGCGCCCTCGCCATGCCGCGTGCAGCACATCGGCTCCGGCCTGCTTACCTTGCCCATGCAGCGGTGGTAAGCTTGCCGGCCATGAGGTAACAAGAACAGCCTGCGCTGGCAGGGCGAGCCGGCGTCGACCGGCGATGCCGCCCGCGCGGGCCTCGCGTACTTCGGTACGCTTTGTGACAGGGAGGGAACAGGCCATGCGCGCGCTGTCAGGCCGCCATCGCGCCGTGCTCCGCATCGTGACCACGCCCCGTTCACGGGGGTCATGCCGTCGCTGTTGATGGCCCGTCCCGTCAGCACACGCTGAGCCGCCAGGCGCCATTCCTCCCATGCGCTACCGCGACGCCGGTTCCTCCAGGCCCTGAGCCGATGCACGCCGTCATCGACGCCGGGGACCCTCCCGATCCGCTCGAACGCACCGGTGCGCACGCGACGGGCGCAAGCGCCGCCCGCTCCGGGTCCGGCGCCAACAGCCTGTCCAGGCGCCGGCTGCAGAGCCTCATCGACTACGTCCAGCAATCCGCGCGCTCACGCGCGAGAGTGGTCTCCAACATCACCGACCACGGGATGTTCCTGCTGTTCCAGCACCAGGTCGGGTCGATCGACGGGGTGCGGCTGGACGATGCCGGTCCCGACGGCGAGGACGAGATCTGGCTGTCACTGCCGCGGCCTCCGAGCCCGGAGCTCCCGCCCAGCACCGACAACCCCTGGCTGGCACCCTGGCTTGCCGTCGGCATCGCAGTGCTGGTCGCGCCGAAGCTGCTGCCGACGGTCGATGGCACCGCCCTGATCGCGGCCGGCACCCACCGGGACGCATCGGTTCCCCCGGTCGGCATGGACGAGATGGTCAAGCCTGCCGTCCTGCCGGACGCCCGCATCCCGCTGTCCGAGTACGAATTCCGCTCCGAAGTCGAGAAGCAGTACGGGCACTACATGGAGTCGTCCTGGGTGCCGTGGGGCGATGCCGAGCGCCGCCGCCGGCGCCTCTCCCGCCTGTACGTGCAGCTGTTCACGCTGCACCAGCAGCTGTCGGGATCGCTGCTCGAGGCGCCGGTCGAACTGGTCTGGGGCGTGGGGCTCGGCGTGGTATCGCAGGCCAGCGCCCCGGTGGCATATCCGATCATCACCCGGCTGGTCGACGTTGCGTTGAACGAGCGGACCGGCGCGATCGAGATCCGCCCGCGCGACCTCGAGCCGCGGGTCGAGCTGGACTTCTATGCCGCGGGCGAGCGCGAGGGGCCGGAGCGCAGCCTGGCGCAGCAGGCCGAGCAGGTCGCGCGCGACCTGCTGGCACGCAGCCCGACCACGCTGTCGCCTTTCGACAGCGCCAGCTACGAACCCGTGCTCAACGCCGTGCGCGACGTGCTCGCTGGCCAGGCGCTTGTGCGCCGGACTGAGCTAGCGCTCACCTCCGAGGTGCGCGACGGGAGCCTCCCGGCGCTGCGCATCGATGCCGCCTGGGTGCTGTTCGCCCGCCCGCGCAGCAGCAACCTTCTGGTCCAGGACCTCGAGCGCTTCCGCCGGGCGCTGGACCAGGCTTCGGACGATGCCAGCCTGCCCGAGGCGGTCGCAGCGCTGGTGAGCGATCCTTCCACCGCCGTGCAGCCGGTCGAGCTGCCGCGCTTCCGCGGCGTGTCCGCACCGTTCTTCCAGCGCGGCGGCGAGCTCGAAGCGCCGCCGCGCGACCTGTTCTTCCCCACCCCGTTCAACGACGAGCAGGTGCGCATCGTCCAGCTGCTCGAGGCCTTCGACGGCGTCGCGGTGCAGGGCCCGCCCGGCACGGGCAAGACGCACACCATCGCCAACATCATCTGCCACTGGCTCGCCACCGGCCGGCGCGTGCTGGTCACCTCGATGAAGGAGCCCGCGCTGGCCGTGCTCCGCGACAAGCTGCCGGAGGAGATCCAGCCGCTGGCGATCTCGCTGCTGGGCAGCGAGCACGAGGGCATGCAGCAGTTCGAGCGCTCCATCCAGACCATTGCCTCGCAGGTGCAGTCGCTCGACCAGCACGCCACCGCCGCCGACGTGGCCCAGCTCGAGGAGACCATCGACGGGCTGCACACGCGCCTGATGCGCATCGACACCGAGATCGGGCGCTGGGCGCGGCTGAACCAGGCCCGCATCGACCTCGACGGCGAGAGCATCAGCCCGATGGACGCCGCGCAGGAGGTGATCGACCACGCCGGGCAGTACGAGTGGCTGCCCGACCCGCTGGGCATCGGGCCGCAGTACGCGCCGCGCTTCACCGAGGACGACATCGGGCGCCTGCGCGAGGCCCGGCGCCAGCTCGGCATGGACATCGACTACGTCGGGCGCGAGCTGCCGTCGCTGTCCGAGTTTCCGGATGCGCGCGCCCTGCTGCAGACCCACCAGGGCCTGGCCGGCTTCGCCCGGCGCGCCGCCGAAGCAGTCGGGGATCGTCCGCAGATCACCGGCGGGCCGAACCTGGCCGGCGAGCTGCGCGACCTCGCGGCACTGCTCGAACGGGTCAAGGCGCTGCGCGAGGACATCCAGCACAGCGGCAGCGCGTGGACGCAGCGCATGCGCGCGCGCCTGCGCGAAGGCGGCGGCACCCACGAGCTGGGCCTGCTCGATGGGCTCGGCCACGCGCTGCAGGACGTGACCAACGTGCGCAAGGCGTTCCTGGCGCGCCCGGTGTCGGCACCGCTCGGCGCCGAGCTCGACACCGAGCTGGGCCAGGCGATCGAGAACCTCGGCGCGGGCCGGCGGGCGTTCGGCCTGATGGCCGGCTTCTCCCGCAATGACGCGCGCCGCCACCTGGAAGCGGTCCGGGTCAACGGACAGCTTCCGGCCGAGCCCGGGGACTGGAAGCACGTCGGGGAATACCTGAGCCTGCAACGCCGGCTGCGCGAGCTGGGCGCGCGCTGGAACGCCATCGCCTCCGACCTGGGCCTGGAGCCGGTGCGCGTGGACAACCCGCAGGACGTGATCGGCGCGGTGAACCAGTACTCGCTCTACCGCAAGGTGCGCATGCTGGTGGACGCGGAGACCGACCTGGTCCAGCGCGTGCGGCGCCTGTTCCCCACCTGGCCGGGGGCCGGCCGCGTCGCCGACGACAATGCCGCGGTCACCCAGCTCGAGCGCGCGATCGAGCATCACCAGACCGCCCAGCAGCTGGGCGAGATCTGGGTGTCCAAGGCGCGCCTGCAGAAAGCGCTGGAGGGCCGCAGCGGCCGCGTGGTCGAGGACCTGCGCGTGTTCCTGGCCGACGTGCTGGGCAACCCGAAGGCCGACGAGAGCAACCTGCTGGGCCCGTGGTCGGCGCTGATGGCCGAGCTGGCGCGGCTGCACCGGCTGACCCCGGCGATGCAGGTGGTCGCCGACGTCACCCAGCGCATCGCGCAGTCGGGCGCACCGATGTACTCCCAGCGCCTGCTGCAGCCGGTGGACGGCCCGACCGACCACCTGCTGCCGCACGACTGGCGCCGCGCCTGGCGGCTGCGCTCGCTCGCCACCCATCTCGCGCTGATCGATCCGCAGGACGAGTTCCGCAAGCTCACGCGCCTGCGTGCGGACCTCGAGCACGACCTCGCGCGCGCCTACAACACGCTCACCGTGAAGCGCTCGTGGCTGAAGCTGGCCGAGAACGCCACCCCGAGCGTGCGCGCGGCGCTGCAGGCCTACCTCAACGCGATCCAGCGCCTGGGCAAGGGCACCGGCAAGCGCGCCGCGCGCTATCGCCAGGACGCGCGCAACGCCGCCGCGGAGGCCAACGCCGCGATCCCGTGCTGGATCATGCCGCACTACCGCGTCTCCGAGAGCCTGCCGGCGAAGCTGGGCTGCTTCGACCTGGTGGTGATCGACGAAGCCTCGCAGTCCGACCTCTCGGCGCTGCCGGCCATGTTCCGCGGCCGCAAGCTGCTCATCGTCGGCGACGACAAGCAGGTCTCGCCCGAGGGCGTGGGCCTGGAGGAGGAGCGCATCAAGGCGCTGATGCAGCGCTACCTCTCCGACCAGGTGCCGGTGTACCGCGCGCAGATGTCGGCCGACCGTTCCATCTACGACCTGGCCAAGGTGGTATTCGCGCGCAGCGGCGTCATGCTCAAGGAGCACTTCCGCTGCGTGGCACCGATCATCGAGTTCTCCAAGCGCGAGTTCTACAACCATGAGCTGCAGCCGCTGCGGCTGCCGCCGGCCTCGCAGCGCCTGGATCCGCCGCTGGTGGACGTACTGGTCGAGGACGGCCGCCGCGATCGCGACGTCAACCTGGCCGAGGCGCGCTACATCGTCGACGAGATCAAGCGCCTGGTGGCAGACGAGCGCATGGGCAACCGCTCCATCGGCGTGGTCTCGCTGCTCGGCGACGAGCAGGCCCTGCGCATCTGGGACATGCTGGGCGACGAACTCGGGCCCCAGGCGCTGCAGCGCTATCGCATCGCGTGCGGCGATGCGCGCACCTTCCAGGGCAAGGAGCGCGACGTGATGTTCCTCTCGATGGTATGCGCCCCCAACGAAGTCGGCGCGCCGCTCGCGCGCGAGACCTTCGCGCAGCGCTTCAACGTGGCGGCCTCGCACGCGCGCGACCGCATGTACCTGGTGCGCTCGGTCGAGCTGCAGCATCTCGCCGAAGGCGATCGGCTGCGCCGCGGCCTGATCGCCCACTTCGCCGCCCCGTTCCCGCAGGAAGTGCCGGCGTCGAGCGATCCGCGCAGCCTGTGCGAGTCGCCGCTCGAGCGCGACGTGTACGACTGGCTGGCCGAGCACGGCTACCGCGTGAGGCCGCAGGTCAAGGTGGGCACGTACCGCATCGACCTGGTGGTCGAGGGCGAGAACGACGCGCGCCTGGCCATCGAGTGCGACGGCGACAAGTACCACGGCGCCGAGAAGTGGACCGCCGACGTGCGCCGTCAGCGCGTGCTCGAGCGTGCCGGCTGGAGCTTCTGGCGCTGCTTCGCATCGACCTTCGTGCGCCGGCGCGACGTCGCGCTGGAGGACCTCTCCGCCGCGCTGGCCGCGCGCGGCATCCAGCCCGGCCGGTCGGCCGGGCCCTGCCTGTCCGCGGCGTACACGGAGTCGCGCCGGGTACGCAGCGACCTCACCTGAACGACGAACCGCCCTGCACGGCGGGGTGACCTCCGGCCACCGGTAGCGGCTGGCACGCACGCCGCAACGTGTCGCAGGGACGGCGCATGCAGCGCCTGCATGCGGGCGAAGTTCCTGCCCGCGAGGGAGCGAGCGGAGGCGCCGCAAGGGCGCCTCCCGCCGTCTGCTAGCCGCCGAGGAACGCGTACGCGCACACCGCCAGAGCGGCGAGCAGCGCGGGCACCGTCACGAATGCCGGCATCGGCAACGCCGGGCGCAAGCGATGCGTGCGACGGTCCTCGTCTTCCATCCAGAGATACAAGCCCCACTCTTTCATGATTCTCTCCTGCCGGGTTCACGGCACGGGGACGCGCGAGCGCGGCCCGGCTCGCAGCCCAGGGATTGCCTGCAGGAACGCTGCGCGTGCCGATGCTTGGAGGCCGGATCGACCTCCGGGATTTACCGCCGGACCAGCGCCCCTAGACGGGAGAGAGAGACTCGGGAACGGAACGGCTTGGGGAGTTTTCGCAGGTCATGCAATACCTCCTTACGCGTAATTGAACTGCTGTGAACTGCAAGTGGAAGGTTACCCGCGTGCGGGTGCGCTGGCAACCCCCGTCATCCGATGTTCATGTTCGATGGGTCCGGGAGGAGCCGTAGAGGCGCGCAGCACGGCGTCGCGTTGCATCCGGTCGGCCGTTCCCCTGCGAAGCGGTGCGCCTGCGCGCCTCTGCGGTCGCAGTAGGTCACCGGAACAGCGGCAGCGCCTTCACGATGGTGTTCCAGATCCCCCATGCGAGCGGGATGCCCACCGCGAGCCAGGCGACGAGCACCAGGCCGCGATGCGAGCCGGCGAAGCGCGTGGTGTCGCCGCCCGCACCCTGCGCCTCGTGCGCCGCGCTGCGCTCCTGCTTGAGCTGCTCGTCGCTCATGTAGTGCTTGGGGTCCACCGGCCGGACCAGGAGGTTGCACACCAGCCCGAGCAGCAGCATGCCGCTCAGCACGTACATGGTCACGTTGTAGGCCTGCGACGGCGGCACGCCGTGGTTGATCTGGTACTCGCGGATGTAGTTCACCACCACCGGCCCGAGGATGCCGGCGGCCGCCCACGCAGTGAGCAGGCGGCCGTGGATCGCGCCGACGTGCTGGGTGCCGAAGATGTCCGCGAGATAGGCCGGGATGGTCGCGAAGCCGCCGCCGTACATCGTGAGGATCACGCAGAAGATGAGCACGAACAGGGTCACGTTGCCCGCGCCGCCGGCCGAAGGCACCGAGGCGTACAGCACGATGCCGAGCGCGAAGAACGCCACGTAGGTGAGCTTGCGGCCGAGGTAGTCCGAGGCCGAGGCCCACATGATGCGCCCCAGGATGTTGAACAGCGAGAGCAGGCCGGCGAACGCTGCGCCGATGGTCGCCACGCGCATCGCGTCCGGCTTGGCCAGCTGTGCCAGGGTCTGGTCGATGCCGATCAGGTGGCCGCCGAACACCTCCTGCAGCATCGGCGAGGCCATCCCGATCACGCCGATGCCGGCGGACACGTTCAGGCATAGCACCCACCACAGCAGCCAGAACTGCGGGGTCTTGTGCGCCTCGTTCACGTGCACGTGGTTCGGCGTGATCATGCGCTTCGAGTTCTTCTCGCTCGGCGTCCACCCGGCCGGCCGCCAGCCGGTGGGCGGCACGCGGTAACCGAAGGCACCGAGCATCATGGCGGCGAAGTAGAGCACGCCCAGCGTGACGAAGGTCTGCCACACGCCCACCGAGGTCTCGGTCGCATACAGGTTCATGAGCCGGTCCGCGAGCGGTGCGCCGATCATTGCACCGCCGCCGAAGCCCATGATGGCCATCCCCGTGGCCATGCCGCGGCGGTCGGGAAACCAGCGGATCAGCGTGGACACCGGCGAGATGTAGCCCAGTCCCAGGCCGATCCCGCCGATCACGCCCGACCCCAGCCACATCAGCCAGATCTGGTGGGTGTACACGCCAAGCGCGGAGATGAGCAATCCGCCACCCCAGCAGCAGGCCGCGGTCACGCCGGCCTTGCGCGGCCCGGCCCGCTCGAGCCAGTGGCCGAAGACCGCCGCCGACAAGCCGAGGAACACGAAGAACAGCGTATACATCCAGCCGAGCATGGTGATCGGCCAGTCGCAGCTGCTGCTGAGGATGCGCTCGACCAGGGTGGTCTCGGGCGGGCAGGCGACCGCCTGCTTGACCCCCAGCGCGCGGGACAACGGCAGCCAGAAGACGCTGAAGCCGTACGCCATGCCGATGGAGAGGTGGATCGCGAGCGCGGCAGGGGGCACCAGCCAGCGGTTGAAGCCCGGTTGCGCGACGGTCCGCTCCTTGTCCAGCATGCCTGCCATGCTCTCCTCCCCCGGTTCTTTTGTGTTGGCGCCGGGCAGCATAGCACCCTGGCCGGCACGGCCGGGGACGGCGCTTCGCGAGGGCGGGAACGTCGGTTGCGGGAACCGGGCGGTCCGTGCAGGGGCGCACCCCCGCTGGCCAGCCGACCCCCTTGCCGGGCCAGGCGGCCGGCGTAAGTGCACCTTCCGGCAGGTTCGGTCCGCACCCCATCGATGTCACGAGCTGGAGAAGGCGCATGCCACGAGGAGCCAACGCGAAGCGCGAGCGCGAGTACGAGGAGTTGAAGGAGGAATTCGAGCGCGAAGGGCGCTACGAAGGCCGCGAGGAAGAGGTGGCGGCGCGCATCGTCAACAAGCAGCGCGCGCGCCATGCCGAGACCAGGGCGGCGAAGGAGCGTGAGCGCAGGGGCCAGTCGCTCGATTCGGGCCTGCCGATCGAAGGCTTCGAGCACCTGACGGTGCCGCAGCTGAAGCGGCGCCTGGAAGGTCTTTCACACCAGCAACTGCGCGCGGTCGAGGCCTACGAGCGCAGGCACAAGAACCGCAAGACGCTGCTCGAGCAGATCGAGCGGCGCATCCGGCACTGAAATCCGCGACCGGTCATTCGTGACTTGTGAGGCCACGCGCCGGTCACGGCTGCGAACGGATCACTTCCGCGGCTTCTTCGACAGTCTGTCGACCTGCTGCTGGAACGCCTTGCTGCGCAGCGTCTGCGCGCCCTTGAGGCGCCGCTCCCAGTAGCGCGCGGCGACTTCATATCCGCCCTCCAGCCGGTACTCGAGCGGAGCAGGTGCCGCGCTCCTGCAGCGCTCGTCGGCCTGCGGCTCGCTCTTCAGCACCGCGCCCTGCTTCGCGCGATCGATCAGCAGGTGCTGCACCACGCACAGGCTGGAGCGGTCCTCGGCCTCGACGCGCTCGGCCGTCCACTGCGTGACCGTCCACTCGCGCGCGTGCAGGGCCAGGTCGATCGCCGAAGCGTGGAACCACTGCGAGTCACCCTCGGACATCATCACCTTGGCGGTGACCGCGCTGCAGACCCCGGCCGCGCGACTGCAGCGGATGCTGCTCGACTGGATCGGATCGGGCTCCGTGCCGCCCTGCCGCACCCAGGTGCCTTCGATCGCGACGCTCTGCTCGGTCTCCGAGTACTGCACCGGACCCGGGAAGATGGGCGCCTGCCAGAACTCGTTGCCGCGCTGGATCAGCGACATGAACTCGCCCACGTGCAGCACGCCGGTGGCGGGATAGCCGGCTTCGCGCTGGAACGTGCGGATCGCTGCGGTCAGCGCCCGAGAGGGCTGGCCGGTGGGCTGGCGATAGAGATAGCGCAGGTCGATGAGCGCGTTCTCCAGCACGAAGATGAACTCGTCGCGCCGCCAGCCGAACACCTGCAGCGTCTCGAGCACCGGCAGACGCAGGGCATCCTCCGGGTCTAGGGCAGCGAATTCCTGGGGTGTCACGGCATGTGCGGCGGGCGACTGCAGCATGGCGCAGCACAACAGCGGCAGGAGGCCGCGGCGCAGGCGGGCGAAGACGGTTGGCATGGAACTCCTTGTCCGGATCCGGTCGGCTGGCACTATCGCAAGCCGCGGCCGGGCGGTCCTTGATCTTGCGCAAGCCCGGCGCAGTCGCCGCCGGCACCGGAGCACGGCGATTTGAGCTACGATTGCCCCCGGTCCGCCGCCTGCGTGCGGTCGACCGTCGCGTTCTGCAGGTGGCCTCGAGCGCCTTTGCAAGCCAGGCGCCAGGCGGCCCTGCCGCTGCGAGGCGCTCCGGCCCGCACGACGCCCCGACCCGGACATCCGACCGAAATGCGCGTGTTCCTCCACCGCGCGGCCGTGCTGTTGACCGCCGCCGCCCTCGCCGCTCCCGCCATTGCGCCCATGCGCGCGATCGCCCAGGAAGTCTTCGAGCTGCAGCCCGAATTCGTCTACGGCAAGAACCGGCGGCCGAAGATCGGCTACACCAAGCCCGAGGTGTTCGATCCCCTGAGCGACCAGGTCTACCAGTCCGGCTACCGCGACTTTCCCCCTACGGCCATCCCCGACGAGCTCAAGGACGTCGACGCGATGACGCGGATCAAGGGGATGAAGCGCATCCTCGCCTGCGCCGACGGCTGGTACTGGCCGTTCTCCCGCACCGCACGCAGGAACGAGCCCGCGGGCCTCGAGATCGAGCTGCTGCAGAACATCGCGAAGAAGCACGGCTGGGAAGTCGACATGTCCTGGGTCAACATGGTGACGCGCTTCGGGCCGGGCGCCCCGGGCGGCGCCTACAGCCGCTCGATCAACAAGGGCGTCTGCGACATCGTGCTCGGCCTGACCGAGAGCGGCGACGACCACCACATGGAGCCCAACAAGCTGGTGTTCACCGCGCCGTTCATGAGCACCGGCTTCGTCCTGGTGACGCAGGGGCCGGCGAAGGGGCTCAAGACGCTGGCCGACGCCAAGGCGCAGAACATCAAGGTCGGGGTCCCGGCGTACTCGCCGATGAGCGAGTACGCGCAGGCCAACGGCATCCCCTACGCCACGTTCTTCCAGAACTACCAGGTCATCGATGCGCTCGTCCGCGGCGAGGTCAACGCCGCGATGCTGTGGTCCGGCGCGATCTCGCAGGCGCGGCTGGAGCACCCGGAAGCCGAGTTCACCATGGTGAAGGGCTACGTGCCGCCGCCGGAGGTGCGCTGGAACAGCGTCTGGGTGATCAAGGCGAAGGAGGCCGAGCTCAAGCAGTTCATCGACGAGGCGTTTGCGGAGATGACCAAGAGCGGGGAGATCAAGCGCATCGTCGAGCGCTACGGCGTGCCCTACTATCCGCCGGTACCGAAGAGGGAAGAGGAGGAGGAATAGCATGATGCAGAAGTTGATTGAGCTGAGCTCCCAGTCCGGCGGCCTGCTGCCGCTGATGGGCCTGCTGCTGCTGATCACGCTGGCCGTGATCGTGGAGCGGCTGTACTTCTACCACCGGGTGCTCAAGTCCGGCCTGGCGATGGAGCACGACCTGCAGCTGGTCGAGTACCAGAACGTGGACAAGCTCGAGCAGCTGGCCGCGCACTACGAGGGCTCGATGCAGCGCTCGATCATCTCCTCGGCGCTGGCCTCGCGCGGACAGGACGCCGAGACGATGGAGCGCCACATCGACGAGTCGATCATGTGGCAGATGCCCAAGATCGACAAGCACGTGTGGGTGCTCGACAGCGCGGTCACGCTGGCGCCGCTGATGGGGCTGCTCGGCACCATTATCGGCATGGTCCACGCCTTCGGGATCCTGGGCACCACCGGCGCCGGCGGCGCGGCCGCGCAGATGGTCACCGGCGGCATTGCCGAGGCGCTGGTCGCCACCGGCTTCGGCCTGCTCATCGCGATCTTCGCGGTGTCCTTCCTCAACTACTTCAACACGCGCGGGCGCCTCGCGCTGCACCAGATGGAGCAGCTCAAGGTGATGGTGATCAACCGCCTGCACGGCGGCGGCTCCGCCCACCACGGCATGCCGGTGCGCGAGGCGCAGGACGGCAAGGTGACCCCGATCAGCGCAGGCCGGAGAGCCTGATGCGCACGGGCCGCAGCAGCTACTTCGATGTCACCAAGCCGCGGGTGGAAGTCATCCCGATGATCGACATCATGATGTTCCTGCTGGTGTTCTTCGTGATCATCACGCTGCGCATGATCGCCGGCACCGGGGTGGCGATGGAGCTGCCCGGCTCTGCCACCACGCAGCAGCTCAAGACCTCGACCATCACCGTGGGCGTCACCAAGGCCGGGGAGACCGTCGTCGACGGCAAGCCGGTGACGATGGACGAGCTCAAGCAGAAGCTCACCGAGCTCAAGCAGGCCAAGCCGGTGGACGTGGTGCTGGCCGGGGACAAGGACGCCTCACTGCAGACGCTGCTGACGGTGATGGACGCGGTGCGCGGCGCCGGCATCACCTCGGTGGGCCTGGCTGCGAAGGCGGAGACGCCGGCGCACAACGCGAAGAAATGATCCCGGACCCGAAGTCCGAACCGGGTACCCGTCCCGGCGGACCCCTGTGGGCCAGGCTCGACCAGCTCGAGGACCAGGGCCTGCCGCTCTGGAAGGCGGCGCTGATCGCCGCCGTGCTCGAGCTGCTGGTCCCGTTCCTCGTGTTCGGCGTGGACTGGTCGTTCCTCGGCCTGACCGAGCCCCCGCCCACGCCGGTGATGAACGTGCGCCTGGAGCCGCGGCCGGAGCCGCCGCCGCCCCCGCCGCCGGAGAAGCGCAAGCCGGTCCCGGAGAAGAAGGTCGAGCAGGTGGCCGTGGAACCACCGCCGGTCGATCCCAACGCGAAGATCCAGCTGCCCAAGCCCGAGCCCAAGCCCAAGCCGAAACCCAAACCGAAGGAGGAGGAGCCGCCTCCCGAGCCCGAGCCGCCGAAGGAGGAGGAAGAAGCGCCGCCGCTGCCGTCGGTGTTCCAGGATGTGAAGCCGGTGCGCAAGGTGCGGCCGAAGTATCCGCCGGAAGCGGAAGCGCAGCACATCGAAGGCCGCGTGCGCGTGCGCCTGACGGTGGACGGCGAGGGCAATGTGACCGGCGTGGAGACGCTGCTGTCAGAGCCGCCCGGAGTGTTCGACGCCGCGGTGCAGGAGGCGGTGCGTCAGTACAAGTTCAAGCGCGACGGCACGAGCTACAAGGCGGACCAGGTGATCATCTTCAAGATCGATCCATAAGCTTCAGGCTCCAGGCCCTGGGCTCTAGACGCCAGAGGCAAGGCGCGGCGCACTGCGCCGCCACCACATCCCTGGAGTCTGGCGTCTAGAGCCCAGGGCCTGGAGCCTGAAGTCACCATATCGACCGCGCTGGCGCTTCCTCGCGATAGCCGTCGCTCAGCACCCGGCGCAGCTGCTGCTCCTGCGGGCCGGCGAAGGTCTCGGGACGGCAGTTGGCCGCGGCGAAGAACCGGTCCGGATCGTTCTCCAGCAGCAGCTTCTGCGCGAGCATCAGGTCGGAGAGCGGCACGAACGCCTCGGTGGTGCAGCAGTAGAGGTTGCCGGTCTGCAGGTGGATCACGTTGAAGGTCGAGCGCGGCAGGATGCAGAACTTGCCGCGCCCGGGCACCTGCACGGTGAAGCAGCCGTGCTTCTCCAGCTCACGCAGCTGGCCCTCGCTCAGCAGCCGCGTGAGCAGCCGGCGGGCGCGGGTCTCGGAGGTGCGCGAGCGTGCGGTCGCGGCATCGCCGATCCAGCTGGAGGCCAGGGAGGCCTCGCGGCGCGGATCCGGCGCCGCATCCGCAGCGGGCCGCTCCGCGCCCGGCGGGAGCGAATCCGCGACCAGTGCGCGCCACATGCGCGCCATCATGCGCAGCATAGGTTACCCCGGAGCAAGGCACCGCGCCCGGCTGCGGGCGCCTGCCGGTTGCGGTGCAATGGCGTCCTGCCGGCTTTTGCGGGCCGCTTCAGCCCCCGACCACGCGGGGCACGACGACGGTCTCGTCTTCCAGGGCCGAGAAGTCGTTGATCTTCTCGTCCGACCGCCCTTCTCCGCGGTTGACCTTGAACGCCACCGAACCGGAGGCCAGCATGCGCTCGAACAGCGCCTTGGCCTCGCGCCGCGCCGCGGTCGACGCCTCGCTCTCGTCGAACTCGATCACACGATCGCCCGAAGAATCCAGTATACGCAGTGTCTTCACCATCGCCTCCTGTGCAACAGCCGGAAAGAACGCACCCAACGCACCCATCGCCAGCAACGTCCGCTCCCGCCGCGGGGACTGCTGGCAAGCGTGCGGGGGCAAGCACCACGCCCAGTCCGGTTGCGCCCAAACACCACCTGCCGCGCTGGTGAATCCCGGCACCGGCGCGCTGCACGCCTGCGGCGCGGCCGACCGCGGCACCCCGAGGCGTCGGGTAAGTTCTGCACGCTGGTGTCCACCTTCCAGCGCGCAAGGCCGGGACCGGCTGCAAGAACTGCAAAGGGACTGCGCAGGCGACAGTGATGACAGCGGTCTGCGCGCGCGCCGGAATGGTGTCGTTCCGCCGTGGGCAACGCTGGCCTCGGCACGATCGCCGTGCAGGTCCTATAGTGCGGGCTCGCCCCTGGCTTTCCCGGAGCACGTCATGAACGATCCCGAGCCGTCCGCGCAGACCTCGATGTCCGAACGCATCCGGGCGCGCCTCCGCGCCGCAGGCCACCGGTTCCACGCCAACGACAACATCGCCGCGTTCATCGACGGCGAGCAGGAGCTCGGCGCCCTCGAGGACGAGGTGGCGCAGAGGATCCAGGGCCTGCTCGAGAGTCTCGTCATCGACACGCAGGGCGACCACAACACCCAGGGCACCGCCAGGCGCGTCGCGCGAATGTTCCTGCACGAGGTGTTCAAGGGCCGCTACTACCCGATGCCGCGGGTGACGGAGTTTCCCAACGCGGAGCGGCTCAACGAGCTCATGATCGTGGGCCCGATCACCGTGCGCAGCGCCTGCTCGCACCACCTCGTGCCGATCCTCGGCAAGCTGTGGATCGGCGTGCTGCCGAGCGAGGCATCCAACCTGGTGGGATTGTCGAAGTACGCGCGCCTGGCCGACTGGATCATGAGCCGGCCGCAGATCCAGGAGGAAGCCATTGTGCAGCTGGCCGACCTGATCGAGGCGCGGCTGCGCCCGGACGGCCTCGCGGTAGTGCTCGACGCCGACCACTTCTGCATGCACTGGCGCGGCGTGAAGGACGAGTCGCGCATGATGAACAGCGTCATGCGCGGGGTGTTCCTGCGCAACCCCGAGTCGCGCAAGGAGTTCCTGCAGCTGGTCCGCGGCGGCGGCTGAGGCGCATCGGCTCAACCCGGCTCGGGCAGCTCCAGCGCGGGGGCCGGTTGGTTGACGCGGGTGACGCGCCGCTTGCCGCCAGGTTCCGGCAGGCAGGCCATGCCCAGGTGCTGGGCCAGCAGCGGCGACAGCACCTTGAGCACCTGCACCGGCAGCGCGCTGGTGAAGGCGTACCGGTCGGCCTGCTCGCCCATCACATACGCCGTCACCGTGCCGAAGTAGCGCTCGCCGATCATGAACGCGAAGGTGGCGGCCCGGCTCACCGCGCGCGAGCGCACCAGCGTTCCGTTGGGAGCATAGGTCTCGAACCGGTTGTCGCCGGTGCCGGTCTTGCCGGCGAAGGTCAGGCGCATGCCGTCGGCTAGGGTGAGGGTCGTCCCCAACCGCTGCGCCGTGCCATGCGCCACCACGTCCTCCAGGGCTGCGCGGACCACGCGCGCCACCTGCGGATCGAGCACGCGCTCGGCCGGGCCCGGATGCGGCACGAAGCGGGTCTCGAACGGCGTGCCGGCGGCGAAGTGGAGCGCCTCGATGCGCACGGCGCGCAGGCGCAGGCCGTCGTTGACCAGGATGCCCATGAGTTCCGCGAGCGCGGCCGGCCGATCGGCCGAGCTGCCCAGCGCGGTCGCGTAGGAGGGCACCAGCGCGTCGAACGGGTAGCCCAGCCGGCGCCAGCGCTCGTGCAGGCGCCGGAACGCATCGGCCTCGCGCATGCTGTAGATGCGCGCGTCCTGCGCGCTCGCATGGCGGGTCCGGAACAGCCATTCGTAGGCCGAGAGCCGTGCCTCGCGGCTCGCGGCCAGCAGCTCGGCCAGGTCCGCCCGCGGGTGCTGCTGCAGGAACGCGACCGTCCACAGTTCCAGCGGGTGCACGCGCGCGAGGTAGCCGCGATCGCTCAGGGAATGGCGCTCGGGAGCGAAGCGCCGGTACAGGCTCGCCGCATCGCGGTGGGTGCCCGGTGGCAGGTGCCGGGCGAGGAATGCATCGAGCGCCGCAACCTGCGCATCCGGAGCCGCGGAGCGGAACGCGACGGCCAGCCGGGCGGGGCTGCGCGGCACGCTGCGCGCCAGCGCGTCAAGCGCGGCGCCGGGCGGCAAGCCCGCGTACTTCGCATAGAACCTGCGCAGGAAGGTCCTGCCCTCCGCGTCGGCGAACCGGCCCAGGTACTGCATCCGCTCGGCCTGGTCGAACTGCGCGGCCGACTGCGGCACCCCGGTCATCAGGTGCTGCACGATGTCTCGCATCAGCCGCACAAACGGCAGGTTGATCGAGTTGCGCAGCGCCTCGCGCAGGGTGACCGTGCGGCGGTCGTCGCGCGGATCGAAGTTGGAGAAGCGGTGCAGGCCGCCCCCGGTGTAGAACAGTTCCCACGGGCTGGCCGAGTAGGTGCGCTCGAGCGCCGCATCGAGCATGGCGACGAGGCTGCGGTCGGCGGCCGCATCGAGATGGTCCACCGCCCACTGCGTGAGCCGGTCCGCCCGCGTGGCGCGCACCCAGCCGCGTGCCTCGCGCGACAGGTGGGCATAGCGCTCGTGCATCTCCGCCACCAGCTCGAGGTAGGTGACCAGCGTGCGCAGCTTCGCGGTCGAACCCAGGTCCAGCTTGGCCTGTTCGTTGACGTCGAACGGCTCGTCGCTGCTGTCGGCCTGGACCCGCACCAGGTTGCCGTGCTCAGAGCGCTCCATCAGGATCATGCTGTAGGTGACCCCGGCAGGATCACCGCGCTGGAGCAGGCGCGCTTCGTACAGTCCCAGCCCGCGCGCGGCGTCGGGGTCGGTCAGGCGCTTGAGCGTGGCGGCGACGCGCGCCTGCAGGGGCCCGAGCAGTGGCGTCTCCACCGCGAGGTCGAGACGGTCGAGCTCGTACAGCCCGGCGGTGCCGAGCAAGCCGGCCAGGCGCGTGCGCAACGTGGTGCTGAGCTTGCCTTCGCCGTCGCCCGCCAGACCGCCCGGCATGCCAGCCGGCAGGGCGCGCACGCGCAGGGCGGCGTCGCGCAGCGCCGGGGGGATGATCCCCTCGTTGGCAAGCAGGCGCAGGTAGCTGTCGGTGAGATCCGCCAGGCGCTCGCGCTCGTCGTTGAGCAGTCCCGACGGGCGGCGCTGCGCGACCAGCAGGCTCAGCGCCTGGCGGTAGACCTGCGCCTGCTCCAGCAGTTGCGTACTGCCCCGGGGGGACGCGGACAGCACTGCGTTCATCCGCGCGAACTCCGTGCCGTACCAGGCCCACATGCCATCTCCGAGGCCGAACACCTCGCCCATGCCGATGGTGGCCGAGAGCGGCATGGTGTTCAGGTAGTCGACCACGATCTGCTGCCGCGCCGCGAGCGTCTGGTCGCCGTGCAGGTATGCACGCAACGAGGCGGAGGCCATCTGCTGCACCTTCTCCGTCATCGACTGGGTGCGCCCGCCGGGCGAATGCCGGTACTTCTCCATCTGCGTGGCCAGCGTGCTGCCGCCCGGCGGCCGCCCCGGCACCAGGGCCCGGAACGCCTGCAGCAACGCCGCGTGCCCGAGACGATCCCATTCCACCGCAGGATTGCGCTGCGGGTAGCGCGGGTCGAGCAGTTCTCGATTCTCGATGTAGAGCAGTGAGCGCACCAGAACGGGGGGCACGGCCTCGAAGCGTGGGTACGCATGGCGCGGGAAGCGGAACGAGGAGATCACGCTGCCGTCGCAGCCGAGCAGCGCGAGACCGGCCTGGGTTTTCTCGCGGTAGATTGGATAGAGCCCGAATCCGGCCGCGCGGCGCATGCTGTCGGAAGGACGCGCCTGCGCCTCGACCTCGAAGCTGGCATCGGACAGCCGGCGCGAGAACGAAGCGATTCGGCTGTACCCCAGGCGCTGGTCGAACGGACCGGCAGCGGCCAGCGCAAGCGGCTCCCCCGCGCCGGGCTGCAGGTCGTAGCGCAGCGCCTGCGCCAGCCAGGAGAACGACCGCGCCTGCAGCGTGGACGTCTCCATCTCCCACCACGCCAGCGCACCGAGCGCGCCGGCCATGATCACGGCGCCCACCGCGACCCGCCGCCGCGCCGCGCGCCGTCCGGCGCGTGCGCTCGGCATCACGAGTCGGCAGAGAGGCTGTGTGCTCATGGCAGGGCGAGGTCAGCGGGCAATTGCAGTACCCGGATGTTCTGCTCGCCGTCCCGGCCGCTGGCGCGACGCCGCCCGTGCGTGCGCCTACTTCTTACACGTCGGCGGCGCGCATGCGTGGAAGAACAGACACCAGGCATGCCGGCCCGACCGCAGCCCCGGGAACGCCGCGCTCACCGGCCCTGCTGGCGCGGGCACGGGGACCAGCGCGGGATCAGCGCTCCTGCGGCAGCAGGACATCCTCCAGCGCCGCCTGGTGCATCGCCGCCGCGCGCCGCCCGGGGCTGGTCCCCGTCCGCGTGGCGGCCCAGCCGGCCGGTCCTCCCGCGCGCCCAGGCCAGGCGACGAACGAGAGCTGGCGCCAGAAGCCCATCGCGCCCGAACGATTCGAAACCCATTCCACGCGCGATGCACCCTCGGCTGCGCCGGCACGCCCGTGCACGGCGGCGGTCGGCTGCCCTGCGAACCCGACCTGACTCGTCCCGGCGATCACTGCCAGGAGTGCTGCACCGATCGTTCTGCTCATGCTCGCCCCCTGCAAAGGCAACCGCCCTGCGGCGGCTGCCGCAGGGCGGATCGTGCTGCGTGGCTTCAGCGGGTGACGGCAGCCGTTTCCGGCGTATCCGGCGCAGTGCCGGCGCGCCCGATGCCGCCCATGTTGGTGCGCTCGCGCAGGCCCATGTCGGGCTTCGCGACGAGCGAGCCGGCCTCCTTCTGTTCGCGCACCGGCATGTTGGTGCGCGCTTGCAGGCCGGCATCGACGCTCACACCCACGCTGCTCGAGTCGCCGGGTGCGCGGCCCATGTTGGTGCGGTCGGTGAACCCGGGATCGAACGTCACGCGCACGTCGCCCGTGTCCGCGGCCTGCGCCGGGATGCAGGCCAGTGCGGCGGCGCTGCCGCAGGCAATGATCAACGCCTTGCTCAGTGTGTACATATGCCCTCCGTCATATTGCCGTTCCACCAGGGGCCGCGCGAGGGTCGGACCGGGCGCGGCGATCGCATGTCGCCATCGAAGCAGCGTTGCATTGCGTTCGATCGACGCAACCATCCTAGCCTGTGTATCCATACAAATCGGTTACCGCTTCGCGCGGCGCGGGCTATGCCCCCGCATCCGCATTGGAGAGGCCGACAAACCTGTCTCCCCGAACCTACGGCACGCTGCAACAGGCTCGATTCCACCGCAAAGCCGGGGCAGGTACGCCGCCGCGCCAGTCGGCCGACGCGGACACGCCGCACGATTTCTCCATTCGGTAAGCGATCGGTAAGCCCGATACCGTTAGCCTGAGCACCGGATGCACGCGGAGGGCACAGACAAAGTGGCGCAGAAGCCGTCTCCCGTCCTGGTCAAGCTGAGCCGGCCTCGGCTGTTCGACGCGGTGCCGCGCCCCCGGCTGTATGCGACACTCGACCAGTTGCTGCAGCATCCGCTCGCGTGGATCTGCGGCCCCCCCGGCGCTGGCAAGACCACGCTCGTGGCCGGCTACCTCGAAAGCCGCAAGCTGCCGTGCATCTGGTACCAGATGGATGCCGGCGACATCGACCCGGCAACGTTCTTCCACTACCTCGCAGTGGCCGCTGCGGACCACGGGCGCGGACCTGCGCGGCTGCCGGCGTTCGAGCCGCAGGTCCTGCTCGACCTGCGCGGCTATTCCCGCCGCTTCTTCCGCGAGCTGTTCTCGCGCCTGCGCGCGCAGGCGGTGCTGGTGTTCGACAACTTCGAGGAGGCGAGTGCCGCGCCGGCGCTGGTCGAGATCCTGCGCGCCGCGAGCGACGAGATCCCGCACCGGTCCAACCTCATCGTCATCAGCCGCACGGATCCGCCCGCGGCCTTCGCGCGGCCGGCCCTGAACCAGATCATGGCGACGCTCGATCCGGCCGCGCTGCGATTGAGCGAGGAAGAGGTGCGCCACCTGGCCCACCGCGCCGGCCTGGACGACGACAAGGCGATCCTCGCGGTCTCCGCTCAGACCGACGGCTGGGCTGCCGGCGTGCGCCTGCTGGTGGAGCGCATGCGCGGCGGCGTCCCCGCTGCTGCGCCCGCCGTGACCGACTCGCAGCAGGCGCTGTTCGACTACTTCGCGGAACAGGTGTTCGCGCGTGCGCCGCCGGGAGTCGAGGCCGCGCTCGCGCGCCTGGCGATGCTGCCGCGCGTGACCGCGGACATCGCGCGCAGGGTGAGCCGCTACGACGACTGCGACAAGCTCCTCGACCATCTCGCGCGCAGGCACCTGTTCGTGGAACGGCGGGCGAGCGCGACCCGCCCCTCCGACGGCTACCTGTACCAGTTCCACACGCTGTTCCGCACCTTCCTGCGCGACCACGCCCGGCGCACGCTCGGCAGCGACGGCCTGCGCATGCTGGCGCTGGAGAGCGCTAGGGCGCTGGAAACGGCCGGCTGCGTCGAGGATGCGATCGGACTGTTCCTCGAGGCGCAGGCCTGGCAGGACGCCACCCGCCTGATGCACGGGACGGTACCGCAGCTGCTTAGCGAAGCCCGCTTCGGCGTGGCGCAGCACTGGCTCGCGCAGCTGCCTGACACCATCCTCGACGCCGATGCCGACCTGCTCTACTGGTCCGGCGGCGCGCTGGCGGGGCAGGACCCGGCCCGCGCGCGCGGACTGCTGGAGGCCGCGCATGCCCTCGCGCAGGCGCGCGGTGACCGGCGCCTGTCGGTGTGCTGCGCCGCAGGCATCATCGAGACGCTGTTCCTCGAGCATTCGCGCTTCGCCCCCCTCGATGAGTGGATCGGGGCGCTGGAGACGCAGTTGGCCACGCCGTTGCCCTGGGCCGGCCCCGCCGAGGAGCTGCACGTGCGCAGCGCACAGTTCAGCGCAATGCTCTACCGCAGCGGAGACTCCGAGGCGCTGGGGGCGATCGCGGCCCGCATGCTCGCGCTCCTGCATGAGGACGTCGATGCCGACCTCAAGCTCGGCGCCGGCGCCTGGCTGCTCAGCTACGGGGGCAACCTGGGCAAGCTCGACTTCGCCGCCAACGTGCTGCCGCTGGTGGAGCCGCTGCTGGCGCGGTCCGACCTTTCGCCGCTGCGGCGCGGACTGTGCGCTTACTTCGTCGCCTGGTGCGCGCTCATGTCCGTGGATCGCACCGCGAGCGATGCGGCACTGGGACAGCTGCAGCGGATGGCACAGGGATTCCCGGTACCGCTGCTGGAACGCTTCGCCCTCATCACCGCCGCCTGGATGGAGACCGTGTTCCACCCGCGCACCGACTCGAGCCGGATCATCCGCCAGTTCGAGCGCGTGATGGACACCTCCCACCCCTACGACGTGGCGGCGCTGCACTCCATGCGCGCACTGCACGCGCTGTCGAAAGGGGACGCGAACGAGGGGCTGCACGCCGCCCGCGCGGCGGTGCAGGCCTACGAGCTCGTGGGTGCCCCCTGGCAGCGGCTGGTCGCCCGCGGCCTGGCGCTGTGGGCCAGCGTCGAGATCGGCGACGCGACCGCCTGCGACAGCCTGATCGGGCAGATGCAGCGGATCGCGCAAGCCAGCCGGGTCCACGTGTACGATGCCCTGGTCCACCAGGCCCGCGCCTGGCTGGCGCTGCAGGCGCAGGCGGACGAGGCGCTCATCGGCCAGCGGCTGCGCGAGTTGTTCGACCAGGCACGCGTGTACGGCACCAGCGTGCCGACCCGTTTCATCCCGGCGTGGATGCCGCGCCTGGCCGCCGAGGCGCTCGCGCGCGGGATCGATACCACCTACGTGCGCCGGCTCATCCTGGCCTACCGCTGGCCGCCGCCGCGCCCGGAGCTCGGCGAGTGGCCCTTCCAGGTCCGGGTGCGCATGCTCGGCGGGTTCGAGATCGAGATCGGCGACGTGCCGCTCGTGTTCGGCGGCAAGGCCCCGCGCAAGACCCTGGGACTGCTCAAGGCGCTGATCTGCATGGGTGGACGCGACGTGCGCGACTACCAGCTGATCGACGCGCTCTGGCCGGACGAGGAGGCGGACGCGGCGCGCAGCGTATTCGGGGTCACGCTGCACCGGCTGCGCCGGCTGCTGGGTGCGGCGGAGACGATCGAGGTGGTGGACGGATGCGTGAGCCTGAACCCCGACCAGGTCTGGGTGGATGCGCTCGCATTCGAGCGGCTCATCGGCAACAACGGCGGGCCCGACGAGCACAGCGGCGCGCGCGCGCTCGCGCTGTACCGCGGCCCGTTGCTGCCGGGAGACGCGGATGCGGCGTGGTCGGCGCCGCTGCGTGAGCGCCTGCGCACCAAGTTCGTGCTCCAGGTCGGGCGGCAGGGCCGCGTGCTCGAGCAGCAGCAGCGCTGGGACGAGACCATCGTCCTGTACATGCACGGCCTGGATGCGGACAGCCTCAACGAGGCGTTCTATCGCGGCCTGATGCGCGTGCACCAGGCCGCCGGGGACCGCTCCCAGGCCTTGCGCCTGTATGGGCGCCTGCAGGAGACACTCTCCGCGAGCCTCGGCATCGCCCCGGCCCGCGAGACCCAGGCCCTGTACGAGCAGTGCCTCCGGGGTGAACCTGGTGCCGGGGACCTGCCCGCGCGCCCGGCCGCCTGAAGCCCCGGCACATGGCGAGCTTCCTGCTACCTCGTTCGACTGTTAACGGGCGCTGATTTCACCGTGCATTGACGGTCTTCGCGCCCGGTTGGCAATGAGGCTAGCGTTGTCTACTTACCTGAGGAGCTCGATCATGATCGGTCAACCGTCCTCCGACGCCGAGCGGCGGCGCTTCGAGCGCATCGCGGTCCGCAGCCGGGCGCAGGTTCACACCCCCGATCGCACCACCGCCACCCGCCTGATCAACCTGTCCCTGGAAGGTGCCCTGATCGACCTGAACGGACAGGAGGACCCGGGCACCCGGGCCTGCATCGTCACCATCCCGTTCGGGCGCGACCCGATGGAAGCCCTCGCCCTGCCGGGGCGCGTGGTGCGGCGCAGCCGCGGGACCCTGGCGGTGAAGTGGGCGCGCCCGCTGAATTTCGATGCGCGCTTCAAGATCAAGCGCCTGATCGAGGGCGAGCAGGGCCGCCCGCTGGTCCTGGAAACGCCCCTGCCGATGCTGGTGTGGCCCACGCAGCTGCGCGCCGGGCGCGCGTAGGGGTGCGCTCGCGCAGAACTGCCGTCCGGCCTGCGCAGGCCGGCAATAGCTACAACGGCTGAGGCGCCGACGCCGCGGCGTCGGGCGCGACCTGGCCGCCCGGCCTGTCAGGCAACGCCCGGTGCAGGACGCGCCCCGCGCAACAGCCGGCCGGGCAGGACACCGGTAGCCTCCCCGTCGCGCATGACCTCGATCCCGGACACGAACGTGTGCCGGTACCCATCGGCCTTCTGCAGCATGCGCCTGCCGCCTGCCGGCAAGTCATAGGCCAGTTCCGGCTTGCGCACGCGCAACGCGGCGAAATCGATCAGGTTGAAGTCGGCCTTGTAGCCGGGCGCAATGACGCCGCGATCGCGCAGGCCGTAAGTGCGGGCGGTGTCGGAGGTCTGCTTCTTCACCAGCAGCTCGATCGGCAGCCGCGGTCCGCGCGTGCGCTGCCGCGCCCAGTGCACCAGCATGCTGGTCGCGCTGCCCGCGTCGCACAGGAAGCCCACGTGCGCGCCAGCGTCGGCCAGGCCGCACACCGTCGCCGGGTCCTCCAGCAGCTCGCGAACCACCTCGAGGTCGCCGTCCCAGTAGTTCTCGAACGTGTGCATCAGGATCTGCTTGGCGTCGTGCTCGAGCAGCCATTCCAGCGCCACGTCGAACACCCCGCGGCCCTGCGCGCGGGCCGCCGCGCCCACGCCGTTCCTCACGTCCGGCTCGTAGTCGAGCGGCTCCTCCATGCGGAAGGTGCGCTCGAGCATGCCGCCGATCCAGCGCGTATGCGTGTTGTCCGGCAGCTCGGCCCACATGCGCCGGCGCAGCGCCGCGTCCGACTGCAACCGCATCGCGCGCTCGCGCGGCGTCAGGTCCGCCATCGCCTGCCACAACGGATGCGTCAGGAACGGGTGAACGGTGCCCTCGAGCGCCATCATCACGCCGATCGGGCGCGAGCCCACCTGGCCGGTCACCTCCAGCCCCGCGGCACGCGCCGCGTGGATCCCCGCCAGCGTCTCGCGCCACAGGTCCGGGGCGTTGTGGACCTGCAGCAGGAGCACGGACAACGGGCGGCGCGCAAGCTCGGCGGCCTGCCGCAGGCGCTCGAAGTCGCCCTCGCCGAAGTCCGAGTTCACCTCGATCACGCCGCTGCCTGCGCGCCGCATGGCCTGCGCGAGGCCGGCGAGCTCGGGCTCGGCAGCCGAAAGGGTCGGCGTATAGCGCCCGTCCTTGGCCTTGTGCTTGATGGTGCGCGAAGTCGAGAAGCCCAGCGCGCCGGCACGCAGCGCAGCCTCGAGCAGCTCGCCCATGCGCGCGATCTCGTCCGCGCCGGGCAGCGAGGCGTGATCCGCGCCGCGCTCACCCATCACATAGAAACGCAGGGCAGCGTGCGGCACCTGCGCGCCGATGTCCATGATGCGCGGCATCGACTCGAGCACGTCCAGGTACTGCCCGAAGCTCTCCCAGCGGAAGTCGATGCCTTCGGCGAGCACGGTCTCCGGGATGTCCTCGACCCCTTCCATCAGGTTGATGAGGAAGCGCTCGCTGCCGGGACGCACCGGTGCGAAGCCTACCCCGCAGTTGCCGAACACGGCGGTGGTCACGCCATGCCACGACGAGGGCGTCATCCACGGATCCCAGGTGGCCTGGCCGTCGTAGTGGGTATGGATGTCGACCCAGCCGGGGGTCAGGAGCAGGCCGTCGGCGTCGATCTCGCGCCGCGCTGGACCCAGGCCGCGGCCGACGGCAGCGAAGGTACCATCGGTCACCGCAACGTCCGCCGTGCGCGCCGCAGCGCCGGTTCCGTCGATCAGCGTTGCGCCGCGAATGAGCAGGTCGTGCATGGGCTGTCCCGAAGCGTTGGTCCGGAGCTCATGATACCGGGGCGCGGCCGCGCACGCGGCGGGGCCGGCGGACCTCAGGCGGGACGGGCGTCGTAGCGCAGCGGAAGCAGCACGCGCACCGTGGTGCCGCTGCCGGGCCGGCTCTCGAGCTCCACGGTGGCATCGAGCAGTTCGCACAGCTGCTTGACGATGGACAAGCCCAATCCCTCGCCAGCTGCGCCGGCCGCCTCGCGCGATCCGTCCGCGGCCGCGTCGCTCGCCTGCCGCGCGTTGTCGGCGGATCCGCCCTCCTCGATGTCGTCGGTCACCGCCTTGAGTGCGCGCACGATCGGTGCACGTGCCGACACCTCGACACCGGGCCCGGTGTCGGCGACGCTGATGAACCACTGACCCTGGGGGAGGGCATCGACCGTTCCCCAGGAAACCGTGACGCCACCCTGCCGCGTGTACTTCAACGCGTTCATCAGCAGGTTCTGCGCGACACGCTGCACCTTCACCGCGTCACCCTGCACCGGCAGGCGTTCGGGACCCTCGCAGTGCAGACTGAGGCCGCGCCGGGTCGCCAGCCCCTGCGCGTTCTGGCACATCGAGGCGAGCAGCTCGCCCGCATCGAACGGCGCCACCGCCAGGCGCTCCTGGCCGGCCTCGAGCCGCGCCAGGCTGAGCAGGTCGTCGAGCAGCGCGCGCAGGGAGGACACGCCGCGCTCGAGACCGCCGAGCGATTGCGCACGGATCGCGTCGGTCGCCGCCGGATGGCTGAGGACATTGGTGGCGTTGGACACCAGGCCGACGTTGTCGCGCAGGTCGTGGGCGGCCTGCCGCCAGATGGTCGCGCGCTGCCGCTGCAGCTGCTGCAACTGCTCGACCGCCAGCTCCAGCTCGCGTACGCGGCTCGCCGCGGAAGCCTGCTGCAGCCGGACGTACTCGGCGATGCTGTGCTCCACGCCCTCGGCAGCCATCGTCACCAGCGCACGTCGCGCATGCGCAAGCATGCCGGCCTGCGCGCCGGGGTGGTCGTCGGCATGGCGCTCGATCTCGTCCAGCAGCACCAGCTGCAGGTGGCGCCACTCGCCCGCCACCTCGGGCAGGTAGTAGCCCTGCTGCCAGCGGTGGGCGCCATGGCGCGCGCCGGCATTGCGCTGCGCGGCCTCCTCACGTGCGGCGTCCGCGCCCAGCCCCTGCTCCAGCTTGCGCGAGAAGGACTCGAGGATGTCCGGCACGTGATCGTCGAAGCGCGTGCGCGGCAGCGACGCCGCACTGGTCAGCTCGGGGTCGGTAGCGACCGCCGCGCGCCATCGGCGCATCACTTCGCTCCGGCGCGAGCGCAGGTACGCGCTCAACTCCTTCAGCTGCCGATCGGCGTCGGCGGCACTGGCCATGACTGCTTCGGCTCCTTGCGGGAGAGGGGAGGAGGATGGGAACAGCGCTGAAGAAGCGACACTTCGCGCTGTAACAACTGCAGCGCCGCGTAAATCCTGCCGACACACGACCCTGCCCGTGACGCAGGGTGCAAGGGTGCCCGCGAGTGTCCGCCGCCGTCAAGCGCCGGACGCGCAAAGCGTGCCTCAGCGATGCGAATCCATCAGCTTGCCCGGCACGTCGAGCTCGGCCTTCAGGATGGTGCCGGTCTCCGATTCGGTGATGTAGAGCGTGCTGCGATCGGGCCAGCCGTACGCCATGTTGGTGATCATGCGGCCCGCGCACGAGTTGATCCGGTACACCGGCTCGCCGAAGCGGTCGACGACCCAGGCGCAGCCCAGGCGAACGTGCGCGATGACGAGCCGGCCCTGCTCGTCCAGCGCGAGGCCGTCGGGACCGCCGGCCCCGGACAGCTGCACGAACAGGCCGACCTTGCCCACGCCGCCGTTGCGCAGGAAGGGCACGTGCCAGATGCAGTTGCCGCGGGTGGCCGCGACGTACAACGCGGTCTCGTCCGCGTTGAGCACGATGCCGTTGGGGCTGGGGACGTTGTCGAGCAGGCAGGTGACCTCGCCATCGGGCCGCACGCGGAACACCCGGCCGGTGGGGTCATGCAGCCCGGTGAGTCCCTGGTCGGTGAAGTAGACGTCGCCGTTGGCCGCGATGCACAGGTCGTTCACGCCCTTGAAGCGCTCGACGTTGCAGCGCTCCAGCCACGGCGTCACCGCGCCCGTCTCGCGATCGAGCACCATCACGCCGTGCTTGTGGTCGGTGACGAGGATGCGCCCGTCGCGGTGGATCTTCAGCCCGTTGGGCCAGCCGTCGTACTGCGCGCGCACCGTGAACCGGCCATCCCGCGAGACCGTGAACACGCGGCCGTTCTGCACGTCGACGCACCAGAGGTTGCCTTCGCGGTCGAAGCTCGGCCCCTCGATGAGGGAGCCCGCGTGCGTGCCGAGCGGCTGGCCTGCGACCCATTCGTTGCTCTGGTCCGCATCCTGCAGAGGTGCGGGCAGGCGGGCGAATACCTGCGTCTCGATGATCCGGGGTGGGGCGAAGAACATGGGCTCCTCCTCTTGTTGTGTGGCGGCATGATACGACGGCGCTCCGTCCCGGGCTCTTCACCGCCTTCCCCGCCCGGATCGACGGTCAGGACGCCATTCCAGCGTCGCTGCCCCGTCGCGCAGGGGGTCCACGCGTGTACATGCTGATGTCGTGCGGCGGCCGTTCAGCGGCGCGCGCCGTCGAGCTCTGGATAGTGGCGGAAGATGCCGTCCTGGTTGAACGGAATGCGTCGGCCGGATTCCAGGTAGGCGGCGATGCGAGGCAGCATGGCCACGCGATCGTGCAGCGCGACCAGTCCCGGCCAGGCCGGCTCCATCCGCCGCAGCGTGCGGGGAAAGGCGTAGCGCAGCCCCGCGATGAGCTGGAACATCGAGAGGTCGACGCAGGACAGCGCGCTGCCCACCATGTGACCGCGTCCGCGGCGATTGGCCTGCAGCACGCGCTCGAAGTAGCCGAGGTACTTCGCAATTCGCTCGGACCGGAAGTACCGCGCACGCCGCCGCGCCTCCGCCTTCTGCTGGCGGTAGTACAGGCTGACGGCAACCGGATGGTGCACGTCGTGCACCTCGGCCACGAAGTCCGTGACGGTGAGCTGCAGCTGGTGCGCCCAGACCCGGCTGGCCTCGTCCGTCGGCACCAGCCGCAGGCGCGGGCCCAGGTACTGCAGGATGTTCGCGGTCTGCGCGATGAGCAGCCGCCCCGCGCGCAGGTAGGGAGGTGCGAACGGCGCACGCGGATTGGCGGTGTCCTCCATCTCGCGCATGAGGGCAGGAACCCCGCCGCCCGAGCGCGCCGAGGTGCGCGCGACGTCCACGTACTTCGCGCCGGCTGCCTCGAGCGCGAGCCGGACGAATTCCCCGCGGCCCTGGATTCCGGGCCAGTAGTACAACCGATAGTGCATTCGCGCCGCCTCCGTCATGATCGCCGTTGTTTCGGCATTGTGAAGCATCGAGTCGTCCGGTGCGGACAGGGGAGCTTCTTCAACTGCTGTCGGCCCACGTGCCACCGCACGCGCCGCGGGGCGACGACAGGCCCCTGCACGGCCCGGTCGAATCCGGGATTGTCGCTGCCGATCATGCGCTTGGAATGACGCCCCGGAGCCGGGAACGGCACCTGCTGGCAGCGCCGGCGCACCGCGCAGATGCATCGGAACAAATGTTTTGCAATTATGGCGCCGCCGGGTGACATCCCACAGACTCTGGCCTGCGTGAACTTCGGGAGGAGTTTATGAGCCGCAATCGCGCATATGTGTTCGTCATCGGCCTCATCACGGGCGTCGCGGTCGCCTCGGTCGCCGCAATGCAGCTGGCGCGCGGCGCACAGGGCTGCGAGCCGGTGATCGACGTCGAGTACAAGAAGGTCGGCCGGGAGTTCATCCCCGACACCGTGGTCCGCCAGCCGGTCCGCGACGCCGGCCGCTGCATCCTGTCCGAAGCGGGCGCCTGACCCGCAGCATCCACGAATACCCCGCGTGCACGCAGCTGCGCGCGGGGCATCACCCGAGTCCCTACGGCATCCGCTGCGCGCCTGCTGCTATCATTGGCCGCGATGCGCGCGGTATCGTCGCGCACCGCCGTGATCGCGGAGCATCGGGCACCGCCTCGTTGCGTCTCGCCGTCACGCCATGCCCGTCATGCCGTCGCAGTGACGGCCATGCCGGAACGCGACCCGGAGGAGGCCATCGGAGAGGTGCTCGGGCAGGGGCAGTTGCGCTACGAAGCGGTCGAGTGGGGCAGGCTCCCCGATCGCTGGACGCTGAAGGATGTCGCCGCGGTCGCCGTCGACGATCGCGACCAGGTCTACGTCTTCAACCGCGGCGAGCACCCGATGATCGTGTTCGACCGCGAGGGCAACTTCCTGCGCTCCTGGGGTGAGGGACTGTTCACCCGCGCGCACGGCCTGCACATCGGGCCCGACGGCAACCTCTACTGCACCGACGACGGCGACCACACGGTGCGCAAGTGCACCCCGGAGGGCAAGGTGCTGCTCACCATCGGCATCCCGGGCAAGCCCGCGCCGTACGTGAAGGGCGAGCCGTTCAACCGCTGCACCCACACCGCGCTCTCTCCGCGCGGCGACATCTACGTCTCGGACGGCTACGGCAACGCCCGCATCCACAAGTTCTCGCCCGACGGCCGGCTGCTGCACTCCTGGGGCGAGCCGGGCTGCGACCCGGGCCAGTTCAACATCCCGCACAACATCTGGGCCGATCCGGACGGCTGGGTGTATGTCGCCGACCGCGAGAACCATCGCGTGCAGGTGTTCGACGGCGAGGGCCGCTACGAGACGCAGTGGAACAACATGCATCGGCCCTGCGCGCTGTGCGCCGAGGCCGGACGGCACGGGCGCTTCTTCGTCGGCGAGCTCGGACCGACGATGCCGGTCAATCGCGACATGCCCAACCTCGGGCCGCGGATCACGATCGTGTCGCACGAAGGCAAGCTGGTGTCGCGCGTGGGCACGCTGCCGGCGGGCACGCAGCTCGACCAGTTCGTCGCGCCGCACGGGCTGGCGCTCGACTCGCGCAGCGACCTCTACGTGGGCGAAGTCTCGTACACCGCCTGGCCGCAGATCTGGCCCGAGCGGCCTGCGCCGCCAGGCCTGCGCAGCCTGCGCAAGCTGATCCGGGTCGGGTGAGCGTCGGACGCGGCGTCCGTGCACGGCACTGAGCAGGGCACCCACGCGTGAGCCGGGCCATGCTCGAGCGTGACGCCTACAGCGTCGCGGCGATGCGGCTGCTTGCCCGCCGGGCGCTGCCGCGCGTCGTGTTCGACTTCGTCGATGGCGGCGCGGAAGAGGAGCGCACGCTGCGCCGGAACGAGGACGCCTTCGCGGAACTGCCGTTGCTGCCGCGGCCGCTGAACGGCGCCGGCGTGCGCGACCAGTCGGTCGAGCTGTTCGGCGAGCGTCTCGACCTCCCGGTGCTGATCGGCCCCACGGGAATGGCGGGGATGCTGTGGCCGCGCGGTGAGGCGCACGCCGCCCGTGCGGCCAAGGCGGCCGGCACGGTCTACGCGATGAGCCACGGCTCCACCATCTCGATCGAGGACCTCGCGCGGGAGCCGGGGGGACGCCTGTGGATGCAGGTGTTCGTGTACCGCGACCGCGCGCTCACGCAGTCCTTCATCGAGCGCGCCCACGCCGCCGGCTATGGCGCGCTCGTGCTCACGATCGACAACCAGGTGCTGGGCCAGCGCGAGCGCGACGTGCGCAACCGGTTCACGGTGCCTCTGCACCTGGGGCCGCGCACGCTGCTCGACTTCGCGCTGCACCCGGGCTGGACCGCGCGCACGCTGCTGGGACCGAGGATCGGCTTCGCCAACTACGCGCAGGCGGGCGGCGCGGATGCGATGTCGCTCGCCGCCCGCATCGGCAGCCTGCTCGATCCGGGCCTGTCGTGGAAGGACGTGGAGTGGATTCGGCGGCTGTGGAACCGGCCGCTCCTGCTCAAGGGCGTGCTGCACCCGGACGAAGCGCGCCGCGCGGTGGCGCTGGGCGTGGACGGCCTGATCGTATCCAACCACGGCGGCCGCCAGCTCGACGGTGCGCTGTCCTCGATCGAGGCGTTGCCTGGCGTGGTGCGGGCGGCGGATGGCCGTGCGCCGGTGCTGGTCGATGGCGGCGTGCGGCGCGGCGCGGACGTGGTGAAGGCGCTCGCACTGGGTGCGCGCGCCTGCCTCATCGGCCGTCCGCACCTGTGGGGGCTGGCGGTCGCGGGCGAACAGGGCGTGGGGTGCGTGCTGGACTGCCTGCGCGCGGAGATCGATCGCACGATGGCGCTGTGCGGGTGCGAGCGGGTCGCGGACATCGACGCGACGCTGCTGCGGGCCGGCCTGGCAGGCGCACGCCACGACGCACCGGCGCACGAGCCGGTGCGTCGCGTCGTCTGAGGCTCAGCCCTCCGCGCTCGCGCGATCGAGCTGCTCGATCGCAGCGCGGTCCAGCCTCAGGTGCGCGCCGGCGATCAGGTCCTCGAGCTGGGCGAGCGAGGTCGCGCTCGCGATCGGCGCCGTGACGCTGGGCCGCGCCAGCAGCCAGGCGAGCGACACCGCGGTGGGCGAGGACTTGTACTGCGCCGCGACGGCATCGAGTGCAGCCAGGATGCGCATCCCGCGCGGCCCGAGGTAGGCCTTGATCCACCCGCCGCGCGGGCTCTTCGACAGGTCGGCCTCCGAGCGGTACTTGCCGGTCAGGAAACCCTTGCCGAGGGAGAAGTAGGTGATGACGCCCACGCTCTCCTTCAGGCACACCGGCTCGAGCGTCTGCTCGTACTTCGCGCGCTCGATCAGGTTGTATTCGGGCTGCATGCTCTCGTAGCGCGGCCAGCCGTGCTGCGCGCTCGCCGCCAGCGAAGCCGCCAGGCGCTCGGGGCCGAAGTTGGACGCGCCGATCACCCGCACCTTGCCCTGCTGCACCAGCTGCGCGAACGCCTCCAGGGTCTCCTCGACCGGGGTGTCGGGATCGTCCTGGTGCGACTGGTACAGGTCGATGTAGTCGGTCTGCAGGCGCTTCAGGGAATCCTCGACCTCGCGCAGGATGTGGGCCGGCTTCAGGCCCTTGCCGCGCCCGGGCATCTCCATGCCGACCTTGGTGGCGATCACCACCTTGCTGCGGTTGCCGCGCTGCTTCATCCACTTGCCGATCACCGTCTCGGACTCGCCGCCCTGGTGGCCGGGCACCCAGGTGGAGTACATGTTGGCGGTGTCGATGAAATCGAAGCCTCCGGCGACGAACGCGTCGAGCAGCTTGAACGAGGTCGCCTCGTCCGCGGTCCAGCCGAACACGTTGCCGCCCAGCACCAGCGGCGCGACCTGCAGGGACGAGCGTCCCAGCCTGCGCTTCTCCATGCCCATCTCTGTTCCTTTCTCGTCGTCGCGGCGCGCACCCGCCTGGATGCGCGCGGTGAATGGTCGGGACCGTGCCGGCCTACAGCTTCACTTCGCTGATCTGCATGTCGGGCTGGGCGTTGGTGTAGTTCGGGATGTCGCCGAGGATCTCCTTCGCGTGCGGCTTGAAGGCGGCCTGGAAGGCGTCCACCGAGTCGAAGTACAGGTGCCCGATCGCGGCGTAGGGTGGCGGCGCGCCAGGCGCACCGCCGGCCAGGCCATGGTCCACCGCCATCTGCTTGAGTGCCGCGCCGAGGCGGTCCTTCACCATCGGCATGTGGCGGTTGCAGTAGTAATCGATGTCGAAGCGGACGCCCTGCCCCGACGGATACATGACGCTTACCTTGATCATCGGTGTTCTCCTCCTGTCCTGGAATCGGCCTGCAAGGCTACCTCAAAACGGCGCCGGCCGCGGCCGCAAGCGCGAACGCATGACGGCTGCGATATAGTCCCGCGCATGCCACCCCAGACCCGGCCGCCGATCATCCTCGACATCGAGGCATCGGGGTTCGGGCCGAACAGCTATCCCATCGAGGTGGGCGTGGCGCTGGACAGCGGTGCGAAGCACTGCTGGCTGATCCGGCCGCTGCCCGGCTGGACGCACTGGGACCAGGACGCCCAGGCCGCGCATCGCGTGTCGCGCGACCTCCTGCACGCCCACGGCAAGCCGGTGGCCGAGGTGGCCGGGCGCCTCAACGAGCTTCTGCGCGCACGCACCGTCTACAGCGATGGGTGGGTGGTGGACCAGACCTGGCTCAACCAGCTGTTCCACGCCGCGGCGCTGCCATGCGAGTTCTCGCTCAGTGCGCTGGAGCTGATCCTCAGCGAGCCGCAGATGGCGCTCTGGCACGCGACCAAGGACGCGCTGATGCGCGAGCTGGGCGGCCAGCGCCATCGGGCGAGCTTCGATGCGTTCCTCGTGCAGCAGACGTGGGAGCGTACGTGGGAAGCCACCCGGGCGGGCGCGCCCTCCGCGTCCTGATCGGACGGCGCTTCAGCGCGCGCCGCCGGTCCCTGCTCCGCCGCCGGCCCCTGCACCCCCCGCCGCCCCCGCCCCGCCGCCGGCAGTCCCGCCGTTCCCGGTTCCTGCATCGCCGCTGCTGTCAGTCGAGCCAGGCAGATTCTCGCCGGTAGCCGCGACGGTGAGCGTGCGGTTGCTGGCGACGTCGGTGATGGTCCGCGCCTCCAGCACCCGGGTCGCGCCGCGGTCCGTGCCCTCGACCATCAACCCGGTCACCCGCACGTTGGCGTTGGGCGCAATGAGCCGCGCGACCTGGGCGGCAAGGTAGGCGGGGAAGTGCACCGCCGTCCCGTCATCGAGCACGAAGCCGTCGGCTGCTCCGGTGGCCGAGTGCGTGAAGCGCTGCACCACGCCGGCCGCGGTCATCAGCTGCTGCACGTCGGTGCCATCGGTGCTGGGAGCCCGGGCCGTGGCGGGCTGCTGGGCGGGCAGGCGCGCCGATACGGTACAAAGCGCGGCGGCGAGAAGCAAGCCGCACAGGCGGCAAGGCGATGGATCCATGGCATCCCCCGATGACTGCGCGCGGGCGCGCGTGCATCGCGGCGGGCAACCGCCGTGCCGTCAGAGCCAGCCGAGCGCGCCGACCAATGCGCCCGCACCGACCAGCACGAGCAGGTGCACGCGCGTGCGCCACACCAGCACGGCGGCGGCGATGGTCAGCAGGCCATGCCGCCAGCCCGGTGTCTCCACAGTGAGGATCCACGCGGTGGCGAGCATCAGTCCGATCACCAGCGGTGCCATGCCGGCCTTGAATGCGCGCACCGCGCGCCACTCCCGGCGCGTGTGGCCCCAGCGCGCGACCATCAGCGCGAGCGTGGTGGACGGCAGCATGATCCCGGCCAGCGTGGCGAATGCGCCCGCCAGTCCGGCCGCCTGGTAGCCCATCACCGCGACGAACAGCACGTTGGGGCCGGGCGAAGCCTGCGCGATGGCAATGGAGGATGCGAATTGCGCGTCGTCGAGCAGGCCCATCTGGCTGACCAGCACGCGGTGCATGTCCGGCACGACCGTGATCGCGCCGCCGATCGACAGCAGCGACAGCAGCAGGAAGTGCCCGAACAGGGCGAGCCAGTCGACCGCGCTCAGCATCGCGGCGTGGCGATGGGTCGGGGGGCGCGCCCCCGGATGTGCTCAGCGCTTCGCATCGTCCCGCGCCTGCATGGCCTGGTGCGCGAGGCTGCGCCAGGCGAGTGCGCAGGCGAGCGTGCCCAGCGCCAGCAGCACCCACACCAGCGGCCAGCGCAGCAGTGCGACCGCCACGAAACCCGCGGCGGCAAGCGCGATGCTGGCCGGAATGCCCATCGGATTGGCGCGCAGCGCGGACGCGAGCTTCAGGCCGGTGCCGCCGATCATGCCCGCGGCCACCGCGCCCATGCCCTTCAGCGCACCCGCCACTGCCGCAACGCCGGCGAACTGGGTGTAGACCGCGGTCGCGCCGAGCACGATCGCCAGCGGCACGGCCATCATGCCGGCGAGCGCGGCGAACGCACCGCGCGAGCCGAAGAAGCGGTCGCCGATCATCAGCGCCACGTTGCACACGTTTGGTCCCGGCAGCACCTGGGCCAGCGACAGCACCTCGACGAACTGCTCGCGCGTCAGCCAGCGACGCTGCTCCACCAGCACGCGCTGGGCGACGGCGAGCACACCGCCGAAGCCCTGCAGCGCGAGCAGCGTGAACGCGACGAACAGCTCGCGCGGCGAGGCGGGCCGTTCCAGGCCGGGAGCGTCGGGTGGGGGAAAGGATGACATGCAGGCGGCTTCTTCAATCGCGCATGATGCCAGAGCATTCCGCACCGGGGGACCGGCCCGGGCGGAAGCAGTCGGCTCGCGGCCAATCACGGCGCCCGCCGCGCTGCGCCGGGAAGCGCGCGGTGCT
Source organism: uncultured Burkholderiales bacterium (assembly GCA_964523885.1). Lineage (GTDB taxonomy): Bacteria > Pseudomonadota > Gammaproteobacteria > Burkholderiales > SHXO01 > SHXO01. The sequence continues at coordinate 5,938 of CAZFYX010000103.1, read as the reverse complement.
CAGTCGGCGGGCAAGGCCGCGCTCGGGTCCGGAACTGCGCCGAAGATCGCCTCGGCACCCGGGTACAGGCGGACGAGCACCGTGCAGGCGACACTGGCGACGGCTGGCTCGAGCGCCTACGCCAACGACCGCGCGTCGGCATCGGCCTCTGCGGCGCCAGCGAACGCAGCGTCGAGCTCGGCCCGGTACCCGGCGGCCACCTCGGCCACCAGCGCCTGCCAGTGCGGCGGATACTCGCCTTCCACCCAGTCGCCGCGGCCGCGGCCGAAGTGCGCGACCGCGAGGTAACGCAACAGCGCCGCTTCGAAGCGCTCGCGCAGGAACTCCCGCGACCAGCCCACGCTGCCGTCGCGGTCGCCGCGCGCGAGGTTGTAGGCGTGCGCAGCACCGCTGCCGCCCAGCGCGCCGAGAATGCCGCCGATCAGCGCGCCGGCGCCGAAGGTCAGGCCGTGGGCCGCGAGGTCCGCGGTGAGCCCGCCGAGGGCGCCCGACACCAGCCCGCCGACGACACCGCTGCTGCCCACGTCGGCGCGCTTGCTGACGTCGAACTGCCCGGCCACCCGGGCGAGGATCTGCTGCGCAGCATTGCCCGAGAGCCCATGCAGCGCGATGAGACGATCGGTCGCCGTGCGCACCTGCCGGTCGAGGCGCTCGCCCAGGCGCTGCATCGCCGCCTCCAGCTCGGCATCCGGCTTCTCGCGCCCGGCGACGACGCCGGCAACCCACTCGCGTGCCTTCTCGCGCAGCGTCCTGGTCGCGAGCTGCTCGCGCTCGAGCGCGACCGCGGCGAGCTGCTCCGCGAGCACGCGCATCGAGGCTTCGAAGACATCGAGGTTGCGCGCGCGCCAGCCCGCGCGCAGCCGCGCGAACGCGGCGCGCTTCGCCTCCGGCAGCAGGGGATCCACGGTATCCAGCAGCTCGTCCTCCTGCACCCAGCAGCGCGCGAAGGCGTCCAGGCCGATGCTGCCCTTCACCCAGGGATAGCCGGCCAGGTGCGCCTGCCAGGCCGTCTCTTCGGACTGCTCGGCGGCAGCATCGCGCGGTGCACCCATCTGGTTGAGCAGCAGCAGCACCGGCTTGCCGATCCAGCCCAGGATCTGCATCTCGGCCTCGACGTACACCGACGCGGCCGGCGCTTCCGCAGCGTTGACCAGGTAGAGCACCACGTCGCTCTCCTCGCGCACGTTGCGGATCGCCTGCTGGCTGCTGTGGAAGGGCCGGTCCACCAGGCGGTCCCAGACCTGCGTGAGCAGCCAGCCGACCGGGTTGTCGCTCGCCCGCAGGCGCCTGAGCAGGCGTGCACTGTCGCCGAAGCCGGGCGTGTCCCACAGGCGCAGCGTGTCGCCTTCCGGAGTGTCGATGAGGACGTGCGCCGCGGACGCGTCGGTCACGTGCGCGCGGTCCGCCACCTCGCCCACGTCGCGGCGCAGGAGTGTGCGCGCCAGCGTGGTCTTGCCGACGTTGGTGTGCGAGACCAGGCTCAGGTTGATGCGCGCGGGCTGCGCTTCCATCACGGCTGTGCCGGCTGCCAGAGCGCGCCGCGCACCCGCTCGGCCACGCCGGCGTCGGCGCAGACCTGCGCACCGAGGTCCACGACGCAGCCGGTCACGCCGCGGTCGGCCACGAACGCCTGCCAGGCTTCGCGCCGCTGCGTCACCCGCTCGGCAGCACCGCCTTCGGCCGACATGCGAGCCCGGTAGGGTCCTTCGTCGAGCAGCACCAGCAGCTGCGCATGCGGGCGCGCGCGCGCCAGCCAGTCGCGTGCGCCGGCGATCACCGCGCCGTGGTTCTCGTCCTCCGGCGTCGCCGCCAGGTTGAAGAGCAGCACGAGGGTGTCCGCGATCGACCCGCCGTGGTCGCCGACGTGCGCGATGAAGCCCTCCTCGTCGCCGTAGCGGACCGCTGAGCGCACGTCCACTGCCATGCTGTCACCCAGCGCTGCAGGCAGCAGCTCGCGCAGCTGCGCGAGCGCCGGCGGAGCGGGCTCGTACGCGTAGGGCACCACCGCGACGATGCCGCGTCCGATCACCCCGTCGACGCCGCTGAAGGCGGCCCGGAAGTACGGCACGAGCGCAGGTGGCACCGGCGCGCGCAGGGACCAGCGCCAGACGGTCAGCGTCGCGAGGCTCGCCAGCAGCAGGCGCGGCACGACCACGAACAGCAGCGCGGTGGCGGCCAGCAGGTGGATCCAGGGCGCTGCCCGCTCGCCGCCGGCTGCGCCGCGGAAACGGATCGACTCCAGGTGCGCGGCGTCCGGGACGGGAATGCCGGTCAGCGCCGATGCCGGGCCGTAGAGCACCGACACGACGGTGTGCACCTGTGCCGCATCGAGGAACGTGCTCTCCCAGCCGGCCTGGTAGTCGAGCGCGACGCCGCGCAGGTACATGCCCGCGATCAAGCCCATCCCCACCGCAGCCGCGCACACGTGGAACACGCGTGCAGCGCGGGCAACCAGGAGCGGCCTCGCCGCGTCGTACCAATCGCCGACGAAGCGCTTGAGCGCGTCCGCCAGCGGCGCATTGAACGCAGCCGAGCGCGTGACCAGCCGGCGCATGCGCTGCACGCCGAGGCGCGCCAGCAGGGCGGACAGGCCCGGACGCCGCGCCGCCCCGCCTGCGGGCGCGCGCAGCCACCCCGCCACGATGACGGCGTAGATCAGCAGGTTCCAGGCGACCAGTCCGAGCAGCGGGAAGGCGAGCACGTTGATGCGCCGGGTGCCGTCGAGCGCTGACAGGCCGACTCCGAGCAGCAGCGCAGCGAGCGCGAGCAGGCCGCCGACCCAGGCCGGCACGCGCGCGAGCTCGAACACGGTGTCGACGAACGGATGGCGCTGCACGATGCGCCGGCGCAGCGCCTCGGCACGCGCGGCCAGCATGCGCTGCGCGCCGCCACGCAACGCACCGCCCTCGGGCGGCGCGGACGGCGCACGATCCCGGCTCGCCTCGCGCGTGGCAGCCACGCGGTCGGCGACGGGGATCAGCGTGCCGGTGCGATCGGCTTCCTCGATCGCCCGGACCAGCAGGATGGAGCGCAGTGATCGTTCTCGCATGGGATGGGCTCGGCGGATACGGCGAGGCCGGGATGCGCCTCCGCCATCTTGGACGCGTTGGGGATTATCTTCCAGATCGCGACTCTGGCGCCCGCCGGCGCAGGCGGTGTAAGCTCGCCGCGTCGTTCATGACATTGCCCAGCAGGGAGATCCGGCATGAAGGCCCAGTCCATCCTCGCGACCATCGGCGGCACCCCGCACATCCGCATCAACCGCCTGTTCCCCGGCCACGAGGTCTGGATCAAGTCCGAGCGGGCGAATCCGGGCGGCTCGATCAAGGATCACATCGCCCTGTCGATGGTGGAGGACGCCGAGCGCGAGGGCCTGCTCGAGCCCGGCGGCATCATCATCGAGCCCACCTCCGGCAACACCGGCATCGGCCTGGCGATCGTGGCCGCGGTGAAGGGCTACCGCCTGATCCTGGTCATGCCCGAGAGCATGTCAATCGAGCGGCGCAGGCTGATGCTGGCCTATGGCGCGACCTTCGAGCTCACCCCGCGCGAGAAGGGCATGAACGGCGCCATCGTGCGCGCGAAGGAACTGGTGGAGACCACACCGGGCGCATGGATGCCGCAGCAATTCGAGAACCCGGCCAACATCGAAGTGCACGCGCGCACCACCGCGCAGGAGATCATCGCGGACTTCCCAGAAGGCATCGATGCGCTGGTCACTGGCGTGGGCACGGGCGGTCACATCACCGGCTGCGCGCAGGTGCTCAAGCAGCGCTGGCCGAAGCTGCAGGTGTTCGCCGTGGAGCCCGCGGCCTCGCCGGTGATCTCGGGCGGCAAGCCCGCACCGCATCCGATCCAGGGCATCGGCGCGGGCTTCGTGCCGCGCAACCTCGACACCGCACTGCTCGACGGCGTGATCCAGGTCGACGCCGAAGCGGCAAAGGACATGGCGCGCCGCTCCGCGCGCGAGGAAGGCATCCTGGTGGGCATCTCCTCCGGCGCAACGCTCGCGGCCATCGCGCAGAAGCTGCCGCAGCTCGCGGCGGGCAGCCGCGTGCTCGGGTTCAACTACGACACGGGCGAGCGTTACCTCTCGGTCGAGGGCTTCCTGCCCACCCCTTGACACGCGCAGAAATCCTTTGACTTGCCTCCGCGACCTGCGTATAAAGACATGCAGCTGGAGCTTTCGAGCGTTTAAGCAGTTGGTCCGATTATCCGCGTTCGCGGTCCTACCAGATCCCCCTGTTTGCCTGTCTTGAGGTTCCCGCGTGTGCGGGGCCACGGCCCCGTTTCGATCTACGCTTTCGAGGATTACACTCAGTGAGTACCGGTATTGTTAAGTGGTTCAACGACGCGAAGGGTTTCGGATTCATCACGCCGGACGACGGTGGCAAGGACGTGTTCGCGCACTTCTCCGAGATCAAGGGCAGCGGCTTCAAGTCGCTGAAGGAGAACCAGCGCGTGACCTTCGACGTGACCACCGGCCCCAAGGGCCCTCAGGCGACCAACATCCGCCCCGAGTAAGCCGCGCGGTTGCCCAGAAAAAGCCCGGGCGACCGGGCTTTTTCGTTTCTGGGGGCTGCGCACCGAGGCAATCGTGCACGCGCCGCGCACCGGCGCGTGCAGCGACTGCGCAACCACACCGATGCCGGCAGCACGGTCGGCATCGCGCTTGCTGGAGACGCCCCATGCCGACCGGAACAGTGAAGTGGTTCGACCTGGAGAAGGGCTACGGCTACATCCAGCCCGATCACGACGAGCGCGAGATCATCGTGCGGGTGGCGGAGGTGACATCGGCAGGCCTGCGCCGCCTGGCCGAGCGGCAGCGCCTCGCCTACGACGTCGAGACCGGGTACGGCACCATCCAGGCGGTGAATCTCAGGACGCTCGACTCGCGCCGCACGACCCCGCGCTGACCGCGCGCCGCGCGAGCGCGGTCAACCAGGCTGCGGCACCAGGGAGCCCGGGAACGGCTCGGTCGCATACGCCGCCAGACGCGGGCGCAGCTGCGCGAGCAGGTCCGCCTCCATCGCCTGCACCCGCGCATCGCCGCGGAAGTTGACCCCGAATGCGTTGGGGAAGCGCGAGCGCATCATGGAAGTCATCTCGCTGATCTTCGCATCCTCGCCGGCATCGGTGAACAGCACCGACTCCCTCGGGTCGTAGTAGATCACCGACGCATCCTTCTCGAGCGCGAACTTCTGCATGGGCGTATCGCTCCAGCGCAGCCGCGCCAGCAGCTGCACGTCGCCCTTGCGCCGCGCCGGCTGGCGGAACGCCCAGATCCAGTCCGGGTGCCGCCCCTTGATCTCGGCCAGCTTGTTGCGCGGGCAGTGCAGCCAGCCCACCCCCGAGCTCTTGAGGTGGGATGCGTAATCCTTCCAGAAGTAAAATATGTCCATCCAGAGTCCTTGCGCGACGCCTTGTGGTTTTGTAGTGCCTGCCCGACGAGCGACCTGCAGTGCGGCACCCGACCGGGGCCCGGCCCAACCCGAGGGTACGCTTTTTCCGGCGGCCCCGTGCAGTGCGAACCGCGGGCCGCGATGCGAACCACCGATGCCTAACCGAACGGGTGCACGCCGATCAGCCAGCCGTGCAGGGCGAAGACGAACGCGGCCCAGGCGATGATGCCCACCGCCACGGCGCCCAGCGTGCCGCCGAGGGTACCGGCCGGGTACTCGATCTTCAGTGTGCGATCGCGGCGCCGGGCCGCAGCGAAGTCGACGATGGCCCAGGCCAGGAAAGCGCCGAACAGCACGATGGCGTTCAGCGTCCCGTTGGCGATGAGGTGCGCGAAGGCCCAGGTCTTGACCCCCAGGACCATTGGATGGTGCACTCGTCCGCGGATGTAGTTGGCCGGTCCCTTCGCCGCGGCGAGCAGGATGAACGCGACCAGGTTCAGCACCCCGGCGAGATGGCGCAACCCGGCCGGCGGTGT
>CAZFYX010000102.1:0-1516 GCA_964523885.1 uncultured Burkholderiales bacterium | reverse complement strand
CTCTCCCCTTGCGGGAGAGGGGCCGGGGGTGAGGGGTAACGCTTCTACTTGTCCGCCGCGAGCATCCCGACGATCCTGCCCACGTCCTCGCAAGCTTCCAGCTTGTCGATCGCCTGCTCCACCTCTTCCGCGCGCTGCTTGCCCAGCACATCCGCCGCAGCCGCACGGAAGCGCGAGCGCACGTCCGCGCCGGTTGCGTTCACCACGTCATCCAGCCGGATGCAGTGCGTGGTGCCGCTCACTTCGGTGACCGTCACCTCTCCGCCCTGCTTGCCGGGGTAGGCGCGCGTCATCTCGTCATCGACCTCCAGCGTGGTGTGACCGATCAGGCGGTGCAGCGCCGCGTCGTTGAGCAGCGTGAAGTTGCGCTCGGACACGCTGCCCGAGAGCAGCGCGGCGGCGACGTTGTACTGGATGCTCATCTTGGCCTGCAGCACGTGGGCGAACGGCCCGCTGTAGTCGCAGCCTGGATAGAGCGCGCCGGCGCGCGGCACGCGGATGGCGATCGATGCGATGGCATCGGGCTTGATGCGCGTCTCCTTCGCCACGCCCAGCGCCGCCTGGCAGGCGGTCTGCGCGAAGTTACAGGCGGGCACCGGCTTGTGATACACGGCGAGCATCTCCGGCAGGCCGGCGAACATCTCGACCTTCGCCGCGGCAGAGCGCTTGCGAAATGCGGCGAACAGTCCCGCCTCGCCGTCAAGCGCGGAGGGCGAGGCGAACGCGCCGTTCTCCGCCAGTCGCGCGGCGGTCACACCGTTGCGCGCCGCGAAGCCGGCCTGGAACCACATCTCGCTGCCGCCGGTGTGCGCCCACTGGTTGAAGCCCGCGGTGGCGTTCGCACCCAGCGCAATGGCGGTGGTGGTCTGTTCGACATCCAGCTTGAGCAGGCGCGCGCCCGCTGCTGCTGCAGCGACTGGACCGGTCACACCGGTCGGGCGATGGATGCGCGCGACTTCCGCATCCATGACTGCACGGCCGATCTGGCCGCCGACTTCGTAGCCGACTGCCGCGGCCGCGATGAAGTCTGCGCCACGCACGCCGCGGTACTGCGAGAGCGCCAGCAGCGTCGGCAGCACTGTGATCCCGAGGTGGCTGATGCTGCCCGAGTGCATGTCCTCGCGCACCAGGCCGTGGCCCATTACCGCGTTGGCGAACGCGGCGTCGAAGAAGGTGGAGCTGCCCGGGTAGCCGATGATCGTCGCGCCGTTCGGCACCTGGGTGGCGAGCCCGACCGACTGCTTGCTCCACGGCAGGTCGCGCGACTCGAACGCGCAGCCGATCAGGTCGAACAGGCAGACCTTGGTCTTGGTGATGACCTCGGCGGGCAGTGTTTCCAGCGTGGTGCCGGAAGCGGCTTGCGCCATGCGCGCCGCAAGCGGCTCGTGCGCTTCCAGGATCGGAGCGGAGTTCGGTGCACGTGCGACGGTAGACATGCGTCCTCCAGGTATCTGTTGCAGTTCCCCCTCTCCCTTGACGGGAGAGGGCCGGGGTGAGGGTGAAGCGCCGACTTCCA
>CAZFYX010000101.1:0-29874 GCA_964523885.1 uncultured Burkholderiales bacterium | reverse complement strand
ACGGCGACGCCGTAGATCGCGCTGACGTTGGTCTTGTCGCCGTCCGGATAATACTTGTCCATGAAGGCGAGCCAATCCTTCACGGCCGCATCCTCCTTCCAGGTCGGATCGGTCGGGTCTTTGAGATAGCCGGTCGAGAAGACATCTTTGGAATTGTCGAGGCCGGCCGGCTTCAGCACGCCGCCGACCGAGTTCGACACGTTGTTGAGGAGGTGCACCGGCTTCCAGCCGATTTCGCCGGCCTTCTTGATCGCCTGCGCGGCGAATTTCGGCGTGGTCACATCGAAGAAGGTGTCCGCGCCCGAGGCCTTGAGCGTCACGATCTGCGAGTCGATGGTCGGGTCGGTCACCTCGTAGCTCGCCTCTGCGATGATCATCGATCCGGCCTTGTCGCCCAGGCCGTCCTTGAAGCCCTTCACGTAATCCTTCCCGTAGTCGTCGTTCTGGTAGAGGATCGCGACCTTCGCGTTGGGCTTGGTGTCCAGCAGGTAGCGGGCGTAGATCCCCGCCTCGGACTGGTAGTTCAGGTTGAAGCCCATCGTCCAGGGGAAGCTCTTCGGGTCGCCCCACTTGGTCGCGCCCGTGTTGAGGAAGATGTGCGGCACCTTCTTCGCGTTGACGTACTTGTGGATCGCAGTGTTGGTCGGCGTGCCCAGGTCTCCCGCGAGCAGCAGCACCTGCTCCTCCTCGACCAGCTTGCGGGTCTGCTCCACCGTGCGCGGCGGGCTGTAGCCGTCGTCCAGGGTGATGAAGTTGATCCTGCGGCCATTGATGCCGCCCTGCTCGTTGACGGTCCTGAAGTAGGCGGCCATGGCCCGTCCCACGGTGCCGTAGGCGGACGCGGGGCCGCTGTAGGGCATGGTGTTGCCGATCTTGATCTCGGTGTCGCTGGCGCCGGGGCCGTACTTCTTCTGGGCATATGCCGGCAGGCTGCCCAGCATGGCACCGAGCAGGGCCGCGAGCAGTGCTCTGCGGTACACAGTACGCATTTTTCTCCTCCGCCTCGATAGTGGTGCGGTGCCGACCTGGCATGGGTCGGACGGCGCGGATAGCCTAGCCCATTCCGGGCGCCGCCGGTGCGCGGCACGGGCATGGAGGGGAAGAGGGGGCGGGGCAGGCCTGCCGGCAGTTCACGGTTGCCCCGCCTGGACGACGCCGCGCCGGATCGCGAGGTGCACCAGCTCGGCGCTGGTGCCCACGCCGAGCTTGCGCTTGATCTGGGTCTGGTAGTTGGCGACCGAGCGCGGGCTGAGCCGCAGCGCGAGCGCAACCTCGTTCACCGTCCTGCCGCTCGCGAGCATCCGGAAGATCTCGTACTCGCGGGGGGACAGGGACAGCACGGGGTCGCGACTGGCCGCGACCCGGCGCAATGCGACCTCCTGCAGCAGCTGCTGGGTCAGGAACGGTTTGCCCTCGGTCGCGCGGTGCGCGGCCTCTGCGATGTCTGCGCCGCTGCAATGCTCGGTCAGAAAGCCGATCGCGCCCGCGTCCAGTGCCCGCATGGCGAGATTGCTGTCGCCGGAGGCCGCGATCACGACGACCGCGAGGTGGTCACCTGCCTCGAGCAGCTGCCGCATCGCCTCGAGTCCGCCGGTGGGCGGCAGATCCATGTAGACGAGCGCGGCCGCGAGCCGTTGCTGGCGCACGGCCACGAGCGCCGCCTGGAGGTCCGACGCCTCGTCGATCTTGTGGAAGCGGCCGTCCAGTTCGAGGATCCGGCGCAGGCCGGATCGCGCGATGGCGTGCGGCGCCGCGATCAACAGCGACGCACTGGTGGGCATGATCGCAGGTGCGGCCGCAGCCGCCGGCTCTTCGGCCTGCTCTGCTTGCCTCATGTTGTTCTGGGTCGTCGGCAACTTCGCCGTGGCCGGATCGAGGGCGGTCCCGGTCACCAGCGACGCTGCGCCGGAGCCGATGCCGGTGCGTGCAATCGTACCTCCGCTCGTGTGCCGTGCCGCGGGAGCGAGTCTGGATCGGGGCATGAGAAACTCACGGTTTCGACACCGCAGCCTCAGCCCTGCAGCCTTCTGCGCACTGCGAAGCCCATGATGCCGAGGCCCGCCAGCATCATCATCCAGGCGGATGGTTCCGGCACAGCGGCGGCAGGCGCAAAGCCGGTGAAGGTGAAGTTGGTGACCGTTTGGCCTTCCTCGCCGCCCTGCCGGATGCGGATGGCATCGACGAGCGTGGTGTAGTTGGGGGCATTGGTCTTGAGCAGGTAGAGGCCGCTCCACGGATTGCCCTCGTTCGAGTTGATGTCGGAGCGCAGGTCGACCACATCCGGGCTGTACAGCTGGGCTCCCTGCAGAAGCCCCGTTGCGCTGCGCGCCGCCAGATAGAGCCGCAGGTCCTGATCGGACATGAAGGCCCAGGCCGCTGCCACCGAATAACCGGCATATCCGGATCGGAAGATGTCGTTGATCTCGGCGCCACCGGGATTGAACGTCGAGCCGTCGACGCGAACCCCCAGAGTGAGCCGCGATCCGAACACGAGCTTGTTGTCGGTGGAATCGCGGAACACGTAGTCCTGGAAGGAGCCGATGTCGGCCGTGCGCAGGAAGACTTCCGTGTTCCTCGACGCGAGGAGCGTCAGGGTGGACGGGAACGCGTAGTTGCCGTTGCCGAGTGCCGGACCCGAGGGAATGAGCAGCTGATCCGCGGCCTGATTCTGCGAGCCGGCCACTGGCGTTGCTCTGCTGGTGGGGGTGACCGGGTTGGGCACCGGCAGGGTGACGTAGCTGCCAGCGTACGCTGGCGCGACGCCGAGCAGCGTGACGGCTGCTGCGATTGCGATGGTTGCTCTCATGGGGATCTCCTTGGGGTGGTATGACGCCTTCCCGAGGCGCCTGCTTGGTCTGTGGGGTGCGGGGATCAGTTGGTGCTCGGCCGCGGCGGCGAGAACGAATAGGCGATGCCGAGCCAGAAGGAGCGCGGCGCGCCGGGGCCGACGAAGTTGGTGTACTGCCAGTCGTTGCTGTTGTAGTTGAACCCGGCGGAATCGACGTAACCCCAGCGCGATGGCGTGAACGGGTTGAGGCCGAGCTCGCCGGCGGTCTGGTAGTCCTTGTCGAACAGGTTGTCCACCTTCAGGAATACGGATAACCCGCCGCCGAGCTTGTAGGACGCGTTGAGGTTGAAGATCGTGTAGCCGGGGATCTTGCCGGAGCCCACGTAGTCACGGCCCGGATCCACCACCTGGTTCCCCTGGAAATCGGTCTGGATCGAGCCATTCGAACTGGTCCCCCCGGGCTCGTTCTTGTTGTTTTCATTGCCGCGGGCATAGGACCAGGAGTTGGTGATCATGGTCAGGCCGAGGGTGAAGCGCTGGGCCATGTTCATCTCCCACCCCAGCCGGAGCGTCTGGGCCGGGATGCCGGGAATATGGTCGCCGGGCTCGATGGTGAACTCGCTGAGCTGGCCCTGCGCGTGGTTCGATGAGCTGTTCGCCGGGTTGACCACGGTCGCCGGGCTCTGGAACGTGGCGTCGGTATAGGCGTAGGCGCCGCGGAAAGTGTGCTGCCCCAGCGCGCCGGTGAAGCCCAGCTCGAAGCCCTGCCGCCGGGTCTTGCCGAAGTTGTCGAACACGCCGCGGTTACGCTGACCGAGCGAGACAAACATGATGTCGTTCTCCAGGTCGGTGCGGTACACCGCGGCGTTCCATTCCAGGCCGTAGCCCGGCACCTGCCCGCGCAGGCCCGTCTCGTAGGAAGTGGACGTCACCTGCTTGAGGTAGGGATCGCCGGTCAGCGACGTCGGAATCGAGCAGCCCTGCAGCGTGCCGTTGTTCTGGCCGGCGAAGCGCTTCTCCGCTTCCTTGTCGCGCGCACAGCCGAGCTCGATCACCGAAGGCACCCGGCTGCCCTGGCTCACGCTGCCGAACCAGTTGAGGTTCGGGGTGGGTAGCCAGGACAGCCCGCCGTAGGGATTGAAGCTGTTGTACGTGTAGTCGCCTTCGGTGCAGTAGAAGCGGGCAAACGGATCGCCGTTCTCCGCGCCGCACCGCTCCTGCAGCCGATTGAAGGTCGCGGTATTGAACTGGTAGAGCGGGATGGGCCGGTCCGAAACCATGTTGTTCCGGACCCTGGTGTAGTTGTAGCGTGCGCCGGCGGACAGGTTGAGCGTGGGCCGCAGCGCGAAGGTGCTCAGGCCGAACAGGCTCGCGGTCTGCTGGTTGCCGGTCACGTTGTTGCGCTGGATGTCCTGGACCAGCGGCACCAGACCGACCGTCGCATAGGTCGAGGGGTCCAGATACACCGTGCCGCCGGGGGCGATCCAGCCCAGCCGCTGGTCCTGCGTGAAGGTTATCTTGGCGTAGTCGTAGGAGGCACCGACCGTCACCTGCCTGGTGTCGGTGAGCCAGTTCAGCTGCACGACCCCGCCATAAGTGGTCTGGTCGGTCTCGCCGTAGTTGAACACGCCGTTGGGCGTGACACCCGGGCAACCGGTGGCGTTGACCTCGGCCGCGCCGTTGGGGAAGGTGGACGTGGCTGGATTCGGGCAGAGACCCGTGCGGCCGTTGGCGGCCTGGTCCCACTCGTCGTAGAAGTCGCCACTGGTCGAATTGGTGGTGACCTTGCGCGTGTAGATCATGCCCGACACGCTGGTCTGCAGGCCCAGGTCGTAGCGGCCGTTGAGTGCGAGCTGGTTGAGCCTGTTCTCCATCTTGTCCGGCGAGGTGAACACGGCCTCGCGGTCCTGGTTGTACAGCTGCAGGGGCACCATGCCGTTGCCGGTGAGCGAGTTGTCGGCGTACATGTAGCTCACCCCGAATTCGGTGCGTTCCCCCATGACGCCCACGTTGGTGTAGAGCTGCCGCACCTGCGAGTGCGAGTTGTCACGCCAGCCGTCGCTGTCGAACACGTTGAAGGCGACCAGTCCCGCGACCTGGCCGTTGTTCGCGCCGACGGTTGCCTGCGCCTGGCTGCTGTTCCAGCTGCCGGCCGCGATGCTGGCGTCCAGGCCGGGGTCGGTGAACCCCGACTTCATCTGGATCGACAGGGCACCGCCGAGGGTGTTCAGGCCGAACAGCGGGTTCGATCCGGGGATGAGATCCATGCCGCGGATCGCGTTCATGGGGATGAGGTCCCAGTTGACGACCTCGCCGAACGGCTCATTGACCCGGATGCCATCGATGTAGACCGAGATGCCCTGCGGCGTGCCGATCTGCGGCGAAGCCGAGAAGCCGCGGAACGTGAGGTCCTGCTGGAACTGGTTGCCCTGGTAGTCGGCGACGTTGACCGACTGCAGGTGGGTGTTCATGAAGTCGGTCAGGCTGACCGATCGCGAGCTCTGGATCTGCTCGCTGGTCACGCTCTGTGCGTTGGTCGTCATCTGTTCGCGCTCCATGCCCACGCCGGGCAGCAGCGTGATGAAGCGCGGAGCGGACACCTCGACCGTTGGCGTGATGACTTCCTCCTGCGCCGGGGTTGGCTGCTGCTGCGCCGGCTCCTGGCCGATGGCCATGCCCGCACCCATCGCCAACAGGACACCCGGCAACAGGCATCCGTACTGGCAATGCCTCCTCCGGCCGAAGCGTGGGTGCTTCGGTCCGCCAAACGAACGCATGCAGGTCTCGGTCTCTTGTTATCGGGCGCTGGTGCGCAGGCAACCCGTTCGCGCGGTTCGGCTTCGATGGCTTGCTCACGTCGCTGCTGTCAGCGGACTGGGACTCGTCGTTGCACGGCGGGAGGGATCCTTGGGGGTGGCTTCTCTTCTCGACATGCGAGGACGATGGTAAGGCCGGCCTTGCGCGCGGGCCATCCTGCGCACGGGCGGAGGCCGTCCTGCGCGAGACGTGAGAAATCACCTCTGCGCATTGCGGCATCTCCCCGCTGCGCGAGATCACTGAAGGTATTGGGAGGAAGTCCCTTGTGGCGGACTTCCCTCGGCCTCAGAGTCTCGTCAGGTGCCTGCAAATGATGCTGGCGCCATGAAGACTGTCCGGAGACCAGAAGAAAATGAGAGTCGCATCGCCTCTGCTCGCGGTGTCCCTGATCGGAGTGGCGTTGCATGCCGATGCGGGGACGTTCGTAACCCTTCCCAGCAACATCGACCCCCTGTCGGTCGCCAACGGTGGCCTGATCAACGGCTCGCAGAACAGCAACGTCGACCAGCTGTACATCCAGACACTAAGCGCGACTTACCTTCCGGGGTTCGCCGACCTCGCGGCGCCCGACGAGGGCGGGACGGGGATGGTCCTTCCAACCAGCATCACGTACCAGGTGAAGCCGCAGGGAAGCTCGCAATGGGGCACCGGGGGAACGCTGACGCTGCTCGATCACAGGGTCACCTCCGGCGTGCCGCTCGTCAGCGGCGAGCCGCAGGGCACGATCTTCGACATGGTCTACCGCGACAGCGCCGACAACAGGCTGGTGTTCGCCACCCGCTACCTGAACCAGGTCGACAACGATCAGGAGGTCAACTTCCTGTATCGGTACGGGTTCACGGGCTACGAGACCTCCGCTGCGTGGACTTTCGCCACCGACTATGACCTGCGCCTGTACGAGGCGGGACGGACAGATGCGAACAGCTTCGATCTGGCGGTGCCGCTCAGCCCCGGAACCGTGCGTCAGAAGTCGGACATCAGCGTGTCGGAAGGCAATCCCTGGAGCGGGTTGTTCTTCGTGAAGACCAATGCGACCGACTACGTGTTGGGGAATACCGCCATCGGCTTCTTCCAGGCCGGCCAGGAAGGCCAGGACAGGATCGGCGGAACGATCGGCGGCTTCACGCCGGTGACCGCGGTTCCGGAACCGAGCACCTACGCGATGTTGCTCGCAGGCCTCGGCCTGCTGGTGGCATGGGGCCGGCGACTTCGGAGCTTGTAGGGCGGGTGTGGCGCAAAGAAGGGAGCGTTCAGCTTCGCGGCGCACATCTGGCAGGACGACACTGCAACACCATTGAATACAGGGAGACTGCAATGATCCAAAGCATCTGGAGGAAGGCGGCCATGGCCACGGCGCTGTGCTCGGGCATCGCGGCCGCGCATTCCGCCACCTTCTCTACCACCTACGATTACATGGCGACCAACCTGAAGGGCAGCTTCGACGTTGCTTCAGGTGGCACTGCGGTACCGGTCGGCACGCTGACGATGACCGATTTGTCGGATTTGAACCTCGGGGACGGCAAGTCGGGTGTGCGCGTAACGATCTCGCTGAATGGGCTCAGCCAGTTCGGGGCTGGCGGCAATCCCGCCGGGTCGATCTTCATCTCGTCGTTCGAGCTGAACTTTCCCGGTACCGAGTCGGCCGGCCCCGGCGGGACTGAACTGTCTTCTGCCGTGGAAGGCGTGAACTGGCGCTACGTGAGCGGTCTGAACGTGAACACGGCGCGCGTCGGTGGGCCGATCGAGTTCGCCGAGGGCGGGGCGACCAACGGCTGGGGGCTGTTCCAGCAGGAGATCAACTACGTCGCGGGTTCGTTCGTCAACGGCCAGACTTCGACGATCGACTTCCTGAACGGCGACAACGGTTACGCTGGCTTCAGCGTGGCGAGCGTCCTCGCCAACGGGGTTGCAAACAGCAACAGCGCGTACCCTGATGCCTATTCCTGGATCAGGATCCGCTCGACGGGGCAGGGCATCGCGACAGGCAACAACGGGCAGTGGTGGGAGCCGGCCGCGTTCAATGCGGCCGGCGGCCGTCTGGACGTGCTGGCGGTGAACGTGACACCGGTGCCGGAGCCCGAGACCTACGCGCTGATGGCGGTCGGGCTGGTGCTGGTGGGGGGTATCGTGCGCAAGCGCCGTCGCACAGCGGGCTGAGCGCCATCCGGTACGCTGACACGTCCACGGCGGGCCAGCGCACCCAGCCTTGTCGGCGGTGAGCCGGTCAGCGCAACGCGCTGACCGGACTCTGCGAGAGCCTGCCGCCGATCGGATCCGGCCCGAAGCCGCGGCGGTCCGGACTCAATCGTCCTGCAGGCCGCCGCCCGTCCGCTGGGGTTCCTTCATGAAGCTGTAGCGCACGCCAACGAAGAAGGCGCGCGGTGCGCCCGGGGTGCGGAACTGCTCGGCGCCGGCAGCG
The DNA here is from genome assembly GCA_964523885.1 of uncultured Burkholderiales bacterium. Classification (GTDB taxonomy): domain Bacteria; phylum Pseudomonadota; class Gammaproteobacteria; order Burkholderiales; family SHXO01; genus SHXO01. Next base: position 21,850 of record CAZFYX010000101.1, on the reverse strand, counting down.
TTGTTGTCGTAGGTGAAGCCGGGGCCGTTGAAGAAGTTCTCGCCCAGGATGCCGTAGGTCTCGTAGTCGGAGTCGAACACGTTGGTGACCCGGCCGAACAACTGGAGCTTGTCGGTGACCATGTAGCGCGCATCCGCGTTCACCACGGTGTACGAGGGCAGCTTGCCGTTGTCGTCCTGGTTGTTCTCGTCGCCGCGTGCGTACTGGTCGCTGGCGAAGATGACGTTCGCGCCGGCGGAGAACTGCGGGGTGAAGGCGTATTCCGCGCGGGCCTTGATGTTGTGCTTCGGGATCCCGGGGATGGTGTCGCCTGAGTGCACCGTGATGTCGCCCGCAGCGTTGGAAGACGAGTTGTTCGGCGAGGACTCCACGAACGTCGACTGGTAGGTGGCGTCGATGTAGCTGTACTGGCTGGACAGGGAAAGCTTGCCGAAGGTGGCCTGCATGCCCAGCTCGATGCCCTGGCGGCGGGTGTTGCCGACGTTCTGGAAGTAGCCCAGGGTGCCGCTGCCGCTGGCCGAGACGAACTGGATGTCGTTGTCGAGCGTGGTGCGAAACACGCCCAGCGAGTAGGAGATGTTCGGTGCCAGCGCCCCGCGGGTCCCCAGTTCGTAGGTCCTGGAGATGACCGCATCGAGCGGCGGGTCGGCCACGAACGCGTTGGGCAGCTTGCACGGTGCGTTGGGGTCTGCGCAGGTCAACTCCGCCGCAGTCGGCACGCGCATGCCCTCGTTGTAGCTGGCCCAGGTGTTGAACATCTTGCTGGGGTTCCAGTTCAGGCCGATGGCGGGGTTGAAGCGGCTGTAGTCGTGACTGCCGTTGAGGGCATCGTCAGTGGGAGCGCCCTGGTTCTCGATCTTGACCTTGGCCCAGTTGTAGCGGCCGGACAGGGTGAGGAAAGTGATCGGGTTGATTGCGAACGTATCGGTCGCGTAGAGGCCGTAGTAGTAGTTCTTGGTCTGGGCGTCGGTCTCGGGCTCGAAGTCCTCCACCCCGATGGTTCCGCGGTCCGCGCTGAACACCGCGTTCTGCTCGTCCTGCGTGAAGGTCGTCTTGCCGTAGTCGAAGCTCGCGCCGACGGTGAACTTGTTCTCGCGGTCGAACAGCGCACGCAGGAGCGAGAACTGCAGTGTGCCGCCCCAGCCGTCGGTGTCGATGCGGCTCGTGTCGTTGGACGCCGGGCACTCCGTGTCCCCCGGCGTGCCGTTACACGCGTCCCCGGGCGGGGTGCCGTCGAACGTGTCGTTCACGTTGCTGCTGAAGTTGTTGCTGACCACGTGGCGGTAGTACACGTTTCCGGCCAGGATCTTGTCATCCGCGAGCACCTTCGACAGGCGCAGATTCACGAAGTCCAGCGTGTTCTTGGTGTTGTCGGGATAGGTGTAGGCCTGTGAGCGGCTGTAATCGAGCAGGGACAGCGGCGAGGTCTGCGTGCCGTTGAGCCGGTTCTCGGCGTACGCGTACGACAGGTCGGCGTCGAAGTCGCTGGTCTCGTACCCGACCTTGCCGAACAGTTGCTGGATCACGCTGCGGGAGTGGTCACGCCAGCCGTCGGAGGCGAGGTAGTTGCCCATCACGTAGAAGTCCCACGGACCGCTCTTGCCGCCGAACTCCGCGGTGGCGTTGCGGGTTCCCCATGACCCCCCCTCCACCTGTACCGCTGCGCCCGGGTAGTCCTTGCCGCTCTTGGTGTTGATCGACATGGCCCCGCCCAGCGTGTTGAGGCCGAACACCGGGTTGGAGCCGGGGATGAGGTTCACGGTGGAGATGGCAGCCTGGGGAATGAAGTCCCAGTTGACGGTGTCGCCGAACGCTTCGTTGACGCGCACGCCGTCCACGTACACGGACATGCCCTGCGGTGCGCCGACCTGCGGAGAAGCCTGGAAGCCGCGGAAGAACAGGTCGGGCATGAACTCGTTGGCCTGGCCCGAGCCCATGCTGACGCTGCCGACGTTCTGCTCCATGAAGTTGCTGAAGTCGAGGGTCCGCTGATTCTCGATCTGCTGGCCGGTGATTACCTGGACGTTGGTGGGCACCTGGTTGACCGGCGTGCCGATGCCCGGAAGCGGAGTGGTCCCCACCACCTCGACGGTCGGCGTCTCGAGGACGGCGGCCGGATTCTGGGCCGGATCATTGGCCGTCTGCTGCGCCTGCACCGAAGCCGCAGGCATCGCGGTGATGAGCACGGCCAATGTCGCGCCCAGCGTTGCACCGAATTGCATGAGTCCCCTCCCTAAATCATTGTTTTCCCGCCCGCTGCTCGGCACGCGCGGACCGGGAGCCGGCTCGCACCAGATCCTGACGGAACTGGCGCGTGGCTCACACGCGAATCTAGGGGATGGATCCGGGGGAGGGCAGACGGAAATTCCCGGTCGGGTCGGGAATTATTCCCGACCCGACGGGGGCGCTTCCCGGAGCAGGCTGGGAAGCTCAGCCTTGTCCGCGCGCCGGGTGAGGCGGACTTCAGCGCCGAGGCGTACGGTCGATGCTGTAACGGACCCCGATCCAGGCCGCGCGCGGGGCGCCCGGCGCGAAGAAAGTCTCGTGGGCCCAATCGTCCGAGTTGGTCTGGAACTGGCCTGCGCTGTTGAAGGGGTTCTCCGCCAGGATGGCGGCCGTGTTGTAGTCGGTGTTGAACACGTTGTCGATGCGGGCGAACACCTGCCAGTTGCTGGTGAGCTGGTAGCGCCCGGTGAGGTTGACCAGGGTGTAGCCGCCCGCCTTGCCGGACCCCTCGAAGTCCTCGGTATCGCCGGTGATGGGGTTGGTGAAGGTACCGGACTCGTGCTGGTTGTTCTCGTTGCCACGGGCGTACTGGCTGGAGAACACCGAAACGTCCATGCCCAGCGTGAACTTGTCGGTGGCGCGGTAATCCAGGCCGAGCTTGAACTGGTTCTCGGGGATGCCCGGCAGCTTGTCGCCCGACTTCACGTAGATCTCGTCGCCGTTCGCTCCCGCGCAATTCGGGGACTGGCCCGCCGAGCTGTTGTTGGGCGACACCAGGCACGCGTTCGACTCGAAGGTCGCCTGGATGTAGGAGTAGTTCGCGTTCCAGCTGAAGCGACCCATGGTGCCGTTCAAGCCCAGTTCCACACCCTGCCGCCGGGTCTTGCTGACGTTGTCGAAGTAGCCGGCGCTGGTGCCCGTGCTGACGAACAGGATGTCGTCGTGGTTCTCGCTGCGGAACCCGGCGACCGACCAGTTGATCGTCCCGGTCAGTTGGCCGCGCGCACCCAGCTCCCAGGTCTGCGTCACGACCTGATCCAGGGGAGGGTCCGACTGCATCGCGTTGGGCAGCGTGCACGGGTTGTTGGGATCGGAGCAGCCCAGCTCGATCGGGCTGGGCGCCCGCGAACCCTGGCTCCAGCCGCCGAAGAAGGTCGGGCCGTTCAGCAGCGCGTGGGTCATTCCGATCGCGGGGTTGAGTTTGGTGTAGGTCTGGTCGGCGTCGAGGTTCGGTGGATTGGGGTTGAGCTGATCCTCGGTCTTGACCGTGGTCCGGTTGTAGCGGGCGGATGCAGTGAGGTTGGTCCGCGGCAGGACCGTCCAGGTGTCGGTCACATACAGCGCATAGGTAGTCGTGGTGCCATGCAGCTTGTTCTCCAGCACGCTGTCGTCGGTCTGGTCGACCCCGCGGCGGCTGTTGAAGATGCCCTCGGCGGCGGATTGCTTGAAGTCGGAAGTGGCGTAATCCACGCTGGTGCCGACGGTGAGCTGGTTGCGCTCGAGCAGGTAGGACAGCTGGAGCCCGATGCCGTAGGAATTCTCGATCGTGTCGGTGCGGTTGTTGACTGCCGTGTCCTGGTTGAAGCCCGCGCCGCCGTTGGCCCCGGTGTCGCCGTCGTTGGCGCTGCCCTCGAAGTCGTCGTTGGCATCGCCGTTGAGGGTCTTGATGTGGTTGTAGCGGTAGTACGCGTTGCCGCCCAGTTGCAGCTCGTTGTTGAGAAGGTGCGTACCGGTCAGGTTGAGCAGGTACATGTCCTTCTTGGTGTTGTCCGGGATGGTGAACACCTGGTCACGGTTCTGTTCGAGCATGCTCTCGGGCGCCACGCCGTTGCCCGTGAGGTTGCTGTGCCCGTAGGTCACGCCGAGGCCGAGCGCGGTGGTTGCATCCTTGTGGCCGAACTTGGCGAACACCTGCGTCACGTCGCTGGGCGAGTAGTCGCGCCAGCCGTTCTCGTCGAAGTAGCTCGCACTCAGGTAGTAGTCGTTGTAGTCGGTGTAGCCGCCGTGCTCCACGCCCACCGTGTAGCGTCCCCACGATCCGCCGGAGACCTCCACGCTGGAGTCGGGGAAGGACGCACCGTCCTTGGTGCGGATCGACAGCGCACCGCCGAGCGTGTTCAGCCCGAAGACCGGGTTCGAGCCGGGGATCAGGTCCATCCCGGCGATGGCCTGCTGCGGGATCAGGTCCCAGTACACCACGTCGCCGAACGGCTCGTTGAGGCGCACGCCGTCCTGGAACACCGACAAGCCCTGCGGCTGGCCCAGCAGCGGGGAGACGATGAAGCCGCGGTAGAACAATTCGGACTGGAAGGGGTTGCCCGTGGTCTCGTTCACGTTGACCGACGGCATGGCGCGGGCCATGAAGTCGGGGAGGTTGATCGACTCCAGGTTGCGCATCTCGGTCCCGGTGACGGTCTGCGCATTCGCCGGGATCTCGTCGATCGGCAGGCCGATGCCGGGCAGCGGCGTGGTGCCGATCACCTCCACCGTGGGAGTGGTTTGTACCGTGTCGCGGTTGTCCTGCGCGAGCGCAGGCATGGCGGGCAGCACGACGGCGCAAGTCGCCCATGCAGCCGCCAGCATTCGTTGCAATGACATGACTCTCCCCCTGTGATCGCAGACTCGTTGTGGTCTCGCCCGCGAGGACCCGCTGGGCGCGGGCCTGGCGCGCATGAGCACCGGAATTTAGGCGATCGTCCCGCTGCGAGGGAGGTGCTCGTTCCTGTCGGGAGTGGGATTTTTCCCCGACGGATGGTTGGCGCGCCCGGATCCGTGCTGGAGGGAGAGGAGCAGCGCGAGTGCCAGTCCCACGACGATCACGTACGCGATCAGCAGCGGGAGGAAGAGCGTGCTTCCCAGCAGGTTGAGAATGGGGCTGCTCACGGTCGGCGCGGTCCCGGGATGGATTCGGGATACGATAGATCGGTGCGGACGGGGAGGGCCAAGGAAGGCCCCAACGATGCGGCCGGGAAGTTTTCCCGGTCGATCGGGCGCAAAGTCCCTTTGCGCGCTCCCACTTCGCCCGGTATACATCCAATCCGCGACACGCCGAGATGACGACTCCCAAGACTTCCGCGCTGCCTCGCGACGATTCGCGCCGCTGGGGCCAGGCCGGTCACGACCTCGCGGTCGTCGTCGCGGTCACGTTGTTGTGCTTCGTACTGTCCTCCCTGCTGGAGTTGCGCGAGTGGCTTACCGAAGCGACCCGCCCGCTGGAGCGCTACCAGCTGGACGAGCTGCCGCTGACCTTCGCGGTCCTCGCGCTCGCGCTTGCCTGGTTCTCCCTGCGCCGCTGGCGCCAGGCCGAGCGCGAACTGCGCCTGCGCATCGAGGCGCAGGCGCAGCTGGCCCAGCGCGAGGACGAGCACCGGCTGCTGGCGCAGCGGTACATGATGGTTCAGGAGGAAGAGCGGCGCAGCCTGGCGCACGAACTGCACGACGAGATGGGGCAGTGCCTGAATGCCATCAAGCTGGATGCGGTTGCGATCCGCAGCCTCGCCCACGGCCGAGACGCCGAGGTGGAGGCGGGCGCGAATGCGATCATCGAGCTCTCCGCGCATGTGTACGACGTCGCGCGCAGCATCACCCAGCGGCTGCGTCCCGCGGCGCTCGATGCGCTCGGGCTGCGCGATGCGCTGGCCGACCTGGTGGGGCAGTGGAGCCGGCGCAACCCGGCCGTGCGCTGCCGGTTCGAGGCGGCGGGCGATCTGGATGGGCTGGGCGAGGCGGTCAACATCGCCGTATACCGGCTGGTGCAGGAGTGCCTGACCAACATCGTGAAGCATGCGCAGGCGGCCAACGTGTGCGTCGAGCTGGTCCGCAGCGCCGGCTCTCTGCGGGTGGTGGTGAGCGATGACGGACGGGGCATGGACGTGACGGCCAGGCGCACCGGGCTGGGGCTGCTCGGCCTGCGCGAGCGCGTTGAAGCGCTCGCGGGTGTGTTCGAGCTGCATGGTGGTTCGGGCCATGGCGTGCGGGTGTCTGCCCAGCTGCAGGTTGGAACGGCCGGGGACGGGCTCGAGGCGCCGCGTACGGTCGGCGCAGAACGGGGATGACGATGAGCGGACAGGTAAAGGTGCTGCTGGCGGACGATCACGCGGTGGTGCGGGAGGGCTACAGGCGCCTGCTCGAGCGCACTCCGGACATCCACGTGGTGGCGGAGACCGGAACGGGCGAGGATGCCTATCGGCTGTTCTGCGAGCTCGCACCCGACGTCGTGGTGATGGACATCAACCTGCCCGGCATGAGCGGTATCGAAGCCACACGCCGCATCCTTGCCCGGGAGCCGCAGGCGAAGGTGCTGATCTTCAGCATGCACGAGGAAGCGATGTTCGCGTCGCGCGCCCTGCAGGCTGGCGCGCGAGGCTACGTGACCAAGGCCAGCGCGCCGGAGGTCCTGGTGGACGCGGTGCGCGCGCTGGCTGAAGGCAGGCCGTACATCAGCCAGGACGTGGCGCAGCAGCTCGCGCTGCAGACGTTGCCGGGCCAGCGCCTGCCGCTGAACCACCTGTCGCCGCGCGAGTTCGAGGTGTTCCGCCTGCTGGCCGAGGGCCGGTCCGTGCCGGAGATCGCGCAGGTCATGTGCCTTTCGCAGAAGACCATCGCGAACTATCAGTCGACCATCCGGCAGAAGCTCGAGCTGACCAACGCCGCGCAGGTGGTGCGCCTCGCCATGAGTCACGGGCTGCTGGACCAGGGCGGTACCAGCGAGCCGGCCGGCTGACACGCCGATCGGGAAGCAGTCCCGGACCGGCCCGGCAGGCCTCCGCGGCGCCAGTCACACCCGGGCACTACACTGGCCGTGCTGTCCTCGTGGCAGATGCAGTTCATGTCCTCCGCTCCGGGCCGTCCCCCTTTCGGCTCGTGCGCGTTGTAACCTCACCGAACTTCGGGCCGGCCTCTCGCCGGCCCATTTTTTTGGTGGCGCGCAAGGGCGGATGTCAAGGCCGGATGCACGCACGCCGCCCGGCATCTGCGCATGCCGGCCAAGTCGGTGCACGCTAAGCTCTCGAATGTGCCGGCTCGGGAGGGAGGCGAGGGATGGAAACACGGGATCGACGGGGATTCGTCCGTGCGGCGATGGCGGCCAGCCTGCTGCTGCCCGGTGGCATCACCACGCTTATCCGGACCGCGCTGGCGCGCGATCCGGAGCAGCAGGGCATCCGCAAGATGCGCGGGGAGGTGCTGGTCAACGGCCGCAAGGCCGGACCCGGAACCGTGATCGCGCCCGGCGACAAGGTCGCCACCGGCGAGAACAGCTACGCGACGTTCGTCGTGGGTGAGGACGCATTCCTGATGCGGGGCAGGACGCAGATCGAGCTGGGCGGCATGCAGAAGCTGGTGAACCTGGTCCGCGTGGCAACCGGGGCGCTGCTGTCGGTCTACGCCAAGGGTCCCCCGCGCACGCTGCAGTCCGCGACGGCGACGATCGGCATCCGCGGCACCGGCGCCTACATGGAGATCCAGCCGGAGCGGACCTATTTCTGCCTGTGCTACGGCGAGGCGCAACTGCAACCGGTCGCCGCGCCGGCGCAGAGCGAGATCCTGCGCACCATCCATCACGACCAGCCGCGCTACGTGTATCCCGCCGGCCGCGATCGCGTCGTGGAGCGGGCGCCGGTGATCAACCACCGCGACGCGGAGCTGATCCTGCTCGAAGCGCTGGTCGGACGCGAGCCCCCCTTCCTGGAGCTCGACGAGTACCGCAACGGCCTGCGTTACTGAGCCGTCGCCGCCAGGCGCTCCTCGATGAGCTCGACCCAGTGCCGCACGGGCGTGGCCGTGCCGGACTGCAGATGGGCGTGGCAGCCGATGTTGGCGGTGGCGATCACGTCCGGGTTCCCGGACTGCAGGTTGCCCAGCTTGTTCGCCAGCAGCTGCCTGGAGAGCTCCGGTTGCAGGATCGAATAGGTGCCGGCAGAGCCGCAGCACAGGTGGCCGTCCGGAACCGGCGTGAGGCGATAGCCTGCGGCGGTGAGCATCGCCTCGGCGAGCCTGCGGATCTGCTGGCCGTGCTGGAGCGAACAGGGGGAGTGGAACGCGACTTTCTTCGTGGTCGCGTCCCTGGCGCAAACGCTGGCCAGCGCTTCGGCCTGTCCACGCAGCACCTCGCTGGCATCGCGCGTGAGCGCCGAGATCTTAGCGGCCTTCTCCGCATAGCGCGCGTCGTGCTGCAGGAGGTGTCCGTACTCCTTCACCATCGTCCCGCAACCGCTCGCCGTCATCACGATCGCCTCGATACCCTGCTCGACGTGGGGCCACCATGCGTCGATGTTGCGCCGCATGTAGTCCAGGCCTTCTTCCTGGGCGTTGAGATGGTAGGAGACGGCACCGCAGCAGCCCGCTGCGTGCGCGGCGACCAGCGAGATGCCGATGCGGTCGAGGATGCGGGCGAGTGCCGGGTTGATGTTGGGCGCCATCGCGGGCTGCACGCAGCCCTCCAGCACGAGCATCCTGCGCGCGTGCCGCGCCGCTGGCCAGGGGGTGGCGGAGGCGGGGGGCGGCACCTTGCCGCGCAACGCATCGGGCAGCAGCGGCCGCGCGAGCTGGCCGAGCTTGAGCAGTGGCTCGAACACGGCGCGGTTGGGGATGACCCTGCGCAGCGCGGCGCGGGTGAGCCGCTCGCCGGCCGGGCGCACGACGCGCTGCTCGACGATGTTGCGGCCGATATCCACCAGCCGCCCGTACTTCACCCCGGAAGGACAGGTGCTCTCGCACGAACGGCAGGTGAGGCAGCGGTCCAGATGCAGCTGGGTACGCTCGCTGATCTCGCGTCCCTCCAGCATCTCCTTCATCAGGTAGATGCGCCCGCGCGGCCCATCCAGTTCGTCGCCCAGCAGCTGGTAGGTCGGGCAGGTGGCGGTGCAGAACCCGCAGTGCACGCAGGCGCGCAGGATGGCGTTGGCCTCCCTGCCTTCGGGGGTGTCCTTGATGAAATCGGCGAGGTTGGTTTTCACACGTGTCCAGCCACTTGAACGTACTTACCGCAGAGGACGCAGAGGCTCGCAGAGGAAACGCGCAGCCAGCGTGGGCAACGCGGCAGGCCTGGTTTCCTCACCTCTGCGACCCTCTGCGTCCTCTGCGGTGAATGAGGTTTCGGCAGTTAATGGCAGATGCGGCTCAAAGCTCCGGATGCAACCGTCGTGGGCCGAAGATCCCGTCCGGATCCAGCGCCGCCTTCAGCTTGCGGTGCAGCGCCAGCACGCCGGCGTCCAGCTGCATCAGGGGAACGTCGGGCCTGCCGCGGAAGCGGGTGGCGTCGCCGCCGCCTGCCCGCGCGGCCTCGAACACCCGGGCGGCGGGCGCATCGGTCGCGACCCATCGCAGCGCGCCGTTCCACTCGATCACCTGGCGGCCCGGCAGCTGCAGCGGCGGCGTGGTCGACTTGAGCGAGAGCCGCCACAGCGTTGCGCCCCGGAAGGCATCCAGCCGCTGCTCGCGCACCGACTCCCAGAACCCCGCCCCGTCGGCGACCAGGTCGCCGCCGAGCTGCTTGCGCGCGGCCTGCAGCCCCAGCGCGCTGCCGGACAGGCGGATCGTCAGCGCGCCGTCGGCGAAGCAGGTGGCCGAGATCGGCAGTGGTTGCCCGGCCCAGCGGTTCATGCGCTCGAGGGCGCCGGCCTCGTCGACCTGGTAGCGCAGCGTCGCTTCCTCTTCCGGCAGGGGCAGGACCTTGAGCGACACCTCCAGCAGCACGCCGAGCGTGCCGAACGATCCTGCCATCAGCCGCGAGAGATCGAAGCCGGCCACGTTCTTCATCACCTGGCCGCCGAAGCTCAGCACTTCACCGCGGGCGTTCATCACCTTGGCGCCGAGCATGAAGTCGCGCACCGAGCCGGCCTGCGCGCGCCGGGGGCCGGAGAACCCGGCGGCCACGCAGCCGCCGATCGTGGCCTCGGCACCGAAGTGCGGCGGCTCGGCCGCGAGCATCTGCCGCCCCTCGGCGAGCGTGCGTTCGATCTGCGCCAGCGGGGTGCCGGCACGCGCGGTGATCACCAGTTCGGTGGGTTCGTACTCGACCACGCCGCTGTGGGCACGCAGGTCGAGCGGCTCGCCTTCGAGCGCGTTGGCGTAGAAGTCCTTGGACCCGCTCCCGCGGATGCGCAGCGGTTGCTTGCGTTCGGCGGCAGCGCGGATGGATTCAGCGAACTGCTCAGTCATATCGTTCAAGGCACACGCGTCGATTCTGGAAATGGCGGAACAAAGCGCGCTCAACACAGCGGACCCAGAGGATCACAGAGGAAATCGCATCTCTGCGTGGCTTGCTTCGGGCGGCGGGTTTCCTCTGTGTACCTCGGCGTCCTCTGTGTTGAATGCGGTTTGAAGTAGAACCGGGCGTGCGGCAGTCAGAATCGCGGCAGGTCCGCGAACTTCTCCTGCCCGCGGTGCACGTGCATCATCCCGAACTCGGCGCAGCGATGCAGCGTGGGCACCGCCTTGCCAGGGTTGAGCAGGCTGTCGGGGTCGAACGCGGACTTCACCGCGTGAAACGCCTCCAGTTCCCCGGGGCGGAACTGCACGCACATCTCGTTGATCTTCTCGATGCCCACGCCGTGCTCGCCGGTGATGGTGCCGCCGACCTCGACGCACAGCTTGAGGATGCGCGAGCCGAACTGGATCGCCCGCTGCATCTGGTCGTCGTCGCTGGCGTCGAACATGATGAGCGGGTGCAGGTTCCCGTCCCCGGCGTGGAACACGTTGGGGCAGGAGAGCCGGAACTCCTTCGACAGCTCGGTGATCCCGTTCAGCACCTCTGCGAGGCGCTTGCGCGGAATGGTGCCGTCCATGCAGAAGTAGTCCGGCAGGATGCGGCCCACGGCGGGGAACGCCGACTTGCGGCCGGACCAGAACTTCAGCCGCTCGGCCTCGTCGCGCGACAGGCGGATGTCAATGGCGCCGCTGTCGCGCATGACCTTGGACATCTTCTCGATCTCGGCGGCGACCTCGGCCTCGGTCCCGTCCGACTCGCACAGCAGGATGGCCTCGGCTTCCAGCGGATAGCCGGCGTGGACGAACTGCTCGACGGCCTGGGTCGCGAGCTTGTCCATCATCTCGAGTCCAGCGGGGATGATGCCGGCGGCGATGATGTTGGCCACCGCGTTGCCTGCATCGACGAGCGAGCCGAAAGCGGCCAGCACCACCTGCGCCTTGACCGGCTTGGGCAGCAGCTTCACGGTGATTTCGGTGGTCACCGCCAGCAGCCCTTCCGAGCCGATGAGCAGCGCGAGCAGGTCGTAGCCCGGGCTGTCCAGGCCGTCGGAGCCGATCTCGAGGATCTCGCCTTCGATGGTGACCGCGCGCACCTGCAGGACGTTGTGCACCGTGAGGCCGTACTTCAGGCAGTGCACGCCGCCGGAGTTCTCCGCCACGTTGCCGCCGATCGAGCACGCGATCTGGCTGGAGGGGTCCGGCGCGTAGTACAGGCCGTGCGGCGCCGAGGCTTCCGAGATGGCGAGGTTGCGTACGCCGGGCTGCACGCGCGCGATGCGCGCCACTGGGTCGATCTCGAGGATGCGCTTCATCTTCGACAGCCCCAGCAGCACGCCCTGCGCGTGCGGCATGGCGCCGCCGGACAGCCCGGTGCCGGCCCCGCGCGCCACCACCGGCACCTTCAGCGCGTTGCACACGCGCAGCACGGCGGCGACCTGGGCCTCGTCCTCCGGCAGCGCCACGGCGAGCGGCAGCTGCGAGTACGCCGTGAGCCCGTCGCACTCGTAGGGCTTGAGGTCCTCGGCCGTGTGCAGCAGGCAGCCGGGGCGCAACACTTCGGCGAGGCGCGCGACCAGTTCGTCCTTGTCGACTGCGCGGGTTGCTGCGGGGATGGTTTCGGGTTTGCCCATGGGGATCACCCCGTCACGAGGATGGCGCGGAAGTCGTTCACGTTGGTGAGCGTGGGACCGGTCTTGACCAGGTCCCCCAGCGCCGAGAAGAAGCTGTAGCCGTCATTATCGGCGAGGCGCGCCTTGGCGTCCATGCCGGCCGCCGCCGCGCGGGCGAGCGTGTCGGGCGTCAGGATCGCACCGGCGTTGTCTTCGGTGCCATCGACGCCGTCCGTATCGCCGGCCAGCGCATAGACGCCGGGCAGGCCGTCCAGTGCAACCGTGAGGGCCAGCAGGAACTCCGCATTGCGGCCGCCGCGACCCTTGCCGCGCACGGTCACCGTGGTCTCGCCGCCGGAGAGCAGCACGCAGGGCGCCCGCACCGGCTGACCGTGGCGCAGGACCTGGCGCGCGATGCCGGCGTGCACCATCGCGACTTCGCGCGACTCGCCCTCCAGCGCATCGCCGAGGATCAACGGCGTGAACCCGGCCGCACGCGCGACCTCGGCCGCCGCTTCGAGCGATTGCTGAGGTGCCGCGATCAGGTGGGTCTCGCAGCGTGCGAGCCGCGGGTCGCCGGGTTTGGGGGTCTCCTCGCGGGCGGCGCGCAGGTGCTCGATCACGCCCACCGGCTCGCGGATCTGATACTTCTCCAGGATCGCCCGCGCGTCCGCGAAGGTGGTGCGGTCGGGCACCGTGGGGCCCGATGCGATCACGGCTGGGTCGTCGCCCGGAACGTCGGAGATGGTGAGCGTGACCACGCGTGCCGGGCAGGCCGCCGCCGCCAGCCGGCCGCCCTTGATCGCCGACAGGTGCTTGCGCACGCAGTTCATCTCCGTGATATTGGCGCCGCTCTTGAGCAGCGCCCGGTTGATCGCCTGCTTGTCCTGCAACGTCAGGCCGTGGGCGGGCAGGGCGAGCAGGGCGGACCCGCCGCCGGAGATCAGGCACAGCACCAGGTCATCCTCGCCGAGTCCCTGCACCAGCTTGAGCATGCGTTCGGCCGCCTCGCGCCCGGCGAGGTCCGGCACCGGGTGCGAGGCCTCCACCACTTCGATGCGCCGGCAGGGAGCATGGTGCCCGTAGCGCGTCACCACCAGTCCAGACAACTCCCCGGCCCAGTGGTTCTCGACCGCCTGCGCCATCGTGGCGGCCGCCTTGCCTGCGCCCACGACGATGGTGCGACCCCGGGGCGGCTGGGGCAGGAACGGCGGCACGCACTTCTCCGGCATCGCGCGGGCGATGGCGGCGTCGAACATGTTCCTCAGCAGTTCACTTGGTCTTGGTGTCACGGCGAACCTCTCTTACCGCAGAGGACGCAGAGAACGCAGAGGACTGCCTTGCGCCTTTCCTCTGCGTTCCTCTGCGCCCTCTGCGGTGGATGCGTTGTTCTTATTGTGCAAGGTAGCGCTTCACCCACCCCAGCCCGGCCTCGGTGGTGGTGGCCGGCCGGTACTCGCAGCCGATCCAGCCCTGGTAGCCGATCCGGTCGATGTGCTGGAACAGGAACTCGTAGTTGATCTCGCCGGTGCCGGGTTCGTGGCGGCCGGGGGTGTCCGCGAGCTGCATATGGGCGATCTGCGCCAGGTGCTTCTCGATGGTGGGTGCGAGGTCGCCCTCCATGATCTGCATGTGGTAGATGTCGTACTGGAACTTGACGTTCGGCAGGCCGACGTAGTGGAGGACGTCGATGGCCTGGCGCGAAGTGTTGAGGTAGAAACCGGGGATGTCGCGGACGTTGATCGCCTCGATCAGGACATTCATGCCGTGCCGGTCCGCTTCCTTGCCGGCGAACTGCAGGTTCGCGACGTAGGCCGCCCGCATCTGGTCCTCGTTGACCCCGCGCGGCTTCAGGCCTGCCATGCAGTGCAGCTGCCTGCACCCCAGCGCCAGTGCGTAGTCGATGGCCTTGCCGACGAGGTCCTGGAACTCGCCCTTGCGGCTCGGATCGCACGCCAGGCCGCGGTCGCCTGCGTTCCAGTCTCCCGGCGGCATGTTGAACAGGACCACCTCCAGGCTGTTCTTCTTCACCAGCTCCACGAGCTGGTTCTTGTCGTGGGCATACGGGAACAGGAACTCGACGCCCTTGAAGCCGGCGCGCGCTGCCGCGCCGAAGCGCTCCAGGAAGTCCACCTCGTTGAACATCATGCTGAGGTTGGCATTGAATCTGGGCATGGTCTTCTCCTCCGAACCGGACATTGTACTGCCCGGGAGGAGCCGCCGCCGCCCGGATATAATCGCTCACCCTTCATCGCCCGGCCCTGCCCGCCAAGGGACAGGGAGCCTTCATGTCCCGTTTCACAGGCACCGAGTCCTACGTCGCCACCGACGACCTCACCATGGCGGTCAATGCCGCCATCACGCTGGAGCGCCCGCTGCTGATCAAGGGTGAGCCCGGCACCGGCAAGACCATGCTCGCCGTGGAGGTCGCCAGGGCACTGGGGCGGCCGCTGATCCAGTGGCACATCAAGTCCACCGGCAAGGCCCAGCAGGGGTTGTACGAGTACGACGCGGTCTCGCGCCTGCGCGATTCCCAGCTCGGCGAGCAGCGCGTGCACGACATCGCCAACTACATCAAGCGCGGACCGCTGTGGGAGGCGTTCGAGTCGGAGCAGCCGGCGGTGGTGCTGATCGACGAGATCGACAAGGCCGACATCGAGTTCCCCAACGACCTGCTGCGCGAGCTCGATCGCATGGAGTTCTACGTCTACGAGACGCAGCAGCTGGTCAGGGCGCGCCACCGGCCGGCGATCATCATCACCAGCAACAACGAGAAGGAGCTGCCCGACGCGTTCCTGCGCCGCTGCTTCTTCCACTACATCCGCTTCCCGGACAAGGAGACGATGGAGCGCATCGTCGAGGTGCACTATCCGGGCATCAAGAAGACCCTCCTGCGCGAGGCCCTGGAGGCGTTCTTCGAGATCCGCGAGGTGCCCGGGCTGAAGAAGAAGCCGTCCACCTCGGAGCTGCTGGACTGGCTCAAGCTCCTGATGGCCGAGGACATCCCGCCCGAGGCGCTGCATTCGAAGGACCAGCACAAGATCGTGCCGCCGCTGCACGGGGCGCTGCTGAAGAACGAGCAGGATGTGCACCTGTTCGAGCGGCTGGTGTTCATGTCGCGGCGGGGCCGCGCCTGATCGGGCGCTACCCCTTATACCGCCTCAACCGCTGAGGACGCAGAGGGCGCAGAGGAAAGCATGGAGATGAGCTTGGGTTCTCCTCTGCGTTCCTCTGCGTCCTGTGCGGTGAATGCGGTTTTCTGTCCCGGCCGCTGAGGATTCCCGATGCTCACCGACTTCTTCTACAAGCTCAAGGAAGGCGGGGTTCCGGTCTCGCTCAAGGAGTTCCTCACGCTGCACGAGGCGCTGCGCCAGCACGTGGCCTCGAACAGCGTGGACGATTTCTACTACCTGGCGCGGGTGTGCCTGGTCAAGGACGAGAGCCACTACGACCGCTTCGACCGGGTGTTCGCCGAGTACTTCCGCGGCATCGTCTCGCTCCCGGAGGACCTGCTCGCGGTGATTCCCGCGGAGTGGCTCAAGGCCAACGCCGAGCTGCTGCTGTCCGAGGAGGACAAGCAGCTCATCGAGTCGCTCGGCGGCTGGGACAAGCTGATGGAGACGCTGCGCAAGCGGCTCGAAGAGCAGAAGGAGCGCCATGACGGCGGGTCGAAGTGGATCGGTACGCGCGGCACCTCGCCGTTCGGCGCCTACGGCTACAACCCCGAAGGGGTGCGGATCGGCCAGGACAGCTCGCGCAACCGGCGCGCGGTGAAGGTCTGGGACAAGCGCGAGTACCGCAACCTCGACGACGAGGTGGAGCTGGGCACGCGCAACATCAAGGTGGCGCTGCGCCGGCTGCGCCGCTTCGCGCGCGAGGGTGCGCCGGAGGAGCTGGACCTGGACGACACCATCCGCTCGACGGCGCGCAACGCCGGCTACCTCGACCTGAAACTGGTCCCGGAGCGGCACAACGCCGTGAAGGTGCTGCTGTTCCTCGACGTGGGCGGGTCGATGGACGACCACGTGAAGATCTGCGAGGAGCTGTTCTCCGCCGCGCGGACGGAGTTCAAGCACCTGGAGTACTTCTACTTCCACAACTTCCTCTACGAGAGCGTGTGGAAGGACAACCGCCGCCGGCACGCCGAGCGCATCCCGACCCTGGACGTGCTGCACAAGTACGGGCACGACTACAAGCTGGTGCTGGTGGGCGACGCGACGATGAGTCCCTACGAGATCGCCCATCCCGGCGGCTCGGTGGAGCACCACAACGAGGAGGCCGGCGCGGTGTGGCTGCAGCGGATGCTGGACGTGTACGGCAAGGCCGCGTGGATCAATCCGCAGCCCGAGGACCGCTGGAGCTACTACGAGTCGATCGGCATGACCCGGCAGCTGATGGGGGACCGGATGTATCCGCTGACGCTGGCCGGGCTGGAGGATGCGATGCGGGCGTTGACGCGGTAGAACGTGCGACCTGCTGCCTATCGGCTACTGCGTTGACCGCAGAGGACGCAGAGGGCGCAGAGGAACACAGAGGAGACGCTCGACTGATCGGTAGGAGGGGCAAGTCAGTAGCACCGGCGGATACCGGCTGGCCGCGGTTTACCTCTGCGTTCCTCTGCGTCCTCTGCGGTCAAGGCGGTTACGCAGCAGGCATCACGCTGCCAGAAACCGCTCCGTGAACTCGTCCGCCGCCACCGGCGGGCTGAACAGGTAGCCCTGGTAGCGGTCGCAGCCCAGGTCGCGCAGCACGGCGAGCTGCTCGCCCGTCTCCACGCCTTCGGCCACCACTTCCAGTTTCAGCTTGCGCGCCATGGCCACGATCGCGCTCACGATCGCGGCGTCGTCGGCGTCGGTGACGATCTCGCGCATGAAGCCGCGGTCGATCTTCAATGTGTCGATGGGCAGGCGCTTGAGGTAGCTCAGCGATGAGTAGCCGGTGCCGAAGTCGTCAACCGCGATGGGGCAGCCGAGCGAGCCGAGCTGGCGCAGGACTTCGGCGTGGTCGGCGACGTTGGAGGCCAGCAGGGTCTCGGTGATCTCGAATTCGAGCCGGTGGGGATCCACGCCGGCGCCGTGGATCAGGCCACGGACGCGATCGAGGAACGCCTTGCTGTCGCGCAGCTGCCCGACCGACAGGTTGACCGATAGGCGCAGGCCGGGGACTGCCTTCCAGCGCGCGAGCTGTTCGCATGCGGCCTCGATGACCCAGTCGCCGATCGGGCCGATCAGGCCGGTCTCCTCGGCTACCGGCACGAAGCGCGCCGGCGAGATCTCGCCCATCTCCGGATGGCGCCAGCGCAGCAGCGCCTCCGCGCCCACCACGTGACTGCCGCCCAGGGTGATCTGCGGCTGGTACACCAGCCGCAGCTCGCGGCCCTCGATCGAATGGCGCAGCGCCGTCTCCAGCTTGTGCCGCTCCATCGCCTGGTGGTTCATCTCCTCGGAGAAGAACTGCAGCGAATTGCGGCCCAGGCCCTTGGCGTGATACATGGCGATGTCGGCGTTGCGCATCAGCGCGGCGCTGTCCCGGCCGTCGTCCGGGAAACAGCTCACGCCGATGCTGGCCGTGGTCACCAGCCGGTGGCCGCGGATCATGAACGGCGCAGCCAGCGCCTGCATGACGCTGAGGCCGACCACGCGGGCATCGGCCGCGTCCTTCAGGCCGTCGAGCACGATCACGAACTCATCGCCGCCCAGCCGGGCCAGGGTGTCGCTGTCGCGCACGCAGCGGCTCAGCCGGCGCGCCACCTCGCACAGCAGGTCGTCGCCGACGTCGTGCCCGAGGCTGTCGTTGATGGTCTTGAAGCGGTCGAGGTCGATGAACATGACCGCGACCGTCTGTTCCTGGCGGCGCGCCGCGGCCAGCGCATGCTGCAGGCGGTCTCCCAGCAGCAGGCGGTTGGGCAGGTTGGTCAGGGCGTCGCGCGTGGCGAGGTGGCTGATGCGCGCCTCGGCCAGCTTGCGGTCGGTGATGTCGCGGGCGGCACCGCGCTGGCCGATGCGCCGGCCCGCGTTGTCGAACAGCCCCACGGCGTTGATCAGCAGCCAGCGCTCTTCGCCCTGCTTGCCGACGATGCGCTGCTCGAGGTCCTTGAACGATCCATCCGCCTGCATGTTGCGCTCGAGCCACTGGCGCACGCGCTCGGCTTCGCCGGGCGGGGCGAGTTCGAGCGGGGTGCGTCCGACCAGCTCCTGCTCGCGGAAGCCCCAGACGCTCTCGACCCGGCTCGAGACATAGGTGAACCGTCCCTCGAGGTCGGTTTCCCAGACGAACTCGCCGGCTGCTGCCGCGAAGTCGCGGAACCTGGTCTCGCTCTCGCGCAGCGCCTGCTCCATCTCGCGCCGCTGGGTCAGGTCGGTGAACACGGAGACCACCACGCGGGTGCCGTCGGCGCGGTCCAGCGCCGACTTGCGCACCAGGATCCAGCGCCGCACGCCCCCGGTCACCAGCTCGCACTCGTACTCCACGGGGCCCGCGCCGGCCAGCGCCTGCGCGTCGGTCCGGCTGGACGAGCGGGCGACTTCGGTGCTGAGCAGGTCCTCGTCGCGGCGATAGAGGATCTCGGCCTGCGTGCGGCCGAGCAGGGCGCACAGGGCGTCGTTCGCGGCCACGTAGCGGCCCTCGAGGTCCTTGACGCCGATGGGATCGGGGATGGCATCGACCAGCTGGTGCAGGAAGCGGCGCGCCTGCTCGAGCTGCTGCTCGGCGAGCTTGCGCCCGGTGATGTCGCGTGCGCTGCCGCGCTGGCCGATGCGTTGACCCTGCTCATCGAACAGGCCCACGGCGCTGACCCGCAGCCACACCGTCTCCCCGCCCTTGGTGAGGATCTGGTGCTCGAAGTCCCGCAGCACCCCGTCGGGGGTGATGTGGGTGGCGGCCCAGTCGCGCACGCGCTCGCGCTCGCGCGGCGGCATCAGATCGGCCGGCGTGCAGCCGATCACTTCCTCCGGGCGGTAGCCCGAGATCCGCTGGATGCCCTCCGAGACAAAGATGAAGCGCCCGTCCAGGTCGATCTCGAACAGGTACTCGGCCGAGGCGTCCGCGATGTCGCGAAAGCGCGAGGCGTTGCGCTTGAGCAGCGTCTCGGCTTCGCCGCGCGCACGCTCCACCTCGATGCGGTCGAGCGCGATCGACAGGTTGGCGGCCAGCTTCTCCAGCAGGTCCAGCGCATGCGGCGGCAACTGGGCGGAGATGCGCACGTGCAGGATTGCGACCGGAGCGCCTTCCGCTTGCAGCGGAAAGCCGGGGGAAGCATCCATTGCGTCCGCGTTGGCCGCGGCGCGCAGGGGGCGGACGGTGGCGGGACCGCGGCGCGGTCCTCGCATCGCGTCGGATCGCGGCCGCTCGCGCCCGGTGTCGTCGATCGGTGCGCCGGCGCGCGCGATCGGCATGAGTTGTCCGCTGGCCTCGTCGATGCCCGAGATCACCGCCGCGCGCAGACCGCCTTTCTGGACCAGGATGCGGCAGGTCTCCTGGAACAGCATCTCGCGGTCTCCCGCCTGCAGCATCAGCGCATGGACATCCGCGAGCGCCAGTTCGAGCATCAGGACATGCCTGAGTGCTTCGTCGTGGGGCTCGGGGGATTCACTGCGGGAGGCCGCGAGGGCCGAGGCGGATAGCCTGCGTGCGGTCATGGTCGGTGTCACTCGTCACCGACCATGAGCTAGGACCGTGCCTGCCCTAAGTGTTTGAGTTCACCCTTTTTTGCAGGTGCGAGGCGCCTGCACGACGGGCTCAGGAGTTGGACACGCGCAGATCGAGATGGCGCGGGGCGAGGAACTTGCCCGCGATCTCCACAGCGGGCAGCGGCTTGCTGAAGAGATAGCCCTGGTACTCGTCGCAGCCGAGCTTGGAGAGCGCCTGCAGCTGGCCGCGCGATTCGACGCCTTCGGCCGTGACCTGCAGCTCGAGGCTGTGGCCCATCGCGACCACGGCCTGGATGATGGCCACGTCCTCCGGATCGCTCTCGATGTCGCGCACGAAGGTGCGATCGATCTTGAGCGTGTCGATGGGCAGCTGGCGCAGGTAGGACAGCGACGAGTAGCCGATGCCGAAGTCGTCCACGGCGATGCGCACGCCGTCCTTGCCCAGCTTGCGCAGCATCGCGATGTTCTCCTCGGCGTTCTGCAGCAGCAGCGACTCGGTCATCTCCAGTTCGAGGTATTGCGGATCGAGGCCGGTCGCGTTGAGGATGCGAGTGATGCTGCGCGAGAACTCGCGCGGCTTGAGCAGCTGGCGCGGCGAGATGTTCACGGCCATCTTGAGCGGCGGGTAGCCGGCGTCCTGCCAGGCCTTCGCACGCTCGCAGGCCGTGCGCAGCGCCCACTGGCCGATCGGATCGATCAGGCCGGACTCCTCCGCCACCCCGGTGAAGGTGCTGGGCAGCAGCAGGCCGCGCTCCGGGTGCACCCAGCGCAGCAACGCCTCCATCCCGACGATGCGGTTGGTGCGGATGTCGACCTGCGGCTGGTAGTAGAGCACGAACTCCTGCCGCTCGATGGCCCGGCGCAGGGCCGTCTCCAGGGTGTGGCGCTCGACCGCCCGCACGTTCATCTCGGGCGAGAAGAACTGGTAGTTGTTGCGGCCCTTCTCCTTGGCGTGATACATGGCCGTGTCGGCGTTCTTCATCAGCGTGCGATCGTCTTCCGCATCCAGCGGGAAGATGCTGATGCCGATGCTGCACGAGGTGGTCAGGGTGTGCGAGCCGATCTCGATCGGGCGCGCGAGCGCGCGGATGATCTTCCCGGCCACGTGCGCCGCGTCCTCGGCCTGCTGCAGCCCTTCGAGGGTGACCACGAACTCGTCCCCGCCAAGGCGCGACAGCGTGTCGCCCTTGCGGATGCAGTGGAGCATGCGCGCGGCCACTTCCTTGAGCAGGAGGTCGCCGACCTGGTGGCCGAGCGAGTCGTTGATGGTCTTGAAGCGGTCCAGGTCGATGAACATCAGCGCCAGCGACTGCTGGCTGCGGCGCGCGGCCACGATGCCCTGCTCGAGGCGGTCGTTGAACAGCACGCGGTTGGGCAGCTCGGTGAGCGGGTCGCGGGTGGCCAGGTAGCTGATGCGCGCCTCGGCGAGCTTGCGGTCGGTCACGTCGCGGCCGGTGCCGCGGTGGCCGATGCGCGCGCCGTGCTGGTCGTGCAGGCCCACCGCGTTCACCAGCAGCCAGCGCGTCTCGCCGCTGCGGGTGACGATGCGGTGCTCGAGGTCGCGGAACGAGCCGTCCGCGCGCATGTTGTTGGCCAGCCACTCGCGCACGCGCTCGATCTCGCCGGAGGGCATGAAATCCGCCGGCAGGCGCCCGACGAGGTCGTGGTCGGCGTAGCCCCACACGCTCTGGACGCGGCTCGACACGTAGGTGATGCACCCGGCCAGGTCGGCTTCCCAGACGTACTCGCCGGCCGCGTCGGCGAAGTCGCGGAAGCGGTTCTCGCTCTCGCGCAGCGCCGCCTCGGCGGCGCGCTGGTCGGCATCGCGCTGGAAGTTGTCGAGCGCGAAGGACAGGTTGGCGGCGAGCTTCTCCAGCATGCCGACCAGTTCTTCGTCGAAGTAGCCGGTCTGGCTGGCATAGAGGTGCAGCGTGCCGACCGGCTGGCCGGCGCGCTGCAGGACGAAGGTGGCCTGGGCCTGTACGCCGATCTCCCGCAGCAGCTCGCGCCAGGCCAGGTTGCGCGAGTCGGTGGAGATGTCGTTGCAGACGTAGTTGGTGCCGCTGCGCAGGGCGTTGGCGGACGGGCCCTGGCCCTCGGGGACGCCAGGATCGGTGCAGAAGCGGAAGCGGCTGGCGTTGCCGCGGTGGTCGCCGG
>CAZFYX010000100.1:0-32439 GCA_964523885.1 uncultured Burkholderiales bacterium | reverse complement strand
GAGCCGCTCGGGTAATTGGGGGCGCACGCCGCGTCCCCCCCCGGGGGTGGGCCCCAACGCGCCGCGGGGGCCTCGACGGCAAGGCGAATCGCTGCGGGCCGCCGACGCGCGGTGGAGGTAAGGGTAGTGAGGTGTGCAGAGGCGGCGCGTGAGCCATCCGGCGAGGGGCCCCAAGCTTTGCTTGGGGATCGACGGCAAGGCGAATCGCTGCGGGCCGCCGACGCGCGGTGGAGGTAAAGGTCGTGAGCTGTGCAGAGGCGGCGCGTGAGCCCTGGGGGCAGCGCCTGAGCGCAGCACCCGGGGCGGTGCTTGCGCGCGATGCGCAACTGCTCGCCGATGCGCTCGGCCTGCCGCTGCGCGAAGCGCGGTACGAGGCCGAAGTCCTGCTCGTTCGCACCACCGGCCTCGATCGGGCGCGTCTCATCGCGCATCCGGAGCTGGCCGATGAGGCGGCCGCCACATCGGTCTATCAGCACGCGCTGGAGCGTCGCCTGCGCGGCGAGCCGGTGGCGTACATCCTGGGCACGCGCGAGTTCTACGGCCTCGACTTCGAAGTCACGTCCGCCGTCCTGATTCCGCGCCCAGAGACCGAGCTGCTGGTCGAGCTCGCGCTGGAGCGCATCGTCGCGCAGGCATCCTGCGACGTGCTGGACATTGGCACCGGCAGCGGCTGCATCGCGGTCGCGCTGGGGGTGCACCGGCCCTTGGCGCATGTCGTGGCCACCGATGTGTCGCCCGATGCTTTGCAGGTGGCACGGCGCAATGCCGTGCGGCACGCAGTCGCCAATGTCGAGCTCCTGGCCGGGTCCGGGTTCGCGCCCGTTGACGAGCGCAGCTTCAACCTCATCGTCTCCAATCCACCCTACGTCGCGGGCGGCGATCCGCATCTGCTCCGAGGTGATCTGCGCTTCGAACCGCAGGACGCGCTCACGCCGGGCGGCGATGGAACAGCCCTGCTGCAGCAACTGGTCGTCGAGGCCCCGGCGCGCTTGCGCCCGGGCGGCTGGCTCCTGCTCGAGCACGGCTACGACCAGGCGCATGTGGTGACGACCGCGCTGCGTGCCGCGGGGTTCGAGGAGGTCTTCACGGCCCGCGACATCGCCGGTCACGCGCGCGTGAGCGGCGGGCGGCTCGGCGCGCGTTGATGCTACACTGCATGCAATCGATGCCGTGCGGCCTCGGTCACAGGGGTACGCAGGCAGTACCCTTTTTCTTGCCAGAGGTATTCGACATGGACGCCCAGGAACGCATTCGCAAGCAGGTCACCGAGAACCGCATCGTGCTGTACATGAAGGGCACGCCTGAGGCGCCGCAGTGCGGTTTCTCGGCCGCGGCGGTGCAGATTCTCGAAGCCTGCGGCGCCGACGAAGTGGCCACGGTCAACGTGCTGTCCGACCCCGATATCCGCCAGGGGATCAAGGATTTCTCCAGCTGGCCCACCATCCCGCAGCTGTACGTGAACGGCGAGTTCGTCGGCGGGGCGGACATCATGCGCGAGATGTACCAGAGCGGCGAGCTGCAGAAGCTGGTCAAGTAACCGCACCCGCTCCGAGGACAAGGGGCCGGCGCACGCCGGCCCCTTGTCTTTGTGGCGGCCGCTGCGGGCAACTCTTACACGCAGCCGCCACCCGGACGCGTGGCACTCGACCTGCTGCGGCGATTTGCTTATGCTCGCGAGATTGCGAGACGGGCAGTGCCGTAATGGGTCGACGCGCCGGGGGGCGTGGGCACTGATCGGTTCTCAGGACCGGCCAAACTGCGCCGGAGCCGACGTCCGCCGGGACCCGGGCGGGCGCGCTGGAGGTCGCTGGCCATGATGGCCCTCGTCCGCCTCGCCCTGAGGCGGCCCTACACCGTCGCCGTGCTGTCCCTGCTCGTGCTGCTGCTGGGCGGGCTCGCGTCGTTCACGGCGATGGTCGTGGACTTCTTCCCCAAGATCAACCTGCCGGTGGTCTTCGTGGGGTGGAACTACCCTGGCCTGTCCGCGGAGGAGATGGAGCGCCGCATCGTGATCATCAGCGAGCGCGCCTATTCCACCACCGTCAACGGCATCGATCGGATCGAGTCCCACTGCATCCCCGGCGTTGGCCTGGTGAAGGTGTACTTCCACGAAGGTGCGGACCTGGGCGCGGCGATCGCCCAGATCAACGCCGTCAACGGCACCATCCTGCGCATCTTCCCGCCCGGTACCACGCCTCCGCTGATCATCCGCTACGACGCGGCCACCGTGCCGATCGTGCAGATGAACTTCTTCAGCAACACCGTGCCGGAGGGCCGGCTCTACGATCACGCACTGAACTTCGTGCGCGTGAAGCTGTTCACCATCCCCGGCCTCACCGTGCCCGCACCGTTCGGCGGCCGGCAACGCCAGGTCAACGTCGACCTCGAACCGGCGGTCATGCAGGCGAAGGGCGTGTCCCCGTACGACGTGGTGAGCGCACTCCAGGCCTCCAACGTGCTGGCACCGGCCGGTACGGCACGCATCGGCACGCTCGACTACAACGTGCTCACCAACGCCAGCCCGGCGCTGGTGGAGCACTTCGCCGAGATGCCGGTCAAGGTGGTGGATGGCGTGCCGGTGCTGCTGCGTGACGTGGCCAGGGTCGGCGACGGGTTCGCCGAGCAGAACAACATGGTCCACGTCAACGGCAAGCGTGCGACCTACCTCACCATCCTCAAGCACTCCGACGCGTCGAGCCTGAAGGTGGTGGAGGCCACGCGCGAGATCCTGCCCGAGATCCGGAAGGGCGCCCCGGACGGTGTCGAGATCAATCTTGACTTCGACCAGTCGGTGTACGTGCGTGCCGCGGTACGCAACGTCGCCTTCGAGGCCGTGGTGGCCTCGCTGCTGGTCTCCCTGATGATCCTGGTGTTCCTGGGCAGCTGGCGCAACACCATCGTCGTCATCACCTCCATCCCGGTGGCGATCTTCGCAGGCCTGCTCGGGCTCTACTTCACCGGCCAGACCATCAACCTCATGACGCTCGGCGGGCTGGCGCTGGCCACCGGCATCCTGGTCGACGACGCCACCGTCGCGGTGGAGAACATCCACCGGCACCGCATGCTCGGGCAGCCGCTGACCGTCGCGATCATCGAGGGTTCGCGCGAGGTGGCGCTGCCGCGCACCATGGCCACGCTCGCCATCTGCATCGTGTTCATCCCGGTGGCCTTCCTCTACGGGGTGTCGAAGTACCTGTTCATCCCGCTGGCCCTGTCGGTCGTCTTCTCGCTGCTCGCCTCCTACATCCTGTCGTTCACGCTGGTGCCGATGCTCTCGCGCGCCCTGCTTGCCAGCGAGCGCCACAGCGAGGCCGGCCTGGCGGCGCGGCTGAACGCGCTGCGCGAGCGCGTGCTCGACGGCATGCGCGACGGCTACGGCGCGGTGATGGCGGTGGTGCTGCACCACCGGCCCTTCGTCCTGGTGGCGCTCCTGCTGTTCGGGGCCGTGAGCGCACTGCTCTACCAGGTGGTCGGCACCGACTTCTTCCCGACCGCCGACGTGGGCATCCTCAAGCTGCACTTCCGCGCCCCGATCGGAACGCGCATCGAGGAGACCGAGAAGATCGTGCTGCAGGTCGAGGACGAGATCCGCAGGATCATCCCGGTGGAGGAGCTCGGCACGATCAACGACATGCTGGGCGTGCCGATCTTCTACAACCTGGCGTTCGTCGCGACGGACAACATCAGCGGGATGGACGCAGACATCCTCATCTCGCTCAAGGGCGAGCACAAGCCCAGCGCCTACTACATGCGGCGCATCCGCGAGGAGATTCCGCCGAAGTTCCCCGGCTCCTCGCTGTACTTCCAGAGCGCGGACATCGTCACGCAGGTGCTCAACTTCGGGCTGCCCGCACCGCTGGACGTGCAGATCCAGGACGCCAACTTCGAGCGCGGGCAGAAGTACGCGGGGCGCCTGCGCACCCTGCTCGAGCGCATTCCCGGCATCGTGGACCTGCGCCAGATCCAGGTGCTGAACTACCCGGCGATGCGGGTGAACATCGACCGGGTGCGGGCTGCGCGCCTGGGCCTGAGCGCGCGCGATGTCGCCAACAGCCTGCTGACCTCGCTGTCCTCCAGCGTGCTGATCTCGCCCTCGTACTACCTGGCGCCCAACGGAGTGAACTACGTCGTGTCGGTGCAGACGCCGATCCGCAACCTGCAGAGCGTGGACCAGCTGATGAGCACGCCGATCACCAGGCAGGGCGGCGGTCCGGTCGACGGTACTGCCACCACGGATCTCACCGCGGTGCCCGGTGCGCCGGTGAATCGCATCGGCAACTTCGCGTCGATGCGGCCGGAGACCAGCTTCCAGTCGGTCAGCCACTACACGGTGCAGCGGGTGATCGACCTCGCCGCCAACATCCAGGGCCGCGACATGGGCGGCGTGATCACCGACGTGAAGAGGGCGATCGAGTCGATCACCTCCGAGAAGGACTTTCCTGCGGGGGTGAAGATCAACATCCGCGGGCAGTACCAGGTCATGGAGGCCTCCTTCGAACGGCTGCTGCTCGGCCTCGTGCTGGCCATCATCCTCGTCTACGCGCTGCTGGTGGTGCTGTTCCAGTCCTGGGTCGATCCGTTCATCATCATGATGGCCGTGCCCGGTGCCCTGATCGGCATCCTGTGGATGCTCGCCCTCACCGGCACCTCCATCAATGTCATGTCGCTGATGGGGGCGATCATGGCGGTGGGCATCGGGGTTTCCAACTCGATCCTGGTGGTGAGCTTCGCCAACGATGTGCGCGTCGCGCATCCCGGGATGTCGGTCATCGATGCCGCGATCGAGGCCGGCAAGACGCGGATGCGGCCGGTGCTGATGACCGCGCTCGCCATGATCATCGGCATGCTGCCGATGGCGATCGGCATGGGCGAGGGCGGGGAGCAGAATGCCCCGCTGGGCCGGGCCGTGATCGGGGGATTGGCTGTCGCCACCATCGCCACGCTGTTCGTGGTGCCCGTGATCTACACCTTCCTGCGCAAGGGCGCGCCGGTCCTGCACCAGCTCGACACCCGGTTCGAAGCCGAAGCGCGCGGCGAGCAAACCTGAGGAGCTGGCGGCATGAGGGCCGAGCGTCGAGATTCGTTCTTCGTCTTCTACATCTTCCTGTTCGTGGCGGTGCTCGCGGCGGCCGGCGCCGTGTACTGGTTCTACCAGGCCAAGCAGGAGCGCCTGGCGCAGGAGGCGAAGGCCCGCGACCAGCAGGTGGAGAAGGGGCCGCTGGTGGCCACTGCGGTGACCGCGCGCGGGCCGGACTTCCGCAAGGTGAGCCTGGTCGGCGAAGCGTTGCCCTACAAGCAGGCGACGCTGTATGGCAAGGTGAGCGGCTACGTGACCCGCATCGCGGTGGACGCCGGGGACCGGGTGCGGACGGGCCAGTTCATCGCCGAGGTCACCTCGCCCGAACTGGATGCGCAGTACCGCTCTGCCCAGGCGTCGCTGGAGAATCGCCAGCGGCTGCTCGATCGGACCAGGGATCTGGCCGCGCAGGGCTTCTTCTCGCAGCAGTCGCTGGACAACGCCGAGACCGACGTCAAGACGCAGAGCGACCAGGTGCGCGAGATCAGGACGATGCAGAGCTACCGCGTCCTGGCGGCGCCGTTCGACGGGGTGGTGACCGCGCGCTACGCCGACGTCGGTACGCTGGTCACCAATGCCACGGCCAACCGCAGCTCGGCACAACCGGTGGTGACCATCTCGGATACCTCGAAGCTGCGCGTGACGGTGTACGTGGACCAGTTCGAGGCCGGTTACGTCAAGCCGGGCACACAGGTCGAGATCACCGACGCCAGCAACGCGGAGATCAAGGGCAAGGCGACCGTGAGCCGCATCTCCGGGGAGCTCGACCCCCGGACGCGCACGATGATGACGCAGGTGGACGTGGACAACAGCAAGGGCACCTTCATCCCGGGCAGCTTCGTCACCGTCTCGCTGCTGATCCCCGCCCGCAGCTATGTCGAGGCGCCGGCCGGGGCGCTGGTGACGCGCGATGGCAAGTCGTTCGTGGCGGTGGTGGGGACCGACGACAAGGTGAGGCTGACCCCGGTGGAGATCGCGGGGACGGATGGCAAGGTGATCCGGATCGCGAGCGGCGTCGACGCCGGCGTGAAAGTGGCGGTGAACCTGCCCAACACCGTCAGCGAGGGTTCGCGGATCAATCCGGCGCCGCTACCGGTGGCGGCCGCTCCTGCGCCGACGTCGCCGGCTTCGGCACCGCCCGCGCCCCCCGCTGCGCCGCCGGCGGGCGGCACCGCTGCCAGCGCGCGCTAGCGTCCGACGCGGGGACTATAATCGGTCCCGTATCCCCCACCCGGCGGCGTCGAAGGCCGCCACGCATGCCATGCGCAGCCATCACGACATGGGCGGTCTGCCCGCCGACACCGTCCAGCGCACCGAGCACGACTACGCGCTGTGGGAGAAACGCGTGGACGCGCTCATGGTGCTGCTCTCCGCCGCGAAGCACATGACGGTGGACGAGCTGCGCAAGAACATCGAGTCGATCGGCCCGGACGCCTACGACCGCATGACCTACTACGAGCGCTGGATCCATTCGATCACCCAGACGCTCATCCAGCGCGGCGTCATCACCATCGACGACCTCGGGCGCAAGATGGCGGAGGTCGAGGCGCGTCACCGGGACGAATGCCGATGAGCGCAGCAGCCGCAGAGGCCCGGTTTCGCCCGGGCGACCGCGTCAAGGTGCGCCGGGCCGACGTGCCGGGCCACATCCGCACGCCGTGGTACATCCGCGGCCACACCGGCGTGATCGAGCGGCTCTGCGGGGCGTATCCCAACCCCGAGGAGCTGGCCTATGCCCGTTCCGGCCTGCCGGCCCAGCCCCTCTATCGCGTGCGCTTCGTGCAGCGGGAGGTGTGGCCCGATTATGCCGGCACTGCGGCCGACACCGTGGACATCGAGATCTACCAGCACTGGCTGGAACCGGCCTGAGGGCGACCATGCAGGAACACGAGCACGACCAGCACGACCACGATCACTCCCATCCGCATCCGGTGCGGGCCGATGCCGACGACACCCTCACCCACTACCAGGTGATGGAGATCGCGGTGCGCGAGCTGCTCATCGAGAAGGGCGTGCTCGATGCCGACCAGGTGCGGCGCGAGGTCGAGAAGATGGATGCGCGCAATCCGGCCAACGGGGCGAAGGTGGTCGCGCGCGCGTGGACCGACCCCGCCTACAAGGCGAAGCTGATGAGCCGGGGCAATGACGCACTCGAGGATCTCGGCCTCGAACGCGGCGTATACAAGCTGGTCGTGGTGGAGAACACCCCGGAGGTGCACAACCTGGTGGTGTGCACGCTGTGCTCGTGCTATCCGCGCTTCCTGCTGGGCCTGCCTCCCGACTGGTACAAGAGCCGCAGCTACCGCAGCCGCGCCGTGCGCGAGCCGCGGGCGGTGCTGCACGAGTTCGGCCTCGACCTGCCCGACGACGTGACCGTGCGCGTGCACGATTCCACCGCCGATATGCGCTACCTCGTGCTGCCTGCGCGGCCCGCCGGCACCGAGGGCTGGAGCGAGGAGCAACTCGCGTCGATCGTGACGCGCGATTGCATGGTCGGGGTGGCGGTTCCCCAGGCGTAAGGCGTCAGACTTGCACCTCGCCGCACAGGCGCAAAGACGCAGAGAGAACCTGCAGAGGAAACCGACCAGACGCAGCGCACAGGTCGAACGTGCGCGTGATTCCTCCGCCATACCGTTTTCGACGCTCTTCTCTGTGCGTCCTCGCCGCCTGCGCGCCTCTGCGGTCAACTCCTACGCGGGAGAGGTGGTCGCGACCCCGGGGTAGACGGCCCCGCCGGCCAGCAGCTCGGTGATCACCTCGGCCACCACCGGACGGCTCACCAGGAAGCCCTGCACCTCGTCGCAGCCCTCGGCACGCAGGAACTCCAGTTGTGCCGGCGTCTCCACGCCCTCGGCGACGACCTGGATGCGCAGGCTGTGCGCGAGTGCGATCACCGCGCGCACGATGGCGGAGTCGTCCGGGTCCTGCGGCACGTCATGCACGAACGAGCGGTCGATCTTGAGGCTGTGGATGGGCAGGCGCTTGAGGTAGCCGAGCGACGAGTAGCCGGTGCCGAAGTCGTCGACCGACAGGTGCACGCCCAGGGTCCGGATCGCGTGCAGCAGCTCGGCCACCTGCTGGGTCCGCTGCATCACGACGCTCTCGGTGATCTCGAGCTCCAGGGTGCCGGGGTCCAGTGCGTGCTGGGTGAGCAGGGCGCGCAGCCCCTGCAGGAAGTCGGGGGCATACAGCTGCTGGGCCGAGAGATTGACTGCGACCCGGATCGCCGGGAGGCCGGCGCGGTGCCACTCGGCCGCCTGGCGCGTGGCTTCACGCAGCACCCACTCGCCGATGTTCTGGATCAGTCCCAGCTCCTCGGCCAGCGGGATGAACTCCGCCGGCGACACCACGCCGCGCTCCGGATGCATCCAGCGCAACAGGCACTCGACCCCCAGCACGCGGCCGTCGCACAGGGCCACGCGCGGCTGGTAGTGCAGCAGGAACTGCGTCCCCTCGGCGGCCGCGCGCTTGAGATGCGTCTCCAGCGTGAGCCGGTGCACATTGGCCGAACCCATCTGCGGCGAGTAGAACTGGTAGGTGTTGCGCCCCAGCTCCTTGGCCCGGTACATGGCGGTGTCGGCGTTCTTCAGCAGCGTGTGGGCGTCGGTGCCGTCTCCCGGAAACAGCGCGATGCCGATGCTCGCGCTCAGTGCGAACTCGTGCCCGCGGACCGGCAGGGGCTGGTCCACCGCGGCGAGCAGCTTGTTGGCCAGCACCGCCACCGTTTCCGGCTGGCCGACGTCCTCCGCGATCACGACGAACTCGTCCCCGCCCAGGCGTGCCAGGATGTCCGATGCGCGCAGCGCCTCGGTCAGCCGCCGCGCGACCAGCTGCAGGACATCGTCGCCCACGTCGTGCCCGAGCGCGTCGTTGATGTTCTTGAAGCGGTCCAGGTCGATGAACAGCACGGCCAGGCGCAGGTCGTTGCGCTGTGCGCGGATGATCGCGTGGGCGAGGTGGGTGCCGAACAGGTTGCGGTTGGCCAGGCCGGTGAGCTCGTCGTAGTGCGCCAGCCGGATGATCTGCTCCTCGGAGCGGCGGCGCTGCGTGATGTCCTGGAACGAGCCCCATGCGCGCGCGGCCCTGCCCTGGTTCACTTCGGCGGCGCCGGTGGAGCGGACCCAGATGCGCTGCCCCTTGGCCGTGATCAGCTGCAGCTCGAGGTCCCACGGCTCGCCGGTGTTCAGCGCGCGCTGCATGGCGTCGCGGATGAACGGTGCGCTGTCGGAGGCGAAGAAGCCGAGCGCGCTGTCCCAGGTCGGCTGGTACTCGGCCGGCGAGACCTCGTGGATGCTGTAGGTCTCCGGCGTCCAGTACAGCTGGTCGCGGGCCACGTCGAGCTCCCATGCGCCGATGTGCGCGGTGCGCTGCGACTGCTCCAGCAGCAGGGTCTGGCGCTCGAGCGCCGCCGCGCTGGCGCGCAGCGACTGCTCCGCCGCGTCGCGCTCGGCCTCGCGCTCGCGCTGCTGGCGCACCGCCCAGGCGCCCGCGCCCACCATCGCGAACAGCGAGACGGTGAACAGCAGTGCGGGGAATGCCATGTGGTTGAGCCACGCCGCCCAGACTTCGGATGCCGGCATGCGCACGTACGCGGTCATCGGGAAGTCGTCCAGCCGCTTGAACGCGACCAGGGTCTTGTCCGTATTGAAGAACGTGCCCGGACCCTCCACCGATCCTTCCCGCGGAAAGCGCTCGCGCACAAGCAGGTCCAGCAGTGCGCCGGCATGCGGTTCCAGGAACGCTGACCTGGCGTCGGGCGGGGCGGGATGGCGTGCCTGGAGGTAGCCGTCGTCGCGCAGCAGGCCGATGGCCCAGTGCTCAGGCAGGCTCACGCCCTGCGAGACCGCCTGCTGCCGCCGCAGCGGGATGGCGATGGACACGACGAAGCGCTCGCCGCTGCGCACGTGGGTGCCGGCTGCGCGCACCGGCAGGATCCAGTCCTCGACCCGGCTGCCGTAACGGACTCGTCCTACCAGCGGACCGGGGGAATCGAGCAGCTTGCGGAAGTCCTGCGCGAAGACGGGGTCGCGCCGGTGCGGCGGCAGGTCCCGGTCGGGCGCGTGGTTCGACGTGGCGACCACGTTGCCGGTGGCGTTGAACAGGTAGATCGCGGCGACGTTGGGATCGGAGCCGTGATAGCGCTGCAGGAGCTCGCCCGCCTCGTCCGCACGCGTCGAGTGGGCCAGGTCACGGGCGAGCAGGGCGGCCCGTTCGCTGTAGCGCTGCAGGAACAGCTGGGAGGAGGTCGCCCCCAGGGCGACGAGATTGTGGAGTTCCTGTCTGCGCGCCTCCTTCGCCGCACGCCAGCTGTAGCTCATGTACGCGGTGGCCACGCCGAGCAAGAGCACCACCAGCAGCACGAACAGCAGTGCCATGCGGGTGGCCATCGGCACCTTGCCCGGCGGCCCGGTGCGCGGGGGGGGCCGGGGATCGCCTGTACCCCCCGTGCCAGCGCCGCGAGCTGCTGCCGGGAGGGTGGCCATGGGTGGCTGCTGCCGGGTCAGTCCTGCAGGCGGTTACGGCGCGCAACCGCCAGGAAGATGCCTGCGGCGATGAAGGCGGCGAACCAGATCAGGGCCCACTCCGCGATCGACAGTCCGAGCAGGCGCCAGGTGACCGCGGCGCAGTCGCCCTCGCCCTTGAAGATCTTCGGCAGCACCTGCGTGAGCGGAAACGAGTCGAGCATGTAGCCCAGATCCGGCCCGCAGTCGAGCGCCACGGGCGGGTTGTGCTGCAGCCAGACCTGGCGCCCGGCGATGCCCGCACCGGTGCCCGCGGCCAGCACGATGAGGCCGCCATACAGGGCCTGCCCCACCCGTCGCGGACCGTGCAGCGCAGCGACGAGGCCGATGACGCCGGTGAGCACGAACGCGTAGCGCTGCATGATGCACAGCGGACAGGGCTCGAGCCGCTCGACGTGCTGCAGGTACAGGCCGACGCCCATCAACCCCGCGCAGGCGAGGAAGACCAGACCGAACATCAGGCGGGAGGAGGTCATGCGAGCCTCAGATGGCGGCCAGCGCCTGGTCGAGATCGCGGATCAGGTCGCGCACGTCCTCGATGCCCACCGACAACCGCACCAGGTTGTCGGTCAGGTTGAGCTCGGCGCGGCGCTGTGCGGGGAGCGAGGCGTGGCTCATGAGGCCGGGATGGCCCACCAGGCTCTCCACCCCGCCCAGGCTCTCCGCCAGCGTGAACAGCTGGCAGCGTTCGCAGAAGCGCTTGGTGCCCGCGAGGTCGGTACGCAGGTAGGCCGAGATCATGCCGCCGAAGCCGCGCATCTGGGCTGCCGCCAGCGCGTGCTGCGGATGCTTGGGCAGCCCCGGGTAGACCACCTTCTCGGTCCTGGGATGGCGGTCGAGCCAGTGGGCCAGCTCCAGCGCGTTGGTGCAGTGCTGCTCCATCCGCAGCGGCAGGGTCTTCAGCCCGCGCAGGGCGAGGAAGCTGGTGAACGGATCCATGATCGAGCCGATCGCGTTCTGCATGAAGCCGAAGCGCTCGGTGAGATCGCTGTTGTCGCCGACGATCACCACGCCGCCGATGGCGTCGGAGTGCCCGTTGATGTACTTGGTCACCGAATGCACGACGATGTCGAAGCCGTGCTCCAGCGGGCGCTGCACGTAGGGCGACGCGAACGTGTTGTCGCACACCGTGAGGATCCCGCGTGCGCGGGCGAGCTTGGCGACGGCGGCGAGGTCGGTCACCTTGAGCATCGGGTTGCTCGGCGTTTCCACCCAGATCATGCGCGTGTCCGGCTGCAGCGCCTGCTCGAACGCCTGCGGACGGTCGGGATCGACGTAGGTCACCCGCAGCCCCATCGAGCGGCCACGCACCCGCTCGAACAGGCGCCAGCTGCCGCCGTAGAGGTCGTTCGCGGCCACCATGTGGCTGCCCGACTCCAGCAGCTCGAGCACCGTCCCCATGGCCGCCAGGCCGGAGGAGAACGCCCAGGCCGACTTGCCCGATTCGAGGTCGGCGACGCAGCGCTCGAACGCCATGCGCGTGGGATTCTGGGAGCGCGCGTACTCGAACCCGGTGTGCTCCCCCGGCGAGCGCTGCCTGAATGTGGAGGTCGCGTAGATCGGCGGCATGACGGCGCCCGTGGTCGGGTCGGGTTCCTGGCCGGCGTGGATGGCGCGGGTCGCGAAGGCCTGTTCGGTGTCGTTGCGGTTCATTTTCGGTTGGACTCGTGGGAGGTGTGCGCCGACGCGTGGCCCAGGGTGCAGTATCCGGGCGAAGGGGTGCGGCGTGCGCATGTGCGATGGGCGTCAAATTCTACTCCGGGCCGGCCGACGCCGGGGCTGACGGCGGGGCGCTTGCAACGTAGTTGCACGGAACTTCCGATCGGTGTAGAAGTTCTACGTGGCGTCCGGGGCTCCGGATGCGGGCCCGGCCACGCGCCGGAGGGGCTGCCCCACCTCCGGACAGAACAACCTACAAGAGGAGATCGCAGCATGGAACGCGTACAGGAGCATCGCTTCATCGACCTGGCCAAGCCGGCGCAGGGCCAGGCGAACCAGGAACCCCGCGGCATGAGCCGCCGCCAGTTCCTCACCGCCGCCTCGGCCGTCGCTGCCATCACCGGCATGTCGTCGGAAGCCTTTGCCAACAACTTCATCGACCAGTACGATCCGGACGGCCCGATCGCGCGCTATCCGAACCCCGACGTCATCGTGCTGGACAAGCGCTTCAAGTACAAGCTGGGCAACACGCCGATCGTGCGCCTGTACCGCGGCACGATGTGGGCGGAAGGCCCGGCATGGAGCGGGGTGGGCCGCTACCTGCTCTGGAGCGACATCCCGAACAACGAGCAGCTGCGCTGGTGCGAGGAGGACGGTCACGTCTCCCGCCGCTTCCGCTACCCGTCCGGCAACAGCAATGGCAACACCTTCGACTACCAGGGCCGCCAGATCGCCTTCGAGCACGGCACGCGCCGCGTGGGGCGCTACGAGCTCGATGGCAGCTACACGGTGCTCGCCGACAAGTCCCCGGACGGCAAGGAGTTCAACGCGCCCAACGACGGCATGTGCCATCCTGACGGCTGGATGTTCTTCACCGACCCGGGCTACGGCGGGCTGATGAACTATGAAGGTGTGCGGCTCAACACCGGCAGCCCGCAGCCGATCCAGAAGGAGGCCATCTATCGCATCGATGCGCCGGGCAAGGTCGAGAAGGTCGCCGACGAGCCGTTCAAGCCCAACGGCCTGTGCTTCTCGCCCGACTTCAAGAAGTGCTACGTCGCCGACACCGGCCTGTCGCACTACTCCAACGCGAAGAGCGTGATCTGGGTCTACGACGTGGTCGACAAGAAGCTGAAGAACCCGCGCACCTTCGCCAGCATGGAGATGAACGGCAAGGTGGGCTTCGCCGACGGCATCCGCTGCGACGAGGACGGCAACGTCTGGGCCGCGATGGGGTGGGTAGGCGATGGCTACGACGGCGTGCACGTGTTCGCGCCGGACGGCACCCGCATCGGCCAGATCCGCATGCCGGAGATCGTGTCCAACGTCTGCTTCGGCGGCAGCAAGCGCAACCGGCTGTTCATGACCGGCAGCACCTCGCTCTACGCCGTTTACGTCGAGACCCGCGGCGCCACGCTGACCTGATTGGCGCGGCAGGCGGTGCCGGGTGCGTCCTGCACCGTGGCACCGTCCGTCCGGGCTGACCGGGAGTCCGTTCGCGCTGTAGAATTACCGGGACGGGCGCGGTGTCCGCGCCCGAGCCCGAAACCCGATGACGTCTTCCGCGCACTTCCAGGAGCAGGCCGAGGCGCTGTTGCGCGATGGTGGCAGCCGCGTGACCCGCGGCCGCATCGCCGTGCTCGCGTGCCTCCTCGAGGCGAGCCACGCACTCACGCACGCGGAGGTGGAGGCGCGCCTGGATCCGGTCCTGTCGATGGACCGGGTGACCGTCTACCGCATCCTCGACTGGCTCACGCAGCAGGGCCTGGCGCACCGGATCGCCGGAGATGACCGCGTCTGGCGCTTCAATGCCGAGGTGCACGCCGGGCACGCCGGCTCGCATCCGCACTTCCAGTGCAACACCTGTGGCGACGTGGTGTGCCTGGACGAGGTGGCCAAGGTGCCGTCCGTCGCCCTGCCCGCGGGCTTCAAGGGCGAGGAGACGGAGCTGACCGTGCGCGGGGTCTGCGCCGCCTGCGCCCCACGCCGCAGCGGCGGGCGAAAGGGGCGGTCGGCCCAGGGCTGACAGCGCCGCTTCCTATGCAACATATGCAACGAAGTTGCACTTAGGTGGGAATCTGGGCTAGCATGGCGCTCCTGTATCCCACCGGATCGCGCCATGCCGCCTCAAACCCATGTCGCCCCTCCCGCGGACTTCGTCGACCGGGTCGGCGTCTGCCTCTCTGCACTGTGCATGGTGCACTGCCTCGCGCTGCCGCTGCTGCTGCTGATGACGCCGGCCTTCCTCACGGCGTTCCTCACCGGGCACGAATTCCACGTGGTGCTCGCGGTCCTGCTCACGATCCTGGCGTTTGCCAGCTTCTGGCCCGGCTACCGGCAGCACCGGCGGTTGAGCGTGTTCGCCGCCGGGCTGGCGGGCGTGTGCCTCATCAGCGTGGGCGCGTTCGCCGAGGAGTGGGAGGCCGAGGCGCTGGGCCGTGTGCTGACCGTCTGCGGCAGTGTCGCCCTGATCGGCGCCCATGTCGTGAACTACGTCCTGCGGCATCGGCTCGACCGGCACTGCCACTGCCCGGCCGAAGCGTCTTGATCACGGCCGGCGGCGCTGCGTCCGGGTCGCAGTGAGCGAAACCCGCATCCCGGTGACCGTCCTCACCGGGTTCCTCGGCAGCGGCAAGACCACGCTGCTCAACCGCATCCTGCACGAGCGGCACGGCGAGCGCATCGCGGTGCTGGAGAACGAGTTCGGCGAGGAAGGCGTCGACAACGAGATCCTGCTGCAGGAGCACGACGAGCAGATCGTGGTCATGACCAACGGCTGCATCTGCTGCACGGTGCGGGGCGACCTGGTCCGTACCCTCGGGGAGCTCGCCCGCCGTCGCCGGCAGGGCGAGATCGCCTTCGAACGTGTCCTCATCGAGACCACCGGCCTGGCCGATCCCGCGCCGGTGGCGCAGACCTTCTTCATGAACCTCGACATCGCGCGCGAGTACCTGCTCGACGCGATCCTGACCATGGTCGATGCAGTGCATGCGCCGCGCCAGCTCGACGCGCACCGCGAGGCGCGTGAGCAGGTCGCGTTCGCGGACCGGCTGCTGATCTCCAAGGCCGACCTCGCGCCGGGCGAGAACGTCGAGGCGCTGCGCTCGCGCCTCGCGCGGCTGAATCCGCGCGCCAAGCAACGCCGCGTACACTTCGGCCAGGTGCCGCTCGGCGAGATCCTGGACGTGCGCGGGTTCAGCCTCGACGACGTGCTCGAGGTGCATCCGGAGTTCCTGTCCGGGCAGCCGCATGCGCACGACGGCGACATCTCGTCCTTCGTCGTGAGGCACACCGTGCCCTTCGATCCGCAGCGGCTGGACCTGTTCATGCGCCTGCTGTCGCAGCATTACGGCGCGGACCTGTTGCGCTGCAAGGGCATCCTCGACGTCCACGGGCGCGAGGCGCGTGTGGTGTTGCAGGGCGTGCACATGCTGATGGGAGCGCAGGAAGGGCGGACGTGGGGTGCGGATGAGCCGCGCGTCAGCACGCTGGTGTTCATTGGTCGCAACCTGCCCAGGCGCGTCTTCGAGGAGGGGCTGCGCGAATGCCTCGTCGACGCGTCCGGGGATCTACCACACTGAAGGAGACGCACATGAAACGGATCGGACCGGCCTGCGCGGTGATCGTCGCCTGCGCGATGGGCGCCATCGGCAACGCCAGCGCCGCGGAGGCTCACGTGCACGGCCGCGGTCAGCTCGATGTCGCCGTGGACGGGGACACCCTGACCATCGAGCTGGAGGGACCACTCGACTCGATCGTCGGATTCGAGCGCAAGCCCCGCAACGACAAGGAGCGGGCCGCGGTGCAGCGCGCGGCGCAGAAGCTGCGCGCGGAATCGGTGTTCGTGCCGACGCCCGCGGCCGGCTGCAAGCTCAAGGAAGTGACCCTCAGCTCGTCGGTACTCGACCCGGCGCTGCTCACGCCCGGCTCGCAGCCAGCCGCAAAGCAGGAGAGCGGGGAGGGTGACGGGCATGCCGACATCGATGGCGAGTACGTCTATTCCTGCAGCACCCCCGCGGCGCTGAACAGCCTCGAGGTCAACCTGTTCGATGCGTTCCCGGGACTCAAGCGCCTCGATGCCCAGGTCGCAGGGCCGCGCGGGCAGACCGGCGCGAAGCTCACACCGAAGGCGCGCAAGCTGTCGTTCTAGCCATCGGCGTGCCGCATTCCGCCAGGCCGTCGGGCAAGAAGACGGGCGGGGCAGGGCCCCGCCCGCAAGCCTTGCACGACAATGGGCCGGCCCCGCACCTGATCCTCTGGATACAAGCCGCGGAGGCACCCGACCCAATCTACCCCAGTCCCGCCTCATACGCAACAGAGTTGCATTTTATGGTCGTTCCGGGTAGAGTGGCTTTTCCCGGGCGGAGTCGGAACCGGTACGCATGGGGTACCGGACCTGCGCTTCTCGGGGTCAGTCCCTGAAACGGTGATTCGCAGGCGGACGCGTTGTCCGCCTGCCTTTTTTTCTGCGTGCGGGGGAAACGCGCGGTAGCGCCGCGGCTCGAGCCCTACAGCTTGCCCGGAGTCACTTCGCCGCGGTCGATCACGAACAGCGCATCGAGCATCTCGCGCGAGTGCGAGAGGTCGGATTCGGTCAGCAGGATGGCCATGCCCTCCTGCTTGAGGCTGGCGATCACCTCCGCGAGCCGGCGTGCCAGCACCGGCGCGACACCCTCGAACGGCTCGTCGAGCAGCAGCACCTTGCTGCCGCACATCAGCGCGCGCGCGAGCGCGACGAGCTTCTGCTGGCCGCCGGAGAGCTGCACCGCCTTCCGGGCCGAGAACGCCTCGACCTCCGGGATCATCTCGTAGACCCGCGCCAGCCGGGCGCTCACGTCGCCCGAACCCGCGGCCCACGCCGGCATCAGCACGTTCTCCTCCACCGTCAGGTGCGGTACCAGACGGCGATCCTCGGGCATGTAGCCGAAGCCGGCGCGCGCACGGGCGTGCGTCGGCGTGGCGTCGAGGGTGGTGCCGTCGAGGTGGATCGAGCCGTTGCGCGGCCTGAGGATGCCCATCACGGCGCGCAGCAGCGTGGTCTTGCCGGCGCCGTTGCGGCCGATCAGGCCGGTGAAGCGTCCGGTGGGCAGTTCCATGTTGACGTTGCGCAGGATGTTCACCGCGCCGATGGACACGTCCAGTCCTTCGAGCTTAACCATGGGCGGCTCCCTGCGCGTGGCCGTGGTCGCCGATCACGTGGCGGCGCACGTCCGCGTTCGCCAGCACCGCCTCCGGCTCGCCGTCGGCGATGATGCGACCCTCGTAGAAGGCGAGGATGCGGTGGGTGTAGCGGCTCACGATGTCCATGTCGTGCTCGACGAACAGCACGGTCACCCCCTGCACCTTGAGTGCGGTCATGACCATGTCCATCAGGCGGAACTTCTCGTCGGCCGAGACGCCGCTGGTGGGCTCGTCCAGCAGGAGCACCCTGGGATGGCCGGCCACCGCCATCGCGATGTCGAGCAGCTTGCGCACCCCTTCGGGCAGCAGGCCGGCGACCTGGGTGCGATAGCCGCCGAGGTTGAAGCGCTCGATCAGCGTCTCGATCGCGTCGGCCTCGCTCACGGGCGAGCCGCCCTGGCCGCGCGGGGAGCGGGCGGCGATGCCCACGCCGACCTGCAGGTTCTCGTACACGGTCAGGTTGTTGAACAGCTGCGGGATCTGGAACGAGCGGCAGATGCCCATCTGGGTGATCGCGCGCGGGGACAACCCGGTGATCTCGCGCGCCTCGTAGTGGATGCTGCCCGAGGTCGGCTTGAGATAGCCGGTCACCATGTTGATGAAGGTGGTCTTGCCAGCCCCGTTGCTGCCGATCAGCCCCACCACGCTGTCCTGCGTGATCTTCACGTTGATGTCGGCCGCGGCGGTGACGGCGCCGAAGCTCTTGTTGAGGCTGCGCGCCTCGAGCACCACCCCGCTCATCTGGCCGCTCCCGCAGCCCTGCGCGTGAAGATCGACCACAGCCCGCCGGGCAGGAACATGATCACCAGCAGCATCGTGATCCCCAGCACCATCTGCCAGGTGTTGGGCGAGTGCGCGTAGGCGAAGCTGCGCACGCCCTCGAAGATGGTCGCGCCGAGGAACGGCGCCAGCACGCTGCCGGTGCCGCTGAGGATGGCGATGAACACGAACTCGCCCGAGGTGGTCCAGAAGGCCATCTCGGGGTCGACGTGGCCGATGGTGATGCCCACCAGCGCGCCGCCGGCGCCGGCCAGGGCGGCACTGATGACGTAGTTGAGGTGGATCACCTTGCGCACGGAGGCGCCCATGTACTCCACGCGCAGCTCGTTGTCGCGGATCGCACCGGCCAGGCGGCCGACGTGCGAGCCGAGATAGCGGTGCATGGCGAACGCCGCGACGAAGGCCACTCCCACCGCGGTCGCGAACACGGCGTAGCGCTCCCAGCGCTCGCCCAGCTGGATGCCCGCGAGCGTCTTCACGCCCAGGCCGAAGCCGTCGGTGCTGCCCAGCTCGGAGGTCTTGACCAGCAGGCCGAACAGGATCATCGAGAAGGCCAGGCTCAGCATGGCGAAGAAGATGTCGCGGTACTTCGACAGCAGCAGGCCGAGCACCGCCGCCACCGCGCTGGCGACGAGCACGCCGGCCACCAGCATGACCGCGATGTCGGCGATGCCGTAGCGGTGGTGCAGGACGCCGGCGGCGTAGGCGCCCAGGCAGTAGTACAGGCCCTGCCCGAAGGACACCAGGCCGGTGCGCATCATCAGCATCATGCCCAGCACCACGGTTCCCCAGGACAGCGACACGTTGAGCAGGAACATCGCCCAGCGCGGCAGGAAGGGTCCGGCAGCGAGCAGGATGACCAGGGCCGCCAGCAGGATGCGGCTCGTGCGATCGAGGGTCATGGTTTGTCTTCCGTCAGATCTTGCGGCTCTCGGCCGCGGCGAACAGGCCCTTGGGCCGCATGATCAGCACCAGCGCCATCACGGCGTAGACGCTGAACAGCTCCACCTCGGGCCACTTGTGCACGGCCCAGGCGCGTACCAGGCCCACGATCAGCGCGCCCAGTGCGGCGCCGCCCAGGCTGCCCAGTCCGCCGATCACCACCACGGCGAAGGCCAGCACGATCACCTCCGCGGCGATGCCGGGCTGCACCGAGATGGTGGGAGCGGTGAGTGCGCCGCCGAGTGCGCCGAGCATCACGCCGACGGTGAAGGTGACCAGGTAGACGCGGCCGACATTGATGCCGACGGCCGCCGCCATCTCGCGATCGTGGATCACCGCCTGCAGCACCTTGCCCTGGCGGGTGCGGCTGAGAATCAGCCACAGCCCCACGCCGACGACGATGGACACCAGGACGAGGACCAGGCTGTAGGTGGGGTAGACCAGCTCGCCCATCTCGATGCTGCCCAGCAGCCCGTAGGGCTCTGGGATCGACATGGGATCCACGCCGAAGGCGAGCTTGGTGAGGTCCTCCAGGATGAGGAACAGGGCGTAGGTGACCAGCACCAGCACCACTTCCTCCTTCCCGTACACCAGGCGCAGCAGGCCGCGCTCGATCAGCGGACCGGCGATCAGGCCGACCAGGATGGCCGCGGCGAGCAGCATGGCGTAGCTGCCCATCGGCGGGTTGCCGTGCGCGATCCAGTACCCGCCCAGCGAGACGGCGGCATAGGCGCCCAGCGCATACAGGCTGCCGTGTGCGACGTTGAGGATCTTCATCACGCCATAGATGAGCGTGAGCCCGACGGCGATGATGAACAGCCAGGACGAGTAGATGATCCCGTCGACGAGGATGGCGAGTGCGTGATTCATGGATGCAGTGGCGCAGCCGCGCTGCGCGGGCGGGTGCCCGGTCGTTGTACCGCACGGCTGCAGCAGGCGCGCCGCTGCAGCCGTGCGCGGGGTTACTTCTTGGCGGGCTTCATGCCGCCCTTGATCCAGTCGGCGGAGCTCATGCCCTCCGGCGGCTGCACCTTGTCCGCGGGGTAATAGCGGACGTTGATCACCGTGACCTTGCCGTTCACCGTCTTGGTGGTGCCGTAGGCGGTGCCCATCACGGCCTGGTGGCCCTTGCCCAGCCCCATCACCGCCTTGCCGCTGGGCGAGTCGAACGACAGGCCTTCGAAGGCGGCAATGATCTCGTCGTCGGACGGTCCGACCTTGTAGGCCTTCTCCATCTCGTCCTTGACGGACTTGTTCGCGCCCATGGGGATGGAGGCCGAGAGCTTGGCCACCTTGGCCTTCTCGTAGGCCGACTTCAGGCCCAGGAATGCCAGCGCGACGCTGTAGGCCGGGTAGTGCGCTTCCTGCCCGCCGGACTTGGCCGTGTAGATCTCCTCCAGCCAGCTGTTGTACTTGCTGTCGGGTGCGAACACGCCGTGCGTGCCGCGGCCGCCGATGATGGTGCCGTCGGGCAGGTTGCCGGCCAGGCGTTCCAGGTAGGGCTCGCCCGCCACCAGCACCAGCTGGCTCTTCTTGAACAGGCCGCGCGGCACCGACTGCATCATGAAGGCCTCGAGGTCGCCGCCCCACAGGCTGGAGTGGATGACGTCGCTGTTGCTCTGCGCGAGCGCCGAGATCTCCGCGCCGTACTGCCCGGCGCCGAACTTGGGCATCTGCGAGGTGGTGACCTGGGCGTCCGGCTTGAGCGTCTTCATGGTCAGCTCGAAGTCGTTCCACGAATCCTGGCCCCAGGCGTAGTTCTGGTTGATGCCGCCATAGTTCTTCAGGTCGGGATGGTGCTCGAGCAGGTACATGGCCGCGGCCACGGCGTCCATGGTGGCGTGCGGCCGGGTGCGGAACACGTACTTGTACGGGCGCTCCTCGAATACGCGCGGGGTGCCGCAGTCGAACAGCACCGTGAGCTTCTTCATCTCCTCGGCCACCGGCGCGATCGCGAGGCAGTCGCCGCTGGAGATGTAGCCGATCACGTAGTCGACGTTCTGGCGCTCGACCAGGTTGCGGAACTCGCTGACCTGCTTGGTGGTGCCGCCCGCCTCGTCGATCACCACCAGCTCGATCGGGGCACCGCCGAAGCCCTTGGTGTTGTAGGGTGCCGGGGCCTTGCCGGCATTGATCTGCTCGACGATCGCCTCGGCGGCCTGCCTGGCCGGCACGCCGAACGGACCCGCGGCCGGGCCGGACAGGAACGTCACGAAGCCGATCCGGATCTTTTCCTTGTCCTGCGCCTGGCCCGCCGTGGCGGCCAGGCCCAGCGCGGCGACAGCGACGGCACAGGCGAGCCGCCTGAATGTGGTGGTGGACATCTCTCCCCCCGTGGATTGCGCGTTTGTGGTGTGGCCCAGGGAGGCCGGCGTGCGGCCATCCGAGCCCGCAATTCTAGCTGGAATGTGCCCCTCGGCCACCCCCTGCGGTTGCACGGGGTTGGTGCGGCGGCACCCGCCCGGCGCCTGCGCTCAGCGCACCGACATGCCCCCGTCGACGAAGATGGTCTGGCCGGTGAGGTAGTCGCTGGCGCGACTGGCGAGGAACAGCGTGACCCCGCGCAGGTCCTCCAGCGCGCCGTTGCGGCCGATCAGCGTCATGGCCGCCGCGCGGGCCTCGCGTTCGCCCCCGTCGAAGACCGCCGTGGTCATCCCGGTGCGGACGTAGCCCGGGGCGATCGCATTGGCGGTGACGCCGTCGCGCGACCATGCCTCGGCCAGCCCGCGCGTCATGGCGCTGACCCCGCCCTTGGAAACGCCGTACGCCCCGCTGTTGTTGAAGGCGCGGATAGCCTGCTGCGAGGAGATGTTGATGATGCGGCCCCAACCCCTGCGGCGCATGGCTGGAGCCAGGCGCTGGGCGAGGAAGAACGGTGCGTCGAGGTTGACCGCCATGACCTCGTCCCAGACCTGTGCCGTGATGTTCTCGACCAGCGGCCGCGGATTGACGCCGGCCGCGCTGACCACGATGTCGGGTGCCCCATACGGTTCTCCCGCCGCATCCGCTGCGGCACTGAGCTGTGCGCGGTCGCCCACGTCGCACGCAAGGCAGTGGGCACGGCCACCGGCGGCGCGGATGCCATCGGCACAGGCCTGCAGGCGCCCGGGATCGCGCGCCACCAGCACCACGGCGGCCCCGGCTTCGGCGAGGGTCTGCGCCATCATGCGGCCGATGCCGGAGCTGGCGCCGGTCACCACCGCGACCTTGCCCTGGAGGGAGAACAGCTCGGTGAGGGAGAGCATCAACGGATCTCGCTGAGGAGGCGGTCGATCATGCTGCCCGCTTGGCGCAGGTAGCCGCCGCCGAAGAGGTTGAGGTGATTGAGGACATGGTACAGGTTGTACAGCTCGCGCCGCACCGCATAGCCCGGTGCCAGCGGTGCGACCTCGCGGTAGGCGGCGTGGAAGGCCGGGCCGAAGCCGCCGAACAGCTCGGTCATGGCGAGATCGGCTTCGCGATCGCCGTAGTAGCAGGCCGGATCCCAGATCACCGGCTCGTCGCCGTCCGTGAAGCCGGCG
Organism: uncultured Burkholderiales bacterium; assembly: GCA_964523885.1. GTDB lineage: Bacteria > Pseudomonadota > Gammaproteobacteria > Burkholderiales > SHXO01 > SHXO01. The sequence goes on along the minus strand of CAZFYX010000100.1, from coordinate 9,757 downwards.
TTGCCGCTCCACAGGTCCCCGTGCAGCAGGCTGGGACGAGGTTCGTGCCCGCCGAGCAGGCGGTCGAGATGGGAAAGCAGCGTATCGCCCCTGGCGAGGGCATGGCCGTTGGCGCGGGCGAGCTCGAGCTGGAACGCCAGGCGCTGGTCGCGAAAGAACGCCAGCCAGTGGTCCGACCAGCCATTGCGCTGGAGGGTGGAGCCGATCGTGTTGTCGCGGGGCCAGCCGAAGCGCTCGCCGTGGCGGGCGTGCAAGGCTGCGAGCGCGCGTCCCAGCGCGGCCATCGCCCGATCGTCGCCCGGGTGCAGGGAGAGGTGCTCGAGCACGAGCCAGCTCGCGTTGCCGTCATCGCCCCAGCAGACGGGCCGGGGCACGCGGATGGTGCCGGAGGCGGCCAGCGCGGCCAGGCCCTGCGCCTCGGCTTCGAACATCGCGCCCAGGCCCGGCCGGTTGAGCTTCACGTGGAAGGCGCGGCTGCCGTCGGTCAGGCGGTAGCCCCGGTTGATGCTGCCACCGCCCGCTGCCGTCGCACGCGCGCGAGCGAACGGGTGTCCGGTGGCGCGGGCGATGGAGGCCGCGATGGCCTCCCAGCTGTTCACGACCGGGCCGAAAGCTCCCGCCGGGCGGCGGCCACCGCTGCACGCACCTGTGCCGGCGCGGTGCCGCCCACGTGGTCGCGAGCCGCCAGCGAGCCCTCGAGCGTCAGCACCGCGTAGACATCCCCGGCCACCAGCGGCGAGAACTGCCGCAGCGTGTCCAGGTCGAGCGCGGCGAGGTCCTTGCCCTGCGCGGCGGCGGCGCGCACGGCGCGCGCCACCGCTTCGTGCGCCTCGCGGAACGGCAGGCCCTTCTTCACCAGGTAGTCGGCCAGGTCGGTCGCGGTGGCAAAGCCCTCCGCGGCTGCGCGGCGCATCGCCTCCGCGTTCACCGTCAACCCGCCCAGCATGCCGGTGAACACGCGCAGGGTGTCCAGCACCGTGTCCACGGCATCGAACAGCGGCTCCTTGTCCTCCTGGTTGTCCTTGTTGTAGGCCAGCGGCTGACCCTTCATCAGCGTGAGCAGCGCGACCAGGTGACCGTTGACCCGTCCGGTCTTGCCGCGCACCAGCTCGGGCACGTCCGGGTTCTTCTTCTGCGGCATGATCGATGAGCCCGTGCAGTAGCGGTCGGCCAGCATGATGAAGCCGAAGCGCGGGCTCATCCACAGGATGAGCTCCTCGGACAGGCGCGACAGGTGCGTCATCAGCAGCGCGGCGGCCGCGCTGAACTCGATCGCGAAGTCGCGATCGGACACCGCGTCGAGCGAGTTGGCGCAGACGCCCTCGAAGCCGAGCTCGCGCGCGACCATCTCGCGGTCGATGGGGTAGGTGGTGCCGGCCAGCGCCGCCGCGCCGAGCGGCAGGTGGTTGATGCGCCCGCGGCAGTCGGCGAAGCGCGCGCGGTCGCGCTTGAGCATCTCGTAGTAGGCCAGCAGGTGGTGGCCGAAGCTGACCGGCTGCGCCACCTGGAGGTGGGTGAAGCCCGGCATGACCGTGTCGGCGTGCTCGCCGGCCAGCTCCACCAGCCGCAGCTGCAGTGCGTGCAGCAGGCCGTCGATGTCGTCGGTCGCGGCGCGCAGCCACAGCCGCACGTCGGTGGCGACCTGGTCGTTGCGCGAGCGGCCGGTGTGCAGGCGCTTGCCGGCGTCGCCGACCAGGTCGGTCAGGCGGCGCTCGATGTTCAGGTGCACGTCCTCGAGGTCGAGCGACCACTCGAAGCGTCCGGCCCGGATGTCGTCGAGGATCTGCGCCATCCCGCGCTCGATGTCGGCGAGATCGGTCGCGGAGAGCACGCCCACCCGGGTGAGCATGCGGGCGTGCGCGAGCGAGCCCCGGATGTCGAATTCGGCCAGGCGGCGGTCGAACGACACCGAGGCGGTATAGCGCTTGACCAGTTCGTCGACCGGCTCGGTGAAGCGGCCGGACCAGGTGTGCTGCGGCGAGGGAGAGGACGATGACATGGGGCGCTGGGTGGGGTCGTTCGGCGGCAGCCCGGGCGGGGCCATCTGGCATGGCCTGTGCGTCACGTGCCGGCCCGGTGCCGGGGGACGCCCCGACTCGCTGCCGCGCCGGCCCGTTCGAACGATGGCAAGTATAAATCAATCGCTCCACCGCGACGCCCTGCCGGACTTCCGCAACCTGGGAGTGATGCTGCGCATCGTGTCCATCGTGCTGCTGCTCGCGGCGTTCGGTGCACTGGTACGCAGCACCTCCATCGAGCGGGTGTTCGACAGCTTCCTGGAGTCGATGCCGGCGGTGCAGCCGGTGCTGGTGCTCAGCCTGGTCGCCCTGTGGGCCTGCGGTCCGGCCCTGCAGCGCCTGCCCTATGGCCAGGGCATCGCCGTGGTGTTGCTGCTCGAGTTGGGCATCGCGTGGCTGGCGTGGGCCGCCGCGCAGCAGCTGGTTCCCGACGATGCCTACCGCAGCCTCGAGCGCTACTGGGCCATCACGCTGCTGTCCACCGGCCTGATCCTGTACTACTTCCACCTGCGCAGCCGGGCGCTGTCGCCTGCCCTGACCGAGGCGCGCCTGCAGGCACTGCAGGCGCGCATCCGCCCGCATTTCCTGTTCAACTCGATCAACGCCGTGCTGAGTCTGATCCGGCAGAGCCCCAAGCGCGCGGAAACCGCGCTGGAGGACATGGCGGACCTGTTCCGCGTCCTGATGGCCGACAACCGCGACCTGTCCACCCTGGAGCGCGAGGTCGAGCTCACCCGCCAGTACCTCAGCCTCGAGCAGCTGCGACTGGGCGAGCGCCTGCAGGTCGAGTGGCACGTCGACAAGATGCCGGCCGAAGCCCTGGTGCCGCCCCTGGTGCTGCAGCCGCTGGTCGAGAATGCCGTCTACCATGGCGTGGAGCCGTCCGCCGAGCCCGGCGTGGTGAGCGTGCACGCGTACCGGGCGCGTGACGAGGTGCACATCGTGCTGCGCAACCCCTACCGGCATGGCGGCAGCCATCATGCCGGCAACAAGATGGCCGTCGGCAACATCCGCGAGCGGCTGATGCTGCACTTCGATGCCGAAGCGAGCCTGCGCACCACGGTGACGGACAACGCCTACCAGGTACACATTGTCCTGCCCTACAGGACCGAAGCCGGGTGAGGAGACAAGGGTGAGTCCACAGGCCCTGCGGGTGGTGATCGCCGACGACGAGGCGCCGGCGCGCAGCCGGGTGCGCGACCTGCTGGAGGACTGCGCGGCGAGCCTGGCGCTGCAGGTCGTCGGCGAGGCGGCCAACGGGGTGCAGCTGCTCGGGCTGCTGCAGGCGAGTACCGCCGACGTGGTGCTGCTGGACATACGCATGCCCGAGATGGACGGCATCGAGGCGGCGGAGCACATCCAGAAGCTCGCCGATCCCCCCGCCGTGATCTTCACCACGGCCTACGATGCCTACGCGCTGAAGGCCTTCGAGCTGCACGCGGTCGACTACCTGGTCAAGCCGATCCGGCTGCGCCGGCTGCACGATGCACTCTCCCGCGTGCGCGCCATCACCCCCCTGTCACTCGACGTGCTGCAGCAGCTGCAGCCGGAGCCGCGCCGGCACCTCAGCGTGCAGGAGCGCGGCCGGGTGCTGCTGGTGCCGGTCGACAAGATCCTGTTCATGCGCGCCGAGCTGAAGTACGTCACCATCCGTACGCTGGAGCGTGAATACCTGCTGGAGGAGTCGCTGGTGCGCCTGGAGGAGGAGTTCCGCAACCGCTTCGTGCGCATCCACCGCAGCTGCCTGGTGGCGCGCGACCACATCGACCGGTTCGAGCGGGCCGGCGAGGATGCCGCCGAAGGTGGCTGGAGCGTCGTGCTGCGCGGGCTCGACGAGCGCCTGCCGGTGAGCCGGCGCCAGCAGCACGTGATCAAGGAGTTCGGCCGGCTGTGAGGATCCTCGCCGTGCTCGGCCTCGTGCTCGCGGTCCGGTGCGCAGCCGCCGGCACCGGTGCCTGGGAGGCGCTCGGGCCGTCCGCCATCGGGCGGGACCGCGCCGCGGTCGGCGCCGCGGTCGCCCTCGCCTGCGACCAGGGCGAGCCGCTGCAACGCTGCACCGCGCCGCTCACCGAGCTTGCTGGCGTCCCTGTCCGGGGGCTCGAAGCCGGCTTCCGGGACGGGCGCCTGGCCTGGGTGACGGTGCGCCTCGATCCGGACCGCTACGCGGCTGCGCTGGAAGCCGTGCGCGCACGGCTGGGTGAGCCCGAAGACCGCAGCTTCCGTGCACGCGCCGGCATGGCGGGCGACTTCGAGGCCGGCGTGCAGCTGTGGAACGCCGGCGACGTGGCGGTCGTGCTCGAGCAGTACGCCGGAAAGATCGACCGCGGGGCGCTGCGCTACGGCGATGCCCGGGCGATGGCGGAGCTGGTCGCGCGCAAGCGCGCCTACCCGCCCGGCGCCTGGCGCGACTTGTGATCCTCTACTGCGTGATGGTCGCGCCCTTGCTGAGCTTGGTCATCAGCTCGCTGGTCGCCCGCTCCGCTTCCCGGGCCTGCAGCATGCGGTAGATCTGCGGCTTGGCCTCGTCGAAGCTGGGGATCTTGGCGGGACGGGTATCCTCGAGCTTGACCAGCCACCAGGTGTTCTGGATCCCGACCGGCTCGCTGACCTTGCCTTTCTGCAACTTCTCGACCGCCTGTGCCAGCGGGAACGGCAGGCCGCCCGTCTCGCCGTCCTTCACCGGGGTCTTCAGCGGGATCCACCCCAGCTCGCCGCCGCGGGTGGCAGACGGGGCCAGCGACCACTGCCGCGCCAGCTCCCCGAAGTCCTTGCCCTTGGCGGCCATCTCGCGCACTTCCTTCGCCCGGCCCTCGCTGTTGAGCATGATCACCTTCAGTTCGTACTCCTTGGTGCCCATGTTCGCCTTGAGCTTGTCGTAGTGTGCCTTGGCGTCCTCCTCGGTCACGGGCTTGAGCTGGACCTGGCCCTGGAGGTAACGCTGCACCATGGCGCTGCGCCTGGCCTCCTCGACCGTGGCCACGACCTTCGGGTCCTTGTCCAGCTTCTGCTTGGCCGCTTCCTGGTAGAACAGCTCGCGCGCGATCAGCTGCTGCTTGACCATGTCGCGCAGCTGCGGGGTGTCGGGATTGCCGGCGCCGATGGCCTGCTTGACGGCCTGGTCGAACAGCGACTGCGGGATCGCCACGCCGTTGACGGTGGCGATGGGCTTGTCCGCCGGCGCTGCCTGGGGCGCAGTGGGCGCGGGCGTCTGCTGCTGCGCGGTGGCCGCGGCGGGCAGGACGGCCGCGGCGCAGACGAGCAGGAAGGCTGGCAGGGTGTGCAGGTTGGCTTGCATGAGCTCTCGTCGTAGGGATGGAGGTGTCGGAGCGCGGCAACACCCGGCGCTCGAAGGCCGGGACCGGGCTGCGGCGCCCGCCATGGTACGCTTTAAGACCATCCACCGTGCGCAGTGTTCGCCCGAAAATGCCCGATCCGGCCCCCCGCATGCCCGAGGTCCTCACCATCGCGACCCGCGAGAGCGCGCTCGCGCTCTGGCAGGCGTACAACGTGCGCGACCGCCTGGCGGCGCGCTATCCCGGACTGCGCATCGAGATCCTCGGCATGACCACGGAGGGCGACCGCCGCCTGAGCGTGTCGCTCGCCGCGATCGGCGGCAAGGGACTGTTCGTGAAGGAGCTTGAGACCGCGATGGCCGAGGGCCGCGCCGACATTGCCGTGCATTCGATGAAGGACGTGCCGATGGAGCTGCCGGGCGGCTTCACGCTGGCCGCGATCCTCGAGCGGGAGGATCCGCGCGACGCCTTCGTCTCGCTGCGCTACCAGGGGCTGGCGGAGTTGCCGCCGGGCAGCCGGGTGGGCACCTCCAGCCTGCGGCGCGAGAGCCAGATCCGGGCGCGCTATCCGCACCTGACCGTCCTGCCGCTGCGCGGCAACGTCAACACGCGCCTGCGCAAGCTCGAGGAGGACCAGTACGACGCGATCATCCTCGCCTGCGCGGGACTCAAGCGGCTCGGATTGGGCGAACGCATCACCTCCGTGCTCGACACCGAGGACAGCCTGCCGGCGGCCGGGCAGGGCGCGATGGGCGTCGAGTGCCGCGCCGACCGCGCCGATCTGCTCGCGCTGCTGCAGCCACTGCAGCATCCGGCGACCGCCTGGTGTGTGCGGGCCGAGCGCGCGGTCAGCCGGGCCCTGGGCGGCAGCTGCGTCATTCCGCTGGGCGCCTTCGCGGAGGTGCAGGAGCGGCAGGTGCGGATGCGCGGATTCGTCGCCGCCCCCGACGGCAGCCGGATCGCGCGGGCGCAGCGCTCCGGTGCCGGGCTGGATGACCCGCCCGAAGCCTTCGGCGAGCGCCTCGCGCAGGACCTGATCGCCGACGGTGCGCGCGAGATCCTGGCAGCGCTGCCCGGTTGACCCCGGGCGTGACCGACCTGCCCCTGGCCGGGCGCTGCATCCTCCTCACCCGGCCCCGACCCGAGTCCGAAGCCCTGGCGGCGCGCATCGCGACGGCCGGCGGCTCCTCGGTCATCTTTCCTACCCTCGAGATCGTCGAAGCACCGCTCGCAGAGTCCGCGCGCGCGGCACTGCAGGCGCTGTCCAGCCATCGCCTGGCGGTATTCATCAGCACTAACGCGGTGCACTTCGGCATGCCGCTGATCCGCTCGGCGGCAGGCGGCTGGCCGCCGACCCTGGCCGCGGCAGCGGTCGGCAGGGCGACTGCCGAGGCGCTGCATGCTCAGGGCCTGGCCCGGGTCTGGGTCCCGGCCACGGGCGGGGACAGCGAGGCGCTGCTCGCCCTGCCCGAGCTGCGCGACCTGGCCGGCTGGCGCGTGCTGGTGTTCCGCGGCGAGGGCGGCCGGGAGCTGCTGGCCGGAACGCTCCAGGCCCGCGGCGCGCAGGTGACCTACATCGAGTGCTACCGGCGTGCGCTACCGGCGGCCGATGCCGGGCCGGTGCGCCAGGCGCTGCGCGAGGACCGGCTCGATGCCGGGGTCGCGGCCAGCAGCGAGGGCCTGCGCAACCTCGTGGAATTGATCGGGCCGGCCAGCCTGGCGGCGCTGCGGCGGATCGGCATGGTGGTGACGCATGCCAACGTCGCGCAGGCCGCACGCGCTCTCGGGTTCGAGCGCGTCGAGGTGGCCAGCGATGCGCACGAGGGCGTGATCGACAGCCTGGCCCGCCTCCCCCGGCGTGATGCCTGATCAGAATTGGCGCATGACGGTGCGCGCGGCGTGCATGCGTGCGCGGTTGGCAGACGCCCGGCTGGGTTAGACTTGCGGCTGCGCCAACCCCACACGGCCCGCCGGTCTGGCGTGCGTCATGAGCGATCCCGGAACCCCGACTTCCCTGCCTGCGCCGTCCCCCGCGCCGCCTCCGCAGCCGGCTGCGCCGGGTCCGCACGCCCGCCGGCGGCGTCCCGGGCCGGGCACCATCGCGGTCGCAGCCGGGGCCCTCGTGCTGCTCGCCCTGGCCGTGCACAACTACAGCCGCATCAACGATCTGCAGGCCGAGCTCGTGCGCGCGCTGGGGCAGACCGGGGAAGCGAGCAGGGAGAGCCGCCAGGTCGCCGGGCAGGCGCAGCAGGCGGTGCGCGATCTCGACTTCAAGCTCGGCATGCTGGAGAGCCGCCTGTCCGAGACGCAGAACCAGCGCCTGGCCCTGGAAGCGCTGTACCTGGAGCTGTCCCGCAGCCGCGACGAGCGGGTGCTGGCCGAGGTCGAGCAGATCCTCCTGGCTGGCAGCCAGCAGCTGCAGCTGGCGGGCAACCTCAAGGCTGCGCTGATCGCGCTGGAGTCGGCGGACAGCCGGCTGCAGCGGGCCGACAGCGCGCAGTTCACCGGGCTGCGGCGCGCGATTGCGCGCGACATCGAGCGCCTCAAGAGCGCGCCCTTCGTCGACGTAGTGGGCATGAGCGTGCGCCTCGACGCCCTCGCGCACCAGGTCGACGGCATGCCGCTGGCAATGTACGAGCGCCCGGCCGAGGCACCGCCGAAGCCGGTGCCGCAGAACGAGGCGGTCCTGGTACGGATGGCGCGCGAAGCCTGGCAGGACCTGCGCAGCCTGGTACGCATCCAGCGCATCGATGCCGAGGAGGTGCCCCTGGTGACGCCCAGCCAGCAGTACTTCCTGCGCGAGAACCTGCGTCTGCGCCTGCTCTCGGCCCGCATCGGGTTGCTGGCGCGGGACGAGACCTCCTTCAAGGCCGACGTGCGCTCGGCGCAGGACTGGCTCAAGCGCTACTACGACGTGCGCGACAAGCAGGTGACCGCGGCACTGGCTTCGCTCAAGCAGCTCTCCGACATGCAGGTGAGCATCGACCTGCCCAACGCGCTCGAGAGCATGGACGCGGTGCGCAACCAGAAGCTGGTGCGGGAACGGGGCCTGCGGTGAGCCACCGCGCAGGCGTGCCCGCATGATGCGTCTGCTGCTGTGGGTGGTGGCGCTGTTCGCCCTGGCGGTCGGACTGACCGTGGCGGCGCGCTACAACACCGGCTACGTGCTGCTCACGCTGCCCGCCTGGCGGGTGGAGCTGTCGGTGAACCTGGCGGTGGTCCTGCTGCTGCTGGCCTTCCTGCTCTTCTACGTCGTGCTGCGCACCGTCCTGCTGGCCCTGCAGATGCCCGAGCGTGCCAGCGAGTACCGCCGCTCGCAGGAGCAGCAGCGTGCCCGCAAGGGGCTGGAAGAGGGGCTGCGCGCATTCCTCGAGGGTCGCTTCGGACGGGCCGAGAAAGGGGCGGCACAGGCCGCCGCCGCCGGCGAGTGGCCCGCGCTCAGCCTCGCGGTGGCGGCACGTTCGGCGCACGAGCTGCGCAACTTCTCCGCCCGCGACGCCTACCTCGACCAGATGGAAGGCGGCGGCCAGCAGGACAGCTACCTGCGCGACATCACGCGCGCCGAGTTGCTGCTGGAGGAGCGCCGCTACCACGATGCGCTCCGTGCGCTGGAACGGCTGCCTGCGCGGCACACCGGGGCGCTCAAGCTGGAGCTGCGGGCACACCAGCTGGCGAAGAACTGGGACCAGGTGCTGGCGCTGCTCCCGCAGCTCGAACGGCGCAAGGTCATGGAGCCGGCCGTGCTGGCCCAGCTGCGCCGCTATGCCCTGACCGAGAACCTCAAGCGCAAGGCGCTCGACGGCAAGACCCTGCGCGAGTACTGGGAGCGGCTGCCCGCGGACGACCGCAAGGACAACCGCGTCGCCGCCGCCGCGGCACACTGCTTCATCGCCCTGGGCGGGTGCGCGGAGGCGCACCGGATCATCGAGGACAGCCTGGCCGAGAGCTGGGATTCGTCGCTGCTGCCCCTGTACGTCGAGTGCCTGCCGCGCGACGCCCGCAAGCACCTGGAGCAGGCCGAGGAGTGGCTCAAGCAGCATCCCGGCGACCCGGTGCTGCTGCTGGCCCTGGGCCTGCTGTGCATGCAGCAGTCGCTGTGGGGCAAGGCGCGCAGCTACCTGGAAGCGAGCCTCGCGGTGGAGCCGGGCCATACCGCCTACGTCAAGCTGGGCGAGCTGCTCGAGCGCATGGGCAAGCCGGACGAGGCCAGCCAGGTGTATCGTCGCGGGCTGGACCTCGCGCTGTCGCAGTTGAAGGAAGCGACCGGCGGCCGGCGCAAGCCGGCGCTTTGATGCCTGCCGCATTGAACACAGAGGCCACAGAGGAGCACCGAGGAGAACAGACAACCATCTGGGTCTTTGCCTCTGTGCTCCTCTGTGGCCTTCGTGTTACATGCGGTTCGAACTAGATCCACGCAAACCAACAAACAGCAAGCGACGCACGACC
>CAZFYX010000099.1:0-2125 GCA_964523885.1 uncultured Burkholderiales bacterium | reverse complement strand
GTTCGATCTGCCGCGCAGCGTCTGTGTAGTCGTTCAGGTGCTTGCGTTGCTTCGTGCTCATCGTTCGTTCTCCTGTTTGAGAGTTGACGCCGAACCGTTCGTTGCACCGGACCGCCTCCGGCGCCAGGTGAACTCAGCGTTCGGCCTCACTCGGGCACGCAGGCAGCGCTCACGCCGTGCGCGGTGGCTTCGGCGTCATAGCGTCGGTCCAGCGCCTCGGCCGCAGCCAGCGCGAGGGCGGCGATCTGGATCAGCCGGCGCCGGTACTTCTGCGGGCTGTCCATGCGCGCCATCATCAAGGCCCACCCGTTGTAAGCCGCGATGAACTCGGCCCACTCAGCCGGCTCGTGGTGTGCGTCGTGCTCTGGGCCGCCCCACTTCTCATCTTGGCGGGCGCGCTCGGCATCTACTTCGGCCAGAAGGCCCGCACGGAATTCGTTGCTCATCACTGTCCTCTCGCTTCGGCACCAGAGGCCGAACTAGTCAATCAAGCGGGACTCGCCCTGGCGGGCGAGCCCCTTATTTCCAACGTTGTGCAGCTACTCGCCGCGCAGCTTGCGTGCCTGCTTTGTCACCCAGGCACGCATCGCTTCGGCAGTGATCAGCTTCAGGTCTTCCCACTGCTGATCCGTCATGCGGACCTGGCGCGTCTTCATCAGCTCGCCTGTGGCGCTCTTGGGCTTGCGTCCGGCCCCCTCTCGGGTGCCGCCGCGCTTGGCGGACCCGGTCATCAGTCGAACGACCAGCAGGTGATCGTCTCGCGAGGGTCGGTGGCGGCGTCCGTGAGGCAGTGCTCATCGGTCGAGTTGATGACGACGTAGGCGCGACGCCCGCACAGATGGACGTCCAGACCCGCATGAGTCACGGATGCGCTCATGGTGCCGCTGACGGTGTCCCAGGCGCGAAACGCGCGGGCCTGCTCGACCGTCATCGTCTGCGCGAACCCTGGATTCAGGTTGCCGCGCGTGTTGCGCGTGACGGCAACCTGATCATCAGGACTCAGGAACGCAGCGTAGCGGCTCGGGTCGAGGCTCTTGGCGATGCCGCGAGGGGTGGTGTTCATAATCTGCTCCGGTTGGTTTGCTGCTTCAGTGCCTTCAGTGTAGCCGCACAATCAAACAGGAGCAAGCACTATTTTGTAACGGCGCAATCAATGTGCACAGCTGCACAACTCACCGGTCAAGCGCGACGGCCTACCGGCCGCCGCTTACCTCTGTGTTCTGCGACGCGCGCATCACGTCGGCCACCATGGCGCGAATGGCCGGGCTGACCTTGCGTCCGGCCTGGATCTGCGCATGCAGCGAGTGCGCCCAGGCCCTCGGGTTGTGCGGTTCCGCCTTGGCCTTGACTTCAGCCAGCGGCGCCAGCGCGGCTGCAACTCGCTGCGGGTCAGGCTTCGGCGCCGGCAGTTGCGGCACAGGCGGGTCCGGCCGCCGGTTGCAGATCTCGCGGAACTCGATCAGGTTGGGGGGGTACTTGGGCAGGTTCTCCAGCGCGTAGCGGATCGCGTCCGGGTTCGGCTGGTACCTGGACAGCTCGCGCCCCCAATGGGCCTTGAGCGAGGCGACGTGCCGCACCGGGTCCTCACCTTCGGGGCACTGCCACTGCCGGTCAAACGCGGCGCCGTAGGTGGCCCGCATCGTGGCCCAGATCCGCTCCACCCAGGTCTCAGGCAGCGATGACTCGTGGCGCGACATCGAAGGTCTCCAGGGTCGTGATGGTGGTGGTCGGTTCCGATGGCCTGATGGCCCCGGTCATGAGGCCGGCGGTAAGCAGCTGCCGGTCGATTCGGTCGGGGCGCTGAGCCACGCCGAGCGGCGCTGGCGGCTTGGCGTTGCGGCACCAGTTGCGCCAGGTCGCAGCCCAGTCGGCCTTGGTGGCGTCCTTGCCGGTCTTGGCGTGCCAGTAGTCGCCGAACTTCGCGGCTTCGATCCGGACCGTCTCCGGAGACCATCCCGGCAGCTCGGCCAAGGCCCAGTCGCCCCAGGCCTTTGGCAGCACCCAGTCGGCCGACAACCGGGACCCTCGGGGCGAGGGTGTTGCCGGCGCGGCAGCGGCGGGGGGGACCCGCGAAGCGGGGGGGTTCTCCTGCTCCTGCTCCTGCTCCTGCTCCTACTCCTGCTCC
>CAZFYX010000098.1:0-20522 GCA_964523885.1 uncultured Burkholderiales bacterium | reverse complement strand
CGTGGATCAGTTCATCAGGTAGTAAAGCGGCTAGAGGAGGAAGCAATGGCGAAAGCAATCCGCATCCACAAGACCGGCGGTCCCGAGGTCCTGACGTTCGAGGACGTTGCCGTCGGAGATCCCGGTCCCGGCCAGGCGCGCGTGCGTCACACCGCGATCGGCCTGAACTTCATCGACACCTATCACCGCAGCGGCCTGTATCCGCTGCCGCTACCGACCGGATTGGGTTCGGAAGCAGCCGGTGTGGTCGAGGCGGTTGGTCCCGGGGTCACCTGGGTCAAGGCCGGTGATCGCGTCGGCTACGCTGGCGGCCCGCCCGGCTCCTATGCGGACGTGCGCGTCATGCCGGCCGAGCGCCTGGTCAAGGTGCCCGATGGCATCAGCGACCAGCAGGTCGCGGCGATGATGCTCAAGGGCATGACCACGCAGTACCTCATCCGCCGCACGTTCAAGGTGCAGCCCGGACAAACCGTGCTGTTCCATGCCGCCGCGGGCGGCGTGGGCCTGATCGCATGCCAGTGGCTGAAGGCGCTCGGCGCCACGGTGATCGGCACGGTCGGCTCCGACGACAAGGCCAAGCTCGCCAAGGCGCACGGCTGCGATCACACCATCGTGTACACCCGGGAGAACTTCGTGGAGCGGGTCAAGGAGATCACCGGCGGGCAGAAGGTGCCGGTGGTGTACGACTCGGTCGGGAAGGACACCTGGATGGGGTCGCTGGACTGCCTGCAGCCTCTCGGCCTGCTGGCCGTGTTCGGCAACGGTTCCGGTCCGGTGCCCGCCTTCGACCTGGGCCTGCTCGCGCAGAAGGGCTCGCTCTTCGTCACGCGCCCGACGCTCAACACCTACACTGCGAAGCGCGAGGACCTCGAGGCGACCGCCAACGAACTGTTCGACGTGGTGAAGTCGGGCAAGGTGAAGATCGAGATCAACCAGACCTATGCGCTGAAGGACGCGGCACAGGCGCATCGCGACCTGGAAGGGCGCAAGACCACCGGGTCGACGGTGCTGCTGCCGTAACGGACACGCACCCGGCGCCAGGCCGGAGCGTGTTCGAGCGCAGTCGGGCTTCTTCCCCCCTGGAGAGGCCCGCGGTGAGGAAGGCGCCGCGCATTGTGCGGCGCTTGTCTTTCCGACGCACTGCCTCGTCCTCTCCCGCTCGGGGAAGGGAAACGCGCATGGCCGCGCAGCGTCGGCTGGCTGCTCGAGCGTCGCCAGTGTCGATGCCGTATCATCCCCGCAAACCAACGATACGAAGGGGGAGGCGATGTTCTCGCTGCAGGGCAAGGTCGCGCTGGTCACCGGGGCCTCGCGCGGGCTCGGATGGGCGATGGCGCAGGCGCTGGCGAAGTCCGGCGCACACGTGATCCTCAACGCGCGCGACGCCGCCGCGCTGAACGAGCGCGTGGCGCAGCTGCAGGCTCAAGGGGGCGTCGGCGAGGCCGCGGCGTTCGATGTCACCGATCATGCCGCCGGTGCGGCCTGCATCCAGGGCGCGGTGGCGCGCCACGGCCGCTTCGACATCCTGGTGGCCAACGCCGGCATCCAGCACCGCAAGCCGATCACCGAGTTCGAGACCGCCGACTTCCAGCGCGTGCTGGACACCAACCTGACCGGCGTGTGGGCGCTCGCCCGCGAGGCGGCGCGCGTGATGATCCCGCGCCGTACCGGGCGCATCGTCATGACCGGATCGGTCAGCGCGTTCCTGGCGCGTCCGACGATCTCGGCCTACATCGCGAGCAAGGGCGCCGTGCACGCGCTGACACGCGAGCTGGCGGTCGAACTCGCGCAGCACAACATCACGGTGAACGCGATCGCCCCCGGTTACTTCGCGACCGAGATGAACACCGCGCTCATCCAGAACAAGGAGTTCAACGACTGGGTGTGCAAGCGCACGCCGGCCGGGCGCTGGGGTCAGCTCGAGGAGATCGGCCCGGTGGCGGTGTTCCTCGCTTCCGACGAGGCGTCCTACGTCAACGGCCACGTGCTGACGGTGGATGGGGCGTTCTCGGCAGCGATGTAGCGCCTGAGACAGCAAACGCATCTACCGCAGAGGGCGCAGAGGGACGCAGAGTAAACACGGCGAAGCGGGCGCAACCGGGAGGCTTGGTCCCTGAGAGGTTTCCTCCGCGACCTCTGCGTCCTCTGCGGTCAAAGCGTTTCTATATGGAGTCGAGGCATGCGATCCAACCCAGTCAAGCAGAAGCTCCTAGCCGGCCAGCCGTCCTTCGGCGCGTTCGGATGGGAGTTCCTGGTCCCGAGCCTGCCGCAGCTCGTCAAGGCGGCCGGTGCCGAGTTCCTGATGATGGACATGGAGCACAACGGCACCGACTACACGACCATCAAGGCCCAGTGCGAGCTCTGCCGCGGGATTGACCTGGTGCCGATGGCCCGCGTCGCGTCCAACCAGTACCACCACATCTCGCGCGCGCTCGACGTGGGCTGCATGGGCGTCATGGTGCCGATGGTCGGCTCGGCCGAGGAGGCGCGGCACATCGTCTCGTGCACGCGTTATCCGCCCGAGGGCAGGCGCGGGGCGGCGTTCGGCTTCGCCCATGACGACTACGAGGGCGGCAGCGTGGCGGACAAGATCCGCAGTGCCCACGAGCGCACGCTGGTGATGTGCCTGATCGAAACCGAGGCCGGGATCCGAAACATCGACGAGATCGCCGCCGTGCCGGGCGTGGACGTGCTGTGGCTCGGGCACTTCGACCTCACCAACTTCCTCGGCATCCCGGCCCAGTTCGACCATCCGAAGTACGTCGATGCGATCGACCGCCTGGTGGCCGCGGCGAAGAAGCACAACAAGGTGCTGGGCCTGCTGGCGGCCGACGAGACCTGGAGCCGCAGCTACTGGGCCAGGGGCTTCCGCATCTTCGCCGTGGGCGTCGATGCGCACCTGCTGCAGGGTGCGATCCGGCAGGGCATCAAGCCCCTCAACGAGTTGAGCGGACGCGCATAGCATCCGCTGTCACGCGAGCGCGATCAGAGGAGACACGACATGGCAGAGAAGTTCCGGGTCGGCATCACGCGCGACTGCCTGCGCACCGACGGCAACACGGTGTTCGATCGCCGCACGCTCCGGGTGCTGGACGACGCCGGCATCGCCTGGGAGGTCATGCCGGAGGTCGAGCGCGAGCTCAAGCCCGAGACCGCGGCGAAGTACGATGCGCTCGCAGTGCTGGGAGCCCGGGTGACGCGGGCAACGCTGTCTGCCCCGGGCAGCCGGGTGAAGCTGGTGTCGCGGTTCGGCGTGGGCTATGACACGGTGGACGTGCCCGCGTGCACCGATCACGGCGTCCTGCTCACCATCACGCCCGACGGCGTACGTCGTCCGGTCGCGCTGTCGGTCCTGACGTTCATGCTGATGCTCGCGCACCGCGTGCCGCTCAAGGATCGCCTGGTCCGGGAAGGGCGCTGGAACGAGCGCCTGAGCTACCTGGGCACCGGGTTGAGCAACCGCGTGCTGGGGTCGGTCGGAGTGGGCAACATCGGCTCCGAGGTGTTTCGGCTGGCCGCGCCGCTGGGCATGCGCTTCATCGCCTGCGACCCGTACGTCACGCAGGAGTCGGTCGCGCCCCTCGGGGTGAAGCTCGTGGACATGGATACGCTGTTCCGGGAGTCCGATTTCGTGACGGTGAACTGCTACCTGTCCGAGGAGACGCGCCACCTGGTGGGCGCGAGGCAGTTCGGCCTGATGAAGCAGAGCGCGTACTTCATCAATACCGCGCGCGGGCCGATCGTGGACGAGAAAGCGCTCTACCAGGCGCTCAGCACGGGACAGATCGCCGGGGCGGCCATCGACGTGTTCGAGCAGGAACCCACGCCGGTGGACAATCCGCTGCTGAAGCTGGACAACCTCATCGTCACGCCGCACCACATCTGCCACACCGACGAGTGCATCAATTCGATCGCGGCGAGCGCGTTCAAGGCCTGCGTCGATCTGGCGCAGGGCCGGGTGCCGCGCAACGTGGTGAACCAGCAGGTGCTTGGGAAGGTGGGGTACTTCCACGCCTGACGGCGTGGAAGGTGAATAGGTGAAAAGGTGCAGAGGTGAATGGGAGGGTGAGGGTTTTCGTCACCTCTTCACTTCTTCACCTTTTCACGCGCTTGAGCGCGCAGCGCCGCGCGCTACCGAGCGTGCGCGAGGCGCTGCGGCAGCACGCGGGTGACGACGTTGCGCGCGGGGCCGTTCGCGTCGACCTCGGCGGTCTCGCCGAAGCGCATCTCCACCCGGCTGCCGGTCTCCACCGGCAGGTTCTCCGGCAGCATCGCAACGGCGAAGCGCCGGCCGTCGGTGAGTGGCTCGTCGAAGCGGACATGGACCCAGGTCGGCACCTTCGTACCGCTCTCGGCACGACGGGCGACATAGATGCCGGGGTGGGACTCCTCGAACAGCGCCTCGACGGTGCCTTCGTGGAGGCTCTGCGAGAGACTGTCGGTGCGGGCGTAGGCCTGAACGAGGAGAATGGCGAACAGCAGGGCAAACAGGGTGACGCCGCTCTTCATGATGCTCTTGCCGGTGCGTTGCGGGAGACGACTGGAGTGGTGCGCGCGAGCACGTAAACGGCGGGTCCCCGCGAAACTTTAACGCCTCTGGTTTTCACGGCCGGAAGTGCCGTTTCCGGTCGGCCGGAGTCTTGCTTCGATGTCGTCCCGAGAGAACAAAACGATCCCGGCATACCGATGAGCAACGATCCCTATACCCCGCCCTCCGCCCCCGTGCGGGACCGCAGCCCCGAGCCCGCCGGCTCGACGTGGAAGGCAGTCACCTTCGGGGTGCTCGCCGACGTCTGCGCGACATTCCTGGGTGGCATCGCCCTGTTCGCCATCATGGGCTCGTTCCTGGTGTCGCAGGGCGCTTCTCCCGAGGACCTGGACGCGAGCCTGGCCGGCTCCGATCTCACCCAGCTGCTCGGCGTGACGCTGGGGCTGTGCTGCACGGTGCTGGGCGGGTACGTGACCGGCCGGGTGGCCCGGCAGCGCGAGTACTACCACGCACTGCTCACGGGGATTGTCGTGCTGCTGATCGGCGAGATCATGGTGAGCACCTCGCCCGACGGGACCCCGCTGGCCACTCGCATCATCGGCGACATCCTGGTCATCCCCGCCGCGCTGCTCGGCGCCTACTTCTGCAAGTCCGCGCGCCTGCGCGCCGAGGCTTAGCGCAGGATCGGCAAGGGGCTTGCCGCTGGCATCGGCCTTGCCTCATTCCGGTCCGGTGGGGCAGCCGCGTGCTGCCCCGAATCGTCATAGCGGCCGGAGCGACCATGTCCCGCGTGAGCTTGACAGTGCTGAAACACTTGCCGATCGGCTTCTGGCTGATCGTGGGCTGGTGTGCGATGCAGGCAGTGCCGCTGCTCGTCGTTTCGATCCGCCTCGACGGCCATGCGGCGCAGGCGGCGGTCCTCGCCTCGCTCCTGCAGCTGGCGTTCGCCGGCGGCATGCTGCTGCGCCTGGGCTGGGTGCGCAGACTGCTGATCCTCTACCTCGCCGGCTGTCTGTTCGCGGGCACCATGGTGGTGGCGGTGTTCGGGCTGCTCTATGTATATGTAGGGCTGGCGCACATCGAGACCCTGATCGCGGGGCTCGCCGGTGTCTACTACGCCTTCATGATCTGGGCGTTCTTCTACCTGTTCCACCCGCGGCTGAAGGAAGTGTTCGAGTGGAACTGGACGCAGACGCTGGCCGAACCGCACGGCACCGGGCAACCGGTGGCGCACGCGGCCTGATCCGCACGGCGTCCCCGCGCACGCGGAGATCCCGCGTGCGCACCCCTGCACGCTACTTCGCGTCCTCGTTGATGTTGCTGCGGAAGGTCTCGGGTCCGTAGTACACGGCGCATGCCGTGATCAGTGCGAGGATGATCATGTACACGGCCACGCCCCACGGCGCGCCGCCCCCCCAGAGCAGCAATGCGCTCGCGACGAATGGCGCCGGCCCTCCCGCGAGGATCGAGCCGAGCTCGCGGGCGAACGCGAACCCGCTGTAGCGCAGCCGCGCCCCGAACAGTTCCGCGAAGTACGCCGCCTGCGGGCCGAACATCGCTGCCACCCCCACGGCGATTCCCAGGATCAGGGCGAAGTAGATGACCGGCTGGCTCTGCGTGTTCACGAGCAGGAAGAAGGGGAACGCGAACAGTGCGGAGAAGATCGCGCCCCCCATGTAGACCGGGCGTCTGCCGATGCGATCCGACAGCCACGAGAAGAAGGGGATGGTCAGCAGCTGCACCGTGTAGGCGAGCATGTTCCCGCTCAGGATCATCGGCTTGGGCAACTGCAGCTGTTGCGTCATGTAACTGAGGGCGAACACGGGGAACAGGTAGCCGAGTCCGTTCTCCGCGAGGCGTGCACCGACCACGACCAGGAACTCGCGCGGATGCCGGCGCACCGCCTCCACCACGGGCGATCGCGCGGCCCGGTTGTTGGCCGCGATCTCCGCGAACACCGGGGTCTCGCTCACCTTGGCGCGTATGTAGAAGCCGACCACGATCAGCACGATGCTCAGCAGGAACGGCACGCGCCAGCCCCAGCTCAGGAAATCTGCCTCGGGCATCGTGGCGAACGGCCAGAAGACGGCGTTGGCGAGCAGCAAGCCGACGGTGACACCGAGCGGTGCCACGCTGCCGTAGAGGCCGCGCTTTCCGGGCGGCGCGTGCTCCACCGCCATGATCACCGCGCCGCCGTATTCGGCGCCGGCGCCGAAGCCCTGCACCAGGCGCAGCAGCACCAGCAGCAACGCGGCCCAGATTCCCACCGAGTCGTAGGTGGGCAGCAGGCCGATCAGGAAGGTGCCGGCGCCCACCAGCATCAGCGTGATCACCAGGACCGGCTTGCGTCCGATGCGATCGCCGAGGTGGCCGAAGAACAGGCCGCCGAACGGCCGGGCGACGAAGGCTACGCCGAAGGTCGCGAACGACAGCAGCGTGCCGATGGTGGGGTCGGCCTTGGGGAAGAACAGCTTGCCGAACACCAGCGCTGCTGCAGTGCCGTAGATGAAGAAGTCGTACCACTCCAGCGCCGAGCCGACGGCAGACGCCACCAGCACGCGCTTGTGCGACGTGTCCATGCTCTCCCCCTGGTACGCTTGTTCTTGTGACCGCAGTCTAGCAGGCCATCGCCGAGCACCGCCAGAAACGCACTCGATGGACCGTGGGCTCGCAGCGCAACCTCGAAGCGACGCGAATGCTCTGTGCTCCTCCGTGCCCCTGCGCCTCTGTGGTTGCCGAGCGGTGGTGGGCGATCAGCGCCCGGCCCAGCCGATCGCCGATCGGTCGAGCTGCCTGACGCCTGCGCGGCCGAGCAGCGCGAGGTTGACGTCGATCTCGGTGCGCAGCATCTCCAGCACCCGGCGCACGCCCGCACCGCCGTCGCCGGCCAGGCCATAGAGAAAGGCGCGCCCGATCATGCAGGCCTTTGCACCCACGCAAAGCGCCTTCAGCACGTCGGTGCCGCGCCGCACGCCGCCATCGAGGATCACGTCGATGCGTCCTTCCACCGCATCGACCACGTCGGCCAGCGCCATGATCGAGGAGGGAACGCCGTCGAGCTGGCGGCCGCCGTGGTTGCCGACGATCACTGCGTTCACCCCGTGGTCGGCGGCCAGCTTTGCGTCCTCGCCGTCGAGGATGCCCTTGAGCGCGAGCGGGCCGTCCCAGATCGAGCGCACCCACTCGATGTCCTTCCAGGTCACCGAGGGGTCGAACTGCGAGTTGACGAAGCTGGCGATGGTGAACATGTCATCGCCCGTGCCGGTGCCGCGGAAGTTGGCCAGCGTGACCTTGGGCCCGCTCAGGAAGCGCCAGACCCAGCCCGGGTGCAGGGCGAAGTCGATCGCGTTGGAGAAACGGAAGGTGGGCGGGATGGTCAGGCCGTTGCGCACGTCGCGGTCGCGCTGGCCCTGCACCTGCAGGTCGACGGTGAGCACCAGCGCGCTGCAGCCGGCGGCCTTGGCGCGCTCCATCATGGCCTTGGCCAGGCCGCGGTCCCGCATCACGTAGAGCTGGAACTGGATCGGCCGTTGCGAGACCGCCGCGACCTCCTCGATGCTCGATGTGGCCATGGTGCTCAGGCAGAAGCCGACGCCTGCCGCGTCGGCTGCGCGCGCAGCCTCGACCGCACCATTGGGCCACAACACGCCGGGCAATCCGGTCGGCGCCAGGATCAGCGGCGAGTTGTAGGTCTGGCCCAGGACCGTGACCGACTGGTCCCGGTTCGAGACGTCGGTGAGTACCTGCGGGATCAGGGTGAAGCGCGCGAAGTCGTCGCGGTTGCGCCGCAGCGTCACCTCGTCCTGCGCGCCGCCGTCGATGAAGTCGAACAGCGCACGCGGCAGCCGGCGGCGCGCCAGCCGGCGCATGTCTTCGATGTTGGCGACAACCATGGACGAGCGGGGGACCAGGGAGGCGGGATCGCCCCGCGCTGTGGGCTGATTATGTTGAGCCCGGCAGGGCCGAGTCAAGCCGCATCTGCTGCGGCGCGGCGCGGCGGGGGCGCCTCGGCTACAATCCACCACTCTCGCGACATGCACGCTGTCGCACCACCTGCCATCCCATGCTCTCCTTCGACACTCCCCTGGTCCGCTACGGCGTGCTGCTGCTCGGTGTGCTGTTCCTGATCGCCCTGCTGTACTTCGTCTACATCGGGGTGCGCGCCCTGTTCCGCGAGGCGCGGCGGATCTCGATGCAGGCGGGGCACACCGAGGGCAGCGCCACGCTGCGTGCAGCCCTGCGCATGCTGGTGTGGTCGCTGTTCTTCCTCGCCTTCTACTTCACCGGCTTTCTCATGACCGAACGCATCGGATGGTGGGCGATGCCGGGCAGCGTGGCCGCGCTGGTGGTGATGGTGGGCGGCCTGCTCGTGGCCGAGAAGGTGCTCACGGTCAAGCCGGGAGATGCACGGGCGGACGTGGTGCTGGGCTCCACGATCAGCGCGCTGCTCGGCCTGTTCGCCGTCGTGATCTGGCTGTTCGCCTGAGGAGTGGACGTGAATCCGAGAGCGACTGCGCAACTCATCGGCGACCATCGCGTGCGGCGCGCCCGTCTCGCGCCGCTCGATCCGGCCCGGCGCCCTGCGGACGAAGTGCAAGCCTACCTCGTGCAGCGCGCACTGCACGCCATGCTCACCCCGCACCTGGGGCCCGTGGTGGGCCACAAGATCGGCTGCACCACGGCGGTCATGCAGGCGTTCCTGAGAATCCCCAATCCCTGCGCCGGCGGCGTGTACGAGCAGACCGTGCATCACAGTCCCGCGCGCCTGCGCCACGCCGACTTCGTGCGCGTGGGCGTGGAGTGCGAGATCGTCGTGCGCCTTGGCGCCGACCTGCGCTCGTCCGCCGCGCCGTTCACCCGGGCGGGCGTGGCCGACGCGGTCGAGGCCTGCATGCCGGGCATGGAGATCGTGGACGACCGCTACGTCGACTATCGCACCATGGATACGCCGACGCTGATCGCCGACGACTTCTTCGATGCCGGCTGCGTGCTCGGGGCACCGGTCACCGACTGGCGCGCGCTCGACCTGGCGCGTGTGGTGGGCGTGACCTGCATCAACGGCGCCGAGGTCGGCCGCGGACGCGGCCAAGACGTGATGGGCCATCCGTTCGAAGCACTCGCCTGGCTGGCGAACAATCTCGCGCAGCGCGGCCAGTCGCTGAAAGCCGGCGAGTTCGTGTTCACCGGCAGCGTGGTCGAGACCAAATGGCTCAACCCCGGCGACCACGTGCAGATGCGCATGGAAGGGCTGGGCGAGGTGGAGGCGGTGTTCGACTAGGGCCGATCACCCGTTTGGTGCGGCACGTATCGTCTCCAGATGCCCGGTGAGTGCGGCAAGGACTTCAGCCATCCTCACCGACCTTGCCAAGGTATAGCCGGACTCATCGGTCAGCACGAAGGTTCGGGCATCCCAGATGAGTGTGAATTTGGGATATGTGCCCTGCTGAAGCGAGAAGCTCGCGAAGCTGGACTGATCATACTCGCTGGCGTCGAATTCGACGCAGAGGTCGTGGCGCTTGGCGTATTCGACGAGAAGCGAGCTACGCCCCTCGGTTTTGTCTTGATCAAGTCCGTTTCTCATATATTCCCTTCCTTGGCATCGGCGGTCCGTCCGGCAGCACCGAGCCCAGCGCCAGCACGATCCCTTGTCCTCCGGCGGCGGGCCCGTGCGCCGACCGCCGGAGGCGCCACTTCATCTGGGGTGAACACATCACCCCAGCGCCGCACCTTGTGTGTTGACGTAGCACGCATAGACCGATGTGCTCGCCAGTATATAGAGCCTATTCCGCTGTACTCCGCCAAAGGTGAGATTCCCTGCAGTCTCAGGCAGATGGATCTTGCCGAGCAGGCTACCATCCGGCGCATAGCAGCGGACGCCGTCCTCCTTGGGGTCGCCCCAGCCCCCCGCAGCCCACACGTTGCCGTCAACGTCGCAACGGATGCCGTCGCATAGTCCGGTCTCATACTTGGCGAAGACCTTGCTGTTTCTCACCGTCCCGTTGCGAATGTCGACGTCGAAGCTGCGGATATGGGCCGGGTTCTCCGGCCCCTCCGAGATGCCGGTGTCGACGAC
Organism: uncultured Burkholderiales bacterium; assembly: GCA_964523885.1. Taxonomy (GTDB): domain Bacteria; phylum Pseudomonadota; class Gammaproteobacteria; order Burkholderiales; family SHXO01; genus SHXO01. Next base: position 9,960 of record CAZFYX010000098.1, on the reverse strand, counting down.
GTACAGCCTCTTCTCGTCGGGCGAAAGCAGGATGCCGTTGGGCTGCACGAAATCGTCGATCACCACCTTGATGTTTCCGGTATTGGGATCAACCCGGTAGACGTTGTGCTTGCTTTGCTCGACCTCGCCATGCAGGCTCTCGTACCAGCCACGCACCCCGTAGGTCGGGTCGGTAAACCAGATCGAGCCGTCTGAAGCGACGATGGCGTCGTTGGGCGAGTTGAGCTTCTTGCCGCCGTAGCTGTCCGCGATGATGGTGACGGTGCCATCGTGCTCGGTGCGCGTCACCCGCCGCCCCGAGTGCTCGCATGTGATCAGACGACCCTCGCGATCCACGGTGTTGCCGTTCGAATTGAACGACGGAGAGCGGAAAACACTGAGGTGGTTGTCGTCCTCCAGAAGGCGCATCATGCGGTTGTTCGGAATGTCGCTGAAGATCAGGTAGCGACCGGCCGCGAAGTAAGCGGGGCCCTCCGTCCATCGAAACCCTGTCGCGATCCGCTCGACGGCACCAGTGCCCACGCTGCCCCGGAACCGCTTGTCCAGCGATTCGATGTGCTTGTCCGGATAGCGCGTCTCGGGCAGTGGCCCCAGGGGCAGCTGCGCACTCGGTGGAACCGTGAGCGGAACACCGGTTTCTCCGAGCGGGCCCTCGCTTGCTCCAGTCGCCGCTTTCGCCACGGTTGCTGTTGCAGCGACCGCCGAGTACGCCAAGAATTTACGCCTGTCCATGTCTCCTCCTTATTTTCCGGATGTGCTGCAGATGACAGAAGCCTTCTGAACGTCGCCTTCGTTGCGCTCTACACACACGGCATTATTGGTCCATAGAATTTCCTCGGTATTTCCGTGGCTTCCCATTGTGTTACCGCTTGTAACACGGGGCCGACGAAGCCAATAGGTTGCGATTGGACTGATGCGGAGGAGTGCGTGCGCGGGGAATGGGTCGACCTGCGCTCCGCTGCGTACTGTCGCAATGGTATTCAGTCCCCGCTGGGAGAAATGCGGAACTCGGATACCGTGGGTACTTTGCACAACGTCAAGCTCAGGCTGCCGGCGTTGTCCCTGTCCCGCCCCCGGATGATCATCCGGTACTCGAATGCGCCGCCCTGATCGACCAGCCGGTAGCTCATGTTGGCAATGGTGAAGCCATGCTCAGCGACGAGTTGGCGCAGCTCCCGCTCCGGCATGATGCCGCCGCGCATGTATCTCACGATGAATTGCGCGTAGTAGAGGGTCGGCATGCGCATTTCGATCCAGCGGAAGCCGCCGAGGACCGCCAGGACGAGGAGCGTGCTGAGTACCGCGGGGACATACAAGCCGACACCCAGCAGGATTCCGATTGCCGCCGTCACCCAGATAGAGGCTGCGGTCGTGAGCCCTCGGATGGAGAGATTCTCCTTCATGATCACGCCGGCGCCGAGAAAACCGATGCCGGTCATGATGCCCTGCGCAGTGCGGGTGGGATCGAGCCGGACGCTTTCCCTGACCTCGGACGGCATCCACAGCCATTGATACACGGTCAGTATCATGAGCACGCTCGAGGCCAGGCATACCAAGCTGTGCGTGCGGAAGCCCGCAGGCCGACCGTGGTAGCTGCGCTCGAGCCCGATCGCCGCACCGGCCGCCAGTGCGGAGAGCAGGTGGACGGCGATGGTGAGTTGAACATTGAGGAGGCTCATCGCCTACACCGTCGGTCTCGCTGGGACGGCTGAAGCGTCGGCCACATCGCTCGAGCTATTGGTGCCCCAACTGACTGTCCAGCGGGGCGTGCTGCCGCCACACCAGAACCGGAATGTCGGAGTGAGTCAATACCTCTGTGGTCTGGCTGCCTCTGATCCAACGCACCAGCCGGTTGTGCGCGCGTGAGGCCATGAAAATGAGGTCACAACGCTTCCGTTCGGCGGCATCGAGGATCGCGGGCCAAGGCGTCATGGCAGGTATGGAGAAGGACTCGTAAGCAACCCCCGCTGCGCGCGCAGTGCGTGCCACCAGGGCGAGCGCTTCATCAACGCTCTGGGCCAGCTTTTGTTGATACTCGTTCTGAGGTACCAGACCGGGGGGCAAGTACTCGTTCCACAGGAAGCTCTTGTAGTCCTCCGCGGCAAAGAAGCCGACGACCGTTGCGTTCAGCGCACGTGCCAGCGCCACGCCCTCCAAGGTCGCCTGATTGGACAGCTCGGATCCGTCGGTGGCGAGAAGTATGCGTGTGATCATGGACCCCTCTCCAGGCATGAAGTCAAGAGGCGCTCGGTTGCTAACTCCACTTGCAGCACCTGGGCTGAACTATGGCGCATCTCTGCTACGGGGCAATTTCGAGAGGCGGCGTAGTTGTTGCTCGTCGATGACGGAATGCAATGCACTCAAGGGCCATGCGCCCCTTTCGGCAAGACTGCCCGATAACTCCAAGTTTTACGTCGAGCGGGCGTTCATTTGTTACGGCTTGCAATAGAGGGAAAATCCGCCGGTAACGGGATTCCGAGAGAATCTGCAAACCCTGTTCAGCGATGGGGTGCCGGTCGAGGAGTTGCAGTGCGTATGTCTGCCGGCCGGTCTCTTCCTGCTCTTCGACGCGTCGGTTACCGTCGAAGCTCTCCCGCGGCGGGCGGGCGGCTGTCGCCCGCCGCGTTTTTCTTGGCGCAGTCGAGCGATGCTGGACCGGCGCACTACTTCGCGACTTCGATTTTGGCGTCCAGGTAGTAGCCGACTCCGCGCTCGGTCTTGATGAGCCTCGGTCGGCTCGGATCGGCCTCCAGCTTGCGGCGCAGCCTGAGGATATGGACGTCGATGCTGCGGTCGAAGACATCATCCAGCTGCCCCCGGCTCAGGTCGAGCAGCTGGTCTCTGCTCAGCGTCCGGCCAGGTGCCTTGAGGAAGGCACCGAGAAGGCGCGCTTCCGCGCGCGTCAGCTGTACTCGCTCTCCGGATGGAGACGTGAGGCGACCGCTGTGCAATGCGACCTCCCAGCCCCCGAAGCGCACGAACCGGACTTCTTCCGATGGCACCGCAACTGCTGCATTCTGGCTGCGCCGCAGCACGGTACGGATGCGCGCGAGCAGCTCGCGCGGACTGAAGGGCTTGATGACGTAGTCGTCCGCCCCGAGCTCCAAGCCCAGAATCCGGTCTACCTCCTCAGCGCGCGTCGTCAGCAGGATGATCGGGACGGATGTGGTGGTGCGCAGGCAGCGCATGAGCTCTATCCCGTCCTCGCCTGGCAGCCGCACGTCCAGGAGGATCAGGTCGGCGGCTTCGCCCTCCAGCTTCGCCGTCATCGCTGCGCCATCGGCGGCGTGAGAGACGCGGATGTCGAACTCACCCAGGTACTCGGTGATGAGCTTCGCGATCTCCGGATCGTCATCCACGAGCAGTATGTGCCGATGCATTGTGCACCTCCCTGCTGCGGCCAGCTGCGTTTAGTATACCGCCTCACGTGCAGTCAAAGGATCCGGGACGCGACCGCCGGCGCGCACCGCCGAGGCCGAACGGGTCCATCGCGAGGCCATGATGAGCACTCATGCAGGCCTGCGCATGCGCCGGCCGACTCTGTCGGAAGTGGTTTGGGGGGTCGGCGTGTGCGTCATCCTGGTCATGAGCGTGTTCCAGGTGTACGACGTCCTGCGGCGGCTGGACATCGTGCTCGCCAGCGGCCAGCGGGAGCTTGCAACGATAGTGCGCCTGCTCGCCGAGCAGACCGGCGATTCACTCGCTGTCGTTGACCTGGTGCTCAGGCAGAGGCGTCTAGGGGTCCTCGGGAGAGCTGGGCGTCCGCCGGCGCCATTGCAGCAGCCGCGCGCGGGGGAGCTCGGCTCCCGTCAGATCCGGGCGCTTGCACTGTTGGGTCTCGATGGTCGATTGAATCCAAGCTTCGGCGGGACGCAGGATGCCTCCGTCCCCGCGCTGCAAGCCCAGCTGGCACATGCGCAAAGCAGCGGCTCGGACGAGCTGCAGGTATCCGGCCCCTTCTTCATTCCCAGCATCGGCAGCTGGACGATCGCCCTCAGCCGCCCGGTGTCCGGGCCCGGCGGCCGGCTGCAGGGTTTGATCGTCGCCTACCTGGACCTGGAACAAGTCCGGCGCTTCTACAGCGGCCTAGTGCTTCCTCCAGACAGCCACATCTACCTTCTGACACAGGATGCGAGACGGATCGTGGAGCATCGGCTGGACGCCGAGGCGTTGGCCAAGCCCTTCGCCGAGCGCCATATCTTCGCTGCGCTGCTTGCATCGGGACATCCGACGAGCGGGCTGATGAAGGAGCCGGGCGGGGACGCTGAACGGCTGTACGCCGCGCAGGCAGTGCAGGGGTTTCCGTTCGCAGTCGCTGCGAGCATGAGCAAGAGCGGTCTCCTTGCACCGTGGTATGTGCAGGCGACCCACAGTGCGGCGCGCACCCTGTCGCTGTGTGTGAGCGTGGCATTGCTCATGTGGCTGGTACTGCGTCAGCTGCGACGTCGCGAGCAGGCCGAAGCCCAGCTGCGAGTGCAGACAGCGTCGCTGGACGAGCTGATCGAGAGTGCCCCGGAGGCGATTGCCATGCTCGATCTCGAAGGCCGCGTGGCGCGCGTGAACCGCGAGTTCACGCGGATGTTCGGTTATGCGCCGGAGGAAGCGCGCGGCCGCACGATCCAATCGCTGATCGTACCGACTGATTTGCAGCAGGAGTCGTTGCGCATGGCGCAGGCGGTCGCGGCGGGCGAGCACGTCAGCACGGAGACCGAGCGCCAGCGCAGCGACGGGACGCGCCTGACGGTGTCGGCGCTCGCGGCACCCATCGTCGCCGCGAGCGGGCCGATTGCAACCTTCGCGATCTACCGGGACATCACCGAGCGGCGCTTCGCCGAAGGCGAGCGCGCCAAGCTGGAAGCGCGGCTCCGGCAGGCCGAGAAGCTGGAGGCGATCGGCACCATGGCAGGCGGCATCGCTCACGACTTCAACGGGATCCTTACCGCCATCCTGGCCTACGGCAACCTCGCCGTGGAGAGTGGACGGGAGGAGGCCGAGCGCAACCGCTACGTGGTGAACATCGTGTCCGCGGCGGACCGAGGCCGCGGCATGGTCGAGCAGATCCTCACGTACAGCCGCAGCACGCGCGGCAAGCGCGCGGTGGTGCGAGTGAAGGCGTTGGTGCAGGACGCGCTGGAGCTGGTGCGCGCCTCGCTGCCCGCGGCCGTTACGATGAACAAGGACCTCGGTGCGCAGGACCCTTGCATCGTGGCCGACCCCGCGCATCTGCATCAGCTAGTGATGAACCTCTGCAGCAACGCGATACGCTCGATGGATAGGGGCGGGGTCCTCGATGTGGCGTTGGAGGAAACGCAAACGAGCGCAGACCTGGTTGTGTCTCACGGCGTCCTGCCCGCCGGGCATTATGTGGTCTTGCATGTTCGCGACTGCGGCCACGGGATGGCGCCTGCGATGCTCGAGCGCATCTTCGAACCCTTCTTCACCACTCGACAGGGGGGAGTGGGCACCGGGCTCGGGCTGGCGATGGTGTACGCCATCATCACCGATCTTGGCGGCGCGATCGACGTGCAGTCCATCGAGGGCAAGGGCAGCTCCTTCACGCTGTACCTGCCGACCGCGACGCCACCCGCACTGGAGGAGGCAATGGAGGCAGGGGACCTGCCGCGCGGCAACGGCGAGCGCATCCTGCTCGTGGAAGACGAGCAGGCGTTGATGCTCCTGGAGGAGGAGATGCTGGCTGCCCTGAACTACGAGCCCGCCGGTTTCACCAATCCGACCGACGCCCTAGACGAATTCCTGGCTGACCGCGAGCGCTTCGACGCCGTGCTGCTCGATCAGCTCATGCCCGGCATGACCGGCATTGACCTCGCCAAGCGCCTGCGGGCTATGCGGGACGATCTCCCCATCCTCCTCATCACTGCTTACCGCGGGTCATATCTGGACCAGGAAGCGCGCGCCACTGGAGTGTTCGAGATCCTGCCCAAGCCTCTCGACTTCCGCCGCCTGGCGCAGGCGCTGCGAAAGGTGCTTCGCCGTCCCCTGCCGGCTGCCTCTGCGGCAGGGCCTGGCGATTGAGGTACCCGGGTCAGGCGCAGGCGAAGCCGCAGCGAGTCGAGGGTGACGCGCAGCAGCCCAGATGTTTGGCCGACGCTTGATCGGAGTATCGAGAACGCGGCAACCGATTTATAACCGTTTCGGACGCGCGCGCAAGGGACTGCAGTGGGGCCTGCCAATACAGGAAAGACGAAGGCCGCGAGCGCGCCCGCAAGTGCAATGGCGCTCAGATTAGACGAATGCATGGTCAGCCACGGTGCAAGGGGACACGGGAATGGAGCAACCAGCGATCCAGACGAGCACAACCGGTTGGCACTGGTCGGCGATCGCCTTGAGGGGGGAACAAAGCACCAATCTCTTACCGGAAGGATCACGTCTAGCTGGCTTCCATCTTCAACCTTTGGGCGCCGTGCTGCCGATGCCAGCTCGCCTCTCTGCGGGCAAAAAAAAACGGCGCCCGAGGGCGCCGTTCTCCTGACTCCTAAAAACTGATCGCCGACAGTCGATCAGTACAGCACCACGGGGTTGCCGGGCGAACCGGTCGACCCGTAGATCCGCAGCGGCGCCCAGATGAATGCGCCTTCCAGGGCCTTGGCGTCGACGAGGGACTTGGTGTCGACGTTCTCCAGGTTCCAGATGCCGCGCTTCGGCTGCATCGCGGTGTGGCACGGCACGGCGTAGCCTTCCACTTCGTTGCCCGGCTGGGCGTCGTTGGCGGAGGTGTCGCCCATGGTCAGCGCGATGTCGCGCGAGGCCAGGTATTCGCAGGCGCTGATGCCGAAGCCCGGCTCGCCCTGGGCGAAGATCGCGCGGGCAGCAGCCTTCTGCTCCGGGGTCATCGTCAGGTACTTGTCGTTGCTCCAGGTGTTGCCCTGGCCGGTGTGGATCGCGACGCAGTCGCCCGAGCCGATTTCGGCCAGGCCCTGGTTCTTCACGGCCTGCTTGACGTCGTCGGCAGTGACGATGCCGATGTCACCCGGCTTGGTCGGGATCGGCAGCATCTCGGCGTTGGCCGGCAGCTTGCCCTGCGCCTTGCGCAGCGCGACCGCGTCGATCACCACCAGGCGGCAGACGAAACCGTCGGCGGTGTTGTGCACGCCCAGGACGCCCATGCCTCCCACCTGCCCGCCGGCGCCGCGCTCATACGCATCGTGCGCGAACACGCCGTTGTACATGCGCATGCCCTTGGAGGTGTTCACGCCGATGTGGCCGGGACCGTCGAACTGGGTCTGGATCTGGCCGATCTGGGTAATGACCAGCTCGTCGTGATAGATCAGCGCGTTCTTGCCGAAGGGGCCGCCGGTGGGGGTGCCGGGGATCCACATGCGCCACAGGCGGGGGCCGAATGCAGGGGCGTCCTTGTCGTAGAACTTGCCGATGGTGACGGCCTTGTTCTGCTTGATGGTGGCCAGCGCGCGCTTGATGTTCGCCGGGTTCTTCACGAAGTTGGCGCTGCCGGCCTTGTCGCCGGCGCCCCACTTGGAGTTGCCCCAGCTCAGGGCGCTGTCGTCGGTCACGCCCTGGATGATCATCGGGTCACCGGCCATGGCGCTGCCCGCGAGGGCGGCCATGACGGCACCGGCAATGATGGAAAGTCTCATTTGTTTTCTCCTGCCCAGATTGTCGTGGAAGTTCTTCTCTCGTCCCGCCGGCGCGAGTTTCATGCTGTCTGAACAACGGCCTTCGCGGACGCGCGATAAGATGGCATAAGAGAAGTACAGTGGCAAGTAAGAACGTCCTGTGCGGCTGCGTTTTTTTCCTGCGTTGACAGGGTAGGGCCGGCGACTTAAGGTAAACGCGATCGTGCCGTTCTTGACGCACGGCAACCTGGCACACTGCGCCGCGTGCATCATGTTGCGGTGCCACCATCCCCGGAGGACCTCGTGATCAGCAGCAAGCAGCTCGATTTCTACAACGAAAGCGGCTACGTCGTCGTCGAGAACGTCGTCGATGCTGCAATGCGGGATTCGCTCAAGGCGGTGGTGGCGGATCTCATCGGCAAAGCCAAGGGGCTGACCACCCACAACGACATCTACGATCTGGAGCCGAGCCACACCCCGGACCGTCCTCGTGTGCGCCGCATCAAGAAGCCCACGCAGGTGCACCCGATCTTCGACCAGCTGGTGAAGAGCCCCAACATGGTCGCGATCCTGAAGGCCCTGCTCGGCCCGAACGTGCGCCTGCACGGCTCCAAGCTGAACATGAAGGATCCCGAGTACGGCTCGCCGGTCGAATGGCACCAGGATTGGGCGTTCTACCCGCACACCAACGACGACATCCTGGCCATCGGCGTGATGCTGGAAGACATCGACGAGGAGAACGGCGCCTTGCTGGTGATTCCCGGCAGCCACCGCGGGCCGGTGTACGACCACCACGTCGACGGGCGTTTCTGCGGCGCCATGGATCCGACCCGCAAGGAAGTCGATTTCAGCAAGGCCGTGTCCTGCCCCGGCAAGGCCGGCTCGTGCTCGTTCCACCACGTGCGCCTGGTGCACGGCTCCGCGGAGAACCGCTCCAGGCGGCCGCGTCCGCTGATGCTGTACGAGTGCGCCGCGGCGGACGCCTGGCCGCTGGTGAACTGGACCAACCTGGACGAGTTCAACAGCCGCATGATCTGCGGCTCGCCCACCCTGGAGCCCCGGCTGGAGAAGGTGCCGGTGCGGATGCCCTATCCGCCGGCGCTCAAGCAGGGCTCGATCTACGAGAACCAGACCATCATCCGCAACCGCTTCTTCGGCGCGCCGGAGGGGCTGAAGGTGGCGACGTGATAGGCTCTCGGCCCTAGGCCCCAGACACCAGATCGAGAGAGAGGCCCGCGCTGCGGGCCTTTTGTCTGCATACACGACCCGCGCAGCGGGCAGCAGGAGGAGGAGAGCGATGGATGTGAAGGCAGCGGTCGCGTTCGCGGCCGGGCAGCCCCTGTCGATCGAGACCGTGCAGCTGGACGGCCCGCGGGCCGGCGAGGTGCTGGTCGAGATCAAGGCCACCGGGATCTGCCACACCGACGAGTTCACCCGGTCCGGTGCGGACCCGGAGGGCCTATTCCCCGCGATCTTCGGCCACGAGGGTGCGGGCATCGTGGTGGATGTCGGCCCCGGCGTCACCTCGGTGAAGAAGGGCGACCACGTGATCCCGCTCTACACGCCGGAGTGCCGGCAGTGCAAGTCGTGCCTGTCGCACAAGACCAACCTGTGCACGTCCATCCGCGCCACCCAGGGCAAGGGCCTGATGCCCGACGGCACCAGCCGCTTCTCGCTGGGCGGGAAGATGATCCACCACTACATGGGCTGCTCGACGTTCTCGAACTACACCGTGCTGCCCGAGATCGCGGTGGCGAAGATCCGCGAGGACGCACCGTTCGACAAGGTTTGCTACATCGGCTGCGGGGTCACCACGGGCATCGGCGCGGTGATCAACACCGCGAAGGTCGAGGCGGGCGCGAACGTCGTGGTGTTCGGCCTGGGCGGCATCGGCCTGAACGTGATCCAGGGCGCGCGGCTGGTCGGCGCGAACAAGATCATCGGGGTGGACATCAACCCCGCGCGCAAGGCGCTGGCCGAGAAGTTCGGCATGACCCACTTCGTGAACCCGAAGGAGGTCGAGGGCGACCTGGTGCCCTACCTCGTCGCGCTCACCGACGGCGGCGCAGACTACAGCTTCGAGTGCGTGGGCAACGTGGACTTGTTGCGCCAGGCGCTGGAATGCTGCCATCGCGGCTGGGGCGTGTCCGTGATCATCGGCGTGGCCGGCGCCGGCCAGGAGATCAAGACCCGTCCGTTCCAGCTCGTCACCGGCCGGGTCTGGAAAGGCACGGCGTTCGGCGGGGCGCGCGGCCGCACCGACGTTCCGAAGATCGTCGACTGGTACATGGACGGAAAGATCGACATCGACCCGATGATCACCCACAAGCTGCCGCTGGAGCGCATCAACGAGGCCTTCGACCTGATG
>CAZFYX010000097.1:0-43646 GCA_964523885.1 uncultured Burkholderiales bacterium | reverse complement strand
GTCTTCAGGTAGTCCATGACGAACTCGCAGGCTGAGAACGCCTCGCCCCGGTGCGCGCTGCTCACCACGACCAGGACGATCTGGTCGAGCGGGCGCAGCGGCCCGACCCGGTGCACGATCAGGATGTCGGAGACATCCCAGCGATCGCGTGCCTCGCGGATGATGTCCTCGAGTGCGCGCTCGGTCATGCCGGGATAGTGCTCCAGCGTCATGCCCGACACGCGGTCTCCCTCGTTCATGTCGCGCACCACGCCCAAAAAGGTGGCCACGGCGCCGATGCCCGGATCGCCCTGGCGGACGCGGGCGATCTCGGCGCCGACGTCGAAGTCCTCGGTCTGCACGCGCACCGGCATGGCCGCTAGCCTCCGGTCACCGGGGGAAAGAAGGCGACTTCGTCGCCGGGGCCCAGCGGAGTGTCCGGTCCGGCCATGTCCTGATTGACCGCAACGCGCACGGGCCGCGACGGCGCCAGCTCTGCTGCCCAGTTTTCCCCGCGTGCGCGGAGATGCGCTCGCAGCGACGCCACGTCGGTGACCGAGTCCGGCAACGCGATCTGCTCGCGTTCGGTGCCGAGGGACTCGCGCAGGCGAGCGAAGAACAGCAGCGTCACGGGCCGCGCCTGCTGCGCTGCGCCAAGCCCCTTGTAAAGATCGGAATTATCCATGCCCCGTCGGTGCATTTCCTGACCCGCCGATTATACGGTCAATGTGCGATCCGGGATCCGTGGAACGCGGTGCCCGGCGAAAGGGTGCATGGCATTGCAGAGCTGGCACTGGACAATGGTTGCAGCCTATCGTTATATTAGCGAAGACATAACGGCGGGCGCCCACCCCGCTCCCCATCGACAGCAGAGGAAATCCGGAATTGAGATCCAGGACGCCCGTGCGCATGCGAGCCAGCGTGATCGCGCTTGGCATGACCGTGCTGTGCCCCCTGGCGGGGGCGCAGCAGCCCGACCCGACCGAGGAGCGCATCCGCAAGCTGGAGGAGCAGCTGCAGGCGGTCACGCAGGAGCTCGCCCGGCTCAAGGAGGAAGCAGCGGCCAGCCGGAAGGCCCAGGCCGCAGCCGCACCTGTACCTTCGGCGGACCCCGCCGCGGCGGCTCCTCCCGCACCGGTCCAGGCCACCGTCGCCCCCGCGCCGGTCTCTGCCCCCTCCGCCGAGACCCGGGCGCTGCAGAAGGAGGTGGAACAGCTCCGGGGCAAGGTCGCCGAAGTGCAGGAGCAGGCCGCTGCCACCGAGAGCAAGCTCGAGCAGAACGGCGTGCGCGCATATCTCGGCCCGGGACTGGTGTTCGAGGACCCGCGGGGACGCTGGCGCATGCAGGTGAGCGGCCGGGCCCAGCTCGACTACCGCACCTTCGAACCCGACTTCGCCGACGCCAATACCTTCAGCGTCCGCCGGGCGCGAATCGGCGTGTCCGCGACCATCCTGGACGACTACTACGTGTTCGTGGAGGAGGAATTCGCGAACCAGGCCACCAACCCCGCTCCGTCGACCGGGCCGCAGCTCACGTTCGCGTACATGGACTTCAACTGGTTCCGGCCCAATGTGCGCTTGCGGCTCGGGCAGTTCAAGCCCTCGATCGGCCTGGACAACACCATGCTCGACCTGCAGACCGACTTCCTCGAGCGCGCCATGACCCAGAGCCTGCTCGGCAGCGTGTATGACATCGGCGTCCAGGCCTTCGGCGAACCCACCCCGGGCCTGTTCTACAGCGCCTCGTACACCAACGGCTCGGGCCAGGGCAACAGCGAGCCGCAGGGCAACCTCGCCCAGGTCGACGGCGACGGCAAGATGTGGACCTTCCGGCTGGTCAACGATTTCGCCCAGACCTTCCGCGTCCCGGACACCGTGCTGCACGTCGGCGGCGCCTACCAGACCACCGACCTGCCCAACAGCGGCGTGAACAACCAGGCGGTGGTGTCCGCCACCTCGGTCCAGACCGAGGCACGCGGCCTGACCTTCTTCATCCCGCAGGCGTTCAACCCGACCAACGCGCCGGCGCAGATCAGCAGCATCACGCGCGATGTCATCGACGTCGAGGGCGCGATCGCGCGCGGGCCCTACAAGATCCAGGGGGACTACGTCCGCGCGACCTACTCGGGGTCGGTGTTGAGCAGCGGCGAGGACTTCGACCGCACCCTGAAGGCCTACTACGTCACGCTGGGCTGGGTGATCACCGGCGAGAACTATTCCGACTGGTACCGCGAGGGCACCTTCACCCGGCCGCGGCCGAAGAACAACTTCGGCTGGGGCAGCAGCAACGGCTGGGGGCTGTGGGAGGCGAACTTCCGCTACAGCAGCTTCGACGGCACCGACTTCAACAACGGCAATGCCAGGTACACCGGGCGGCCCGGGCCACAGCCGGGCCAGACCACCTCCTTCCCCAACATCACCCAGGGCACCAACAAGGCCTACGCCTACTCGGCCGGCCTGAAGTGGCTTCCCAACCTGTACACCCGCATCATGCTCAACGTGATCCGCACCGAGTTCGACACCCCCGTGGTGGTGAACGGCCGCAGCACGGACTACGAGCACGCCATCACGTTCCGGACCCAGGTCGACTTTTGAGGATGCAACGATGAACTCCGACTCTCCAACCGTTCGTTTTCGCCGCGCCGCCGCCCGATCGGCGCGTTGGCTCGCCGTCGGGCTCGCGCTCGCGAGCCTCGGCGCCGCGAGCCTGCGAGCGAGCGCGGCGGATCTGATGGTGGCTGCCGCTTCGAGCCTGACCAACGCCTTTGCCGAGATCGGCAAGGCCTACGAGAAGGAGAACCCGGACACCCGGGTGCTCTTCACCTATGCGGCATCCGGACAGCTGGTGCAGCAGATCGCCCGCGGCGCGCCGATCGACGTCCTGGCCACCGCCGATCTCGAGAGCATGGACCGGGCCGAGCGTTCGATCTATGCCGATTCGCGCGCCAACTTCGCCTCGAACAGGTTGGTGCTGATCACGCCCGGCGATGCGAAGCTGGAACTCGCGCAGCTGCAGGGCCTCGCCGATGCCGCGGTGAGCCAGATCGCCATCGGCACGCCGGAGTCCGTGCCGGTCGGCCGCTACGCCAGGCTGGCCCTGGAGAAGGCCGGCCTCTGGGAGCAGCTGAAGCCGAAGCTGATCTTCACCCAGAATGTCCGCCAGAGCCTCGACTATGTGATCCGCGGGGAGGTGGATGCGGGCTTTGTCTATGCCTCCGACGCGGCCATCACCCCGGTCAAGGTGCGCACGGCCATGGAGGTGGCGGTAGACAAGCCGATCCTCTACCCGATCGCCGTGGTCAAGGGCTACGGCAACGAGCGGCGGGCACGCAGCTTCGTCGCCTTCGTCACCTCCGGCAAGGGTCAGGCGATCCTGCAGAAGTACGGGTTCCGGGCGCCGTGACCTTGCTGCACGCGGCGACCCGCCGCGCACCGCCGCGGGGCCGCGCAGCGGTGTGCAGGGGGCGCCGCTATAATGGCGTTATTCCTCTGCACAGCCAGCGCATCCCCGCCGCCCGCTTCCCTGCCATGGCCCCCCCCAGCGATGCCCTGCCCGCCCGCGGCCCCGTACCACCGCGGGCTTCCGCGCAGCCGCTGCGCGATACGCGCGGCCGGGCGCTGCGCGACCTGCGCATCTCGGTCACCGACCGCTGCAACTTCCGCTGCACCTACTGCATGCCGAAGGAGGTGTTCGGCAAGGACTTCCAGTTCCTCGAGCGCGAGCAGCTGCTGTCCTTCGGCGAGATACACCGCATGGTGCGGCTGTTCCGCGACCAGGGTGTGGAGAAGATCCGCATCACCGGCGGCGAGCCGCTGGTCCGGCGCAAGCTCGAGCGCCTGGTCGAGATGCTGGCCTACTGGGACGACCTCGACCTCACCCTGACCACCAACGGCTCGCTGCTCAAGCAGAAGGCGCGCGAGCTCAAGGACGCGGGCCTCAGGCGCATCACCGTCAGCCTCGACTCGCTCGACGACGCGGTGTTCCGATCGATGAACGACGTGGACTTTCCGGTCGAGAAGGTGCTGGAGGGGATGGCCGAGGCCGAAGCGGTGGGGCTGCTTCCGATCAAGGTGAACATGGTGGTCAAGCGTGGCGTCAACGACCACACCGTGCTCGACATGGCGAAGTTCTTCCGTACCCGCGGGCCGCACTACATCCTGCGCTTCATCGAGTTCATGGACGTGGGCGCCACGAACGGCTGGAAGATGGAGCATGTGGTCCCCTCGCGCGAACTGGTGGAGCTGATCAACCGCGAGCTGCCGATCGAGCCGGCCGAGCCCAACTACGAGGGCGAGGTCGCCGAGCGCTGGCGCTATCGGGACGGTAGCGGCGAGGTGGGCTTCATCTCGTCCGTGACGCAAGCCTTCTGCAGCACCTGCACCCGGGCCCGGCTGTCGGCCGAGGGCCAGCTGTACACCTGCCTGTTCGCCACCCGGGGCACCGATTTCCGCACCCTCCTGCGCAATGGCTCCTCGGACGCCGAGATCGCCGCCCGCATCGGCCAGGTCTGGGGTGCGCGCGCGGATCGCTATTCGGAGATCCGCACTGCCGAGACGGCGAAGCTGCGCAAGGTGGAGATGTCATACATCGGCGGCTGACGCCGCCGATGCAAGGCGAGAGGCAAGAGGCGAGAGGCGAGTGGGTGTCGCGCTGCGCAGATTGCCTTCCGCCGGTTGTCCACCGGGCCTCGCCTCATTGGCGGTTTTCCTCTAGCCTCTCGCCTCTCGCCTCTAGCCTCGACTACGATGGACCAAAGATCCCTGGCCGACCTGGCCGCCGACAGCGACTACGACCCCAACTCCATGCCGGTCGCGAAGGCGCGCGAGTACATCCGTGCGTTCCTCACCCCGGTCACCGGCGTGGAGCGCCTGCATATCCGGGCGGCGCTCGGCCGCGTGCTCGCCGAGGACATCGTCTCGGCGATCGACGTGCCCGGCCAGGACAACTCGGCCATGGATGGGTATGCGTACCGGCAGGCCGACGTGGGCAGCGCGCAGGGCGCAGCACTCAGCGTCATCGGCACCTCGTTCGCCGGCCGGCCATTCGCCGGCACGGTCGCCGCCGGACAGGCCGTGCGGATCATGACCGGGGGCATCATGCCCGCCGGCGCCGATACGGTCGTGATGCAGGAGCGCGTCCAGGCGGCCGCTGGCAAGGTGACCATCCCGGGCGGCCAGCCCCCGGGACAGAACGTGCGCCGCCGCGGCAGCGACATCGCGCAGGGTGCGGTCGTATTCGCACGCGGCCAGCTCCTGCGTGCCGCGGAGATCGGCATGCTCGCCTCCCTCGGCATCAGCGAGATCCCTGTCCATCGCAAGCTGCGGGTGGCCTTCTTCTCCACCGGAGACGAGCTGGTGTCCTTCGGCCGGCCCCTGGGCCCGGGGCAACTCTACGACAGCAACCGCTACTCGATCCACGCGTTGCTCGCGCGCCTCGGCGCGGACCCCATCGACCTCGGCGTCGTGCGCGACGACCCCGCCGCGATCGAGCGCACCTTCCGCGACGCCGCACGCATCGCCGACGTGGTGATCACCAGCGGTGGGGTGTCGGTGGGCGAGGCCGACTTCGTCAAGCAGATCCTCAACCAGCTCGGCGAGGTGCTGTTCTGGAAGATCGCGATGAAGCCGGGCCGGCCGCTCGCCTACGGCAGGTTGGGCGAGGCGCACTTCTTCGGCCTGCCGGGGAACCCGGTCTCGGCCATGGTCACCTTCTACCAGTTCGTGCGCGAGGCGCTCCTGGTGCTGATGGGTGTCTCCGCCCCCCCGCCGGTGCCGACCTTCAAGGCAGTCTGCACCAGCGCGATCAAGAAGGCGCCGGGACGCACCGAGTTCCAGCGCGGCATCCTGAGCCTCTCGCCTGAAGGCCGCTGGACCGTGCGCGTCACCGGCGACCAGAGCTCGGGCATCCTCTCGTCGATGAGCCAGGCCAACTGCTTCATCGTGCTGCCGGACGCCCAGGGCAACACCGCCGCGGGCGCCGAGGTGGACGTCCAGCCGTTCGAAGGCGTGCTCTGAGCCATCCGGCCGACCGCGCGGCCATCACCGGCGTGATTCTCGCCGGTGGCCGGGGCCGACGCATGGCCGGCCAGGACAAGGGCTGGGTCGAGCTCCGCGGTCGCCCGCTGATCGCACATGTCCTGGAGCGCTTCGCGCCCCAGGTCGGGAAGGTCGTGATCTCCGCCAACCGCAACCTGGACCGCTACGCGGCGCTCAACGTGCCGGTGCTGCCCGACCTGCTGCCCGGCTACCAGGGACCGCTGGCGGGCCTGCAGGCCGCTCTCTACGCCACCGACACGCCACTGCTCGCCTGCGTGCCGTGCGACGCCCCCTCTCTGCCGCTGGACCTGGTTGTACGGCTCCGCACCGCGCTGTGCGAAGGCATTGCCCAGGTCGCAGTGGCGCGCGCTGCCGGTCGCGTGCACCCGGTGTTCTGCCTGTGTCGCCGGGAGGTTCGACCGGCATTGGACGCGGCGCTGGTGGCCGGAGAGCGCAAGCTCGAGGCGTGGTGCCGGACCGTCCGGCTGGTCGAAGTCACGTTCGAGGACGAGCAGGGTTTCCGCAACCTCAACAGGCCGGACGACCTCGAGGCGGCCGGGGGCGGCTGAACGCGGCTACTTCGCCGGCGCGGCGAGCGGTCGCGGCGGCTCCAGCACCTGGTAGAACACCTCGTCCTGGCGGATCATCCCGAGGTCGTTGCGGGCGCGTTCCTCGATGGCGTCGTAACCGGTCTTGAGGTCGCGCACCTCCGCATCCAGCGCGGCGTTGCGCTCGCGCAGCTTGGCGTTGGAGGCCTTGTGCGCCTCGACCTGGCGGTCGAGATCCCACACCTTGATCCAGCCGCCCTTCCCGAACCAGAGCTGGGTCTGGATCGCGACGATGAGCACCACCAGGACTAGCGCGAGGATTCGCATCTGGTCATGCTCCTACCGACGAACGCAATGAACCCAGAGCGCACAGAGGTACACGGAGCAAAAACCCAACCGTCACGCATCATGGTGCCCCGTGCGAGAGACCCGCTAGGCGCAGTCCTCGGTGATCCTCTGTGTCCTCTGTGCTGAATGCGGTGGCCCTGTCAATAGAGCTGGTAGAACGCCCCGCGCCCGGGATAGCTCGCCGACTCGCCCAGGTCCTCCTCGATCCGCAACAGCTGGTTGTACTTCGCCATGCGGTCGGAGCGCGACAGCGAGCCGGTCTTGATCTGCAGCGTGTTCGCCGCCACGGCGATGTCGGCGATGATCGTGTCCTCGGTCTCGCCGGAACGGTGCGACACCACCGAGGTGTAGCCGGCACGCTTGGCCATCTCGATCGCCGCCAAGGTCTCGGTCAGCGTCCCGATCTGGTTGATCTTGATCAGGATCGAGTTGGCTATGCCGCGGCGGATGCCCTCGGCCAGGATGCGCGTGTTGGTGACGAACGGTCGTCGCCCACCAGCTGGACGTTGTCGCCGAGGCGATCGGTCAGGATCTCCCAGCCGGCCCAGTCGTTCTCGGCCATGCCGTCCTCGATGCTGACGATCGGGTACTTGTCCACCCACGCGGCGAGGTAGTCCGCGAACTGCTCCGGCTTGAGCTTCAGCCCTTCGGACGCGATGTCATAGATGCCGTCGCGGAAGAACTCGGAGCTGGCTCAGTCCAGGCCGATCGCGACCTCCTCGCCCGGGGTGTAGCCGGCCTTCTCGATGGCTTCCATGATCAGCTGCAGCGCGGCTTCGTTGCCGGGCAGGTTGGGCGCGAACCCGCCCTCGTCGCCGACCGTGGTCGGCATGCCCTTGCCGTTGATGAGCTTCTTGAGCGTGTGGAAGATCTCCGCTCCGCAGCGCAGGGCCTCGCGGAAGCTGCCGGCCCCGACCGGGATGATCATGAACTCCTGCAGGTCGAGGCTGTTGTTCGCGTGCGCACCGCCGTTGATGACGTTCATCATCGGTACCGGCAGCTGCATGCGGCCGGCCCCGCCCAGGTAGCGGTAGAGGGGCAGCCCGGATTCCTCCGCGGCCGCCTTCGCCACGGCGAGCGATACGGCCAGGGTCGCGTTGGCGCCCAGCCGCTCCTTCGACTCGGTGCCGTCCAGCTCGATCAGGGTCTGGTCGATGAGTGCCTGCTCCACCGCGTCGAGCCCGATGATGGCTTCGCAGATCTCGGTGTTGACGTTCTCCACCGCCTTCAGGACACCCTTGCCGAGATAGCGCTCGGCATCGCCGTCGCGCAGCTCGATGGCCTCCTTCTCGCCGGTCGATGCGCCCGACGGGACGGCAGCGCGTCCCATGACGCCGGACTCGAGCAGCACGTCGGCCTCCACGGTCGGATTTCCGCGCGAGTCGAGGATTTCGCGCGCCACCACATCAACGATTGAGCTCATCGGTTCCGTTCCAGTTGTTGCTTGCAGACATCAGATCAAGAGCCACCGCAGAGGCGCGGAGGCGCAGAGGGACGCGGGGCCAAGCGGTTTGCATGCGCTGATCGCATGGCGTGTGAGTACCCGGTCATCCCGCGGGGTTGTTCGAGCCGTCCCTCTGTGAACCTCCGCGCCTCTGCGCCTCTGCGGTTGTCGTAGGTCTCAGAGTCGCGCTTCCACGAACCCGCGCCGCTTCACCGCGCTGTCGAGCTCCTTGAGGGTCTCGAGCAGCGGCCGCATGTGCTTCAGCGGCCAGGCGTTGGGACCGTCGGACAGCGCTTTCGCGGGATCCGGGTGGGTCTCCATGAACACGCCTGAAACCCCGGCCGCCACGGCGGCGCGTGCCAGCACCGGCACGAACTCGCGCTGGCCGCCGCTGGAGGTGCCCTGCCCGCCCGGCAGCTGGACCGAGTGCGTGGCGTCGAACACCACCGGGCAGCGGGTCTCGCGCATCACCGCCAGCGACCGCATGTCGGACACGAGGTTGTTGTACCCGAACGAAGCGCCGCGCTCGCAGACCAGGATGTTGTCCTGCCCGCTGGCCTCGCGCGCCTTGTCCACGACATTCTTCATGTCCCAGGGTGACAGGAACTGGCCCTTCTTGATGTTCACCGGCCGTCCGGCGGTGGACACCGCGCGGATGAAGTCGGTCTGCCGGCACAGGAACGCTGGGGTCTGCAGCACGTCCACCACGGCCGCGACCGGCGCGATCTCCTGTTCGTTGTGCACGTCGGTCAGCACCGGCACGCCGAGCGTGCGGCGCACGTCGGCGAGGATCTCCAGCCCCTTGTCCATGCCCAGCCCGCGGAACGACTTGCCCGAGCTGCGGTTGGCCTTGTCGTAGGAGGACTTGAAGATGAAGGGGATCTCGAGCTCGGTGCAGATCGACCGCAGCTCGCCCGCTGTG
Source organism: uncultured Burkholderiales bacterium (assembly GCA_964523885.1). Lineage (GTDB taxonomy): Bacteria > Pseudomonadota > Gammaproteobacteria > Burkholderiales > SHXO01 > SHXO01. The sequence continues at coordinate 34,369 of CAZFYX010000097.1, read as the reverse complement.
TCCATCTGGAGCTGTAGCGACTCGACCACGCACGGGCCGGCAATCAGGAATAGCGGCCGGTCCAGCCCGGCTTCGAAGTGGCACAGCTTCATGCGGGGTTTGCGCGACCTGGCAGGAGGACCGTGCCGCTCACGTCATGCTCGCGACGCGGGGCTGCGGCTGCTCTGCCGCCTCGCGCCCGGCGTAGCGGATGGCTGCGCGCACGAACGCCGAGAACAGCGGATGTCCCTGGCGCGGAGTGGAGGTGAACTCCGGATGGAACTGGCAGCCCAGGAACCACGGATGTCCCGGGAGTTCCACCATCTCGGTGAGATCGCCGGTAGCCGACATCCCCGACACGCGCATCCCGGCATTCATGAGGTGCGGGATGTAGCGGTTGTTGACCTCGTAGCGGTGGCGATGCCGCTCGACGATGCGCTCCTTGCCGTAGATCTCCCGTGCGAGGCTGCCGGGCAGCAGCATGCACTCCTGCCCGCCGAGCCGCATCGTGCCGCCCAGGTTGGAGGCCTGGTCGCGCAGTTCCACCCTGCCTTCGCGCGTGTGCCATTCGGTCACCAGCGCGATCACCGGGTGCTCCGCGTTCGGCTCGAACTCGGTGCTGTGTGCGTGCTCCAGGCCCGCCTTGTTGCGGGCGTACTCGATCACCGCGAGCTGCATGCCCAGGCAGATGCCCAGGTACGGAACCTTGTTCTCGCGCGCGTAGCGGATCGCCTGGATCTTGCCCTCGACGCCGCGCTTGCCGAATCCGCCCGGCACCAGCACCGCATCCTTGTCCTCCAGGCAGCCCACGCCATCGCGCTCGATGCTCTCGGAGTCGATGTAGTGGATGTTGATCCGCGCGCCGGTGTGGATCCCGGCGTGGGTGAGCGCCTCGGACAGCGACTTGTACGATTCGGTCAGATCGACGTACTTTCCGACCAGCGCGATGTTGACCTCGGTGCGCGGGTGCTCGAGCGCGAACACCAGCTCTTCCCATGCGCCCAGGTTGGCCGCCGGCGCCTGGATCTCGAGCTTGCGGCAGACGATCTCGTCGAGCCCCTGCGCGTGCAGCAGCGCGGGGATCTTGTAGATGCAGTCCACGTCCACCGCGGAGATCACCGCCCGCTCCTCGACGTTGGTGAAGAGGGCGATCTTGCGCTTCTCGTCCTCGGGGATCTCGCGGTCGGCGCGGCACAGCACGATGTCGGGCTGGATCCCGATCTCGCGCAGCTCCTTCACCGAGTGCTGCGTGGGCTTGGTCTTGATCTCTCCGGCCGACGGGATGTAGGGGACCAGCGTGAGATGGATGAAGCAGGTGTTGTTGCGCCCCAGCTGCAGGCTCATCTGCCGGATCGCCTCGAGGAACGGCAGCGACTCGATGTCGCCCACCGTGCCGCCGATCTCGACGATGGCCACCTCGGCATCGCCGGCGCCCATCCGGATGTGGTGCTTGATCTCGTCGGTGATGTGCGGGATCACCTGCACGGTGCCGCCGAGATAGTCGCCGCGGCGCTCCTTGCGGATCACCGTCTCGTAGATCTGCCCGGTGGTGAAGTTGTTGCGCTTCGTCATGCGCATGTCGACGAAGCGTTCGTAGTGCCCGAGATCCAGGTCGGTCTCGGCGCCGTCCTCGGTGACGAACACCTCCCCGTGCTGGAAGGGGCTCATCGTGCCGGGGTCGACGTTGATGTACGGGTCGAGCTTGAGGAGGGTGGGCTTGAGGCCGCGGGATTCGAGGATGGCGCCGAGGGAAGCGGCGGCGATTCCTTTGCCAAGGGAGGAAACGACCCCGCCGGTGACAAAGACGAATTTGGTCATGCCCGCCCTTGCGCTAGTTGATGCAGCGAATCATAGCACAGCGTTCCCGTCCGCCTGAACCCTGCGCCACCCTCACGCGTGCGCCGGACGCGCTTCCTTCGCCAGGAACAGCCAGGTCTCGACCACGGTGTCGGGATTGAGCGAAATCGTGTCGATCCCCTCCTCGACCAGCCACTTGGCCAGGTCGGGATGGTCGGACGGTCCCTGCCCGCAGATCCCTACGTACTTGCCCTGCTTGCGGCAGGCCTGGATCGCCATGTGCAGCATCGCCTTCACCGCCGGATCGCGCTCGTCGAAGCTGCCGGCCACGATGCCGGAGTCGCGGTCCACGCCCAGGGTGAGCTGGGTCATGTCGTTGGAGCCGATCGAGAAGCCGTCGAAGTGCTGCAGGAACTGCTCGGCGAGGATGGCGTTGGACGGGATCTCGCACATCATGATCACGCGCAGGCCGTTCACGCCGCGCTCCAGGCCGTTGGCGGCGAGCAGCTCGATCACCTGCCGCGCCTCCTGCACGGTGCGCACGAATGGCACCATGATCTCGACGTTGGTGAGCCCCATCTCGTCGCGCACCTTCTTCAGGGCACGGCACTCCAGCTCGAAGGCGTCGCGGAAGCTCGGGTCGATGTAGCGCGAGGCGCCGCGGAAGCCCAGCATCGGGTTCTCCTCGTGCGGCTCGTAGCGCTGCCCGCCGAGCAGGCTGGAGTACTCGTTCGACTTGAAGTCGGACATGCGCACGATGACCGGCTTGGGCGCGAACGCGGCGCCCAGGGTCGCGATCCCCTCGGTCAGCTTCTCGACGTAGAAGGTCTTCGGGTCGGCGTAGGCCGCGCAGCGCAGGTCGACCTCCTTGCGCAGGTCCGGCGGCACGTTCGGATAGGACAGCACCGCCTGCGGATGGATGCCGATCATGCGGGCGATGATGAACTCCAGCCGCGCGAGGCCGATGCCCGAGTTGGGCAGGCGCTGGAAGTCGAACGCGAGCTCCGGGTTGCCCACGTTCATGGTGATCTTGACCGGAGGCTTGGGCATGGCTTCGACCGACAGGTCGATCACCTCGACCTCCAGCCGACCGCGGTACACGTAGCCGGTGTCGCCTTCGGCGCAGGAGACCGTCACGTCGTCGCCTTCACGCAGGTTCTCGGTCGCGTCCGCCGTACCCACCACGGCGGGGATGCCCAGCTCGCGGGCGATGATCGCGGCATGACAGGTGCGCCCGCCGCGGTTGGTGACGATGGCTGCGGCGCGCTTCATCACCGGCTCCCAGTCGGGGTCGGTCATATCGGTCACCAGCACGTCGCCGGGCTGCACGCGCGACATCTCGCTGGCATTGAGTACCAGGCGCACCGGGCCCACGCCCACCCGGTTGCCGATGGCACGCCCGGAGGCGATGATGTCGGAGCGCTCCTTCAGGCGGAAGCGCTTCTGCGTGTCGAGCTTGGCATTGGCCTTCACCGTCTCGGGCCGGGCCTGCAGGATGTAGAGCTTGCCGTCGACCCCGTCTCGCCCCCATTCGATGTCCATCGGCCTGCCGTAGTGCTGCTCGATGATGGTGGCGTAGCGGGCCAGTTCCTCCACCTCGGTGTCGGTGATGGAGAACTTGCGGCGATCGGCTTCGGGCACGTCCACGGTGCGCACCGAGCGGCCCGGCTCACGGCTCTCGGTGAAGCCCATCTTGATCAGCTTGGAGCCCACGGTGCGGCGCAGGATCGCGGGGCGGTTGGCCTTCAGCGCAGGCTTGTACACGTAGAACTCGTCGGGATTCACCGCGCCCTGCACCACCGTCTCGCCCAGCCCGTAGGACGAGGTGATGAAAACCACCTGGTCGAACCCCGACTCGGTATCGAGCGAGAACATCACCCCGCTGGCGCCCAGATCGCTGCGCACCATGCGCTGCACCCCGGCCGACAGCGCCACGTCGGCGTGGCTGAAGCCCTTGTGCACGCGATAGGAGATCGCGCGGTCGTTGTAGAGCGAGGCGAAGACGTGGCGGATGGCGTCGAGCAGGTTGTCGATGCCGTGGATGTTGAGGAAGGTTTCCTGCTGGCCGGCAAAGGATGCGTCCGGCAGGTCCTCCGCGGTCGCCGAGGAGCGCACCGCAAACGAGACATCCTCGGCATGCCCATCGCCCAGCTTCTCGTAGGCCTGGCGGATCTCCTGCGCCAGGCGGGGCGGCAGCGGCTCGGCCACGATCCAGCCGCGGATCGTCGCACCGGCTGCGGCCAGCGCCTTCACGTCGTCCACATCCAGCCTGGCGAGCAGCGCGTTGATCCGGTCGGCAAGTCCGCCGGCGGCGAGGAAGTCCCGGTACGCGGCAGCCGAGGTCGCGAATCCCCCCGGGACGCGCACGCCCAGGTGGTCCAGCTGGCTGATCATCTCTCCCAGGGACGCGTTCTTCCCCCCAACTTGCCCGACGTCGTTCATGCGCAACTGATCGAACGGCAGGACGTATGCCTCGCTCGCCATCTAAAGGTTTCCTTGGATCCGGGGTGTGTTATGGTGATTCAGCCATGGTATTGTACCGACGGCATTATTGCCGTGCACAAAATGATAAATCCGCGCCGCAGCGCCTTCTTCATCTCGGATCGCACCGGGATCACGGCCGAGATGCTCGGCCACAGCCTGCTCACCCAGTTCGAGCAGATCCAGTTCACCGAGACCACGCTGCCGTTCATCGACACCGTGGACAAGGCGCACGCGGCCGTGGTCGAGATCAACGCCGCGGGGATGCGCGATGCGGTGCGCCCGCTGGTGTTCAGCACCCTGGTCGATCCTGACGTGATCTCCGTGGTCACCCGCGCCAACGCCCTGGTGCTGGATTGCTTCCAGATCTTCATCGCCCCGATGGAAGCGGAACTGGGCGTGCGCTCGTCGCATGCCGTGGGGCGCTCCCACAGCGTGGCCAACGGCGCCGGCTACTTCCGCCGCATCGACGCGGTCAACTACGCCCTGAGCTACGACGACGGGCAGTCCACCAAGGAACTGGACAACGCCGACGTCATCCTGGTCGGCGTCTCCCGCAGCGGCAAGACGCCCACCTGCCTGTACCTGGCCCTGCAGTACGGCGTGCGTGCGGCCAACTATCCGCTGATCCCGGAAGACTTCGGTTCGATGAAGCTGCCCGGCGTCCTGGAGCGCATGCGCGCCAAGCTGTTCGGCCTCACCATCCTGCCGGACCGGCTGCACCAGATCCGCAGCGAGCGCCGGCCCGGCAGCCAGTATGCGTCCCTGCCCAATTGCGTGGCCGAGGTTCGCGAGGCCGAGGCGCTGATGCGCAACGAGGACATCCCCTACCTCGACACCACCACCCGGTCGATCGAGGAGATCGCCTCGACCATCATGCACCAGGGCAACCTCCAGCGGCACATCTACTAGTCAGGCCCTGGGCGCCCGGCTCTTGGGCGCCAGGCCCTGGAATCCAGAGGCTGGCCCTGGATGCCAGGCGGCTGGTGGGGCGCTAACCCAGCATGCGGCCGGCGGTGCCGGCCGCGAGGGTGAGGATGCCCAGCGTGAGGTTCACGGCCACGAGCTTGCGGATCTGGCCGAGGGCTGCGCCTGCGGCTTGCCAGTCTGCGCGATCGACGGCCTGGGCGAGGCGCTGGTAAGGCGCGAAGTACACGTGCCCGAAGATGCCCACCATCACCACCCCGATCACGACCATCAGGTAGACGTAGTGGCCGACCGCACTGAGGCCGCCGAGCAGCATGATCATCCAGACGCCGCTGCCCAGGATGGCACCGACGCTGATCCAGACCCAGAAGAAGAACCGGCGGAAGCTCTCGCGCCAGACCTTGAGGCGCTCGGGGGGCTGCAGCAGCGCCGCGGCGGCCGGGCGCAGCGCCATGTAGGCGAAGAACATGCCGCCGACCCAGATCACGGCGCCGAGGACGTGGAGGAAGCGGGCGAGATCCATGAGGCGTGAAAAGGTGAAGGGGCTGCGCCCGGTGAAGAGGTGAACAGGATACTCCCTCGCCTGTTCACCTTTTCACTTCTTCACCTTTTCACCTAGAACAGTGTTCGCTGCGCCAGCATCTCCCGGATGGGCGAGAAGCTGCGCCGATGGAACTCGCACGGCCCGTGCTGCTGCAGTGACGCCAGGTGGTCACGGGTGTGATAGCCCTTGTGGCGGTCGAACCCGTACTCCGGGCGCTGCGCATGCAGTTCGTGCATGGCGGCATCGCGGTGGACCTTGGCCAGGATCGAAGCGGCCGAGATCGACGGCACCGTCGCGTCGCCCTGCACCACGGCCTTGGCAGGCCAGCGCGATGGCGGGCAGTGGAGGCCGTCGACGAGGACCTGCGCGGGCTCGACCTGCAGGGCATCCAGCGCGCGGCGCATCGCCAGCAGCGAGGCCTGCAGGATGTTGATGCGGTCGATCTCCTCGACGCTCGCGCTCGTCACCACCCAGGCCAGGGCGTGTGCGCGGATCTCGTCGGCGAGGGCCTCGCGTCGAGCGGCGGTGAGTTGCTTGGAGTCGGCCAGGCCCTGCACGGGCCTGCGCGGATCGAGGATCACGCACGCCGCGAACACTGCACCGGCCAGAGGTCCGCGGCCGGCCTCGTCCACCCCGCAGATCAGCGGCGTGCGCGCCACCTCAGGCGGGGCTTGCGCTCATCACCGGCGGCGGCGAGACACTCCGGCTGCTCGACAGCATCGGCAGCAGCGCCTCGACGATGCGGGCGCCGGTGTCGCGGCGCAGGCTGTGATGGAGGTCGAGGAAGACCTGTTCCTGGCGCGTGCGCACGACCTTGTCGCCGATCTGGTTGAGCAGCGCCTGGGCGAGATTGGCCGGGGTGGCCTCGTCCTGCAGCAACTCGGGCACGACGAAACGGCCGGCCAGGACGTTGGGCAAGGCGACGTAAGGCAGGCGGTGCTTGCGTGCGACCGCGCGGTAGGTGGCCTTCGACAGCTTGTAGGTGACCACCATGGTGCGCTTGAGCAGTGCAGCCTCGAGCGTGGCGGTGCCCGACGAGATCAGCACGCCGTCAGCGGCCGTCATCGCCATGTGGGCGTGGCCGAACAGGATGGTGACGGGCAGGTCCTCCGCCTTGTTCCGGTAGAGCGCATCCTCGAACATCGCACGCGTCTGCCGGCTCTGCAGCGGCACCAGGAAGTGCACGTTGCGGACCTGCCGGTGAATGATCTGGGCCGCCTGGACGAACAGGTCGGCCATGTAGTCGAGCTCGCTCTGGCGGCTCCCCGGCAGCAGCGCGATCACCAGCTGCTGGGTGCTCAGGCGGAACTGCTCGCGCGCCGCCTCGCGGCTGGGCACATCGGGGATCTGGTCGGCGAGCGGGTGACCGACGAAGCTGGCGGCGACCCCGGCGCCCTCGAGCAGCGGCACCTCGAAGGGGAACAGGCACAGCACGCGGTCGCAGGCACGCTTGAGCTGGTGGATGCGGTGGCCGCGCCACGCCCACACCTGCGGCGCGACGTACTGCACGGTGCGGATCCCGCGTGCGCGCAGCGACTGCTCGAGGCCGAGGTTGAAATCGGGGGCGTCCACGCCGACGAACAGGTCGGGCGGGTCCTGCACCAGCCGCCGGCGCAGGTCGCCGCGGATCGAGAGGATGCGCGGGAGGTGCCGCAGCACCTCGACGTAGCCGCGCACCGCCAGGGCCTCCGAGGGATGCCACACCTCGAATCCCGCAGCCTGCATCCGGGGCCCGCCGATGCCCATGAACCGCGCGTGCGGCAATGCCGCCTTCACGGCGCTGACCAGGTGTGCGCCCAGCAGGTCGCCGGACGCCTCCCCCGCCACCATCGCGATCCGAACCGCGCGCTCGGTCATGATCGCGGCTGCCTACCGCACGATGCCGCGCTGGGTCGAGACCAGGAACTGCGCGAGGATCTCGAGCTGCGGGACGTTGCGGGCCAGCTCGGCGATGGCCTGCTTGGCTTCCTCGAAGCCGAGCTTGCTCCGATACAGGGTCTTGTAGGCGCGGCGGATGGTCTCGATCGACTCGGGCGTGAACCCGCGCCGCTTCAGTCCCTCGCTGTTGATGCCGTGCGGCGTGGCCGAATTGCCCCCGGCCATCACGTAGGGCGGCACGTCGCGCAGGACCACCGAGCCGCCGGCGGTGAAGGCATGTGCGCCGATGCGGCAGAACTGGTGCACCAGCGTGCCGCCGCCGAGGATGACGTGGTCGCCGATGGACACGTGTCCGGCCAGCTGGGAGCCGTTGGCCAGCACGACGTTGCTGCCCACCTGGCAGTCGTGCGCGATATGCGCGTAGGCCATGATCCAGTTGTTGTCGCCCACCCGCGTGACCCCTTCGTCCTGGGTGGTCCCGAGGTTGAGCGTGCAGCACTCGCGGATCGTGTTGTTGTCGCCGATCTCCAGCCGGGTCGGCTCGCCCTTGTACTTCTTGTCCTGCGGTCCCTCGCCAAGGCAGGCGAACGGGAAGACGCGGCAGTTGCGGCCCAGCCGGGTGTGCCCGCTGACCACCACGTGCGAGCGCAGCACCGTGCCGGCCCCGATCTCGACATGCTCACCGACGACACAATAGGCGCCGATCTCGACGTCATCGTCGATGCGCGCCCCGGCGTGCACCTGCGCGGTGGAATGAATGACCGGCACCGTCTACTTCTCCCTGATGGTGCACATGAGGTCCGCCTCGGTGACCACGGCGCCGTCCACCAGCGCACGCGCCGAGAACTTGCCGATGCCGCGGACGATGCGGACGATGTCCACCTCGAGCATGAGCTGGTCGCCGGGCGTCACCGGCTTCTTGAAGCGAGCGTTGTCGATGCCGACGAAGTAGTACAGCAGGTTCTCGGTGCTCTCGTACTGCAGGCTCTTGAACGACAGGATGGCGGCAGCCTGCGCCAGGGCCTCGAGGATCATCACCCCGGGCATGATCGGGTTGCCGGGAAAGTGCCCCTGGAAGAACGGCTCGTTGACCGATACGTTCTTCAGCGCCACCACCTTCTTGCCGGGCTCGTAGGAGACGACCCGGTCTAGCAGGATGAACGGGTAGCGGTGCGGGAGATAGTTCAGGATCTCCCGGATTTCCATGCTGTTCAACTCGGCTTCCTCTCCAGTTCTGCAGTCCGGCCGGCAGGTCCTCCCTGGCGCCGCGCGGACGCAGGCCGGATGCGGGCGGTGTTCCTGCGCCGGCATTGATGGATCGAGATGGGGAATACGGCTGCGCGGGTGCCGGACTTGAGGATCGGATCGGACACTGCGGCAGAGCCGCCGATCAGGCCATCGGGCGCGTTCGCGCGGTGGCTGCCGATGCCGGCGGCGACCTCCCCTCGCACGCAGCCGGTTGCACCGCCCCCGGCACCGACGCGAAGGATAGCATGTCGCACCATGACGAAATCATTGCTGCCGGCACCGCGACCGCGCGGGGATTGCATCGGGCCCGCATCCGGGCTGGCCGAGCGTGCGCCCGGCGCCGTGGGACGGGCGTGAACCTCGCCAGGGGCCTGCGGCAGGCGCCGCGTGGGGAGGCGGCGGGACGCGCCGGCCTGCGCCGGGGAAGCCTGCGGTGTCGGTGTCGGCGCGGTCATGCAGCGCGCTACTTGTCGGCCAGCGCCTTCAGCACCTTGTCGGTGATGTCGATGCGCGGGCTGCGGTAGACCGCCTCCTGCAGGATCAGGTCGAACTTCTCGGCTTCCGCGATCTGCTGGATGACCTTGTTGGCGCGCTCGAGCACCTGGGCCAGCTCCTCGTTCTTGCGCAGGTTGAGGTCTTCGCGGAACTCGCGCTGCAGACGCTGCAGGTCGCGGTTGATGCGCGCCAGCTCGGCCTCCTTGTTGCGCCGGTCCGACTCGCTCATGGTTACGCCTTCCTTCTCCAGCTGCCCCTGGAGATCCTTCGCCTGCTTGGCCAGCTTCTGGACCTCGGCGTCGCGGGGGGCGAACTCCTTCTCCAGCTTCTTCAGCGCGCGCACGGCCGGCGCGGCCTCGCGGAACAGGCGCTCCGTGCTGACGAAGCCGATCTTGACGTCGTTGGCCATTGCCCAGGCAGGACCGCACAGCAACGCGGCGGCCAGCAGGATTCTGAGTCTGTGCAAGGCGGGTCTCCTTTTCTTCTCGCGGGCAGGCGCCCGGAGGCGTGAATGTTAAATCAAGCGGCGCAAGTCGGCCGCCGCTAGAAGGCGGTACCGACCGAGAACTGGAATGCCTGGGTCTCGTCCCCTTCCTGCTTATTCAGCGGTCTCGCATAGGATATCTTGATCGGCCCGACCGGTGACAACCACGCCAGGCCGAGGCCGACCGAGTAGCGCCAGGTGCCGTCGAAGTTGTCGCTCAGCTGACCGCTGTCCAGGAACGTGGACAGCCGCACCGAACGATCCTTCTCCAGGCCCGGGAAGGGGAAGTACAGCTCGGCGTTCGCGACCGTCTGGGTGCGCCCGCCGATCGGGTTGCCATTCTCGTCCTTCGGGCCGATCGATGCCGTCTGGTAGCCCCGGATCGTGCCCACGCCGCCGAGGTAGAAGTTCTTGTAGAACGGCAGCGGCTTGCCGTCGTAGCCGTCGGCGTAACCGACGCGCCCGCTCAGCTGCAGCACGCTCTCGCGCATCACCGGAATGAACCAGGCGATGTCGTAGGTGGCGCGGTAGAAGCGCAGCTCCTGCGGGGGCACGGCACCTTCGAGGTTCGCCTTCTGCAGGGTGCCGCTGCGCGGGGAGATCGAGCTGTCGCGCTTGTCGCGGGCCCAGCCGACACTGAGCACCAGGGAGGTGTTGTCGGTGCCGTAGGCGTCCACGAAATCGAGGTAGATCGAGCCCGGATCGTCGCCCAGGCGCAGCTTGGTCTGCTCGGCCGCGATGCCGTAGTTGATCGTGTCGGTCTCGGTGATGGGCACGGCGAAGCGCAATCCGAGGCCGAGCGTGTGTGTGCTGTAGTTGGACACCGAGAGCGACGAGGTGTCGACATCGCGCTTGTAGGCGTCCACCCCCAGCCCCACGCCATCGTCGGTCAGGTACGGCCGGGTGAAGGAGATCGCGTAGACGGTATTGATCTTGCCGGTGTTCACCTGCAGCGACAGCGCGTTGCCGGTGCCGAACAGGTTGTTCTGCGAGATCGAGCCGCTGAAGATCACGCCTTCCGCCGTGGAGTACCCCACGCCGAAGAGCAGGTTCCCGGTGGGCCGTTCGGTGACCTTGACGTTGATGTCGACCTGGTCGGGGACGCCCGGGACGGCGACGGTGTCCACTCCCACCTCGGAGAAGTACCCGAGCTTGTCGACGCGCTGCTTGGAGCGTTGCAGCTTCGCGTTGTTGTACCAGCCGCCCTCCATCTGCCGCATCTCGCGCCGGATCACCTCGTCCGCCGTGGAGGTGTTGCCCACGATGTTGATGCGGCGCACGTACACCCTGCGGCCCGGATCGACGTAGAGCGTGAACGAGGCCAGGTGCTTCTCCTTGTCCAGCTCCGGCACCGGGTTCACGTTGGCGAACGCGTAGCCCTCGTCGCCCAGGCGATCGGTCATGAGCTTGGTGGACTCGGTCAGCTTCTCGCGCGAGAACTCCTCGCCCTTCTTGAGCTTGAGCAGGCTGCGCAGCTCCGCCTCCGGCACGATCAGGTTGCCGGCGAAGCGGATGTCGTTGACCTGGTAGCGGCTGCCCTCGGTGATGTTGACGGTGATGAAGACGTCCTGCTTGTCCGGCGAGATCGAGACCTGGGTCGAGTCGATGGTGAACTCGATGAAGCCCTGGTTGAGGTAGTACGAGCGTAGCGACTCGAGGTCGGCCTCGAGCTTCTGGCGCGAGTACTGGTCGTTCTTGCTGTACCAGGTGAGCCAGCCGGGGGTGCGCAGGGTGAACAGGCCGCGCAGCGTGCTCTCGCTGAACTCGCGGTTGCCGACGAAGTTGATCTGGCGGATCTTCGCCACATCGCCTTCGACGATGGTGAACTGGATCGAGACCCGGTTGCGCTCGAGCGGCGTGACCGTGGCGGTGACCTCCGCGGAGTACTTGCCCCGGCTCAGGTACTGGTTCTTGATCTCCTGCTCGGCGCGCTCCAGCACGGCGCGGTCGAGGATGCGGCCCTCGGCGAGGCCGACGTCGCGCATCGCGGCCTTGAGCGCGTCCTTGTTGAACTCCTTGGCACCGACGAAGGTGATGGAGGAGATCGCCGGGCGTTCCTCGACGATGACCACCAGCACGCCGTTGTCGGCCTCCAGCCGCACGTCCTTGAAGAAGCCGGTGGCGTAGAGGGAGCGCAGCGCGGTGGCTGCCTTCTCCTCGGTCATGGTCTCGCCGACCTTCACCGGCAGGTAGCTGAAGATCGTTCCAGCTTCGGTGCGCTGGATGCCCTCGACGCGGATGTCTTTGACGGTGAAGGGCTCGAACGCGAGGGCGGAGGCGGACGTCAGGCAGGAAAGGAGGACCAGCAGCCGCGACAGCTTCATCCGCAGAGTTTGTTCTATCCGCCGACGAGGCGGTGAATGTCGTTGTAGATCGCGAAGGCCATCAGGCTGAAGAGCAGGACCATGCCGACGCGCTGGCCGATCTCCATCGCACGGTCCGACACGGGGCGACCCTTGACCATCTCCGCCAGATAATACATCAAGTGCCCGCCGTCCAATAACGGCACCGGCAGCAGGTTGAGCACGCCCAGGCTGATGCTGATCAGGGCGATGAAGCTCACGTAAGGCAGCCAGCCCTGCTGCGCCGACTGCCCCGCATAGTCGGCGATGGTGATCGGCCCGCTGAGATTCTTGAGTGAGACCTCGCCCATGATCATCTTGCCGAGCATCCGCAGGCTCAGCGCCGAGACCTCCCAGGTGCGCACCACCGCCTCGCGCATGGCAGCCAGCGGGCCGTAGCTCACCTGCACCATCTGGCGCTCGAGCACGGCGGGGTCGCGGCCCACGCCGATGCGCCCGACGCTGCGCCCGTTGTCGGTCCGGGCCTCGGGCGTGACCGTGACGCTGACGGTCTCTCCCTTGCGCTCGACCGCCAGCTCGACCGGCAGGCCCGGCTTGGGTGCGATGATCCCGACCAGCTGCTCCCAGGTCTCGATCGGCTTGCCGTCAGCCCGCACGATCCGGTCCCCGGCCTGCAGTCCCGCGCGCGCGGCCGGCGTGCCGGGATTGACGTCGCTGATCACCGGCGGGGAGTAGCGGGTCAGGCCGATCCTGGTGAGGAAATCCGCATCCAGGTCTGCCGCACTCATGCTGGACAGGTCGAGGCGGCGGAACGCGATCTCGCCCTTCTCGTTCTGGACCTCGAGGGTCACCACGCCGCGGTCCACCGCGCGCTCGAGCAGCACCCAGCGCAGGTCCTGCCAGGTCTTGACCGCGACCTCGCCCACCGCCAGCACGGTCTCCCCCGAGACCAGCTGGGCCTGCGCGGCGGGGCTCGCCGCCGGGGGATTGCCGAGCACCGGCTTGAGTCCCGGCACCCCATGCATGAACAGCACCCAGTACACCGCGATGGCGAGGAGGAAGTTGGCCACCGGCCCCGCGAGCACGATGGCGAAGCGGCGCAGCACGCTCTGCCGGTTGAACGCCCGGTGCAGTTCCGCGCGCGGCACCTCTGCCTCGCGCTCGTCGAGCATCTTCACGTAGCCGCCGAGTGGAAAGGCGGCGATCGCCCACTCGGTCTGGTCCCTGCCCAGGCGCCGCACCAGCAGCGGCTGGCCGAACCCGACCGAGAAGCGCAGCACCTTCACGCCGCACAGCCGCGCCACCAGGTAGTGGCCGAACTCGTGCACCACGATCAGCAGGCCCAGCGCCGCGATGAACGCGATCAGGGTAACCAGCAGGCTCATCTCAAGGCTCCGTTGTCCACCACGCCGCGCGCAGCCCCCGCGGGCAGCAGTTCGGTCGCGCAGGCACGGGCCGCGCGATCCGCTTCGAACACATCCTCCAGGCGCTCCAGCCGCCCCGGAGGCAGGCGCGCGAGCACGTCCTCGATCAGCCCCGGGATGCGCACGAACGCCAGATCGCCCCGCAGGAAGCGCTCCACCGCGATCTCGTTCGCGGCATTGAGCACCACCGGTGCGCTGCCGCCCGCCGCCAGCGCCTGGTACGCCAGCGCAAGGCAGGGGAAGCGGCGCAGGTCGGGCGCCTCGAAGTGGAGCCCCTTCAACTCGAAAAAGTTCAACCGCCGGGCCCCCGAGTCGATGCGTTCGGGGTAGGCCAGCGCATGCGCGATCGGGGTGCGCATGTCAGGATTGCCGAGTTGCGCGATCACCGACCCGTCCACGTACTCCACCATCGAGTGGATGACGCTCTGGGGATGGATCACCACCTCGATGTGGTCGGCCGGGGCATTGAACAGCCAGTGCGCCTCGATCACCTCGAGGCCCTTGTTCATCATGGTGGCCGAGTCGACCGAGATCTTGCGGCCCATCACCCAGTTGGGGTGGGCGCAGGCCTGGTCGGGGGTCACGTGCTGGAGGTCGGAGACGGGCGTGGTGCGGAACGGGCCGCCCGAGGCGGTGAGCAGGATCCGGCGCACCCCGGCCCGGGGCAGGTTGCCGTCGAACCCGGCCGGGAGCGACTGCAGCACGGCGTTGTGCTCGCTGTCGATCGGCAGCAGGGTCGCGCCGCTGTCCCGGATCGCACGCATGAACAGCCCTCCGGCCATCACCAGCGCTTCCTTGTTGGCGAGCAGCACGCGCTTGCCCGCCCGCGCCGCCGCCAGCGTCGGTGACAGGCCGGCTGCGCCCACGATCGCGGCCATCACCGTGTCGACTTCCGGCAGCGCGGCGACCGTGTCGAGGGCGCTGGTGCCTGCCAGGACCTGGGTGTCGAGGCCGGCCGCCCGCACCTGGGCGTCCAGACTCGCGGCAGCGCCGGGATCGACCATGACCGCATAGGCAGGCCGAAACCGCTTGCACGCCTCGAGCATGGCCACGATGCCCGAGTGGGCGGTCAGGGCCGCGACGCGAAAGCGGTCCGGGTGCCGTCCCACCACGTCGAGGGTGCTGGCGCCGATGGAGCCGGTGGCGCCGAGGATGGTCAGGGTGCGCATGCGCTCGTCAACTCACCCACGCAGGGCCGGATAGGCGAAATACAGCGCCGCCAGCGGCACCGTCGAGGTGAGCGCGTCGACGCGATCCAGCACGCCACCGTGTCCGGGCAGCAGGGTGCCGCTGTCCTTCAGGCCTGCCACGCGCTTCATCCATGACTCGAACAGGTCTCCCTCTATGCTCACCAGCGTGAGGATCATGAACAGCACCAGCCCGGATGGCCAGTCCCCGGCAACGCCCGGGGCCCACAGCGCCAGTGCGTACCAGTACGCGGCCACCGCCGCCAGCGCCCCGGCGGCGCCCTCGAGGGTCTTCCCCGGGCTGATCTCCGGGGCCAGCTTGCGCCGCCCCAGCTTGCGTCCGGTGAAGTAGGCCGCAGTATCCGCGATCCAGACCACGGCAAGCACTGCCGCGAGCCGGCCCGGGTCGGGCTGCAGGAAACTCAGTGCATGCCAGAACGGGACCAGCACCAGCGCGCCCACCATCCCGAGCAGCAGCGGGTTGCGGGTCCGCCAGCGATAGTACAGCCATGCCGGCGCAATGCAGAGCCAGAACACCACACACAATCCGTAGAGCAGGCGCCCTGAGGGGGCATGGATCAGCGGTTGCGGCAGCACGCGGTGCTCGAGCACGAGGATGGCAAGTGCCAGGCCGCAGAGCACCGCCGGGTACAGGCGCAACCGCAGTCCGGTCATCCCGGCGAGACGGGCCCATTCCTGCGCGGCGACCGCCAGGACGGCCACCAGCAGCAGGCTCCAGTACAGGTTGGGCAACAGGAACAGCGCGGCCAGGAACAGCGGCAGCAGCACCGCGACGGTGAGGATGCGCTGCCTCAGCATTGCCGGAACGAGTCAGCGAAGGCGTGGCCGCGAGACGCCCGCCCGCCTCGACCTTGCCTGCGGGGGCGGCCCCGAGACATGCTGCCGCTCAGCCCGGTTCGGCGCGTTGTTCCGCAGCCATGAGCGGGCTGCGCTGCCCGCCCAGCTGCTCGCTGGTGCGGCCGAAGCGGCGCTCGCGCCGGGCGTACGAGGCGAACGCCGCGCGCAGGGCCTCGGCGTCGAAGTCCGGCCACAGGACGTCGGTGAAGCACAGCTCGGTGTAGGCGAGCTGCCAGAGACAGAAGTTGCTTACCCGCTGCTCTCCGCCGGTGCGGATGAACAGGTCGGGCTCCGGCGCATAGGCCAGCGCGAGGTAAGCGGCCAGGTGTGCCTCGTTGAAGCCGCTGCTGCGCTCCGGGTTGTCGCGCACCAGGCGGTTGACCGCCTGCATGATGTCCCAGCGGCCGCCGTAGTTGGCCGCGATGGTCAGGGTCAGCCGCGTGTTGGCCGCGGTCAGGGCCTCGGCTTCCCGCACCAGGCCGACGATGCGCGGCTCGAAGCCGTTCAGGTCGCCGATCACCTTGAGCCGGATGTTGTTCTCGTGCAGGCGCGCCACCTCGCTCTCGAGCGCACGCAGGAACAGCTGCATGAGAAAGCGGACCTCCTCGGGCGGCCGGCGCCAGTTCTCGCTGCTGAAGGCGAACAGCGTGAGGTATTCCACCCCGGCCTCGATGCAGCCGCGAGTGACTGCGCGCACGCTCTCCAGGCCGCGGCGGTGGCCGGCGACGCGCGGCAGGCGGCGCTGCCGCGCCCAGCGTCCGTTGCCGTCCATGATGATGGCGACGTGCCGCGGGATGGCCCCGGTGTCGGGAATGCCGATGGTGGAGCTGTCGTAGATCGTCACAGGGAGGGACTAGACCGCCATCAGGTCCGCTTCCTTCACCTGGAGGAGCTTGTCCACCTCGGCGATGTAGCGGTCGGTGAGCTTCTGGATGTCGTCCTGACCGCGGCGCTCGTCGTCCTCGGAGACCTTCTTCTCCTTGAGCAACTCCTTGAGGTGCGTGTTGGCATCGCGGCGGATGTTGCGCACGGCCACGCGCGCATTCTCGGCCTCGTGCCGGACGACCTTGATCAGGTCCTTGCGGCGCTCCTCGGTGAGGGCAGGCATCGGCACGCGCACGACTTCGCCCACCGTGGCCGGGTTGAGCCCCAGGTCGGAGTCGCGGATCGCCTTCTCGATCGCGCTGGTCAGGCGCTTCTCCCAGGGGGCCACGCCGATGGTGCGGGCATCGAGGAGATTGATGTTGGCCACCTGGTTCAGCGGCGTGGGGGTACCGTAGTAATCGACCTGGATGTGGTCGAGCAGGCCGGTGTGGGCGCGCCCGGTGCGAACCTTCCCCAGGTCGGCTTTGAGCGCCTCGACGCTCTTCTGCATCTTCTGCTCGGCGGATTTCTTGACGTCGGCAATCATGTTTCCTCCTGTTGCCCGGCGCCACCTGCGGTTCCCGGCAGCGGCGGGCCGCTGCTCAGGTGTGGACCAGGGTCCCCTCGTCCTCCCCCTGTACCAGGCGCTTGAGCGCGCCCGCCTTGAATATGCTGAACACGCTTATCGGCAGCTTCTGGTCGCGGCACAGGGTCAGCGCGGTGGCGTCCATCACCTTGAGGTTCTGGATGATCGCCTCGTCGAAGCTGACCCTCTGGTAGCGGGTGGCGGCCGGGTTCTTCTTGGGGTCGTCGGTGTAGACGCCGTCGACCTTCGTGGCCTTGAGCACGATGTCGACGTTCATTTCCATTCCGCGCAGGGCCGCCGCGGTGTCGGTGGTGAAGAAGGGGTTGCCGGTGCCGGCGGCGAAGATCACCACCTTGCCCTCCTCCAGGTAGCGCATGGCCTTGCCGCGGATGTACGGCTCGGCCACCTGCTCGATGTTGAGCGCCGACTGCACCCGGCTCACCAGCCCGATGTGGCGCATGGCGTCCTGCAGCGCCAGGGCGTTCATCACCGTGGCCAGCATGCCCATGTAGTCCGCCGTCGCCCGGTCCATGCCGGCCGCACCCAGTGCCACGCCGCGGAAGATATTGCCCCCGCCGATCACCACCGCGGTTTCCACGCCCATGCGCACCACCTCGGCGATCTCGGCGACGATGCGCTCCAGCGTCCCCCGGTCGATGCCGTAGGGGCTGTCGCCCATCAGCGCTTCGCCGGAGAGCTTGAGCAGGATGCGGCGGTAGGCGGGCTTTCCCTCCATCGGCGTGCTGGCGTCCTGGTGATTGGCGGGCGATGGCCTCAGCGCGCGGCAGCGGCGGCCTGGGCGGCCACCTCCGCGGCGAAGTCACTGGTCTTCTTCTCGATCCCTTCGCCCACGACGTAGAGCACGAAGCGTGCGACCTGCGCACCCTTCGACTTCAGCAACTGCTCGATGGTCTGCTTGTCGTCCTTGACGAAGGGCTGGCCCAGCAGCGTCACCTCCTTGAGGTACTTCTGCACGCTGCCCTCGACCATCTTCTCGACGATGTTGGCCGGCTTGCCCGACTCGGCCGCCTTCTGGCGGGCGATCTCGCGCTCCTTCTCGATGAGGTCGGCGCCGACCTCCTCCTTCGACAGCGCGACCGGCTTGCTCGCCGCGATGTGCATGGCGATGTCCTTGGCGAGCGTCTCGTCGCCACCGATCACGTCGACCAGCACGCCGATCTTCGCCCCGCCGTGCACGTAGCTCACGAGCTTGCCCTTCGCCTCGACGCGCGTGAAGCGGCGGATCGACATGTTCTCGCCGATGCGGCCGACCAGCGCGGTGCGCACCTCGTCGACGGTCTTGCCCTCCAGCGGCAGCGCGGACAGCGCCGCGACGTCGGCCGGCTTGCGCGTCACCACCATCTCGGCCAGGGCCTTGGTGAAGGCCAGGAAGTCGTCGTTCTTGGCGACGAAGTCGGTCTCGCAGTTCACTTCGATCGCGGCACCGGTCTTGCCATCGGCCGCGATGAAGATCCCCACGACGCCCTCGGCCGCGACGCGGCTGGCCGCCTTGCTGGCCTTGTTGCCCAGGCGCACGCGCAGGATCTCCTCGGCCTTCGCCAGGTCCCCGCCGGCCTCGGTCAGGGCTTTCTTGCACTCCATCATCGGCGCGTCGGTCTTCTCGCGCAGTTCCTTCACCATGCCTGCGGTGATCTCAGCCATCTCGCACCCTCTCCCAACTCGCGCCACCGGGATGGCGCTGCAATTGCGGTCGACCGCACGCGCGGTCGGCATTCAAAAAAGGGGCCGCACGGCCCCCTTTGCCAGCGCCTGCGCGGGTCAGGCCGCTGGCGCTTCCTCGCTGCCCTCGACTTCGACGAACTCGTCGGCGCTCACGATCTCCTTGATGATCTGCGAGCGGCCCTCGAGCACGGCGTCAGCCACGCCGCGGGCGTACAGGCGGATCGCGCGGCTGGAGTCGTCGTTGCCGGGGATGACGTAGCTCACCCCGTCGGGCGAGTTGTTGGTGTCCACGATGCCGATCACGGGTATGCCCAGCTTGCTGGCCTCCGCGATGGCGATCTTCTGGTAACCCACATCGACCACGAACAGCGCATCGGGCAGGCCGCTCATGTCCTTGATGCCGCCCAGGCTGCGATTGAGCTTCTCGGTCTCGCGCTGGTAGTGCAGTTGTTCCTTCTTGGCCAGGCGCTCGATGGTACCGTCGGCCATCATCTGCTCCATGTCCTTCAGGCGCTTGATCGACTGCTTGACCGTCTTGTAGTTGGTCAGCATGCCGCCCAGCCAGCGGTAGTCGACGAACGGCGAGCCGCTGCGGGCGGCCTCTTCGCGCACGATTTCGCGCGCCTGGCGCTTGGTGCCCACGAACAGGATGCTGCCCTTGTTCGAGCTCAGCTGGCGGACGAACTTGAGCGCGTCGTTGTACAACTGCAGGGTGGTCTCGAGGTTGACGATGTGGATCTTGTTGCGCTGACCGAAGATGTACGGGGCCATCTTCGGGTTCCAGTAGCGGGTCTGGTGTCCGAAGTGGACCCCCGCCTCGAGCATTTCGCGCATCGAAACAGCCATGGTGGTGCAATCTCCTGGTTAAGGTTGGACCGCCATCCGACCGAGCCCGCGCCGGCGATCGGGGCACTGCCCCGGGAATGCCGGCACCGGACTGCAACACCACCACCGCGTCAGCGCACGGGGCGGCACCTTAACTGGTGCGGATGTGTGGATTTTTCCCCTGCCGCCCGGCCCGGCATCGACATCGAGTCGATCTGGCGGCCCGTGCAGATCAGGTGAATCCGAAAGTATATCAGTGGGATGGGTTTCGACTCAAGGCCGCGGCGGCGCCTTTTCGCGCTGGCGGCGGGTCTCGTACAGGCAGAGCGCGGCCGCCACCGACACGTTCAGGCTTTCGACCTGCCCGAACATGGGGATCCGGACCAGGGCGTCACAGCGCTCACGGGTGAGCCGCCGCAGGCCCGGGCCCTCGGCGCCCAGCACCCAGCCGACCGGGCCGGTGAGATCGGTGTCCAGCAGGCTCTGTCCGGCCTCTCCGGCCGCCCCCATGAGCCAGACCCCCGCCTCCTTCAGTTCCTCCATCGCCCGCACCAGGTTGGTGACCGTGACCACGGGGACGGATTCGGCGGCGCCACTGGCGACCTTGGCCACGGTGCCGGTCAACCCCGCAGAACGGTCCTTGGGCAGGATCACGCCATCGACTCCCATGGCGTCGGCGGTACGCAGGCAGGCGCCGAGGTTGTGGGGGTCGGTCACCCCATCGAGCAGGAGCAGGAATGCCGGGCCGCGCGCGCGCTCGAGCAGATCCTGCAGGTCGAGCCGGGTATCGAGCGGGTCGACCCGCGCCACCACCCCCTGGTGTCGCTCGCCGCGCGCCAGCCCCTCCAACCGCTTCTCGTCGACGCCGACCACCTTCACCCCATGTTGCTGGGCCAGGGTCAGCAGATCGCGTGCACGGGGGTCCTGGCGCGCGGCGTCGAGGAAGATCTCGCGCACGCTGTCCGGATGCGCGCGCAGGCGTGCGCTCACCGCGTGGAAGCCGAACAGGAACTGACCATCGCGCATGCTGCGGCTCAGTCGGCGAGGACGAAGTCCAGCCGGGTGGTCTCGAGGTCCGCCCGCACCAGCCGCACCCGCACGCGGTCGCCGAGCCGGAAGCGCCGACCGGTGCGCTCGCCGGTGAGCTGATGGCGCGCGGCGTCGAACTGGTAGTAGTCGTTGCCCAGCTCCGAGACGTGCACCATGCCCTCGACGTAGACCTCGTCGAGGGCGACGAAGATGCCGAAGGCGGCCACCCCGCTGAGCGTCGCCGCGAAGCTCTCGCCGATGCGCTCGCGCATGAAGTAGCACTTGAGCCAGGCCTCGACCTCGCGCGTGGCCTCGTCGGCGCGGCGCTCCGTCTGAGAGCAATGCAGGGCGAGCTCGTCCCAGTTGCCCGGCTCGTAGCGCCCGCCGCCCAGGACCGCCTTGATGCCGCGATGGATGAGCAGGTCGGGGTAGCGCCGGATCGGTGAAGTGAAGTGGGTGTAGGCCTCGTAGGCCAGCCCGAAATGGCCCACGTTCTTCGGACTGTAGACGGCCTGCTTGAGCGAGCGCAGCAGCACGGTCTGCAGGAGCTGGTAGTCGGGTCGGCCGCGGATCTGCTCGAGCAGCCTGCCGTAGTCCTTGGCGTGCGGCTCCTCGCCGCCGCCGAGCTGCAGGCCGAACTCGGCCAGGAATCCGCGCAGGTCGTTGAGCTTGGTCTCGGTGGGGCCCTCGTGCACGCGATAGAGTGCCGGCTGCTCATGGCGCTGGAGGAACTCCGAGGCGCACACGTTCGCGGCGAGCATGCATTCCTCGATCAGCCGGTGCGCATCGTTGCGCTCGACCGGCACGATGCGGCTGATCTTGCCCTGCGCGTCGAAGTCCATGCGCGTCTCGACCGTCTCGAAGTCGATCGCCCCCCGCGCAGCGCGCGCCCGCGCGAGCTCGCCATACAGTCTGTGCAGGACGCGCAGGTGGGGCACCAGGTCCGGCGCGACGCCGGTCCCGCCACCACTCAGCGCAGCCGCGACCGCCGTGTAGGTCAAGCGCGCATGCGAATGCATGACCGCCGGGTAGAACTGGTATGCCTCGATCGCACCCCTCGCATCGATCTTCATCTCGCACGCCATGCAGAGCCGGTCCACTTCCGGCTTGAGCGAGCACAGCTCGTTGGACAGCGCCTCGGGCAGCATCGGGATGACCCGCCGCGGGAAGTACACCGAGTTGCCGCGCTCGCGCGCGTCGCGGTCGAGGGCGTCGTCATGCTGGACGTAGTGGCTGACGTCCGCGATCGCGACCCAGAGGCGGAAGCCGCTGCCCTCGGGCCGGCAGAACACCGCGTCGTCGAAGTCCTTCGCGGTCTCCGAGTCGATGGTCACGAGCGGCAGCTCGCGCAGATCCACCCGGCCCTTCGCATCGGTCTTGCGCACCGTCTTGGGCAGGCGCGCCGCCGCCTTCTCTCCCTCCGCGCTGAACGTGTACGGCAGCGTGTGCTTGCGCAGGGCGATCTCGATCTCCATGCCGGGATCAGCGTAGCCGCCCAGCACCTCGACGATCTTCGCCACCGGCTTGATGTGGCGATCGGGCTGCTGGATGATCTCGGCGACCACCACCTGCCCGGGCTGCGCGCTGCCCAGGCCCTCGGCAGGGATGAGCAGGTCATGGCTGATGCGCCGGTCCTCCGGCACCACCAGGCTGATCCCGTGCTCGACCAGGAGGCGGCCCACCACGCGGTTGTTGACGCGCTCGAGCACCTCGACGATCACCCCTTCGCGGCGGCCGCGCCGGTCCACCCCCTGCTCGCGCGCCATCACGCGGTCGCCGTGCAGGACCTTGGACATCTCCCAGGGGCTGAGGAACAGGTCGCCGCCCCCTTCATCCGGGACCAGGAAGCCGAAACCGTCCGGATGCCCCTGCACGCGACCGCGCACGAGGCCGAGCTTCTGCACCATGAGCAGCGTGTTGCGCCGGTTGCGCATCAGCTGGCCGTCGCGCTCCATGGCCCCGAGCCGGCGCTCGAACAGGGCGCGCTCTTCCTCCTCGATGTCGAGCAGCGCCATCAGGCGCTCCGGTTCCACCGGCACGCCCTCGCGCTCGAGGATCTCCAGGATCCACTCGCGGCTGGGCAGTGGATGCTCGTAGCGCCGGCGCTCGCGCTCGAGCTGCGGATCGGCCAGCCGCAGGCTGGCGGGCACGGCCGGTTCCGCCCCGGCGGGCGGCGCCTTCCTGCGGGTCAAGTGCGCCCCGGGCCGCAGGCCGGGTTGAAGTAGCTGTTCGTTTTCATTACAATGCGTGCCCGCTGTGCCGAGATGGCGGAATTGGTAGACGCACCAGGTTCAGGTCCTGGCGGTGGCAACACTGTGGAGGTTCGAGTCCTCTTCTCGGCACCAACGCTCACCTGGCAATGAAGCCGCGCCCCCGGGCGCGGCTTTTTTGTGCCCGCCGTTCCCGTTCAAGCCTTGAACGGATGGCGCAGGACGATGGTGTCGTCGCGCTCGGCGCCGGTCGAGATCATGTCGACGGGCACGCCGCACACCTGCGCGATGCGTTCGAGGTAGTGGCGCGCCTCGCGCGGAAGCTCCTGGTGCCTGCGCACCCCCAGGGTGGTCTGCGACCAGCCCGGCACCTCCTCGTAGATCGGCTCACACTCGGCGAGCTCCTCCGCCCCGACCGGCAGCAGGTCGCGCACCTTGCCGTCCACCCGGTAACCCACCCCGATCTGCAGGGTCTCCATGCCGTCGAGGACGTCCAGCTTGGTCACGCACAGCCCGCTCACCCCGTTGATCTGGATCGAGCGCTTGAGCGCGGCCGCATCGAACCAGCCGCAGCGGCGCGGACGCCCGGTGGTGGCACCGACCTCGTTGCCGCGGGCGGCGATCATCCGACCGACATCGTCATCGAGCTCGGTCGGGAACGGGCCCGAGCCCACCCGCGTGGTGTAGGCCTTGGTGATGCCCAGCACATAGTGCAGCGCGGCCGGCCCCACGCCGCTGCCGGCGGCGGCGGCACCGGCCACGCAATTGCTCGAGGTCACGAAGGGGTAGGTGCCGTGGTCCACGTCCAGCAGCGTACCCTGCGCGCCCTCGAACAGCAGGTTGTCGCCGGCGCTCTGCGCCTCGGACAGGCGGCGCGGCACGTCACCGATCATCGGCCGGATGCGATCTGCGAGCGCGAGGGTCTCCTCCAGGGTGCGCTGGAAGTCGACCGGCTCCGCACCGAAGTACTGGCGCAGCACGAAGTTGTGGTAGTCGAGCACCTCGCCCAGCTTGGCGGCGAAGCGCTCGCGGTGAAACAGGTCCTGCATGCGGATCGCGCGCCGTGCGACCTTGTCCTCGTAGGCGGGGCCGATACCGCGGCCGGTGGTGCCGATCTTGCCCGCTCCCTTCGCCGTCTCGCGCGCGCGGTCCAGCGCGACGTGATGCGGCAGGATCAGCGGACAGGCCTCGCTGATCGTCAGCCGACCGCCCACCTGCACGCCTGCCTGCTCCAGCGTGTTGCACTCGTCCAGCAATGCCTGCGGGGAGACGACAACGCCGTTGCCGATGAAGCAGGCAACGTCCGGGCGCAGGATGCCGGACGGGATGAGGTGCAGCACCGTCTTGCGCCCGGCGATGACCAGCGTGTGACCGGCGTTGTGCCCGCCCTGGAACCGCACCACCGCCTGCGCATGGTCGGTGAGCCAGTCCACCACCTTGCCCTTGCCTTCGTCACCCCACTGGGTGCCGACCACCACCACGTTGCGTCCCATGCTTCGAATCTTCCCTCAAGAGTCCCTTGCCGTCACCACCCAGTGACCGCCCTGCGGGGCGAGCGCGCGGTCGCAGCCCAGCTCCCCGCGGGTCGCTTCGTGACCGGGCAGGTCCCAGATCACCACTTCCCCACCCGCGCGCAGGCGTTCCACCTCGGCGCGGAGCACCGGATCGTGCGGCCGGTATGGCGCCAGGATCGGCCGTGCGGCCGGCACACCCTCGCCCAGCGCGGCCAGCTCGCGCAGGTCCATGGTGAAGCCGGTGGCCGGCCGCGCGCGGCCGAACGCCTTGCCCACCTCGTCATAGCGACCGCCCAGCGCGATGGCGTTGGGGCGCCCGCGCCCGTACGCCGCGAACACCAGGCCGCTGTGGTAGTGATAGCCACGCAGCTCGGCGAGGTCGAAGCAGTGCGCGGCCTGGCCCGCGTCGCGCAGCGCGCGCTCGATCTGCTCGAGCTGGTCCAGCGCGCCCTGGATCTCGGGCCAGGACGGCAGCCGCCTGCGCGCCTCGTCGAGGACGCCGGCCCCGCCATACAGCTCGGGGAGCAGCAGCAGCGCGTGGCCCAGCTCGGGATCGAGCCCGCGCACCAGCTCGCGCAGCGAGGGCACGTCCTTGCTTTGGAGCACCTGGAACAGCTCGGACTCGAGCTGCGCCGCCACCGCGAAGCGCCGCATGAGCCCGCCGAACACGGCGACGTGGCCGAGGTCCACGCGCAGGTCGCGGATGCCCGCGGTGTGCAGCGCGCTCACCATCAGCGACTGGATCTCGATGTCGCTCTCGATCCCGGCGTGGCCGTACAGCTCGGCGCCGATCTGCAGCGGCTCGCGCGTGTGCATCATTCCCGAGGGCAGCGCGTGCAGCACGCTGCCGGTGTAGCACAGCCGCGCGATGCCCTCGCGGTTGAGCAGGTGCGCGTCGATCCGCGCCACCTGCGGCGTGATGTCGGCGCGGATGCCCACCATGCGCCCGGAGAGCTGATCGACCAGCTTGAACGTCTTCAGGTCGAGATCGTGACCGGTGCCCGTGAGCAGCGACTCGAGGTACTCCAGCAGCGGCGGGATGACCAGGTCGTACCCGTGGGACCGGAACAGGTCGAGGATGCGCCGGCGCAGCGCCTCGACACGCTGGGCCTCGGCGGGCAGGATGTCCTCGATGTATTCAGGCAGCAGCCAGCGGCGCATGGTGCAGGTCAGGCGGGGGTGTTGAACAGGTACAGGAGAAGCAGTCCCACCAGCATGGAACTCAGCCCCACGAAGCGGATCTGGCCATCGGTCATCTCGGTCAGCCGGCGGAAGGTTTCGCGCCACACTCCGGGCATCAGGAACGGGAGGATACCCTCGAGCACGAGCATCAGCGCAAACGCCGCCAGCAGGCTGCCGCTCAACTGCGTCCCTCCCCTCGTATGCCCTCGATCCGGCTCCGCGGGCACCCCCGTGCGCCAGGCCGGGTCGCGCCTGCGCGGCTACTTCCGCCCGGACGGTTGCTTCAGGTACTTGAAGAAGTCCGAGCTGGGATCGAGCACCATCACGTCGGTCTTGTTCTTGAACGTCTGCCGGTAGGCTTCCATGCTGCGGTAGAAGGCGAAGAACTCCGGGTTCTGCCCGAAGGCCTGGGCATAGGTCGCCGCCGCCTTGGCGTCGCCCTCGCCCTTGATGCGCTGGGCCTTGCGGTAGGCCTCCGCGATGATGATCACGCGCTGGCGATCGGCATCCGCGCGGATCTTCTCCGACTCGGCGAAACCCTCCGAGCGCAGCTGGTTGGCCACGCGCTTGCGCTCGGCCTCCATGCGCCGGTACACCGCCTCGCTCACCTCCCCGGGCAGGTCCACCCGCTTGAGGCGCACGTCGAGGACCTCGATGCCGATCTTGCGCGCATCGGCATCGACCTTCTTGCGCATCAGGTCCATGATCTGGTCGCGCTGCCCGGAGACCACCTCGTGGATGGTGCGCTTGCCGAACTCGGCGCGCAGGCTGTCGTTGACCGCCTGTGCCAGGCGGATCTTGGCCCGCGCCTCGTCGCCGCCCACGCTGATGTAGTACTGCAGCACGTCCACGATCCGGAATTTCACGAACAGGTCGACGAGGACGTTCTTCTTCTCGGCCGTGATGAAGCGCTCCGGCTCCTCGGTGTCCATGGTGAGGATGCGGGTGTCGAAGTAGCGCACGTTGTCGAGTAGGGGCACCTTGCCGTACAGCCCGGGCTTGGTGATGACGTGCACCGGCTCGCCCAGCCGGAAGACGATGGCGTTCTGGCGCTGGTCGACCGTGAACAGCGTCATGCTGGCCAGGATGACCAGCACGAGCAGTCCGATCAGGACCGCGGCGAGGGTCCGGTTCATGGCCGCATCTCCCGGTCACGGCTGCGGAAGCTGTCGCGCGAGCGCGGGTCCACACTGGGCGGCACTGGCGGCGGCTCGACACTGGCGGCCGGCGGGGGCGCCGACGATTCCGCCGTGGAACCGGCCTGGGTCGACTGCATGAGCTTGTCGAGCGGCAGGAACAGCAGGTTGCTGCCCGATTTCTGGTCCACGTACACCTTGGACGCGTTACCGTACACCTGCTGCAGCGTCTCCAGGTACATACGCTCGCGCGTCACCGCCGGCGCACGCTGGTACTCGACCTGGATCTGCTTGAAGCGCGAGGCCTCGCCCTCGGCATTGGCGATGACGCTCTGCTTGTAGCCCTCGGCCTCCTGCAGCAGGCGCGAAGCGGTGCCGCTCGCCTTGGGCACCACGTCGTTGGCGTAGGCCTGGCCCTCGTTGATCTGGCGCTCGCGGTCCTGTCCGGCCTTCACCGCGTCGTCGAACGCGGCCTGCACCTGCTCCGGTGGCTGGGCCTGCTGCATCGTCACCTTGCTGACACTGATGCCGGTCTGGTAGCGGTCCAGGATCGACTGCATGAGCTGCTGGGCCGAGGCGGCCACCTGCTCGCGCCCGCTGTACAGCACGTAGTCCATCTTGCTCTTGCCGACGATCTCGCGGATCGCCGTCTCCGCCGCCTGCATCACCGTGTCGTCGGGATTGCGGTTGTTGAACAGGTATTCGGTCGGATCGCGCAGGATGTACTGCACGGCAAACTGCAGGTCGATGATGTTCTCGTCGTCCGTGAGCATCAGCGATTCCTTGAGCACCTTGTTCTTCACGTTGGTGCGATAGCCGACCTCGACGGTGCGCACCTGGCTGAGGTTGACGATCTCGACCGTCTCGACCGGATACGGCAGGTGCCACTGCGGCCCCGGCTGGGTGGTGTCGACGTACTTGCCGAAGCGCAATACCACGCCGCGCTGGCTGGCATCCACGATGTAGAAGCCGCTGGCGAGCCAGACCACCAGGATGAGCCCCACCAGGATGAACGCGCCGCCCTGGAACTGGCGGCCGTTGCCGCCGTCGCCCCCGCGGCCGCCCTTGCCGGGGCCCATGCCTGGCAGCTTCTGCCGGAACCGCTTCCAGAGTTCGTCGAGGTCGGGGGGACCGTCGTTGCCGCGCCGGCCCCACTGCGGGTCATTCAACGCCATGTGTCTGCTTGGTGATTGCGATGGACCGCAGGCGGATCAGGCGACCGCCCGGTCGGAGGAGTCGCGCAGAGCGGTCCCGGAGCGGAACTCGTCGACCGCGAGGCGGACCAGGTCGAGTCCTGCGCCGGTCCGCGCGCTTACGCGAAGCCGCGCGATCTTACCATACTCGTCCCGCTCCAGCCCCGCGGGAAGCGCCGTCAGATCAGCCTTGTTCAGCACCAGCACCTGGGGCACCCCGCCGGCGCCGATCTCCTCGAGCACGCGGTTGACTTCGGCGATGTGGTGCTCCTGTTCCTCGCTCGAGCCGTCGACGACGTGGAGCAGGAGGTCCGCCTGGGCGGTCTCCTCGAGCGTGGCGCGGAATGCGGCGACGAGAGTGGTGGGCAGGGCGCGGATGAACCCGACCGTGTCGGAGAGGACGACCTCGCCGCCCATCGGTGTGCGCAGCTTGCGGGTGGTGGTGTCCAGGGTGGCGAACAGCTGGTCGGCCGCGTACGCCTGCGCCTGCGTGAGCGCGTTGAACAGGGTCGATTTGCCGGCGTTGGTATAGCCGACCAGGGCCACCGAGAGCACGCTGGCCCGGCGGCGCGAGCGCCGCTGCACCTCGCGCTGCTTCTGCACCGTGGCCAGTTTTTCCTTCAGCACCTTGACGCGCTTGCCGAGCAGCCGGCGATCGGTCTCGAGCTGCGTCTCGCCCGGGCCGCGCAGCCCGATGCCGCCGCGCTGGCGCTCCAGGTGGGTCCACCCGCGCACCAGGCGGGTGGCGAGGTGCTCGAGCTGGGCCAGCTCCACCTGCAGCTTGCCTTCGTGGCTGCGGGCACGCTGGGCGAAGATGTCGAGGATGAGGCTGACCCGGTCGATCACCCGGCACGCGAGCGCCTTCTCCAGGTTGCGCTCCTGGGCCGGCGAAAGCTCGTGGTTGAACACCACGAGGGTGACCTGCTGGGCCTGAGCGGCGAGCCGGATCTCCTCGACCTTGCCCTTGCCCGCGAAGGTCGCTGGGTCGGGACGCTGGCGCCGGCCCTTCACCACGCCGGTCACGGTCAGTCCGGCACTGAGCGCCAGCTCGTGCAGCTCGTCCAGGCGTGCCTGGTAATCGTCCTCGCCGAAGTCCAGGGCGACGAGGGCGGCGCGGTCCCCGCCGGTGGGGCGTTCAAACATGCAGCGCGGAGAGTGACATGGCGCCACCGCCGCGCTTTGCACGGAGGAGGGACGCCGACGGGTTGAAGCGGACCCGGCACGATGCTGCCGGGCGGCGTGGACGGGGCGAGCCCCGTTCAGCTGTCAGAGGAGTGATCCAGCGAAAGGTTCACGGCGCGGGCCGGCACGACGGTGGAGATGGCGTGCTTGTACACCATCTGCGTGACCGTGTTCTTGAGCAGCACCACGTACTGGTCGAACGATTCGATCTGGCCCTGCAGCTTGATGCCGTTGACCAGGTAGATGGATACGGGGACGTGTTCCTTGCGCAACGCGTTGAGGAACGGGTCTTGTAGTAATTGCCCTTTCGCGCTCATGGAACCCTCTTATGTTATATCCCGGTGAACTACTCTACTTGATTTCCGCGGGGCCTGCCAACCCCTGAATCCTACTCCGATCGTGGCGCAACAGAGCAGGCAACGTTCCTGCCTGGCCATGCCTCAGGGCGGCGTCATGACCCTACTTGCTCCTGGCATACGGATTGTGGCTGGTACGGAACTGCAGCCGCACGGGAGTGCCGCGCAGCTCGAAGGTGTCGGCGAACACCCGTTCCAGGTAGCGCCGGTAGCTGTCGGGCAGATGGTCGAGCTGGTTGCCGTGGATGATGATGGTGGGTGGGTTCTGCCCGCCCTGGTGTGCATAGCGCAGCTTGGGGCGGAACAGCCCGTTGCGCGGGGGCGCCTGGCGCGCGACGGCCTGGATCAGGGTCCGGGTCAGGCGCGGCGTGGGCAGCTTCGCCATCGCGGCGGCGAAGGCGGCATCCACCGAGCGCAACAGCTCGTTGACCCCTCGGCCTGCCTGGGCCGCGATGAAGTGGAAGCGTGCGAACGCCAGGAAGCCGAGCTTGCGGTCGATCTCCCGGCGCACGCTCTCGCGCCGTTCGCTGTCGGCCGCGTCCCACTTGTTCACCGCCACCACCAGCGCCTTGCCGGCCTCGACGATGAACCCGGCGATATGGGCATCCTGGTCCGAGATCTCCTGCAGTGCATCCAGCACCAGGACGACGACGTTGGCGTCCTCGATCGCCTGCAGTGTCTTGACCACGGAGAACTTCTCCACCGTCTCCACCACGCGCCCGCGCCGGCGCAGGCCGGCGGTATCGATCAGCGTATAGGGTCGCCCGCCGCGCTCGAAGTCGACGTAGATGCTGTCGCGGGTGGTGCCGGGCTGGTCGAAGGCGATCATGCGCTCCTCGCCCAGGACCGCGTTCACGAGGGTCGACTTGCCGACGTTGGGCCGGCCTACGACGGCGATCCTGGTGCCCCGCCCTCCCGCCTCCCCGCCTCCGGTCTGCTCGACCGGGAAGCCCGCGAGGACGAGCTCCACGAGTGCGTTGACGTTGTCGCCGTGGGCGGCGGAGATCGGCAGTGGGTCGCCCAGGCCGAGCTCGTGGAATTCCGCCGCCACTTCCTCGCGCGAGCGGCCCTCGGACTTGTTCACCACCAGCCACAGCGGGCGCCCGGTCCTGCGCAGCCGGGCGGCGATCTCGCGGTCCTCGGCGGTGATGCCGGAGCGGCCATCGACCAGGAACAGCACGGCATCGGCCTCCGCCACCGCCTGCATGGTCTGGCGCGCCATCTCGTGGAAGATGCCCTCGCTGGCGCGGGCCTCGAGGCCGCCGGTGTCGACCACGATGAAGGGCCGGTCGCCTGCGCGGCCGCGGCCGTAGTGGCGGTCGCGCGTGAGCCCCGGCAGGTCGGCCACCAGCGCGTCGCGGCTGCGGGTCAGCCGGTTGAACAGGGTCGACTTGCCGACGTTGGGCCGGCCCACCAGGGCGAGGGTCGGGATCATGCCAGGCGGCAGCTGCCGGGGGCCGGCGTCACTTGGGCACCCCCAGGGGCGCCACGGTGATCGCGTAGAGCGAACCGTCCTGGGTCTGCAGCACGACGCCCTTGCCGAAGCGCAGCGGCGCACCCATGACCGGGCTGCCGTCGGTGGAGATGCGGGCGGCGAACTGACCGGTGTCACCGTCAAGCACGTGCACGTAGCCTTCGAAGTCGCCGACGATGACGTAATCGTGGTTGCGGTCGCCAGGCAGCGCGCCCGGACCGGTGACCCCGCGGTTGAGCAGACGCTCCTGCTTCCACAGCGTCGAACCGGAGTCCTTCTCGTATGCGATCACGGCACCCCGCGTGTCGGTCGCGTAGAGCGTGATCGGGTCGAGGCCGAGCTGACCCGCGGACGAGACGTCCCGGCCCCAGGTCAGGGTTCCGCGCGCCAGCTCCACACAGCCGATGCGGCCCTGGTAGGCCACTGCGCAGGCCTTGTCGCCGTCCACGATCACCGGGGCTTCCGCGATGTCGGTGATGCGCTCGATCTCATTGGCGCCCTTGGGCGGGGCCAGCACCGTCTCCCAGACCGGCGCACCGTTGCTCAGGTTGAGCGCGAGCAGGCGCCCGCCCGGGATCCCCGCGATCACCAGGCCCTTGTACAGGGTCACGCCGGAGTTCGAGCGCAGCAGCAGCGGCGGCTGGTTGAACTGGTGTTCCCACTTGCGCTGGCCGTTGCTGGCATCCAGGCCGGTGATCCGGCCGTCCCCGGTGCGCACCACCACGATCCCGTCGGCCGCCCGGGGCGCCATCAGGATCTCGCTGGTGACCTGCGCCGACCAGCGCAGCTTGCCGTCGTCCTTGCCATAGACGAGCACGATGCCCTTCTCGCTGCCCACCATGACCAGGTCGCCATCGACGCCGACCCCGCCGGACAGCTTGTAGCCGGTGTCGACCTTCCATACCTGCTTCCCCTTGGCGCCGTCGAACCGGTACAGCACGCCGTCGTGCGAGGCGGCAAAGATCGACCCCTCGCGCTCGGCGGGGGTGAACAGGTAGGGCTTGGCGTCGCCGACCGAGGTGCGCCAGCCGGTGCTGATCTTCGCGCTCGGCTTGAAGTCGACCAGCGGCGCCGGCTTGAGGGTCTCCGACCCGCCGCACCCGCCCAGGGCGGCGAGCGCCAGCACCGCGGCCATGGTCCACCCACGCCCCGACCGCCCCGCCCTGCTGCCCAGCACGCGTGCCACGCTCAGTTCACCCCGCCGCCGATGCCGTCGAGCTTCACCTGCACGATCAGGCGATAGGTTGCCTCCGGCGCCAGCTTGTCGAGCGCCAGCTTGTAGGCCGCCCGGGCTTCGGGCAGCTTGCCCTGCGCCACCAGCACGTCTCCGCGCAGGTCGGCATACAGCCCGTCGAACGACTCCGGATGCTTCTCGTCGAGCAGGCGCAGCGCCTCGTCGTATTGTTTCTCGTCGAGGCGCACGCCGGCGAGCCGCAGGCGTGCCGCGGCCCGGGTCTCCTCGTCGCGCGCGTGGTCGACGGCCCAGGCCAGGCGCGCGCCTGCCGTCTTCAGGTCGCCGGCGTCGAAGCTCGACTTGGCCGCGACCAGCGCGGCCATCGCACCATACGCCGTGCCCGAATACTGGTCCATGATGCGGGCAGAGGTCTCGGCGACCTTCTTGGCGTCGCTCGCCTGCATGGCGCGCTCCAGTTCGCCGTACAGCTGCGCGGCCTCGTCGCCCTGGCGCTCCTTGTGCCAGCGCCAGCCGGTGACCGCCGCGAAGGCCACGCACGCGGCGAGGACCGCGGCGATCACCAGCTTGCCGTTCTGCTTCCACCAGCCCTTCAGGGCTTCGATCTGTTCCTGTTCCTCGAGGTCGTATGCCATGCGGATGGTCTCGTTGTGGTTCTGGATCTTCAGGGGTGCCGTGCGGCGTGCTTCAGCAGCGCGACCGCAGCAGGCAGGTCGACGCTCACCTGCTCGCCCAATTCGCGCAGCGGCTTCACCGACACCTGACCGGCCTGCGCCTCGGTCTCGCCCACGATGACCGCGAAGCGTGCGCCGCTGGCGTCGGCCTTGCGCAGCTGCGACTTGAAGCTGCCGCCGCCGCAGTGCAGGATCGCGCTCAGGCCCGCGTCCCGCAGCGCCTCGGCCGCCCGCCACGCGGGCAGCTCGGTCCGGGCGCCGCTGAAGGCGACGTAGGCGTCGGGCGCCGCCGCAGGGGCCAGGCCCCCTTCCTCCATCAGCGCGAGCAGCCGCTCGACACCCATGGCGAAGCCGCAGGCAGGTGCCGGCCTGGCGCCGAGTTGCGCGAACAGCCCGTCGTAGCGCCCGCCCGCGCACACCGCGGCCTGCGCGCCGAGGCGGTCGGTGGTCCACTCGAACACGGTGTGATTGTAATAGTCCAGGCCGCGCACGAGGCGCGGGTTGATCTGGTATTCCACGCCCAGCCCGCGCAGGATCGCCTGCAGCCCCTCGAAGTGCTGCAGCGACTCCTCGTCCAGGTCGTCGTAGAGCCGGGGCGCAGCCTCGATCACCGCCTGCATCGCGGGATTCTTGCTGTCGAGCACGCGCAGCGGGTTGGTGTGCAGGCGCCGGCGGCTGTCCTCGTCGAGCTGGTCCAGGTGCGCCTCCAGGTGCCTTACCAGCCTGGCACGGTAGCGGGCCCGCGACTCCGCGCTGCCCAGGGTGTTGATCTCGAGCCGCAGGTGGTCCAGCCCCAGCTGCCGCCACAGCCGCAGGCACATCACCATGAGCTCGGCGTCGACGTCGGGCCCGGCCAGCCCGAGCGCCTCGACGCCGACCTGGTGGAACTGCCGGAACCGGCCCTTGGCGGGGCGCTCGTGGCGGAACATCGGGCCGGCGTACCAGAGGCGCTGCGGGCCCTGGTGGAGCAGGTGGTGCTCGATCACCGCGCGCACGCACGAGGCGGTGCCCTCGGGGCGCAGGGTCAGGTTCTCGCCGTTGAGGTGGTCGACGAAGCTGTACATCTCCTTCTCGACGATGTCGGTGACCTCGCCGATGGAGCGCACGAACAGCTCGGTGCGCTCGACGATCGGGGTGCGCAGGTTGCGGTAGCCATAGTCGCGCAGCCAGTTGCGGACGGTCGCTTCGAAGGCCTCCCACTGTGCCGACTGCTCCGGCAGCACGTCGTGCATGCCGCGGATGGCCTGGATGGTTTCGCTCATTGGAATGACACTGGTTGGAAGGACGGACGGCCCGCGGCCGCCCTGCTCAGCCGTTGGAGGGGTGCGGCGCTGCGGCGCCGGGCTGCATCGCGTAGCGGCTGGCGACGTAGTCTGAGACGATCTTCTGGAAGTCCTCGGCGATGGCCGTGCCCTTCAGCGTGACCGTCTTCACCCCGTCCACGTACACCGGCGCGACCGGCGTCTCGCCCGAGCCCGGCAGGCTGATGCCGATGTTGGCGTGGCGGCTCTCGCCCGGGCCGTTGACCACGCACCCCATCACCGCGACGGTCATGCGCTCGACGCCCGGATGGGTGCGCTTCCAAACCGGCATCTGCGCGCGCAGCCAGCCCTGGATGCTGTCGGCGAGCTCCTGGAACGTGGTGCTCGTGGTCCTGCCGCAGC
>CAZFYX010000096.1:0-1612 GCA_964523885.1 uncultured Burkholderiales bacterium | reverse complement strand
ACCTGGCGTTCCTCGCGACGCACTATTTCGCCACCGGCGAGCAGCCGCGCCGCACCGGCGCGGGCGAGGAAGTCTCGGTCGCGCTCACCGACGCGCTGATCGCGAACCTCGCGTTCCTCGCGACGCACTACTTCGCGACCGGCGAGCAGCCGCGGCGCACCGGCAACGACCACGCGCTCGTCGCGCCCTACGGGCTGTTCGAGGCGTCCGACGGGCAGGTCGCGATCGCGCCGTCCAACGACCAGGTCTACTTCAAGCTGCTCGACGCGCTCGGCCTCGAGCACCTGCGCACGCACCCGGCGTTCCTGACCAACCGCGACCGCTTCGAGCGGCGCCCCGAGATCAACGCGCTGGTGAACGCGGAGATCCGCAAGCGGCCGATCGCGCACTGGCTCGAGGTGCTGAACGCCGCCGGTGTCCCCTGCGGCCGCGTGATGAGCCTGCCCGAGGTGTTCGCCGACCCGCAGGTGCGCCACCAGCAGATGCGCATCACGATCGACCACCCGAACCACGGGCCGCTCGACGTGCTCGGCTTTCCGATCAAGTTCACCGACGATCCCTGCCGCGTCCACCGCGTTCCGCCGGACCTCGGGGCCGACACCGACGCGATCCTGGCCGAGCTGGGCTACGACGAGGCCGGGATCGCGGCGCTGCACGCGAAGCGGGCGGCATGACGCCTGAACCTGCGACGACGGGCAGCGGACCTGCAACGGAGATGCCGCGATGAACTACGCCGAACCCCCCGACCCCCGCCCGCGCGTCGCGGTCACCGAGGTCGGCACGCGCGACGGCTTCCAGTCGGAGGCCGCGTTCATCCCGACCGGGGACAAGGCCGGCGTGATCGACGCGATGATCGCCGCGGGGCTCACGCACATCGAGGCGACCTCGTTCGTGAGCCCGCGCGCGGTGCCGCAGCTCGCCGATGCGCAGGAGGTGCTCGCCCGCGTCCGGCGCCGCTCGGAGGCCCACCTGTCGGCGCTCGTTCCCAATCCCCGCGGCGCCGAGCGCGCGCTCGCCGCGGGCGTCGACGAGATGGTGTGCTTCGTCTCGGCCAGCGAGACGCACAACCGGGCGAACCTCAACGCGCCGATCGCGGAGTCGCTCGCGAACGTCGCCGAAGTGGCGTCGATCGCGAACGGCCGCACGCCGCTGCGCGGCGCGTTCGCCTGCGCGTTCGGCTGCCCGTTCGAGGGCGACGTGCCGGTCGACGCGGCGCTGCGCGTCGTCGACGCGTACGCGGCGCTCGGCGTCGATCGCCTGACGCTCGGCGACACGACCGGGATGGCGACGCCTCCCACCGTGACCCGGCTCGTGCAAGCGATCGGGCGGCGGTTCCCGGGGATGCGCGTCGCGCTACACTTCCACAACACGCGCGGCATCGGACTCGCGAATGTCGTGGTCGGGCTCGATCTCGGCATCCGGGAATTCGAATCGTCGATCGGCGGCCTCGGAGGCTGTCCGTTCGCGCCCGGCGCCACGGGTAACATCTGCACCGAGGACCTCGTCTACCTGCTCGAGGAGTCGGGCTTCGACACCGGCATCGACCTCGAGGCGCTGATCGCGGTCGCGCAGCGCGTCGAGGCGATCGTCGGGCGGACGCTGCCGGGGCAGG
>CAZFYX010000095.1:0-4144 GCA_964523885.1 uncultured Burkholderiales bacterium | reverse complement strand
GGCCACGGCCTTCATGGCGTCCGGGTTGACGAAGACGGCGGCGCCGGCCTCCTTGTTGTCGAGGGTGTAGGAGGCGAAGTCGGCCAGCACCGGCGTTGTCATGCTGCCGCGCAGCCGGCGGCGGGTCGGGAGGTACTGCTCCAGGTCGTGGAGCTTGAACTGTTCCGGCAGGGCGACGACGTCATGGCCGTTGGCCCCGAGCGCCGCGCTGCCGACGGCGGCGCTGGCTGCGGTGATGGCTTGAGCGCGGGAGATCTCTTGGATGGCTTCGGCGGTGAACATGTGGTTCTCCTGGTGGTTGAGTGCGTGGGGGTGGGTGCTGTCGGTCAGTCGAGGCGTCGCTGCAGTTGCTCGCGCTCCAGCAGCGACGGCTGGGCCAGAGACAGGGCCCCGAACTTGCCGACGTGGAGCACCGTCGCGCCGTCGGTTTCCTCGCTGGACTTGCCCATGCTCGTGGGCTTGGTGAACGTCAGCGTGTGGGCGATGCGCACCTGGTGGGTGCCTTCGATGCGCTCGATCTGCAGCTTGATCGTCACCGCGCCCTTCTTGTCGTGGTCCACGACGGCTGCGGCGGTCTGGCTCAGGGCGATGGACAGCAGGCGCTCGAACTGGCCCCCGTCGAGGTCGGTGATGAACTCGGCAACGTCGGTCGCCGCGGCGGTGGATTGCTGGGCCGGTGTCGGCCTGGTGTCGGTGCTCATGCTGTGGCTCCGGTGGCGGTGAGAAAAAGGCGCCCGGCTTGCGCCGGTGGCGGGGAATGCGTGTCGTGCCCCAGGGAGGAAAGGGCCTGCGTCCCGCGCGCCCGGGAAAGTGGTTGGCGCGTCAGTCCAGGCTCATCTGTGCCCGGGCCCGGCCATCGCCGCGGCGCGCGGGCTGGGCGGCCGGCTTCGGTGCAGCGGCGGCCATGGCCGCAGCATCAGCCAGCACCTTGTCGCGGGCTGCCAGCGCTCCGTACAGCGCCTGGCGCTCGTCGCAGTCGGGCAGCTGGTCGATGTCCTCACCCATGAGCTGCAGCACGGCCAGGTCGGTGCAGCCGTTGACCTTGGCCGTCCATGCAGCCCAGTCGGTGGTGGGCTGGTCGGGCTGCTCGATCACGCCGTCGGCGTCGGCGCGCTGGGCGGCGGTCTCAGGCTCCGGCCGAGGCGCCTCGACGCGCCCGGGGGTCGGCACGTGCACGCGGGCCGGCTTTCCCGTGGGCGCGACCTGGCGCGGCGTCACGTCGATCACGTCGTCCAGGTCCTCGACCGTCTGCAGGCCCATGGCCAGCTCGGGCGCGTAGGCACGTTGCCAGAATGCTGCGGCGCGGTAGACGAACATCTGGTCTGGCATGGTCAGCCACTTGCTGCCCGACTTCTTCGACCAGCCTTCGGCATTGACCATCTTCCAGGTCACCCAGATGCCCTCCAGGCGCTCGCCCGTCTCGCGCTCGATGGCCCAGGCGCGGCAGCCGTACTCGGGCTGGCCGGACTCACCGCGCCACTCGTAGCGCAGGCTCGTGAACCGGCCGCAGGCGTTGACGGTCGCGATCAGGAATTTGGAACTCCACCCCGGCGTGCCATGCACGACGTAGAGGTTCTGCATCGCGAGCAGCGGATTCGCTCCGATGCGGTTCGCCATATCCAAGGCGATGATGCAGTTCGCGGCGTTGCCTCGGTACTGCTGCGGCACCAGGTCGGACGAAGAGAACATCTTCGCGACGCGCTGCATCAGCTCGAACCCTTCGAGGGTGTCAAAGCCGGTGCGGACGGGGGTGACTGCGCGCGGCGCGTCGGCCACGGCGGGGAGTTGTTGGGGTGCGTTCATGGCGTGTCAGGCGGCCAGCGGCTGGCGCAGTTGGGTTTCCAGGCGGGTGACGAGGCGCGAGAACTCCATCAGGTCGGAGACCATGGCGTCGATCTCGTCCTCGTCGCGGGTGATCCGGATCACGGTCAGGTGTCGGCCGATTGGCTCCAGGTCGGGCGCCCACAGCACCAGGTCGCACCAGCTGCGGCCGCTGATCCACAGCGCGCCGTTGATCTGGTCCAGGTAGTCGGACAGGTCACGGTTGACCACGGCGCGGAACAGCGTCTGGCTGCTGACCATGGTCTTGATCTCGATGAGGCCGTTCTCGCCCACCAAGCCGTCCGGGCTCGCTCCGAACATGCCGTCGTCGGTCGTCCAGAACCCGGTCTGCTCGACATGGAGCCCCTGTTGCTCGGCATAGGCTGCCCGGGCCAGCGGTTCCTGCTCGGTGCCCTGGCGCATCGCGGCATTGACGTAGACCTGAGGGGCCGCGCCGCCGGCACGCTCGCGGGCGAGGTCCATGGCGTAGCCTTGGCACTTGTCTGTCATCGATCCGTCGCGCTTGCGCTCGCGGGCGTCCTTGAAGCGCGAGCAGGTGACGACTCCGCGGCGCGCGGCCAGCCACTCTTCAGAGCCCTGCTCGGCTGTGTAGATGTAGGTCATTCGGTCCTCATGTCGGTTGGTGATATCGCCCTCTGCGCATTCGTCGCGGCCGGGCCAGCCGCTCCATGTCCCCGGTGAGGAGCTCCGGGCCCTGAGCTACCCCGATGCGCTTGCCGGTGGCGGCGGCTCAGGTCGTCGTTGTCAGGGTTCCGGCGCGCGCAGCCAGGTGATCAGGTCCACCAGCACCTGTCGCAGGCTGCGGCGCGGTGTGTGCTCCATGGCGCCGCTGGCGAGCAGCGCGTCCAGGTCAAGTTCAGCGGCTCCGGTCGGCTCAGGCCGGCGGCGCAGCCTGCGAAGCTGGCGCGTTCCGCTGGGGTCGCTCAGGGCTGGGAATGTGGCGCTCATCGCGCGCACCCCGATGCGGAACAGGACACCGGCTGGATGGCCTGCTGGTCGTGCTCTGCCACCTCGCTTGCGCTGGCATCACCGCCACCGCAGCCGGCCAGCGCGAACGCGACGGCAACGACGCTGATGATCGTCATCACGCCCCACCAGAGCCGGCCGTACTCGCGCGACTCGTCGATGGGTGACAGCCGGGCCGTCAGGCAGTCGCCCGGGGTCGAGCACGGCGCGCGGCCTTGTTGGCATGAGCCGGTGCAGTGCGGCACACCCTGCTGGCGGGTCGCCCTCGGAATGCGCGGCGCCTGGCTGGCTGCGGCAACAGATCCAAGCCACGGGTGATCAGGTTGATCATTCAGAGTTGCCGGGACAGTTTCGGCCATCGCACGCAGTGCATCGGACTGGTCGTCCAGATCCATGCGCGCAGAGTCGATCAATACGGGTCGGTGTTGGTCGTAGCTGTAGCCCATCACAGTCTCTTTCCGCCACACGCAGTGCAGCTTTGGCCGTCGTGCCGTCCTTCACCGGTGCCGATGCAGACATTGCAGTCGACCGGCTCCTGCTCTTTGCCTTCGAGGATCTTTTCCAAATCCTCGAGGGACGTGACAGGGTCGTAGGTACTGCGGCGGGTGACGGGATCACGGCTGTACAGGCACACCATCAGGGAGGTGGCCGGATCCAGCATGATCCTGTCGAGCAGCCCCGCCTTGTGCTTGTAGACCTCGTGGTTCATGTACACCCCGCGCAGTGTCGACTTCAGGTTCTCGACCTGCTGCGCGAGGGCCGCCTTGTGCGCCTCCAGAGCCTGGCATTTGTCCTGCCACTGCTGGCAGGCCTCTTTCCAGTAGTCCGCGTCATGGCGGGCACCCTGCGCCTGAGCGATCAGGCGGTTTTCCTGGGCGCTGAACGCTGCCCAGGTCGATTCGGTTGCTGACATCTGCATCCCCTGTCACTCACCGCCGCCGGTTGGCTGGCTGTCGTGGTGCGATGGGAGAACTCTAGCAATACGCTGCGATAGGCGCAAGCAAAAAATTGCTATTGCGTGGCGCGGTCGTGACAAAAGACCGCAGGTTTACGGCTGACACTTTGGATGAGGACTTTTCCACACTGGAGTCAGTC
Source organism: uncultured Burkholderiales bacterium (assembly GCA_964523885.1). Classification (GTDB taxonomy): domain Bacteria; phylum Pseudomonadota; class Gammaproteobacteria; order Burkholderiales; family SHXO01; genus SHXO01. Next base: position 241 of record CAZFYX010000095.1, on the reverse strand, counting down.
TGCGGCGCGCTGAGAGCAATGTGTTGCTTGGGCGAATGGCAAAAAAGTGCTACGCTCCAACCCATGAGCACAACCTTTGACATCGATGTTCGTGCCGCCCTCGAACGTAGGCGCGGTGACTGGAAGCGGATCGCCAAAGATTCGGGGGTCAGCTATTCATGGTTGTCGAAGTTCGCGAACCACAAGATCGCGAACCCTGGATTCGACACGCTGAAGGCGGTGCACGCCGTCACCACCGCCG
>CAZFYX010000094.1:0-71368 GCA_964523885.1 uncultured Burkholderiales bacterium | reverse complement strand
CATGGCGCGCGACATGCTCGGCGGCAACGGCATCTCCGACGAGTTCGGCGTGATCCGCCACATGGTGAACCTGGAGGTGGTGAACACCTACGAGGGCACCCACGACATCCACGCCCTCATCCTCGGCCGCGCCCAGACGGGCATCGCGGCGTTCGGCGAGTGAGCCTCCGTCGTTCCCGCGCAAGCGGGAATCCACAAAAAAGCCGGCTTGCGCCGGCTTTTTTTATCCTGATGCGCGATCAGAACTTGTAGGACACGCGCGCACCCAGCGTCTGTTGTTTGGGTTCCATCTTGAATTGCACTGGCCACCCCAAAAAGTCGGGGTTACTCAAGCCGCCATAGGTTTTGGAGTTGAAATCGTAATAGTTGTACTCCAGACCAAGCAACCAGCTACCCGATGCAGTCTGCATCGCATACTCCACGCCAACTCCGGCTGTCCAGCCATTATGAATGTGATCCCGCTTAAAGCGTCTCTCACCAAGGAACGGAATAGGCGGCGTATTTGAGGTCAAGGAATTTTCAAACTCGGCGACAGCGAGACCGGCTTTGACATAAGGCAGCCAATTACCGAGGGCATAACCCATACGCAGCGTCAGCGCGGCCATCCAGTTCACGCTTGTTTTGTGTTTGGTCGTAGTAAATGGAGTGATGCGGAGCGCGCTGCTGAAAGCATTCCGTTTGTCATCAGCGAAATCGGCCCAACTAAAGGCACCTTCCAGACCAACAACCCAGTCACCCACACGACGGTTCTGCCCAAGGTGGAATCCCCAAGCCCCGCCCTCGGGAGAATTGGTGACCGAGCCCCCGGCCACCTGAGGTGCGAACACGCCGGCCGCTCCCCCATCGCGCGGAAATTTCAGCTTGGCATCGCCATCAAAACCCCATACTGCATGAATGCCGCCATAGAGACCGTCCCAATCAACATTGGCCCCAGAACTTCCACCGCTATTCTTGGGTTGCGCGCCGAAGTTATAGCTCAGGCGAGCCATGACCGCATGTGAGGAAGGGCTCAGGCCGTACTGAGTTGCCCAGGTGTTGTCGGGAACGCCTTGGCCGCCATAGGTCCTTGAGTTGAAGTTGGAGTAGTTGTATTCCACCCCCAGCACCCAGGCCGGCGCGAGGGCATACTCCACGCCCAAGCCGGCTGTCCACCCATTATGGATGTGGCCGCGCTTGAATCTCATCCCGTTGGCGGCGGTGAAATAGTTCTCGTACTCGGCGATGGCCAGGCCGGCCTTGACGTAGGGCAGCCAGTTTCCGATGGCGTAGCCGACGCGCGGTGTCAGCGCACCAAACCAGTTCAGGCTCGTCTTGTGCTTGGTAGGAGTGGGGATAGCAGTACCAAAGGCATTGCCATTCGAATCATCGATATCGGCCCAGTTGAAGCTGCCTTCAAGGCCAATGACCCAGTTGCCGAACTGGCGGTTCTCACCAAGATGCAGGCCCCAGGCGCCGCCTTCGGGTGAAGTATTGACCTTGCCACCACTCAATAGCGGCGCGAAAACCAAGGAGCCCGCATCGGGCGGAAATTTGAGCTTGGCCTTGCCGTCGAATCCCCAACCGCCTTGAATGCCACCATAGACGCCATCCCAGGACTGGTTGCCTGCGGCGTTAGCAACGCCCGCAGCACCAAACAACAAGGTGATCAGGAGGGCATTAATTATTCCATTGTTATTCATGGTGGCAATTCCTTAGCGAACCAATTCTTTTAAATTCAAAATATATTTTCGAAGCATACCTTCTGGATTAATTGACTTGTTATTTGCGGATTGTTTCTATAGTTATCGAATTAGCCATGTTGCATTCATGCAACACCAATACAATTTGGTGTTGGTCTTCATTCGTAGCATAGTGCTGACATTTTCGAATCCGTCTTCATGTTATGTTGATAAGCAGCCATATAATAATCATAGGGTTGGTAACTTCTTCTAGACTCACTCTTAACAAGACGAAGCCATGATCGCGCAAGTCTTCCGCTGGCTGATCTTCACCGCCCTCCTCGCCGCCGTGCTGGTGGCCGTCTTCGTCGCCTGGTGGCTGGCCCTGCTGATCGCGCTCGTCGCGCTGCTCCTGGCCGGACTGCGCCGCCTGCTCGGCGGCAAGCCGGCCGAGCCGGCGCGCGACGGCTCCGTCATCCTCGAGGGCGAGTACACCGAAGTTGAGCGCGAAGCCCGGACCCTGCCCGACCGCGACAAGCCGGCGCCATGACGGCCCGCAAGACCGAACCGCGCCTTGTGCTGATCACCGGCGTCAGCCGCGGGCTGGGCCATGCCATGGCCGAGGCGTTCGCCCGCCTCGGCCATGTCGTCGTCGGCTGCGGCCGCAGCCGCAAGCCGATCGATGCGCTGCAATCGCGCCTCGGCGCGCCGCACCGCTTCGACGGCGTGGACGTCGCCGACGACGCGGCGGTGAAGGCCTGGGCCGCCGAGGTGCTGAAATCGCACGGCGCGCCCGACCTGCTCATCAACAATGCCGCGCTGATGAACCGCAACGCGCCGCTGTGGAAGGTGACGGCGAAGGAATTCGATGCCGTCGTCGACGTCAACATCAAGGGCACGGCCAACGTGATCCGCCACTTCGTGCCGGCCATGGCGAAGGCCGGCCGCGGCGTCATCGTGAACTTCAGTTCCGGCTGGGGCCGCGCCGTCGATGCCGAGGTGGCGCCCTACTGCGCCACGAAATGGGCCATCGAGGGCCTGACGCGTGCGCTGGCGCTGGAACTGCCCACCGGCATGGCGGCGATCCCGCTCAACCCAGGCATCATCGACACCGCCATGCTGCGCAGCTGCTTCGGCGAGGGCGCCGGCGGCTATCCCGGGCCGGAGGAATGGGCGCGGCAGGCCGTGCCTTTCCTGCTCTCCCTCGGTCCGCGCCACAACGGCAAGCCGCTGACGGTGGAATGAAATTACACGCTGTCTTTAGCCACATGTAGTTAGCCACCGCATGAGGATTGCGAGCGTCTCGCCTTAGGGCGATCCACTCATCCCGCGCGCTCCTCCCACTGGTCGCAGCGCTGGTCGAACCGGGGGGGCTCTGCTGCACCCGCAGGAAAGCAAAACAAAAAAGCCACCGCTCATGCGGTGGCTTTGTTGTTTGGCGTCCCCACGGGGATTCGAACCCCGGTTACCGCCGTGAAAGGGCGATGTCCTAGGCCTCTAGACGATGGGGACTTATTCGAACCGCGGGGATCAGCTAGAGGGGAACCCCGGGAGTCTTGGTGGTGGAGGTAAGCGGGATCGAACCGCTGACCTCTTGCATGCCATGCAAGCGCTCTCCCAGCTGAGCTATACCCCCACGCAAGAGGCCGCGATTATAAGGCACTGGCGAGGTGGGTGCAAACGGGCCAGCACCGCTGCCCTGCTCCACCTAGCCGCCAACCCTCCCGATCTCCGCCCGCATTCGCGCCAGCGTCTCCTCCCGCCCCAGCAGCTCCAGCACCGCGTCCACCGACGGAGTCTGCGTCTCCCCGGTGACCATCACCCGCAAGGGCATCGCCACCTTCGGCATCTTCAGCTTGTGGGCCTCGGCCACGGCCTTCACCGCACCGCCGATCGCTTGTCGCGACCACTCGGTACCCTCCAGCCGGACCGCCAGTTCGCTCAATGCTGCAACCGTCTCGGGCGCGTAGTGCTGCGCCCGCATCTCCCCGGACGGCTCCAGCCGACGGTAGAAGTAGACCGACGCATCCGCGAGCTCCTCGATCGTGCTGACCCGCTCCTTGAGCAGTCCGATCACGCGGTCCAGCGGCGGCCCGGCGTCCGGGTCGCCCCCGTCGCGCCGCAGGAACGGACGCACGAGATCGGCCAGGCGGCCATGGTCCGCCTGCTTGATGTAGTGGGCGTTGAGCCAGAGGAGTTTCTGCGGATCGAAGCGCGCCGCCGAGCGGCTGATGTGGTCGAGCTCGAACCACTCGACCAGCTGCTCGCGCGAGAACACCTCCTCGTCGCCGTGTGACCAGCCCAGGCGCGCCAGGTAGTTCACCATGGCCTCGGGCAGGTAGCCGTCGTCGCTGTACTGCATGACGCTCACCGCGCCGTGGCGCTTGGACAGCTTCTCGCCGTCCGGGCCCAGGATCATGGGAACGTGCGCGAAGCTCGGCAGCGCGGCGCCCAGCGCCTTGAAGATGTTGATCTGCCGCGGCGTGTTGTTGACGTGGTCGTCGCCGCGGATGACGTGGGTGATGTTCATGTCGAGGTCGTCGATCACCACGCCGAAGTTGTAGGTCGGCACGCCGTCCGCCCGCATGATCACCAGGTCGTCCAGCTCGCGGTTGTCCACGATGACGGTGCCCTTGACCAGGTCGTCCAGGACGACCTCGCCCTCGTCGGGCGTGCGAAAGCGGATCACCGGCTGCACCCCGGGCGGCGGAGTCTTCCCGCGCGCGTTCTCGGGCCGCCAGCGCCCGTCGTACCGCGGTTTCTCGCCGCGCGCGCGCTGGGCCTCGCGCATCGCCTCGAGCTCGTCCTTGCTGGCGTAGCAGTAGTAGGCCCTGCCCTCGCGGATCAGCTGCTGGGCGATCTCCTGGTAGCGATTCAGGCGCTGCATCTGGTAGAACGGGCCCTCGTCGTAGTCCAGCCGCAGCCAGTCCATTGCATCCAGGATCGCCTGGGTCGCCGCCTGGGTGGAGCGCTCCTGGTCGGTGTCCTCGATGCGCAGGACGAAGCGCCCGCCGTGCTTGCGCGCATAGGCCCAGCAGAACAGCGCAGTGCGGGCCCCGCCCAGGTGGAGGTAGCCGGTGGGGCTGGGGGCGAATCGAGTGCGAACCATGCGCGGCGTCCCGGGAAAAGCCGCAATTCTAGTGCAGAAGGGCCGGCGCCAGCGGCGGCAGGCAGGCCCGCGGGGAATGGCATGGGTGTGGGCACCGGGTGCGGTGGCCCGCCAGCCGCCACCGGCGCATATCACTGCAGCCGGTCTGGCCGTGCCGATTGCCGGACCCCCGGCCTTTTCTTTATAATTGTGGGACTTCTTCGCGGCAGCTCCTGCCGCGCCGGGCGGTTAACTCAGCGGTAGAGTGCCACCTTCACACGGTGGAAGCCACTGGTTCGATCCCAGTACCGCCCACCATCTCACCAACATCGATCTTCGCGCCGGGTCGTGCGACGCTGCAGGCTCGGCGCGCCATCCCCCAGCGCTTGCCGGGGCGGCACGGTCGCGCGCGGCCTGCGCAGCAGGCGTAGAGTAGGCTCGGGATGGTGACGGAGCCAGGTCGGGCAGTGGACAACAAGCAGCACTGGGAACACGTCTACCGGAGCAAGCGGCCCGAAGAAGTCAGCTGGTATCGTCCGCACCTCGACCTCTCGCTCCGGTTCATCGAGCAGGCCGCCGCGGACCTGAACGCGGCGATCATCGACGTAGGCGGGGGCGAATCCACCCTCGTCGACGACCTGCTCGCACGGGGCTACCGCGATGTCTCGATGCTCGACCTGTCGGATACCGCGCTGGAGGTGACCAGGGCCAGGCTCGGGGCACGGGCCGCGCTGGTGCACTGGCTGAGCGGTGACGTGCTCGCCTTCCCCTTCTCGCCGGACCGGTACGACATCTGGCACGACCGCGCGGTGTTCCACTTCCTGACCGATCCGGCCGAGCGCGCGGCCTATGTACGTCAGGTCCAGCGCGCGGTGAAGCCGGGCGGTCACGTGATCGTCGCGGCGTTCGGGCCGCAAGGGCCGGACAAGTGCAGTGGGCTGGAGGTGGTCAGATACGCCCCGGAGAGCCTGCACGGCCAATTCGGCCCTGCATTCCGGCTGCTGATGCATCTGAGCGAAGTACACCAGACGCCGTGGGGGACTGCCCAGCAGTTCACCTACTGCTTCTGCAGGACCGAACGCCCGCAGCACTAGGCCGGGTCAGGCGCTGGCGGCCGCAGGCTCCGGCGCGGGCGTTTCCAGCTGCAGCCACAGGCAGGCGCCCTTGCTCACCTTCTGGATGTCGGCCAGCTGGCGCGTGTGAGCCTCCAGTTCGGCCTCGGTCGGCTGCACGACCACCAGGTTCAGCGAAGTCAGGTCCAGGGTCGCATCCACCAGGGTGCGGGCGGACGGGGCGAGATCGATGATCAGCGTCTCCTGGCCGCGCGTCATGGCCAGGTAGACCTCGGCCAGCAGCTGCGCGTCGAGCAACGCCCCATGCAGCGTACGCGCGGAGTTGTCCACGGCGTAGCGCTCGCACAACGCGTCCAGGCTGTTGCGCTTGCCCGGATGGAGCTCGCGCGCCATGCGCAGCGTGTCGGTGATCCGCGTGCAGTGGCGCGCGATGCCGCCCAGATCGAGCAGCCCCAGCTCGTAGTCGAGGAAGCCCACGTCGAACGGCGCGTTGTGGATGATCAGCTCGGCCTGTGACACGAAGTCGAGCAGCTCCCGCGCCACGTCACGGAAGCGCGGCTTGTCCTGCAGGAACTCCAGGGTCAGCCCGTGCACCTCGACCGCCCCGGGGTCGATGTCGCGCCCGGGGTTGATGTAGCGATGGAAGGTGTGCCCGGTGGGCCGGCGGTTGACGATCTCCACCGCGGCCAGCTCGATGATGCGGTGCCCTTGGGACACCTCCAGGCCGGTGGTTTCGGTGTCGAGGACGATCTGTCTCATGGTTGTTCGCTGCTCCCCTCCCTGCCGCGATGCTCAGACCACCGCGCCGCGTCCCGCCTGTGTCACGCCCAGGTTGGCGAGCGCATCGGCCCGCTCGTTGCCGGGGATGCCCGCGTGCCCCTTCACCCAGATCCACTCGATCTCGTGCTGCGCCACCAGCGTGTCGAGCCGCTGCCAAAGGTCAACGTTCTTCACCGGCTTCTTGTCGGCAGTGCGCCAGCCGCGCCGCTTCCAGTCGACGATCCAGGCGGTGATGCCCTTCATGACGTACTGCGAGTCGGTGTGCAGTTTGATCCGGCACGGGCGCGACAGCGCCTCGAGCGCACGGATGACCGCGGTCATCTCCATGCGGTTGTTGGTGGTGCCCGCCTCGCCGCCGTGCAGTTCCTTGACGTGCGCGCCCAGGCGCAGCACCGCCCCCCACCCGCCGGGTCCGGGATTGCCCTTGCAGGCGCCGTCAGTGTAGATCTCGACGAGGTCGCTCACTTGGCGTCGACGTCCCGGTGGCGCGCAACCAGGCGCTCGTCGTCAACACGGTGCGGCACCGGGGCGAGGCCCTTGCGCTTGGCGAGCGAGGTCTTCCACTGCGGCGTGATCACGCGCGTGCCGTGGACGCGCTTGATGCCGTGGAGGAAGTAGATGCCACCAGCGAACGGCCACCAGCGATCGCCCGCGGCCTCGAGGACCTCGAAGCGGCGGATCCACTGCTCACTGCGCACCGGCGGAATGTAGGCGGCCATGCGCCCGGCGGCGATCTCGATGCCCAGCAGCGCCATCCAGTCCCTCAGCCGCTGCAGTGCGATGAACTGCCCGTTCCAGGGAAACTCGCCGCGGTCCTTGCCGAGGAAGCGGCGTGCGCCCCACAGGCTCCACGGATTGAAGCCGGAGACGATCACGTGGCCCTCGGGCATCAGCACGCGCGCGACCTCGCGCAGCACCTGGTGCGGGTTGTCGCTGAACTCGAGGGTGTGCGGCAGCACGACCAGGTCCGCGCAGTTGCTCAGGATCGGCAGCTGCTCGAGGTCGGCGCGCACGCGCACGTCGCCGTCGGCATCGACCCGGCAGCGCATCGGCATGCGATTGGCACGCAGGAAGTCGAAGCGCGTGAGGCCGAGCTGGAACGCGTTGAAGCCGAACACGTCGGCGACCTCGGCGTCGAAGTAGGTCTGCTCGCAGCGCAGCGCATGCTGCCCGAGCGGCGTGTCGAACCAGTCCGCCAGCGGCGGATGCTCCATCAGCATGGGCTCATGCTGCCGTGCGATCGGCAGCAAGCGAATGCGGTTACACTGCCGGCGGCTTGCTGCCGCCCACGCGCGCACAGCGGCTGTTGCCTCACACCGACACGCCCGGCCGAAATGCTTCGATGTGCGATGTGCGGCTGCTGCATGGTGCGAGGGAGCGATCTCCAGGGGGACTGCGGTTGCAATGCGCGGCCTGCCTATTATGGTCGAAAGCTCTGCAGGGTGGCACCCGGCGGCCCACGCCATGCGCGCTCTGCACCGCCCGGCACGCCGCGGTCCCTGCAGGGCGCAGCGCTGCCGCGCAGGCCGGGGCCTGCTTCTTGCATAGGGTGGCGCACCGGGGCGACAACCGGAAAGCAGGTGAAGGTTAACACATAAGTCCTTGACCCATAGGGCTATCCAAAGATAGCATCCAACCTTGGACCAGCACCGAGCCTAGATGACGCCGAACCACGCCGTGTACCTGGCCGCCCTCGCGGCGTCGCTGACATTTCCCAACCTCGCATGCGCCGAAGGCGGACTGCTCGTCCCCGCGGCCGCAACGACGGCGGTTGCAGTCCCGGCATCGCCGCGTGGATCACCCACGGTCCAGTTTGGTGGGAGCGCTCCGGTCGCCGCGCCTGCAGCGCCTGCCCATGTCATCGCGCCGCAGGCGGCATCGCCGGCGGCGGCTGCCGCGCCGCCACCTGCCCCCGCTGCAGCACCCGCGGTTGCGCGCCCGGCACCACCCGACCAGCCTGCACCCGCCGTGGTTGAGTCCGGCGCAATCGCGCCGGCAGCGCCCGCCGCGCCGCAGGTGGAGGTATATGCCAACGGCGAGACGCTCGGTGAGTGGCAGAAGGATGCCGCCGCCGACTCGGCCTTCCCCGATCTGTGGACGCGCATCCGCGCAGGATTCGCGATGCGCGAGATCGACACCCCGCTGGTGCAGCGGCACGAAGCCTGGTACCTGAACCGGCCCGAGTACGTCGAGCGCATGATCGACCGCAGCCGCCGCTACCTCTTCTACATCGTGGAGGAGGTCGAGAAGCGCGGCATGCCCACCGAGATCGCGCTGCTGCCCATGATCGAGAGCGCGTACAACCCGTCGGCGAACTCCCACATGCGGGCCGCCGGGATGTGGCAGTTCATTCCGTCCACCGGCCGGCGCTACGGGCTGCAGCAGACCTGGTGGTTCGACGGCCGCCGGGACGTCGTCGCGGCGACCCAGGCGGCGCTTGATTACCTGCAGTCGCTGCACGACATGTTCGGCGACTGGGAGCTCGCGCTGGCCGCCTACAACTGGGGCGAAGGCGCCGTGCAGCGCTCGATCCAGAAGAACCGCCGCAAGGGCAAGGCGACCGACTACATGAGCCTGAAGATGCCGGTCGAGACGCGCAACTACCTGCCCAAGCTGCAGGCGGTCAAGAACATCGTCGCCAACCCGGAGCTGTTCAATCTCTCCCTCGCGCCGTTGCCGAACCAGCCGTACTTCGCGGTCGTCAGCGCCCCCGCGCACATGGACGTCGAGCTCGCCGCCAAGCTGGCCGACATGCCGGTCGAGGAATTCCGCAACCTCAACCCCGGTCACCAGCGCCCCGTCATCACGGTCGCGAACCGCCAGTTGCTGGTGCCGGTGGACAAGGTCGACGTGTTCCAGTCCAACCTGGAGAACAACGACCAGCCGCTGGTCACCTGGCAGACCTACCAGCTCAAGCAGGGCGAGAAGCTGGAACAGGTGGCGCGCAAGTTCGACATCAGCATCGAGCGCTTGCGCGAAGTCAACGGCCTGAACTACCGCAAGCGCACCCGGCCCGGACAGATGCTGCTGGTCCCGATGGAGGACGACGCGGAGACCAACCTGGACGAGACCTACTCGAGCAAGGATTTCCGGGCACCGGCCGAGGACTACCACAAGCGCGTGATCTACCGGGTCAAGCGCGGCGACACGCTGCACTCAGTGGCGCGCCGCTACGGCGCCAGCGTCGAGCAAATCAAGGCGTGGAACGGACTGCGCTCGAACAGCGTGCGCACCGGGCAGCGCCTGACGATCTGGCAGGAAGCGCCGCAGGCCAAGGCGCACAAGGCCGCGCGCAAGGGCAAGGGCAAGGTCACGACCGCGAAGAAGAGCACCCCGGCGAAGGTCGTCAACACCGAAGCCAAGCCTGCGCCACGCAAGGTCGCCGGCGGCTGATCGCGCTCTCGCGCTCAGCGCCCGCCGGCCCGAGCCGGCTGTTCCAGGTGACAACAGACAGTGTGATCCTCGCCGGCCGCGCGCGCATCCGGATACTGCTGCGCGCACTGCGGCATCGCACTGGGGCAGCGCGGATGGAAATGGCAGCCCGACGGTGGATTCACCGGCGACGGCGGCTCGCCCTTCAGCCTGATCACCTCGCTTCGGGCGGAGCGCTCGATCATCGGCACCGCTGACAGCAGCGCGCGGGTGTACGGGTGCCGTGGCCGGTTCAGCACTTCCTCCACCGGCCCGCGCTCCACGATGCGCCCCAGGTACATCACCGCAACCCGGTCCGCGATGAACTCGACCACCGAGATGTTGTGCGTGATGAACAGGTAGGACAGCCCCAGGCGCGTCTGCAGGTCCTTCAGCAGGTTCAGGATCTGGGCCTGCACCGAAACGTCGAGCGCGCTGGTCGGCTCGTCGCACACGATCAGCTTGGGCTCCACCGCCAGCGCCCGCGCGATGGCGATGCGCGGCCGCTGCCCGCCCGAGAACTCGTGGGGGTAGCGCTGCTTCATGTCGGGCGACAGCCCGACCTGCTCCAGGATGCGATCCACGCGCGCCTGCCGGTCGCTGCCGCAGCTGCCGATGCCGAGCGCGGCCATGCCCTCCTCCACGATTTCCATCACGCGCATGCGCGGGTTGAGCGATGCGTACGGATCCTGGAAGATGATCTGGATGTCCTTGCGCCGCGCGCGCAGCTGCCCGGCGCTCAGGTGCGCCAGGTCGCTCCCCTCGAACAGCACGCGGCCGCCGGTGAGCGGCAGCAGGTGCAGCAGCCCGCGCCCGACGGTGGTCTTGCCGCACCCCGACTCGCCCACCAGGGCAAGCGTGCGGTGTGACGGGATCTCCAGGTCTACGCCATCGACGGCGCGCACCTGCCCGACGATCCGCTTGAACACGCCCTTGCGGATCGGGAAGTAGACCTTCAGGCCCTCGACGCGCAGCAGGCTGGCGCTCTGTGCTGCAACACCGGCACCCGGCGCGCCCGTGCTGGTCGCGCTTTGCGCGCCGCGCACCCGGCTCCCGCCTTCGGCGTACAGGTGACAGCGCACCTGCTGCCCCTCGCCCAGGTCGACGAGCGGCGGGAGCGTGCTGCGACAGTGCGCGGTGGCGTGGTCGCAGCGGTCGGCAAATCGGCAGCCGGCAAACTCCCGCGTGAGCGGCGGGACCGAACCCGGGATCACCGCCAGCCCCCTCTCGCGGGCTGCAGTGCCGGGCAGCGCCTCGAACAGCTTGCGCGAATAGGGGTGTGCCGGCGCGGCGAAGAACCGCTCCCTGGGCGCGGTCTCGACGATCTCGCCCGCGTACATCACCGCCACCCGGTGCGCGACCTCCGACACGACCCCGAGGTCGTGGGTGATGAGCAGGATCGACATGCCGGCCGTGCGCTGCAGGCCGCGCAGCAGGTCGAGCACCTGCGACTGGATGGTCACGTCCAACGCCGTGGTCGGCTCGTCGGCGATCAGCAGCGCAGGGTGACAGGCAAGCGCGACCGCGATCATCACCCGCTGCTTCATTCCCCCGGACAGCTGGAACGGAAACGAATCCAGGCACCGCGCGCAGTCGGCGATGCCGACCTGCTGCATGAGCTCGGCCGCCCGTGCGCGCGCCGCCACGCCGCGCACGCCGGCGTGCTGCGCGAGCACCTCCATGATCTGGTCCGCCACCGTCAGGACCGGGTTCAGGCTGGTGGCCGGCTCCTGGAAGATCATCGAGAGCTGCGTGCCGCGCACGTCGCGCATCCGGCTCTCGGGCAACTCGAGCAGGTCCTTGCCGCCGAGGTGCACGCTGCCGCTCACCACGTGGCCGGCGTCGGGCAGCAGCCGCATGATCGACAGCGCGGTCATCGACTTGCCGCAGCCCGATTCGCCCACCAGGGCGAAGGTCTCGCCGCGTGCAATCGAGAAGGACGCGCCGTCCACCGCGCGCACCGTGCCCTTGGCGGTCTCCAGCCAGGTGGAGAGGTTGCGGACCTCGAGGATGGCGTCGGGGTTCGTCGGGTTCATCGTGCGGGGGCCAGGGCGCCGGGCCGGCGCGTGAAGCTCAGGGCCGACCAGCCCGTGCGCAGGCGCGGGTCGAAGGCATCGCGCACGGCGTCGGAGAACAGGTTGGCCGACAGCACCAGAAGGAACATGAACACGAAGGCCGCGGCCAGCGACCACCACACCATGGGATCACGCGCGAGCTCGAGCCGGGCATTGTTGATCATCGTGCCGAAGCTGATCATCGACGGGTCGACGCCCACGCCGACGTAGGACAGCACCGCCTCGGCCAGCACCAGCCCGCTGAAGTCCATCACCACGGCGATCAGCACGATGTGCATGACGTTGGGCACCAGGTGCCGGACGATGATCTGCCAGTCGTGCACGCCGAAGGCGCGCGCGGCCTGCACGTACTCCGTCTCGCGCAGCTTGAGCGCCTCGCCGCGCAGCAGGCGGCACAGCCCGGTCCAGCTGGTCACCCCCAGGATCATGCACAGGAACAGCAGGCGCACGTCGGCACGCTCCGTCACCGTCTCGAACAGCTCCGGCCGGCCGTCCATCCAGGCCTGCACCAGCAGGACGAAGGCGGCGATCAGGAGCACGCTGGGGATCGAGTTGAGGGTGGTGTACAGGTAGGTGATCGCATCGTCGATCCAGCCGCGGAAGTAGCCGGCCATGATCCCGAGCAGCACCGCGAAGGGGAGCATGACCAGCGTGGTCAGGATGCCGATCACCAGCCCGGTCCGGATGCTCTTGAGCGACTCGTAGAGGACGTCCTGGCCGACCTTGTCCGTGCCCAGCACGTGATACTGCCCGCTGAGGACGACGATCGGCCCCGCCACCGCCAGCAGCGCGCCCGCGGTCAGCAGCATGCTGCGCCAGGGCACCGCAGTGCGTCCCTGCATGATCGCGTCGAGCGCGGTACCGAAGCCGCCATCGTCATGCTTGGACAGCACGGCAGCGATCAGCATGGTCAGCACGATCCAGGCGACGGCGGCAAGGCCCAGTCCGGCCAGGGTTCGCCGCAGCAGGTCGGGAACGTGCTCGGTCGCCGGGTCCTTCAGGTGTGCGCCGCCGTAGCGCAGCCGGGGAAACTCGCGTGCCTCGATGCCATCGGGCCGGATCACCGTCTCCTTCGCGTACCCGTATACCGCCAGCGGCGCAGAATAGGTGTGCTCGGGCATGCTGCGCAGGTGTCCTGCGATCACGTCGAACACGCTGAGCACCTCGGCCGAATAGTTCGGCCGCCCGTCGTTGCTGCGGCTGTCCAGCGCCAGCCGGAAGTGCAGCGAGTCGAGCAGCCCGACCACGATGAACACGCTCAGTACCACCAGCGCCGACATCCCGTACCGGCTGCGCGCCACCTTGCGCCAGGGCACGCGCAGGTGCTCGTGGCGGCTCACGTACCACGCGAATGCGACGACCGCCGCCACCAGCACGAAGATCAGTGCATCGGTCCAGAGGATGACGGGCTTGAGAAGCATCGATGTCGCAGGCGCTACTGCAGGCGGATCCGCGGATCCGCGATGGTGTAGGAGATGTCGGTGAGGATCAGGCCGACGATGTAGAGCACCGAGCCGAGGAACACCATCGCCCGCACCACCATGAAGTCCTGGGACTGGATCGCGTCGATCGTGTAGCTGCCCAGGCCGGGAATGCCGAAGAACGACTCCAGCACCAGGCTGCCGATGAACAGCGTCGGGATCGCCACCACCACGCCGGTCAGGATCGGTATGAGGCCGTTGCGCAGCACGTGCCCGAACAGCACGCGCCACTCGGTCATGCCCTTGGCCCGGGCCGTGCGCACGTAGTCGCGGCCGATCTCCTCCAGGAAGATGGTGCGGTACAGGCGGGTGCTGGCACCGATGCCGCCGATCACGCCGATGGCGGCGGGCAGCACCACGAAGCGCCAGGCGTCCAGTCCGTCGCCATAGCCGGAGATCGGCACCAGATTCCACAGCTTGCTGACCACGTACTGCCCGCCGATGATGTAGAACAGGCCCGAGATCGACATCGCCGCGACACAGGCGACCACGCCGAGGAAATCGATGTAGGTCGCGCGGAAGAACGCCAGGCTCAGCGCGAAGGTGATGTAGCACGCGAGCCCAACCAGCAGGCTGGGGACGGCGATGGCGAGGCTCGGCCCCATGCGCAGGCTGATCTCGTAGCCGATGTCGCGCCCGTCGTCCGCCTTGCCGAACTCGAAGCGGAACAGGCTCACCGATTTGGTGTAGAAGATGGTGTCGGCTAGCTTGCCGGTGCCCTCGGCCTTCGGGTTGAGGAAGAGCGGCTTGTCGTACCCCTTGTCCGCCTTCCACCGCTCGATCGCCTCGGGCGTCACGCGCTTCTGGCCCAGGTGCATCCGGGCCATGTCGTCCGGCGAGTTCACCACGAAGAAGAGCAGGAAGGTGATGACGTTCACCCCGATCAGGATGGGGATGGCATACAGCACGCGCCTGACGATGTAGGCAAACACGGCCGGCTACGCCCCTTCCCGCTGCCCGGCCAGCGCCCCGGCGCGCTCCCGGCGGCGGTACACGCGCACCGCCGGCACCAGGCTCGCTGCGACGAGCAGCAGCAGCAGCGCCGCCGGCCACAGCACCGGCCGGTTCCACCGGTCGCGCAGCCCCTCGCGCAGCACGGGATCGATCCGCTGGTACTTCAGGGTGTTGTTGGCCATCTTGTTGGGCTTGCGGTTGTACACCCACTGCTGGGCCAGGGCATAGTCCTTGGCGTGGAAACCACCGGCCCAGGGCGCGTCCCGCCGCAGCATCTCGACCAGCTGGTCGACCAGCTCCTGGCGCTCCGGGCCATTGCCGGTCTCGCGCATCCGCTCGAACAGCGTGTCGAACTCGGGGTTCATGTAGTTCGACGCATTCTCGCCGCTGAACTTCGCTTTCGCCTGCGGCCCGTGGAACAGGAACAGGAAGTTCTCCGGATCCGGGTAGTCGGCGTTCCAGCCCCAGTAGTACAGCTGTGCCGTGCCCTTGCGCATCTTGTCCTGGAAGCGGTTGTAGTCGGTGTTGCGCATCACCAGCTGCACGTCGATCTTGGCCAGCTGCTTGATCAGCCAGTCGGTGCGCGGCTTCGCGCCCACGCCGTTGAGCGTGCTGTCGAAGTAGATGGTCAGCGGCTTGCCGGTCGCCTTGTCGATGCCGTTGGCGTAGCCGGCTTCGGCCAGCAGCTGTTGCGCGTACTCGCGCGACTTGCGGCGCGGCTCGCCATTGGCCCAGTCGTACATGTACCGGTTGATCCCCGCCTCGCCCTCGCGATAGCCGAAGATGCCCGGGGGAAGCGGCCCCTGCGCCGCGATGCCACGACCGTTGAGGAAGATCGAGATGAAATCCTCCTGGTCCAGTGCGATCGAGATCGCCTGGCGCAGCTTGCGCGCGCGTTCGGCGTCACCCGGCTTTGCGGAATCGCCGCCGACCACCGGGTCGAGCATGTTGAAGCCGATGTACGAGATCGAGGCAGCCACGGAGGTCTGCAGGTCGATGCCCTGCGCGCGCATCTCCGGGGTGAGCTCCACGTCGCCGGTGCCGGTGATCTGGATCACCTGGTCGAAGTTGTCCGAGCTGATCCCCGAGGCATCGTAATAGCCCTGCAGGAACTTGTTCCAGTAGGGGATGCTCTCCTTCTCCCGGCTGAACACCACCTTGTCGATGAACGGCATCGGCTTGCCGGCATCCTTCAGCAACCCGGCCGCGGCATCGCCCGGCTCCCCCTCCGAGGGATAGGGTTCGCCCGGGAAGTTCGGGTTGCGTGCCAGCACCATCTCGCGGTTGGGATTGTTCACCGCGAGCATGTACGGGCCGCTGCCCACCGGATACCAGTCGAAGTTGATGTTGCGCTCGGCCAGCCCGGGCTGCGCGTAGAAGCGGTCCGCCTCGACCGGAATCGGGGCGAAGAACGGCATGGCCAGCCAGTAGGTGAATTGCGGGTACTTGCCCTTGATCCGGATGGTGTAGGTATAGCGGTCAACGGCGCGGACGCCGCTGATCTCGCGGCTCTCCAGGTCGATCAGCTCGCCGGGCGGAGTCCGCTTGCCCAGTGCCTGCATCTCACCGGCATACTCCTTCAGTCCCACGATGTACTCGCTCATCAGGCCGAGGATCGGGGAGTGCAGCCGCGGGTTCGCGAGGCGCTTGAGCTGGTAGACGTAGTCGGCGGCGACCACTTCGCGCGTGCCGGTCTGCGCGAAGTCGCCCAGGGTGCGGATGCCTTGCACCTGCTCCGGCGTGAGCCGGGCATACGGCGGCTTCCCGTCCGGGCCGAGCGCGAAGGCCGGGTGCGGCTGGTACTTGAAGCCCGGCCTGATGCGGATCTCGTAGACGGCATAGGCGATCTGGCTGGCGGGCGCATCGTCGGGCAGTTCCCGGTCCTGCCCGTCGAAGTAGCGCGCGACCGGCATGCCGTCGCTGGCGAGAGGCACCAGCTCGTAGGGCCGCTTCAGGTAGTGATACTGCAGCGGCGGCATGTAGATGTTGGCGATGAACGCGTACTCGTTCTCGGAGTACGACTGCACCGGATCGAGGTGCTTGGGGCGGTCGAAGAACGAGCTGTAGAGGATGTTGGCGTTCCGGTCGGAGACCGGATAGGGGTTGTTCCAAGGCTCCCCGCAGCCGCCGGTGACCAGCGCGGCGCACAGGACGAAGGCTCGCACCAGATGCCACATGCGGCGAGTGTACCCGATCGAAATGGGCCGATGCGGGGCTTTCGTCGTCGCGCCGCAGCACACCCGCCCCGGAATGGGGAATCTCTATAATCTCGCCTTTACGTCACGGAGTCCGCCATGGGCTTTCTGCAGGGCAAGAAGATCCTCGTCACCGGCATGCTGAGCAACCGCTCGATCGCCTATGGCATTGCACGCTCCATGGCGCGCGAGGGCGCGACGCTCGCCTTCACCTACCAGGGCGAGGGCGTGAAGGACCGCGTCCTCACACTGGCCAGGGAGTTCGGCAACGAGCTGGTGTTCCCCTGCGACGTGACCAACGATGCCGAGATCGACCAGCTGTTCGAAGGGCTGGGCGCGCGGTGGGACGGGCTCGACGGGATCATCCACTCGATCGCCTTCGCCCCGCGCGAGGCGCTGGCCGGCGACTACCTCGAGAACGTGAGCCGCGAAGCGTTCCGGATCTCGCACGACATCAGCAGCTACAGCTTCGCCGCGCTGGCCAAGCGCGGGCTGCCGATGATGGAGGGCCGGCCGGCTGCCCTGGTCACCCTGTCCTACCTGGGCGCCGAGCGCTCGATGCCCAACTACAACGTCATGGGCGTGGCCAAGGCGAGCCTGGAGGCGAACATGCGCTACATGGCCTACAGCCTGGGTCCGAAGGGCATCCGCGTCAACGCCATCTCGGCCGGACCGATCAAGACCCTGGCCGCTGCCGGCATCGGCGGGTTCGGGAAGATCCTCGCCTACAACGAGAAGGTCGCGCCGATGCGGCGCAATGTCACCACCGAGGAGGTGGGCGACACCGCCGCATTCCTGTGCAGCGGACTGTCGAGCGGGATCACCGGGCAGGTGATCTACGTGGATGCGGGGTTCAGCAGCGTGGCGTTCGGGGTGCTGGAGTGAGGTTCGACGCGGTCGAGCCTCACTCCAGCAGGCCCTAGGCCCTAGGCCCTAGACGCCAGATGTAATGCGTGTCGCCGTGCGATTTTTCTGGCGTCTCGCGCCTGGGGCCTAGAGCCTGACGCCCGCGGCGTCAGCCATTCGGCTGAAGCAGCTTCTGATTGATCTTCACGTCGATGCGCTTGCGCAGGCTCTCCAGGCTGGCGCTGCCGGCCTCCATCCCTGCGGCCTGGTCGATCTGGCGCGTGAGCGCCTTGCGCTCCTCCGGCGAGATGGCCGGGCCGTCCACCACCTTGCTGATGCGGTAGACGATGTAGCGATCGTCGACCGGGGCGCCGGCGTAACTGGGCAGCTTCGCGGTCTCCGCACTGAACACGGCACGGGCGGCGTCGGGCTGCAGGTCGCCCAGGCGCTCGCGCGACACCAGCTGCGGTGCGGTCCAGGTGCCGCCGCCGCCCTCTCCCTTGCGCAGTTGCGCCAGCCGGGCCTCGCCGGCTTCCCGCGCCAGCTTGGCCGCCTTCTCGCGGGTCAGCTGCTGGACGATGGCGGCCTGCACCTCCGCGAACGGGCGCTCCTTGGCCGCCTCGTGCTCGATCACGCGTGCGGCGACCAGCACGTTGGGCGCGATCTCCACGGCCTCGGAGTTGCGGTGGTCCTTCAGGACGTCGTCGGTGAACACCGCAGTGAGGAACTTCTGGTTGTTCAGTAGCGGATCCTCCGGGGCACCGCCCTCCCGGCTGATCCAGTTGCTCTTCTGCACCACCAGGCCGAACTGCTTGACGGCCGGCTCCAGGCTGTCGGGCTGCTCGTAGATCACGTTGCTGAAGCCCTCGGCGGCCTCCGCGAACCTGCGTCCGGCTTCGGCCTTCTTCAGGTCGGCCTCCGCCTGCGCCTTCACCGCTTCGAACCCGGGGCCCGTGCCGCCCGACTTGATCTCCTCGAGCTGGATCACGTGGTAGCCGTACTGGGTCTCGATGGGTCCGACGATGTCGCCGGGCTTGGCGGCGAAGATCGCCTCGTCGAACGGCTTGACCATCCGGCCGCGCGGGAAGAAGCCGAGGTCGCCGCCCTCGGCCGCCGAGCCCGGATCCTCGGAGTTCTTCTTGGCGACCTCCGCGAATGTCTTCGGCGCCTTGCGCACTTCGGCAGCCAGCGCCTCGGCCTTCGCCTTCGCCTTGGCCTTCTGCTCGGCGCTGGCGCTGGTCGGCGCGGAGATGAGGATGTGGCGGGCGCGCCGCTCCTCCGGCGTCTCGAACTGTGCGCGGCGCTCCTCGTAGTACTGCTTGATCTGCTCGGGCGTGACCTGGACCTGCTGCAGCACGCGGTCCAGCGAGAGCAGCGCGTATTCGACCTTGACCTTCTCGGGGATGCGGAACTGCGCCTTGTGGCCGTCGTAGTAGGCCTGGGCCTCGGCCGGATCGACCTTGACCTTCGAGAGATAGGCCTGCGGCGCGAACACCTCCTGGCTCACCTCGCGTTGCTCGCCGCGCAGGCGGTAGAGACGATCGAGCACGGACGCGGGCATGAACGCCGTGGCAGCCAGCGTGCCGCGGGCGCGGTTGAGGATCAGGTCGCGGCGCAGCATCGCCTCGAAGCCCGCCTCGGTCATGTTCTGCGAGCGCAGCGCAGCCTCGTAGAGCTGGCGCGAGAATGCCCCCTGTCCGCCGTTGTCGCGGAAGGCGGGAATGCTCGCGATCACCTTCTGCAGTTCCTCGGCGGAGACCGAGATCCCGGCCTCGACTGCGGCGGTGTACAGCAGCCGCTCGTCCACCAGCTGACCCAGGACCGCACGGCGCACCTCGGGGCTGTTGAGCAGCTGGGCGTCGGCCCGGCCCTGCATCTGCTGGCGCAGCTGCTCCTGGCGTTGCTGGAGCGCCTTCTCGTACTCCACCGGCGAGATCGGGACACCCCCTACCCTGGCCACCTGCCCGGCCGAGTCACCGCCGCGGAAGTAGAAGTCGATGCCGAAGAACGCGAACGGAACCGAGACCAGGAACAGGATGATCCCGATGATGACCTTGTGGCTCTTGACCAGATCGAACATGGCTTCGTACCCTCGCGCGCTGGTGCACTGACCGCACCGCTGCGCAGGGGTTCGGTGCGGCGGTGGCGGTCTCCAAAACGAAAGAGGCGAACTCGCGTTCGCCTCTTCGGGATGCTGGCGGAGTGGACGGGACTCGAACCCGCGACCCCCGGCGTGACAGGCCGGTATTCTAACCGACTGAACTACCACTCCACATTCTCTCGTGCTGCTTGCGCCCCCGGCTGTGTCACGGCCCGGAGCGGACAACCCTGCACGTCTGACCCTGCTCGCGATGCGCAATGCCCTCGCCTCGCAGGTTCCACTGGTGGGTGCTGAGAGGCTCGAACTCCCGACATTCGCCTTGTAAGGGCGACGCTCTACCAACTGAGCTAAGCACCCCCGAGAGCGCGACGTGCTGTACTGCAGGGAAACGCTGCCGGGGTCCCCGGCCATTCCCCGCGACGGCGGTCAGGCCGTCGCAAAGACCGCTAGTTTACAGAATCTTTGAGCGCTTTTCCAGGGCGAAACTTCGGCACCTTGGCGGCGCGGATCTTGATGTTGGCGCCGGTGCGCGGGTTGCGCCCGCTGCGCGCTGCGCGCTTGCCGACGTAGAACGTACCGAAACCCACGAGCGTGACGGTCTGCCCCTTCTTCAGGGAACCCTTGATCGCGGTGATCGCGCTCTCGAGCGCGCGCCCCGCGGCGGCCTTGGAGATGTCGGCAGACTTCGCAACGGCGTCGATGAGCTCCTGCTTGTTCATTGAGGTCCCCTTTGGATGATGTGAAGACGCCGTCACCGTCGGCGCGTGGTGGAATGCTGATTCGCTGCGCGCGAGCCTTCCCTGGTTCATCGCGCGACTTTTGCCGGTGCCGATCGCGAACTGCGCGCGTCGGCCTTGGTGTGCTGGATTCCGGTCGGTTTTTATAGCAAGCGCGAAAAGCCGATGTCAAGCGCGCGCGCAGGTGAAGCCACGCGACGACGCAGTGCGGCATGTCCGAAGCATACGGGAGGCTGCGCGTGCAGCGCAGCAAAGCACGCCTGCCGGAGGATCCGGCAGGCGCTGCAACGAAACGCTAGTGCTTGACCGCGACCACCGTGCCAGCGGCTTCCACCGGAGGCAGAGCGACCGCCTCGGTCTTCTCGGGCAGCGGCGTGGGCTTGCTCTCCAGTGCCATGTCGAGCACCTGGTCGATCCACTTCACCGGGTGGATGTCGAGGCGATTCTTGATGTTGTCGGGGATCTCGGAGAGATCCTTGACGTTCTCCTCGGGGATGAGCACCACCTTGATGCCGCCGCGGTGCGCAGCGAGCAGCTTCTCCTTCAGCCCGCCGATCGGGAGCACTTCGCCGCGCAGCGTGATTTCGCCCGTCATCGCGACGTCCGCGCGGACCGGAATATTGGTCAGCACCGAGACCATTGCAGTGCAAATGCCGATGCCCGCGCTGGGGCCATCCTTCGGCGTTGC
This sequence comes from uncultured Burkholderiales bacterium, assembly GCA_964523885.1. Taxonomy (GTDB): domain Bacteria; phylum Pseudomonadota; class Gammaproteobacteria; order Burkholderiales; family SHXO01; genus SHXO01. The sequence goes on along the minus strand of CAZFYX010000094.1, from coordinate 50,281 downwards.
GCCTTCCGGCAGGTGGATGTGGATGTCGTTCTTCTGGTAGAAGTCCTCGGTGATGCCGAGCTTCTGCGAACGGCTGCGCACCACCGTGAGCGCGGCCTGGATGGACTCCTGCATCACCTCGCCGAGCTTGCCGGTCGAGACGAACTTGCCCTTGCCCGGCATCACCGCACTCTCGATCGTGAGCAGCTCGCCGCCCACTTCGGTCCATGCCAGACCGGTGACCTGGCCGACCTGGTTGTGCTTCTCGGCAATGCCGAACGTGTAGCGGCGCACGCCCAGGTAGTTCGACAGGTTCTTCGCCGTGACCGTGGTCTTCTGCTCGCGGCGCTTGAGCACCAGCGCCTTGACCACCTTGCGGCAGATCTTGGAGATCTCCCGTTCCAGCGAGCGCACGCCGGCCTCGCGCGTGTAGTAGCGGATGATGTCGCGGATCGCGCTCTCGGAGATGTTGATCTCCTCGGTCTTGAGCCCGTGGTTCTTCATCTGCTTGGGCAGCAGGTACTTCACCGCGATGTGGACCTTCTCGTCCTCGGTGTAGCCGGACAGCCGGATCACCTCCATCCGGTCGAGCAGCGGCGCGGGGATGTTCATCGTGTTCGCGGTGGCGACGAACATCACGTCGGAGAGGTCGTACTCGACCTCGACGTAGTGGTCCACGAACGAGTTGTTCTGCTCCGGGTCGAGCACCTCCAGCAGCGCCGAGGACGGATCCCCGCGGAAGTCCATGCCCATCTTGTCCACCTCGTCGAGGAGGAACAGCGGGTTGCGGACCGCGACCTTGGTCATGTTCTGCAGGATCTTGCCCGGCATCGAGCCGATGTAGGTGCGACGGTGGCCGCGGATCTCGGCCTCGTCTCGCACGCCGCCCAGCGACATGCGCACGAACTTGCGGTTGGTCGCGCGTGCGATCGACTGGCCGAGAGAGGTCTTGCCCACGCCGGGCGGGCCGACCAGGCACAGGATCGGGGCCTTCACCTTGTCCACGCGCTGCTGCACGGCCAGGTACTCGACGATGCGCTCCTTGACCTTGTCCAGCCCGTAGTGGTCTTCCTCGAGCACGTCCTCGGCCTTGGTGAGGTCCGCGCTGATCTTGCTCTTCTTCTTCCACGGCAGGCCGACCAGGGTCTCGATGTAGTTGCGCACGACGGTGGCCTCGGCCGACATCGGCGACATCAGCCGCAGCTTGCGCAGCTCGGTCTCGGCCTTGACCCGCGCCTCCTTGGGCATGTGCGCGGTCTTGATGCGCTTCTCCATCTCGTCGAGATCGGCACCCTCCTCGAGGTCGCCGAGCTCCTTCTGGATGGCCTTGACCTGCTCGTTCAGGTAGTACTCGCGCTGGCTCTTCTCCATCTGCTTCTTGACGCGCCCGCGGATGCGCTTCTCGACCTGCAGGATGTCGAGCTCGGTCTCCATGAGCGCGAGCAGGTGCTCCAGGCGGCGCTGGACGTCGAACATCTCCAGCACTTCCTGCTTCTGCTCCAGCTTGAGCGGGAGGTGCGCCGCGATGGTGTCGGCCAGCCGGCCCGGCTCGTCGATGCCCGCCAGCGAGGTCAGGATCTCCGGCGGGATCTTCTTGTTGAGCTTCACGTACTGGTCGAACTGCGAGATCATCGCCCGCCGCATGGCCTCCAGCTCGGTGCTCTCCGAGGACTCGGGCCCGATGTTGGCGGCCTCGGCCACGTAGTGGGTCTTCAGGTCGGTGACGTTGGCAATGCGTGCACGCTGGGTGCCTTCGACCAGCACCTTCACAGTGCCGTCGGGCAGCTTCAGCATCTGCAGGATGTTGGCGACCGTTCCGGTGCCGTACATGTCCTCGGCGCCCGGCTCGTCCTTGGCGGCGGACTTCTGCGCCACCAGCAGGATGCTCTTCCCCGCCTCCATGGCCGTCTCGAGGGCCTTGATCGACTTCGGGCGCCCGACGAACAGCGGAATCACCATGTGGGGGAACACCACCACGTCGCGCAGGGGAAGCAGCGGGAGTGCAGTGGGTTCGGCCCCGGAAACGATGCTAGTCATGTGGTCTCACTCAGGGGAAGGTACTGAAACAAGGTGGGGCACGCCGGGCCGACTTCAAGCGACGGCTCAAGCCCTTGAATTGAAAAGGGAGGCGCGCCTGCCGCGCAGGCGTGGGACTGCAGGGGTCGGGACTCAAGCCGAGCCGGCGACCTTGGGCTGATCCGAGTAGATCAGGATCGGCTTCTGGTCGCCCGTGATGGTGCCCTCGTCGATCACCACCTTGCGCACGTTGCTCAGCGAGGGCAGGTCGAACATGGTGTCGAGCAGCGCCTGCTCCAGGATGGAGCGCAGGCCGCGCGCACCGGTGCGCCGGGCCAGCGCCCGCCGGGACACCGCGTTCAGCGCCTCCAGGCGAACCTCCAGTTCCACCCCTTCCATCGCGAACATGCGCTGGTACTGCTTGAGCAGCGCATTCTTGGGCTCGGTGAGGATCTGGATGAGCGCCGCCTCGTCGAGCTCGTCGAGCGTGGCCACCACCGGCAGCCGCCCCACGAACTCGGGGATCAGGCCGTACTTGATCAGGTCTTCCGGCTCGACGCCCTTGAGCACCAGGCCGATGTCCTTGCGGTTGTCCTTGCTGCGCACCTCGGCGCCGAAGCCGATGCCGCTCTTCTCCGAGCGTGCGCGGATCACCTTGTCCAGTCCGTCGAAGGCTCCACCGCAGATGAACAGGATGTTGGTCGTGTCGACCTGCACGAACTCCTGGTTCGGATGCTTGCGCCCGCCCTGCGGGGGCACCGAGGCGATGGTGCCCTCGATCAGCTTGAGCAGCGCCTGCTGCACACCCTCCCCCGACACGTCCCGGGTGATGGAGGGGTTGTCCGACTTGCGCGAGATCTTGTCGATCTCGTCGATGTAGACGATGCCGCGCTGCGCCTTCTCTACGTCGTAGTCGCACTTCTGCAGCAGCTTCTGGATGATGTTCTCGACGTCCTCGCCCACGTACCCGGCTTCCGTCAGGGTGGTGGCGTCGGCCATCACGAACGGCACGTTGAGCAGGCGGGCCAGGGTCTGCGCCAGCAGCGTCTTGCCCGAGCCGGTGGGCCCGATCAGCAGGATGTTGCTCTTGGCAAGCTCGATATCGTCCTTCTTGCCGAGGTTCTTGAGCCGCTTGTAGTGGTTGTAGACCGCGACCGAGAGGATCTTCTTGGCCTGCTCCTGGCCGATCACGTACTGGTCGAGGATCTCGCGGATCTCATGCGGCACCGGCAGGTCGGAGCGCGCCCCCTTCCCCGCCTGGTCGCCCTGGCTTTCCTCGCGGATGATGTCGTTGCACAGCTCGATGCACTCGTCGCAGATGAACACCGACGGGCCCGCGATGAGCTTGCGGACCTCGTGCTGGCTCTTGCCGCAGAAGGAACAGTAGAGCAGCTTCTCTGAGCCGGGCTTCTCGGACATGGTGTGTCGCGAATCTCCGCTGGTGGCGTCAGGCCGTGACTTCGGTGCGGCTGGTCAGCAGCTTGTCGACCAGCCCGTACTTCACTGCGTCGTCGGCACCGAAGAAGTTGTCCCGCTCGGTGTCGCGCTCGATCGTCTTGATGTCCTGCCCGGTGTGGCGCGCTAGGATCTCGTTCAGGCGCGCACGCAGGTACAGGATCTCCTTGGCGTGGATCTCGATGTCGGTGGCCTGGCCCTGGAAGCCGCCCATCGGCTGGTGGATCATCACGCGCGAGTTCGGCAGCGCGAAGCGCTTGTCCTTGGCCCCGGCCGCGAGCAGCAGGGCGCCCATGGAGGCGGCCTGGCCGATGCACAGCGTGCTCACGTCCGGCTTGATGAACTGCATGGTGTCGTAGATCGCCAGGCCGGCCGAGACCGAGCCGCCCGGGGAATTGATGTAGATGGAGATGTCCTTCTCGGGGTTCTCCGACTCCAGGAACAGCAGCTGCGCCACCACCAGGTTGGCGGTCATCTCGTTGACCACGCCCACCAGGAAGATCACGCGCTCCTTGAGCAGGCGGGAATAGATGTCGTAGGCGCGCTCGCCCCGGCCGCTCTGCTCGATGACCATCGGGATGAGCCCCAGCCCGCTCGGCTCGGCGCCCGTCCGTTCCCAATCCATGTTGCGTCCCCTGCTCACTTGATGTTCCCCATCAGGTCGTCGAAGTCGGTCGCCTTGTCCTGCACCTTCGCGCGTGCCAGCGCCCAGTCGACGACGTTGTTCTCCAGCACCAGCGATTCGACTTCCCGCAGCCGCTCCGGCGACTGATAGTACCAGCGAACCACCTCCTCGGGCTTCTCGTAGCTCTCGGCGTAGTCCTGGACCACCGCCTTGAGCTGGTCGGGCGTCGCGGCCAGGCTCTCGCGGCGCACCAGCTCGGCGATGATCAGCCCCAGGGCGACGCGCTTGCGCGCCTCCGGCTCGAAGGCCTCGGAGGGCATCGGGATGTCTTCCACCTTCATCCCGCGCCCGGCGAGGTCGCGCCGCATGCCCTCCATCAGGCGCTCGGTTTCCATCTGCACCAGCGCCTTCGGCAGCTCGATCGCGGTGTTCTCGAGCAACGCCTTCATCACCTGGTCCTTCACGCGCGTGGTCACGCGCCGGCGCACCTCGCGCTCGACGTTGGCCTTGACGTCGGCACGCAGCTTCGCCACGTCTCCATCGGCAATTCCCAGCGCGACTGCAAAATCCTTGTCGACGGCGGGCAGATGCGGCTCCTGCACCCGGTGCAGCGTCACCTCGAACCGTGCGGTCTTCCCGGCGACGTCCTTGCCATGATAGTCCTCCGGGAACACCAGTTCAAATTCGCGCCGGTCGCCCGGCTTCATGCCCAGGATGGCCTTCTCGAAGTCCGGCAGCAGCCGCCCTTCTCCCAGGAGGGTTGCGTGCCCCTGCGCCGTGCCACCCTCGAACGGCACGCCGTCGATCGTGCCGGCATAGTCGATGGTCACGCCATCGCCGTTCTTCGCGCCACGGTCCGCATCGTGGTAGTGCACGCGCTGCTTGCGCAGCACCTCGATGGTCTTGTCGATCGCCGCATCGTCGATGGCGACCGCCGGCCGGTCGATGGTCACGCTGGCGATGTCGCCGACCGTGATCTCGGGGTAGACCTCGAAGGTCGCGCTGAACTCGACCTGGCTGCCCTCGCCCGCGGCGGCCGCTTCGGGCTGCTTGGCCTCGAAGCGGGGATAGCCCGCCACCCGCAGGTTCTGCTGGCGCACCGCCTCGCCAAAGCTCTTCTGCAGCGCGTCGCCCAGCACTTCCTGGCGCACCTGGCCGCCGTACTGCGCCTGGACCAGCCGGAACGGCACCTTGCCCGGGCGGAACCCGTGCATCTTGACCGAGCGCGCGAGGCGCTTGAGCCGGCTCTCCACCTCGGTCTCGATCTCCTGCATCGGCAGGGCGACGTTGAGGCGGCGTTCCAGGTTGCTGACTTTCTCGATGGTTGCTTGCATTTGTTGTACTTTCCAGCGCGTTGGGCTGAGTTTGTCGGCGGATGCGAAGAGCTGCGCCCGGTCCGGCGGGGCCCGCGATCCGATCGGGCACACCGCAGGTCTGCTTGAACCGGGCCGTTTACCGCGGGCGGGGGGCGGCTGCTCTCCTGGTGCGAAAGGAGAGACTCGAACTCTCACGCCTTGCGGCGCCAGAACCTAAATCTGGTGCGTCTACCAGTTCCGCCACTTTCGCAAAGTCCTCATTTTAATATAATGCCGCGGGGCACTCCACCTTGAAGCGGCGGCCGGCAGCATTCCTGCCCGGCCGGCCCCCCTCCGCCCGCCCCTTCCGGCCCGTGCCGCGCGGGCGACATTGCATAAATCTTCTGTTCGAACTGCAAAAAACCCGGCAGCGGCGCGATGGGGGTCGACCATTACGAGAACTTCCCGGTAGCCTCCTGGGTCATGCCGGCGCGCTTCCGGCGCCCGGTCGAGCTGATCTACCACTTCGCCCGGCAGGCGGACGACTTTGCCGACGAGGGCGATGCGCCCCCTGCCACCCGGCTGGCCCAGCTCGCCGCCTTCGGGGCGGAGCTCGACCGGATCGAGTCCGGGACCGCCCCCGAAACCGAGCTGTTCCGCCGGCTGGCGCCGGTGATCCGCGAGCACCGCCTGCCGGTCCAGCTGTTCCGGGACCTGCTCTCGGCCTTCGCCCAGGACGTCACCAAGCAGCGCTACGCCGATTTCGGCGAGGTCATGGACTACTGCCGGCGCTCGGCCAACCCGGTCGGCCGGCTGCTGCTGCATTTGTACGGGGAGACCGGGCCGCGCAGCCTGGCCTGCTCCGACGGCATCTGCGCCAGCCTGCAGCTGATCAACTTCCTGCAGGACGTGGAGATCGACTACCGCAAGGGCCGCATCTACCTGCCCCAGGACGAGATGCGCAGCTACGGCGTGACCGAAGCCCAGATCGCCGCCGGCGACACCAGTGGCGGCTGGAGCCGGTTCATGCGCTTCGAGATCGACCGCGCGCGGCGCATGCTCCAGGCCGGCGCACCGCTCGGGCGCGTGCTCAAGGGCCGGCTGGGACTGGAGCTGCGCATGATCGTGCTGGGCGGCGAGCGCATCCTGCGCAAGCTTCACGACACCGATGCCGATGTCTTCCGCCGGCGACCGGTGCTGGGCAAGTCCGATTGGGGCTACATGTTCTTCCGCGCACTGCTGGCACGCTGAGATGACGCCGGACGAGTACTGCCAGCAGAAGGCCGCCGCGAGCGGGTCGAGCTTCTACTACAGCTTCCTGTTCCTGCCCCCGCCCCGGCGCCGCGCCATCACCGCGCTGTACGCGTACTGCCGCGAGGTCGACGACGTGGTCGACGAGGTGTCCGACCCGGGCGTGGCGCGCACCAAGCTGGCTTGGTGGACCGACGAGGTCGGGCGCGTCTTCGCCGGCAACCCCCAGCACCCGGTGGGCCAGGCGCTCGCCCCGGTGGTCGGGGCGTTCGGACTCGAGCGCGGGCTGATGCTCGACATCATCGAGGGCATGCGCATGGACCTCGATTACAACCGCTACCCGGACTTCGCCACGCTGGAGGTCTACTGCCATCGGGTCGCGGGCGTGGTCGGGCTGCTGTCGGCGCGCATCTTCGGCTTCACCCAGCCTGCGACGCTGGAGTACGCCCGCACGCTGGGCATCGCGTTCCAGCTCACCAACATCGTGCGCGACGTCGGCGAGGACGTGCGCCGCAACCGCATCTACCTGCCGCTGGACGAGCTGGCCCGCTTCGACCTGGCCACCGACGACCTCATCGCACTGAAGGAGGACGAGCGCTTCAGCCGGCTGATGCAGTTCCAGATCCGGCGCGCCCGCGAGTACTACGAGCGCGCCTTCGCACTGCTGCCCGCGGTCGACCGCCGCCCGCAGCGCCCCGGGCTGATCATGGCGGCGATCTATCGCACGCTGCTCGACGAGATCGACGCATCCGGCGGCAAGGTGCTCAACCAGCGCATCGCGCTCACGCCGCTGCGCAAGCTGTGGATCGCCTGGCGGACGTGGGTGAAGGGGTGATGCGGGGAAGGCTAGAGGCCAGAAGCGAGAGGCCAGAGGACTGGTGGCCAGCTCCCGGGTGCTTTGTTGTCTGCAGCCTCTGGCCTCCCGCCTCTAGCCTCTAGCCTCTAGCCTCTCGCCTCTCGCCTATGCCCCCTCCAGCCTCTCGCCTCTCGCCTCTCGCCGTGATCGGCGCCGGCTGGGCCGGCATGGCCGCTGCGGTGGAGCTCGCGTGCGCGGGCGCGCCGGTCACGGTGTTCGAGGCGGCCCGCACGCTTGGCGGGCGAGCGCGCCGGGTCGACGTCAACGGGCTGGCGCTGGACAACGGCGCACACATCCTCGTGGGCGCGTATCGCGAGACGCTGCGGCTGCTGCGCCTCGTGCGCGGGACCGACACCGGCCTGCGCACCCTGCCGCTGGACCTGCACGTGCACGGCAGGTTCCGGCTGCGCGCGCCCGCGCTCCCGGCGCCGCTGCACCTCGCCGCCGGACTGCTCACGGCGCGCGGCCTGCGCTGGGGTGAACGCATCGCGGCGGCCCGCTTCATGCAGAGCATGCGTGCGACCGGCTTCCGGATCGACACCGACGTCACGGTGGCCGATCTGCTCACCCGTCATGCGCAGGGCGAGAACGCGCGGCGCTATCTCTGGGAGCCGCTGTGCGTGGCGGCGCTCAACACGCCGCCCGAGGCAGCCTCGGCCCAGGTCTTCCTCAACGTGCTCCGTGACAGCCTGAACGGCGCGCGCGCCGACAGCCAGATGCTCCTGCCCGGCGAGGACCTCAGCCGCCTGTTTCCCGATCCGGCCTGCCGCTACGTCGAGGCGCACGGCGGGCGGATCCTGCCCGGCCGCGCGGTCAAGCAGGTGCGCCCCACGGAGGCCGGCTTCGAAGTGCTGACCAGTGACGGCATCGAGCGCTTCCATCAGGTGGTGTGCGCCCTCCCGCCCTATCGCGTGCCGGACGTGCTCGGCGGTCTCGCCCCCATGCGTCCGGTGCTGGACCAGATCGCAGCGCTGCGCCACGAGCCGATCTGCACGGTCTATCTGCAGTACCCGCCGCAGGTACGGATCCCGCAACCGATGCTCGGACTCGCCGGCGGGCTGGCCCAGTGGGTGTTCGACCGGGGGCAGTTGTGCAGCCAGGCGGGCCTGCTTGCAGTGGTCATCAGCGCGCACGGTGCGCACGAGGACCTGGACCACCCCGCACTCACCGCCGTCGTGCACGCCGAGTTGCAGCAGGCGTTCCCCGCCCTGCCCGGTCCGCCGGCGTGGAGCAAGGTGATCACCGAGCAGCGCGCGACGTTCGCGTGCACGCCCGGTCTGTCCCGTCCCTCGCAACGCACCCCGCTGGCCGGCCTCTACCTCGCCGGGGACTACACCGACAGCCCGTACCCCGGCACCCTCGAGGCTGCCGTGCGCAGCGGCATCACCTGCGCCCGGCTGGCGCTGGCCGACGAACCCGCGGGCACCGACGCGGCGCCCGCCCCTGGATGAGGAACACGCGATGGCTCTGCCCGATCCCCTGCACTACCAAGCCGCACCCGCGCTGCTCAAGGGCCGCGTGGTGCTCGTCACCGGCGCCAGCACCGGCATCGGCGCGGCTGCGGCACGGACCTTCGCTGCGCATGGCGCCTCGGTGATCCTGCACGGCCGCAACGTCCAGCGCCTGGAGCAGGTCTACGACGAGATCACCACCGGCGGCGCGGCGGAGCCCGCCCTGCTGCCGCTGGACCTGTCGACCGCGGGCGAACGCGACTACGACAACGTCGAGCAGACCATCCGCTCGCAGTTCGGGCGCCTGGACGGCATCCTCCACAACGCCGCGCACTTCGTGCACCTGACCGCGCTCGAATACGAACATCTCGACGACTGGGTGCGGCTGCTGCGCGTGAACACGGTCGCGCCGTTCGCGCTGACGAAGGCCTGCCTGCCGCTGCTGCGCGCGGCACCGGACGCATCCGTGGTGGTGACCAGCGAGACCCACGCGCTGCACCCCAGCGCCTACTGGGGGGGCTTCGCCGTGTCGAAGAGCGGACTGACGCCCTATGCCCGGATCCTGGCGCAGGAGTGGGAGCAATCGCCGCACATGCGCATCAACCTGGTGGTGCCCGGGAAGGTGGACTCGCCCTGCCGTGCGCGGACCCACCCGGGCGAGCTGCCGGCATCCCGCGCGAGCATCGACAGCCTGATGCCGCTTTATCTCTACCTGGTGGGACCGGACAGCCGCGGCGTGTCGGGACAGGTGTTCGACGCGGACGCGCTGCGCGGCCAGCAGCCCGCCTGAGGGACGGCCACCGGGAAACGCACCGGGCTCACTCGTGCGGCGCAGGCAGCAGCTTGCGCAGCCAGTCCGGCAGCGGCCGGGACCTGCCTTCCTTCAGATCGATCCACACCATCACGGCTTCGGCCCGCGCATACACCCGCTCGGACTGGCTGTGCTCGCGGATCTCGCTGAACAGCGAGAACGTGCTGCGCCGGGGTGGCCCGGCCAGCAGGGTGACGTCGAGATCGGCCGGGTACACTGCGGGGATGATGAAGCGGCAGGAGATGCTGCCCAGGATCGCGCCCTCTGGCATGCGGGTGTAGTCCGCGCCGAGCTTGTCGAACCACGAGATGCGCGCCTGCTCGAGGTAGCGGAAGTAGACCGTGTTGTTCATGTGCCCGAGGGCATCCATGTCGCCCCAGCGCATCTGCATGCGCTCCACGTGCACCAGCTTCGCGTCCTGTCCGCGCTCGACCACTTTGCTGCTCCCTGAAACGGTTTAATATCGTCCGTTTCCGCTTGATTGTAGCAAGGGGCGCACCGCGCCCCGCGCCGCCAGAGAAAGGCCATGTCAGAACGCGAGTCGATGGAGTATGACGTCGTGGTGGTCGGTGCGGGCCCATCGGGGCTCGCCACCGCCATCCGGCTGAAGCAGCTGTGCGCCGAGCGCGGCACCGACCTGTCGGTGTGCGTGATCGAGAAGGGCTCCGAGGTCGGTGCCCACATCCTGTCCGGTGCCGTGGTCGAACCGCGTGCGCTCAACGAGCTGTTCCCCGACTGGAAGGAGCGCGGCGCACCGCTGGAGACCCCGGCGCGAGAGGACCGCCTGCTGTTCCTCACCGCCTCCAGGGCGTGGCGCCTGCCCACGCCCCCGCAGATGCACAACGAGGGCAACTACATCGTGAGCCTGGGCAACGTCTGCCGCTGGCTCGGCGAGCAGGCCGAAGCGCTCGGCGTGGAGATCTATCCGGGCTTCGCGGCGGCCGAAGTGCTCTATCACGAGGACGGCCGGGTGAAGGGCGTTGCGACCGGCGACATGGGCATCGGCAAGGGCGGAGAGCAGACCGAGCGCTACCAGCCGGGCATGGAGCTGCACGCGCGCCAGACCGTGTTCGCCGAGGGCTGCCGCGGATCGCTGACCAAGCGTCTGTTCGAGCGCTTCGGCCTGCGCGAAGGCGTCGACCCGCAGACCTACGGCATCGGCATCAAGGAGCTCTGGGAAGTCGACCCCGCCAGGGCCCAGGCCGGGCTGGTGATCCACACCGTGGGCTGGCCGCTGGACACCAGCACCTACGGCGGCTCGTTCCTCTATCACCTCGGCAGCAACCAGGTCGCGGTGGGCTTCGTGGTCGGGCTGGACTACCAGAATCCCTACCTCAGTCCCTACGAGGAGTTCCAGCGCTTCAAGAACCACCCTGCGATCCGGCCCACGTTCGAAGGCGGCCGGCGCATCGCCTATGGGGCGCGCGCGCTGTCGGAGGGCGGCCTGCAATCGCTGCCCCGCCTCACCTTCGCGGGCGGACTGCTGGTGGGCGACACCGCCGGCTTCCTCAACGTGCCCAAGATCAAGGGCACGCACACGGCGATGAAGTCGGGCATGACTGCCGCGGAGGCGCTGTACGACCACCTGACCGGAGGCGATGGCCCCGAGGTCACCACCTATCCCGAGCGCCTGCGCAGGACCTGGCTGTGGGACGAGCTGAACACCGTGCGCAACATCCGGCCCAGCTTCCACTGGGGCTTCTGGGCCGCCATGGGCTATGGCGCGCTGGAAACCTACGTGCTGCGCGGCAAGGCCCCCTGGACGCTGCACAACCACGCCGACCACGAGCAGCTCAAACGCAAGGGGCAGTACCAGCCCATCGATTACCCGAAGCCCGACGGCGTGGTCACCTTCGACCGCCTGTCCTCGGTGTTCCTGTCCAGCACCAACCACGAAGAGGACCAGCCCAGCCACCTGCGGCTCAGGGACCCGGCAGCGCCCATCGCCGTCAACCTGGCCGAATACGACGCGCCCGAGCAGCGCTACTGCCCGGCCGGCGTGTACGAGATCGTCCGCGACGCAGAGGGGCGCAACCCGCGCCTGCAGATCAACGCGCAGAACTGCGTGCACTGCAAGACCTGCGACATCAAGGACCCCACCCAGAACATCGACTGGGTAGTGCCCGAGGGCGGCGGCGGGCCCAATTATCCGAACATGTGAGCCGCGCCGGCGGCATCCGGCTTGCTTGCGGTCCGGGAACTCCCGGCGTTCCGCCCGGTCTTGAGGGCATGCGGCCGCGCGAAGCGCGGCCGACCCATTTCAACGCTTCGCTCCAGGTGCCCACCCGCATGCGCTTCCACCGCACGTCCGTCCCCTTCATCCTGCTGCTGATTGCGGCGCTCCTGGCCGGCACCGGTGTCCAGGCGCGCGAGTTGGAGCGGCGCACCGCCTGGCCCCACGAATCGAGCGACGTCGCGCCCGACCCCAACGTCATCTGGGGACGCCTGGACAACGGCATGCGCTATGTCCTGCTGCCCAACAACACGCCCAAGGACCGGATCAGCATCCGCATGCTGGTGGATGCCGGTTCGCTGATGGAGCAGGACGACCAGCGCGGGCTGGCGCACTTCCTCGAGCACATGGCGTTCAAGGGCAGCCGGAACATGCCCGCCGGCGACCTGGTCCAGTACCTCGAACGCCTGGGCATGGCCTTCGGTGCCGACACCAACGCCCGCACCAGCTACGACAACACCGTCTACCAGCTGGAGCTGCCGTCCAACGATCCCGCGGTGCTCGACAAGAGCCTGTTCGTGATGCGCGAGAAGCTGGACAAGCTGCTTATCCCCGGCAGCGATCTGGAGCGCGAGCGCGGCGTGATCCTGAGCGAGAAGCGCCTGCGCGACACCGCCCAGTTTCGGGCCATGGACGCCAACCTCGGCTTCATCATGCCCGACACGCTGATCGCGAAGCGCAGCCCGATCGGCACCGAGGAGGTCGTCGGCAACGCGCCGCGCGAACGCATCGAGGCCTTCTACCGCGACTACTACACGCCGTCACGCACCACCCTGGTGGTCGTCGGCGCCTTCGATCCGAAGCAGATCGAAGGGCTGATCCGCACCCACTTCGCCGACCTGCGCGCCCGCGGGCCCGAAGTGCCCAATCCGGACGTGGGCACGATCGGCCAGCGCGGACTCGAAGCGCGGGTGCACTACGAAGCGGAGGGGCGTACCAACGTCGCGCTGCAGGTGGTCAAGCCGATCACGCCGCAGCCCGACGTGCACGCCAGGCGGGTGCAGGACCTCGACCTCTACCTGGCACACGCGATCATCAGCCGGCGCCTGGCCACCCTCGCGCTGCAGCCGGATGCGCCGTTCCTCGGCGGGGCAGCCTACACCGACGACTTCGCCGACGTGGCGCGCATCGGCGCGATCACCATCAACACCCAGCCCGAGCGCTGGCGCGAAGGTGTCGCAGTGGCGGAGCAGGAGCTGCGCCGCGCGTTGACGTACGGCTTCACCGAGGCTGAGATCGACGAGCAGGTGCGCCAGGTCGTGAGCCACTACGAGCAGGCGCTGCGCGGCGCCGCCACGCGCGAGTCGAACGAGCTGGCCGAGGAGATCGTGGGCAGCCTGATCGAGCGGCACACCTTCACGAGCCCGGAGCAGGACGTGCAGGAAGTGCGCAAGATGCTCGCGGAGGTGACGCCCGACACGATGCTCGCGGCGGCGCGCCAGCTGTGGAACGGCAGCGGCCCGCTGATCATGGTGTCCGGTCCGGTCAAGCTGGATGACGCGCAGGCCGCGATCACGCAGGCGTACCGGTCCAGCCAGGCGGTGGCGGTCGCGCCGCCGGCGAAGGGGGCGCAGCAGGAGTTCGCCTACCAGAGCTTCGGTACTCCGTCCGCGGTGGTCTCGCGCAAGCAGACCGACGTGCTGGACGTGACCCAGCTGCGCTTCGCCAACAACGTGCGGGTCAACCTCAAGCGCACCGACTTCGAGGCCAACTCCGTGCTGGTCGCGGTGCGCGCGGGCGGCGGCCGGCTCCAGCTGCCGCAGGACAAGCCGGGCCTCGAACAGCTCGCCGAGTCGGCCTTCATGGCGGGCGGCCTGGGCAAGCACACCCTCGACGATCTCACCCGCCTCACCGCCGGACGCACGGTCGGCATGAGCTTCGACGTCGACGACGACGCCTTCGTGCTCGCCGGCCGCACCACGCCGCAGGACCTGCAGCTCCAGCTGCAGCTGCTCGCGGCCTACCTGGTCGATCCTGCCTATCGCCCGGAGGCGCAGGCACGCTTCCGCCAGGGTCTGCCGCAGCTCTACCAGAGCCTCGAGCGCACCCCCATGGGCATCATGCAGAAGGAGGTGGTGCGCTACCTGCGCGGAGGCGATCCGCGCTTCGGCTACCCCGAGCAGGCCATGCTGGCCGCCCGCACGTTGGACGAGGTCCGCGAGGCACTGCGCGAACCGCTCTCGCGCGGCTACCTCGAGGTTTCCATCGTCGGCGACTTCGACATGGATGCCACGATCGGCATGCTCGCCGCCACGTTCGGCAGCCTGCCGACCCGGGCGGCCGAGAAGCCGGCGTTCGATGCCGCCCGCGTCGTGCACTTTCCCGACGCCAAGGCGCTGACCACCTTCCCGTACGAGACCAGCGATCCGAAGGCGCTGGCCGCGGTGTACTGGCCCACCACCGACTTCAGTCAGCTGCACGACGTGCGCCGCCTGTTCGTGCTGGCGAAGGTGGTCGGCAACCGCGTGCTGGAGCGCGTGCGCAACCTGCAGGGGCTCACCTACACCGCGCAGGGCGATCACGCACCGAGCCAGGTCTTCCCCGGCTTCGGATTCCTCTACGCCGTGGTGGACGCCCCGCCCCAGAAGGCGCAGGTGCTGGCCGAGGAGATCGTCGCGATCGGCGGCGAGGTCTACGAGAAGGGGGTGACGGCCGACGAGCTGGAGCGGGCACGCAACCCGGTCGTGAGCGAGCTGCGCAGGATGCTGTCGAACAACAGCTACCTGCTCAACGCCATCATCAGCGGTTCGCAGGAGCGGCCCGAGAAGCTCGCCCGTGCCGCCACGAGCCTGCAGGAGATCTCCTCGTTGACCGTGGCAGACCTCGACCAGGTGGCACGCAAGTATCTCGACCCGAAGCGCGCGCTACCGGTGATCATCGCGCCGCGCGACCTGACGACCACGACGCTGGCGCCGGTCGCCGCGCCGTCGGATGTCGGGGCAGCGCCGCGCGGGGCCGACGCGGGTGCGAAGCGCTGACGTTACCCCTTCACCGCATCGAACACAGAGGACACAGAGGGCCACAGAGGATTTCTCCCCTACATCGGGTTTCCTCTGTATTCCTATGTGTTGAGTGCGGTCAGGAAGTCACTCCAGACACCGGCCTCGCCTTCTTCAGCGCATCCCCCAGCGACCCGATCATGTCGATCGGGAACACGATCGTGTTGCTGCGGTCTCCCGCAATCACCGTGAGGGTCTGCAGGTAGCGCAGCTGCATCGCTTCGGGCTGGGCGGCCAGCGTGCGCGCCGCCTCGAGCAGCTTCTGCGAGGCCTGCAGCTCGCCTTCGGCCAGGATCACCTTCGAGCGCCGTTCGCGCTCGGCTTCCGCCTGCCGCGCCATGGCGCGCGCCATGTTCTCGTTCAGGTCGATGTGCTTGATCTCGACGTTGGAGACCTTGATGCCCCACGCGTCGGTCTGCTGGTCGAGCGTGCTCTGGATGTCGACGTTCAGCTTCTCGCGCTCGGACAGCATCTCGTCCAGTTCGTGCTTGCCGAGCACCGCCCGCAGCGTGGTCTGCGCCAGCTGGCTGGTGGCCACCAGGAAGTTCTCGACCTGGATGATCGCCTTCTCCGGCTCGACCACCCGGAAGTAGACCACGGCGTTCACCTTCACCGAGACGTTGTCCTTGGAGATCACGTCCTGCGAGGGCACGTCCATGGTCACCGTGCGCAGGTCGACCTTGACCATCTGCTGCACGCCGGGGATCACGACCACCAACCCGGGCCCCTTCACGCGCCAGAAGCGCCCGAGCTGGAACACCACCCCGCGTTCGTACTCGCGCAGGATGCGGATCGAGTAGAACAGCAGGGCGACGATGAGGACGACGACGATCGTTCCGGCGCTGAGGGTCTGCATGGCTAGTGTCCTGCGGGTTGGGATTCTTCCGGCGCAACGATCAGGGTGAGGCCGTCACGTCCCGTCACCCGCACGCGCAGGTGACGCTTGAGCGGCAGGTCGCTGCGTACCCGCCACAGCTCGCTGTGCACGCGCGCCCACCAGATTCCGTCGCGATGCTCGAGCACCTCGCCGGGCGCGTTCATCAGCTCCTCGCTGCCGGTCACCACTGGCCGCTTGCGCGCGCGCAATGCCATGTTGAGCACGACCAGGAAGAACGCGATACTGCTGGCGGTCACCAGCGCGATCAGGGTCCACGGAATGTCGTAGCCGGGCACGTCGGTGTCGATCAGCATCACCGAGCCGATGACGAAGGCCACGGCGCCGCCGATGCCCAGGGCACCGTGGGAGGTGATGAACAGCTCTGCGGCCATGAACGTCATGCCGAGCAGGATCAATCCCAGCCCCGCATAGTTGATCGGCAGCATCTGCAGCGCATACAGCGCGAGCAGCAGGCACACCCCGCCAATCACCCCGGGCAGGATCAGGCCGGGGCTGTAGAGCTCGAACAGGATCCCGTAGATTCCCACCAGCATCAGGATGTAGGCGATGCTCGGGTCGGTGATCACGCCCAGCAGACGGCTGCGCCAGTCGGGCTCGGCCCGCACCAGCGCCGCGCCCTCGGTCTGCAGCGTGCGCTTCACGCCGGCAATCTCCAGGGTGCGGCCGTTCACCTTGCGCAGGAGGTCCGGAACATCGCTGGCGATCACGTCGATCACCTTGCTCGCGAGGGCCTCGTCCGCGGGCAGGCTCACTGCCTCGCGCACCGCCTTCTCCGCCCACGCGGCGTTGCGCCCACGCAACTGGGCGAGACCGCGGATGTACGCGACGGCGTCGGAGACGACCTTGCGATGCATCGCATCGCCATCCGCGTCCGGCGACTCGCGCTCCTTTCCCGTCGCGCCCCGATCGCCAGCGGGCTTGCGCTCGCCCTGCCCGCCTGCGCCGATCTGCACCGGGGTCGCCGCACCGAGGTTGGTGGCCGGCGCCATTGCCGCGATGTGGCTGGCATACAGAAGATAGGTCCCGGCGCTGGCCGCGCGCGCCCCGCTGGGCGAAACGTACATCGCCACCGGCACCGGCGAGGCGAGGATGTCCTTGATCATCGAGCGCATCGACGTGTCCAGTCCTCCCGGCGTATCCATCTGGACGACGACGAGCTGCGCGTTCTGACGGGCGGCCTTGTCCAGGCCGCGATGGAAGTAGTCCGCGACGGCCGGCCCGATCGCGCCGTTGATGGTGAGGACGACGACCGCGCCCGATTCCGCCCGGGCAGCGACGCTCACGCTGAAAAGAATACAGGCCAGCAGGACGCGGATCATGGTCGGCCATGGTTGTGCAACCAGCGCGCCGACTATAGTCCCATTCCCCGTGCGCGGCACGGGATATCGGGCTACTCGGGGTCGAACAGCACTCCGGGGTTGAGCATCCCCTTCGGATCCAGCGTGCGCTTGGCAGCCAGCATCGCCTGCGCGAACAACGGCGGACGCTGGCGATCGTACCAGCGCCGGTGATCGCGCCCCACCGCGTGGTGGTGGGTGATCGTCCCGCCCAGGCGGTTGAGCACCTCCGACGCGGCGATCTTGATCTGCCAGCACTGCTCGGCCAGGCGGGCCTTGTCGCCGCAGGCGTGGAACGAGAAGTACGGCGCCGGTCCGTCCGGGTAGACGTGCGTGAACCGGCAGGTCACCAGTCCGGGCCTGCCGGTCACCTCGCGGATGGCCCGCTCGGTCGCTGACTTCACCTGCGCGTGGAAGTCGGGGAAGCGATCCCAGGTGATCGACGTCTCGAAGGTCTCGACGATGACGCCGCGCGGCGTGAGCACTTCGCGGCTGTAGGGCATGCGGATGAAGGCGTCGCGCCACTGCCCCGCGGCGCCTTCCCGCTGCGCGCCGTCGCGGCCGATCGCCTCCGCGTCGTACTCGCCGCCATGCTCGCGGACGAGCTCCAGCGCGCGCTGCAGCAGCGCATCCTGGGGCCGGTCGGCGGATTCGAAGGTGATGACCAGAATCGCGTGGCTGCCGTCCCCGGCCCCGTTGACCAGGGCTTCGTCCGCATCCACGAGGCGGCAATTGGCCGGGTACAGGTGCGCCTGCGAGAGCGCCCGGACGCACTGCGCCGCCTGGTGGAAGTCGCGGAAGCGCGCCGTCGTGTTGGCCCGGAAGGTGGGCCGGCGGCGCAGCCGCATCCACGCCTCGGTGATGATCCCCAGGGTACCTTCGGAGCCGATGAACATGCGATCGGGGCTCGGCCCCGCACCGGAGCCGGGCAGCCGGAACGACTCCAGCGCGCCCGCCGGCGTGACCACGCGCAGGCTCTCGACGAACTCGTCGATGTGGGTGTACAGCGTGGCGTAGTGGCCGCCGCCGCGGGTGGCGATCCAGCCGCCCAGCGTGGAGAACTCGAAGGACTGCGGGAAGTGCCGCAGCGTCAGGCCGCTGGCCCTGAGCTGGCGCTCCAGCGCGGGGCCGTAGACGCCGCCCTGGATGCGTGCCGCCTGGGAGGTCGCGTCGATCTCCACGACGCGGTCGAGGTGCTTCAGGTCGATGGTCACCACGGGGCGGTCAGTGCGCGGCGGCTCCACCCCGCCGACCACGCTGGAACCTCCGCCCCACGGGATCGCCACCGCATCGATCGAGTCGCACCAGTCCAGCACGCTGACCACGTCGGCTTCCGTCCGCGGGAAGGCGATCACGTCCGGCGGATTGGCAAAGTCGCGGGCGAACGCGCGCACACTGTCGAAGAACGACTTGCCGTAGCTGTGCACCAGCCGCTCGTGGTGATCGGTGGTGCAGAGGTCGGACAGTGCACCCGGCACGGACGTGCGCGGCGCGCGCAGCTCGATGTCCTCCGGGCGCGGCGTCGGCGTCACGTCGTAGCCGGACAGGCCGAAGCGCTTCGCGTAGGCGCCCTCCAGGCGGGCGATCTCGTCCGCCGAGAGCACCACGTCCTCGCGGCCCCAGCCCCAGAACTTCAAGCGTCCTTGTGTCATTTCGATCCCCGCGGCGACGTTGCCCTACATCGAAACGCACTCACCGCAGAGGACGCAGAGGACCGCAGAGGAACATCCTCGTATCGCCTCTGCGCCCTCTGCGTCCTCTGCGGTCCTAGCGGTCAAGGGCTCAGGACTTACTGCTCGCGGACCCAGGTCTGCGACCGCCCCAGCAGCGAGATGCCGATGTACCCGCGCACCTCGAGTTTTCTGCCATTGTCGAGCAGCTTCATCCTGGCGCGGTAGATCTTGCCGTTCTTCGGGTCGAGTATCTCGCCGCCGCTGTACTGGTCGCCATCCTTCTTCAAGCCCCACAGGATCACCATGCCGACGACGGGCTTGTCCTTGCGCTCGCCTTCGCACTTGCGGCACAGGTCATCGGGATCGTCGTCCGGCAGCCGGGTGACGATCTTCTCGATGTGGGCGTGGTACGAGCCGTCGGTCTCCTCGACGCGCAGCAGTGCCCGCTCCTTGCCGGTCTTGTCGTCGACGGTCCGCCAGAGGCCGACGGGCGTCGAGGTGTCGGCCAGGGCTGCCGGCATCGAGGCCAGCCAACCCGTCATCAGCAGGAACGCCATGGCGATTCTCATGTTCTTCTCCTCCTCCGAGTGCCGCTCAGGCTGCAACCACGATCGGCGCCGCATTGCGCATCCGCGCGATCGCGTCCCAGTCCCACTCGATCCCCAGGCCCGGGGTCTGCGGCGGCAGGGCATAGCCGTCCTGCATGACCACGCGCGAGTGCGTGATGCGGTCGAGCTGGGGGATGTGCTCCAGCCAGGTCGCGTTGGGCACGGCGAGCACCAGCGGGAGATGAATCTCCATCAGGAAGTGCGGGCAGACCTGCACGTTGAAGGTCTCGGCGAGGTGCGCCACCTTCAGCCAGGGGGTGATCCCGCCGACGCGGCCCACGTCGACCTGCACGATGCCGCAGGCGCCGCGCTGAAGGTATTCGCGGAAGTGCGCCGGATGGTAGAGCGACTCGCCGATGGCGATCGGGATCGAGGTGGACTGCGACAGCAGCACGTGCCCGTTGAGATCCTCGGCCGGCAGCGGCTCCTCGTACCAGTAGATGTCGGCGTCCTCGTAGTGGCGGGCGCGGCGGATCGCCTCCGACACCGTGAAGCCCTGGTTGGCGTCGGTCATGATGTCGTAGTCGTCGCCCAGCGCCTTGCGCACGGCGGACAGTCGCGCAACGTCCTCGGCGACGTGCGGCCGGCCGACCTTGACCTTCACCGCGCGAAAGCCCTTGGCTTTCGCCGCCTGCGCGTTCTCCACCACCTCCGCCGGCGACAGGTGGAGCCAGCCGCCTTCGGTGTCGTACACCGGGATGCGCGACTGTGCCCCGCCCGCCATCACGTGCAACGGCAGCCCGGCACGCCGGCAACGCAGATCCCACAGCGCCGTGTCCACGCAGCACAGCGCGATGCTGGTGATCGCACCCACGGAGGTCGCATGGGTGTACATGAAGAGGTCCTTCCAGATCTCCTCGACCATGGCCGGATCACGGCCGATCAGCCGCGGTGCCATGTGGTCGCGCAGCAGCGCGAGCACAGAGGAGCCGCCGGTGCCGATGGTGTAGGAGTAGCCGGTCCCTTCCGAACCGTCGTCGCAGAAGACGCGCAGCATGGGCGTCTCCTGCATGGAGAAGGTCTGGATCGCATCCGAACGGGGAACGTGCGGCTTGAGGTCGACCTGCCAGATCTCGACCCGGGTGATCTTGGGCACTGCGCTCCTCCGTTCTCCTTGTGAGCAGCGCCGATTCTAGCCGACTCGACTGCCGGCAGCCTCGCTCGTACCGGGGAACAGAACCTCATTTACCGCAGAGGGCGCAGAGGAAGAACAACTACCCCCCGCCCGCGGGTCCGTTCGCCCTCCTCTGCCTTCCTCTGCGCCCTCCGCGTCCTCTGCGGTTATGGCGGTTGACGGCGTCCCGACGCGCCGCGTCAGCGAAGCGCCTCGAACACTCCCGCCGCCCCCATGCCAGTGCCGATGCACATGGTGACCATGCCGTAGCGCTGCCCGCGGCGGCGCAGGCCATGTACGAGCGTCGCGGTACGGATGGCGCCCGTCGCACCGAGCGGATGACCCAGCGCAATGGCACCGCCAACCGGATTGACCTTCGTCGGATCCAGCCCCAGGTCGTGGATCACCGCAAGGCTCTGCGCGGCGAACGCCTCGTTCAGCTCGATCGAGTCGATGTCCTCCTGCTTCAGGCCGACCTGCCTGAGCACCTTCGGGATCGCGAACTTCGGACCGATGCCCATCACATCCGGTGGCACGCCGGCGACGGCAAAGCCGAGGAAGCGCGCCAGCGGCTGCAGGTTGAAGCGCCGGACCGCGGCCTCGCTGGCCAGGATGACGGCGCCCGCGCCGTCCGACGTCTGCGAGCTGTTGCCCGCCGTCACCGAACCCTTCACGGCAAAGGCGGGCTTGAGCTTCGCCAGCACTTCCGGCGTGGTCCCTGCGCGCGGACCTTCGTCGACCGAGACGGTGCGGGTCCGGTGCGCGACCTCGTGGGTGGCGAGGTCGGGCAGCTTCTCGTCGATGGTGTAGGGCGCCATCTCGTCGGCGAACTCGCCTTTCTCGATCGCCGCCAGCGCCTTGCGATGGCTCTCGGTGGCGAACCGGTCCTGCGCTTCGCGGCTCACCTGCCATTGCTGGGCAACCTTTTCCGCCGTGATGCCCATCCCGTAACCGATGGCGATGTTCTCGTCCCGCTCGAAGATGTGCTCGCTGAACGAGATCTTGTTCCCGCCCATCGGGATCATGCTCATGCTCTCGGTGCCGGCCCCGATCATCACGTCGGCCTCGCCCAGCCGGATGCGGTCGGCGGCGATGGCCACCGCCTGCAGTCCCGAGGAGCAGAAGCGGTTGACCGTCAGCCCCGATACCGTGTCCGGCAGTCCCGCGAGCAGCAGCCCCACGCGGGCGACGTTCATGCCCTGCTCCGCTTCGGGAATGGCGCATCCGACCACCACGTCATCGATCGCGGCCGGATCCAGCCCCGGCACCTGCGCCAGCGCGGCGCGCAAGGTGTGCGCGAGCAGGTCGTCGGGACGCACGTTGCGCAACATGCCGCGCGGGGCCTTGCCCACGGGGCTGCGCTTGGCGGCGACGATGTAGGCGTCCTGTACTTGCTTGGTCATTCAATCCTCCATCTGCACGCACCTTCCCGCAAAATCCGGTTCCCGGGTCAGCACAGTCTCGAATGCACCTCATCTACCGCAGAGGACGCAGAGGTACGCAGAGGCAACCCGTAGGCTGGCCTTTCCTCTGCGGCCTCTGCGGTGAATGCGTTTCGCCTTGAAGCCATGTCCAGCTAGTTGCGCAGCGGCTTTCCCGTCTTCAACGTGTGCTCGATTCGCGCCTGGGTCTTCTCGGTGGCGAGCAACTCCATGAAGCAGCGGCGCTCGAGCTCCAGCAGCCACGTCTCGTCCACCAGGCTGCCGGCCTCGACGTCCCCGCCGCACATCACGTACGCGATCTTGCTGCCCACCAGGTAGTCGTGCTCCGAGATGTACTGCCCCGCGAGCATGTTGGCCATGTAGGCCTTGATCGTGGCGATCGCGCTGCGGCCCGCGACCGGGATGCCCACGGGACGCAGGGGCGGCCGATAGCCGGCCTCGACCAGTGCATTCAGCTCCGCCTTGGCCACGTACAGCAGCTCGGCACGGTTCATCAGGATGCGGTCGGTGGCGCGCAGGTAGCCCAGCTCGCGCGCCTGCACGGCGCTGCGGCCGATCTCGGCCATCGCCACGTTCTGGAAGTACCGGCGCAGGAACGGGAACACGTCGGCGCCGCGCGCTTCGTCCGCGGCGCGCAGCGCCAGTTCCTTGCAGCCGCCGCCCGCAGGCAGCAGGCCGACGCCGGCCTCGACCAGCCCGATGTAGCTCTCCAGCGTGGCGACCACCCGGGCCGAGTGCATGACGAACTCGCATCCCCCGCCCAGCGCCATGCCGTCCACGGCGGCCACGGTGGGCACCATGGCGTACTTCCACGCCTGCGTCGCGGCCTGGAACTGCTCGACCACGCCCTCGACCTTGGCCAGGCGCCCGGCCATCACCTGATCGGCGACGTTGAGCTTGCGTGCCGCCTTGAGCACCGCGGACTCCGCCTGCCGGCGGACCTGCTTCATCATCCTCCCGAACGCGGACGGCTTGGACTCGCCCGCAGGCCTGGCCGAAGGTCCCTGCAGGTTGGCGCCGAGGGAGAACGGCGGCTCGGTCTGCCAGATCACCAGACCCTTGAAACCGCCCTCGGCCGTCTCGATCGCCTGCATCACCCCATCGAGCACGTCCTCGCCGATCGTGTGCATCTTGCTCTTGAAGCTCAGCACGCCGATGTCGTCACCGCCGGTCCACATGCGCACCGCAGGGGTCTCGAAGACGGTCTTGCCCAGTTCGCCGCCCTCGCCCACCAGGCGATCGGGCGCGAGCTGCCGGCGGTAGACCGGCAGGGTGGAGCGCGGTCTGATCGCACCGGAGCCCGGGCTGAACGAGCCCGCTGGCCCGTGCACGCCGGTGCGCCCCGGCTCCAGCGCCCACGCGGGCAGCGGCACCTTCGCCATCGCGCGCCCGGCATCGATGTCTTCCCGGATCCATTCCGCCATGCGCTGCCAGCCGGCCGCCTGCCAGATCTCGAACGGGCCCTGGTTCCAGCCGAAGCCCCAGCGGATCGCCAGATCGAGGTCGCGTGCGTTGTCGGCGATCTGCGCGAGGTGGCAGGCGCAGTAGTGCAGCATGTCGCGCGTGACCGCCCACAGGAACTTTGCCTGCGGATGGGCACTGGCGCGCAGGCAGGTGAAGCGCTCTGCCATGTCCCGGGTCTTGAGGATCTCCACCACGCCCGGGTCGGCCTGCCCACCCGCCGGCCGATAGTCCATCTGCCCGAGGTCGAGGACCTGGATGTCCTTTCCGACCTTCCGGTACACCCCGCGCTGAGACTTCTGCCCCAGGGCCTCCTGGTCGAGCAGGCCGCGGTACCAGTCCGGCACGCCGAAGTAGTGGTGCCACGGATCCTGCGGCAGGCCCTGCTGCATGGTGTTGATCACGTGCGCGAGCGTATCCAGCCCGACCACGTCGGCGGTCCGGTAGGTCGCGCTCCTGGGACGCCCGATCAGCGGGCCGGTCAGGGCGTCCACCTCGTCGAAGCCGAGTCCGAACGCGCGCGTGTGGTGGAACGCCGCCAGGATCGAGAACACGCCGACGCGGTTGGCGATGAAGTTCGGCGTGTCCTTGGCCCGCACCACGCCCTTGCCGAGCGTGGTGGTGAGGAAGGTCTCGAGCCGGTCGAGCAGCGCCGGCGCCGTCTGCGCCGTGGGAATCAGTTCGACCAGCGTCATGTATCGCGGCGGGTTGAAGAAGTGCACGCCGCAGAAGCGGCTGCGCAGCCCCGCAGGCACCGCCTGCGCCAGGGCTTCGATCGACAGCCCGGAGGTGTTGCTGGCCAGCACCGCGTGCTCGCCGATGAAGGGGGCGATGCGCTCGTACAGGGCCTTCTTGATGTCCATGCGCTCGGCCACGGCCTCGATGACGAGGTCGCACTCGCGCAGCCGCTCCAGGCCGGTGTCGTAGTTGGCCGGCTCGATGTGTCTGATCGTCGCCGCGCTGGCGATGGGACTGGGTTCGAGCTTCTTCAGCCCCTCGATCGCCTTGAGCACGTTGGCATCGGGATCGCCGTCCTTCGCCGCCAGCTCGAAGAGGACGGCGGGCACGCCGGCGTTGCTGAGATGCGCCGCGATCTGGGCGCCCATGACGCCGGCGCCGAGGACGGCCGCCTTGCGCACATGAAAGGGAGGGCTGCTGGTCATGGATTTCGCTGCTGGAAGGCTGCGGGCGGGGCGGCGTGCGCCCCGTCCCGCGTGCGGATCAGAACGTCCAGGTGAGCTGGACGCCGACGATGTCGACGGAGCTGTCGTACTGGCCGTTGACGTTGGTGTTGACGGCCGAGCCCGGCGGCACCGCGGAGAGCGCCCGGGTGTGGTCGATGTTCGCATCGGGCACGAACAGGTGCGAGTAGCCCACATCCACGGCGGCGGCCTTGGCGAACTTGTACTTCACCCCGAACGACAGCCAGTAGCGGTCGTTGTCGGGGAGGCGCACGGTGCGGGTGTCCGCGTCCACCGGCGACTCGTCGTAGGCGATGCCGCCCTTGATGGTCCAGTGCTCGTCCTTGAAGTAGTTGACGCCGAAGGCGATGCGCCAGGTGTCCTTGAAGTCGAACGCCAGCCGGTCGACGGTGACGCCATTGGCCTTGTTGATGACGTCCACGCTGCCGATGGTGCTCCAGTTCGTGTACTGCACGTCGCCCAGCAATTGCCACTTGTCGCCGTACATCTGGGTGACGCTCAGGATCGCGCTGTCGGGCAGCTCCGCGTCGGCCTTGACGTCGAACCGGCTCGACGCTCCGGTGGACGTCGTGGTCTTGACGTCGCCCTCCAGGGTGTACCGGATCGAGGAGCGGTAGGACAGGCCCACGCGCATGTCGTCGCCGAGCTGGAACAGTGCTCCCAGGTTCCAGCCCCAGGCGTCGTCCTCGGCGTTGAGCTTCTGCCGCGTCTCGCCCGCGAGGCCGCTGAAGCTGGAGCTGGTCAGCTCCACGTTCATGTTCTGGTAGTTCACGCCGCCACCGATGCTGATGGTGTCGGTGACCTTGTAGGCGATCGACGGATTCACGTTGATCGTGTACAGGTCGGACTTGACGCCCTGGTAGCGCCCGAGCCAGTCGTCGTTGTAATGGGTCCGCAGGCCGAACGGCGCTCCCACGCCGAGGCCCGCGGCGAAGCGCTCGCCGATCGGCAACGCGAAGTACATCGAAGGCACCATGCCCCAGCCGCCGGGCTGGCCGCCCTGGCCGTTGCCCACGTTGAGCGGCGGCACGTTGGTCGACCCGCTGCCGCTGAAGCTGGTGTCGAGGTAGATGCCGGTCACCGAACCGACCACCTGCGCGCCGGGGAGCAGCGTCATCCCCGCCGGGTTGTAGAAGATGGTGCTCGCGTCCTCGGCCACCGCGGCGCTGCCGGCGTAGGCGTTGCCCAGGCCGCTGGCGTTCTGCTCCAGCAGCGCGAACCCGGCCGCGCCTGCCAGCCCCGGGGCGGCGCCGAGCGCGGACGCGATCGCCAGGGTCAGGGCCTTGCGCTGGTGCTGCATCTGCTTCGCCTTCATGTCTCCTCGCTCCTCTCGGTCTTCTGGAAAGTGGAGTTCCCCTGCTCCGGAATGGTTGCTAGGCCGCCGGGTGTACCGGCCTGGGCTTGCGGTTCGCATCGACGGCGACGTAGGTCAGGGTCGCCTCGGTCACCTTGACCGTCACCTCTTCGGCCGTGCCGCGCTGAGCGTACACCTCGACGTTCACGGTGATCGAGGTGCGCCCGACCCGCGCCACCTCGGCGTAGAAGCTGACGATGTCGCCGATCAGGACGGGCTGGCGGAACACGAACGAGTTTACCGCGACGGTGGCCACGCGCCCCTTGGCCAGGCGCAGGGCGGGAATGGCTCCCGCGATGTCGACCTGGGACATGATCCAGCCGCCGAAGATGTCGCCGGTCGGGTTGGCGTCCGCGGGCATCGGCACCACCCGCAGCACCGGCTCGCGGCCTTCGGGGAGACGGGCGTGGCCGCTGTCGGCGTCGGCCTCGCGGTTCTGGTTGGTTCGCGCCTGTGTCATCGTGCTCAGTCCAGGAAGAGGTCGAGGGCCAGCGGCGTGCCGGGGTGGAGCGCGTAGCAGTCCAGGTCGGTCACGCCGGCGTCGCGCAGCACCGCCTCGTCGATGTGGAAGCCGCCGGTGCAGCGGCGGCTGTCCTGCGTGAGGATCCAGTGTGCGGCATCGGCCATGATCTCCGGCTTGCGGCTGCCGGCCAGGGCCTGCGGAAAGAATACCTCCACCGCCGCGGTGGCGATCGTGGTGCGCGGCCACAGCGAGTTCACCGCGACCCCGCGGTCGGCGAACTCGCGCGCCATCCCCAGCGTGCACATGCTCATGCCGTACTTGGCGATGGTATAGGCCACATGCGGGGCGAACCAGTCCGGGTTCAGGTTGAGCGGCGGCGACAGCGTGAGGATGTGCGGGTTGTCGGCCTTCAGCAGGTGCGGCAGGCAGGCCTGCGAGCACAGGTAGGTGCCGCGGGCGTTGATCTGCTGCATCAGGTCGAAGCGCTTGATCGGCGTCTGCAGCGTGCCGGTCATGCTGATGGCGCTGGCGTTGTTGACCAGGATGTCGATGCCGCCGAAGCGGTCCACGGCCTGCCTGACCGCCGCGAACACCTGCTCCTCCTCGCGGATGTCCACCTGCAGCGGCAACGCCGACCCGCCGGCCGCCTCGACCTCGGCGGCAACGCTATGGATGGTGCCTTCGAGCTTGGGGTGCGGATCGCTGGTCTTGGCTGCGATGACGACATTGGCGCCATCCCGCGCGCAGCGCAGCGCGATCGAGCGCCCGATGCCGCGGCTGGCGCCGGTGATGAAGATCGTCCTGCCATCAAGAGTTTTCATTCGAAACCCCATTCAACACAGAGGGCACAGAGGATCACCGAGGAAAACCCTCCGGACGCCGGTCTGCCCGCCTTTCCTCTGTGTTCCTCTGTGCCCTCTGTGTTCAATGCGGTTGGCCTTGCTCTCTACTCACCGCTGAACACCGGCTTGCGCTTCTCCACGAACGAGGTCACGCCCTCGGCCAGGTCGTGCGTGCGGGCGCAGCGGGCGAAGGCGAACAGTTCCTCCTCCATCTGCGTCTCCATCGAGCGCGCGATCGATCCGTTGACCAGCCGCTTGGCTTCGCCGTAGGCGCGCGTGGGTCCGTGCGCCAGGCGCTGCGCGATGCGCAGGGTCTCCTCGGCCAGCTGCGCCTCCGGCACCACCCAGTTGACCAGTCCGTGCTGCTGCGCGGTCTTCGCGTCGAACAGGTCCGGCAGCAGGATCAGCTCCATCGCCTTCTTGTAGCCGACCAGCCGCGGCAGGAAGAAGGTGCTGCCGCCGTCCGGGCTGGCACCGATGTTGGCATAGGCCAGCGAGAACCTGGCGCTGTCGGCGGCAATCGCGAGGTCGGCCGCGCACAGGATGCTGAAGCCGGCGCCGGCGGCGGCACCGTGCACGCTGGCGAGCACCGGCTTGTCCATGCGCCGCAACGCCTGGATCGCGAAGTGCATCTCGCGGCCCCAGCGCACGATGATGTCGGGCAACTCCGCCAGGCGGCGCGCGAACAGGGCGACGTCGCCACCGGCGATGAAGGCCTTGCCTTCGCCCTTCAGCACGACCGCCCGCACGGCCGGGTCGCGCTCGACCAGCTCTGCGGCGGCACGGAACTCGGTCATCATCTCCGCGTCCATGGCGTTCATCACGCCGGGACGGTTGAAGCTCAGGGTGGCGATGCCCGCCTCCACGGCGAGCAGGACGGACTGGGTCATGCGGTCTTCCGGTGCAAGGCGTCCTGGATGGGGGTGACTCGGGCCGGCTCGGCGGCAGCCTGTCTTCCGAAGTCGTGCGGAAAATCGTCGACCATGATGCACGCACGCCGCAGCGCCTGGTAACGGGTCCAGAGCGCCGCCTCGTCCGCGCTGATCACGCCGACGGCCAGTGCAGCCTGCATGCGGGCCTCGGCGGACACGCCGCTGACCGCACCGGTCTTCATGGCGCCGCGGATCTTCGCGTCCACCGCCTCGGCCACCGGGACCAGTTCCAGTGCCAGTTCCAGCCGCCCCACCGGATCGGTCTCGTCACGCTGCAGGTGGATTCCGCCGGTCAGGCGGTCCCGGGTCGGCGACGCCTCCAGCATGAGCGCGGCGACGCGATGCCCAAGCCGGTCCCCGGGCGGTGCGTAGCTGCGGCCCAGCGGGAAGGTCAACGCGCGCAGCAGGCGGGCCGCCCAGCGCACCGGGAAGTTCTGGAACAGGCCGAAGAACGCCTCCTCGGCGCGGTGCTCGCTGTCGCGCAACGCCCAATCCACGAACGGCAGGTCGGTCTGGTTGGCACCGTCGTCCTGGTAGCGCTTCACCACGCAGGAGGCGAGATAGAGCTGGCTCAGGACATCGCCGAGCCGGGCCGAGAGCTTCTCGCGGCGCTTGAGGTCGCCGCCCAGGAACAGCATCGCCACGTCGGCCCCGAGCGCGAAGGCGGCCGACAGGCGGGTGAGGCGGCGCAGGTGCATGCGCACCTCGGGCGGTCCGGGCACGCGGGCGAAAGCAGCACCGGTGAGTCCCAGCCACAGCGCGCGGGCGGCATTGGTCACCACGAATCCGACATGGCCCCACAGCGCCGCATCGAATTGCGTCGACGCAACGGCCGCATCCTCGGTCCGCGTCGCCGCGATTTCCCGCAGCACGTAGGGATGGCAGCGGACGGCCCCCTGGCCGAAGATGATCATGCTGCGCGTGAGGATGTTGGCGCCCTCGACGGTGATCCCGACCGGCACCTGCTGGTACCCGCGACCGAGGTAGTTGCTGGGCCCCAGGCAGATGCCCTTGCCGCCGTGCACGTCCATGGCGTCGTTGATCACCTGGCGCCCGCGCTCCGTGCTGTGGTACTTCACGATGGCGGAGATGACCGACGGCTTCTCGCCGAGGTCGACGGCGCCCGCCGTCATCACCCGCGCGGCTTCGATCGCGTAGGTGTTGCCGCCGATGCGCGCAAGCGCCTCTTCGACGCCCTCGAACCTGCCGATCGGCACGCGGAACTGGCTGCGCACCCGGCTGTATGCCCCGGTCGCACGCGCGGCCAGCTTCGCGCCGCCCGCCGCCGAGGACGGCAGCGAGATCGACCGGCCTGCGGCCAGGCACTCCATCAGCATGCGCCAGCCCTGCCCCACGTACTCGCGCCCGCCCACCACCCAGTCGAGCGGCATGAACACGTCCTTGCCCCAGTTCGGTCCGTTCATGAACGAGGCGTTGAGCGGGTTGTGCCGCCGGCCGATGTTCACGCCCGGATGCGAGGTCGGGATGATCGCGACGGTGATCCCGAGGTCGCGTTCCTGGCCGAGCAGGCCGTCCGGGTCGTACAGGCGGAAGGCCAGGCCCAGCAGCGTCGCGACGGGACCGAGCGTGATGTAGCGCTTCTCCCAGGTGACGCGCATGCCGAGCACGCGCCTGCCGTCGTGCTCGCCCCAGCAGACGATGCCGAGGTCGGGAATCGACCCCGCGTCCGAGCCCGCCTCCGGCCCGGTCAGTGCGAAGCACGGCATCTCCAACCCGCGTGCGAGCCGAGGCAGGTAGTGGCGCTTCTGCTCCTCGGTACCGTAGTGCAGGAGCAGTTCGGCCGGGCCGAGCGAGTTGGGCACCATCACCGACACGCAGGCGGTCGGGGTGCGGCTGGCCAGCTTCATCACCACCTGTGAATGCGCGAGCGCGGAGAAGCCCATGCCGCCGTACTGCTTCGGGATGATCATCCCGAGGAAGCCCCGATCCTTGATGAACTGCCACACTTCCGGCGGCAGGTCGTTGAGCTCGCTGGCGACCTTCCACTCGTCCACCATGCGGCACAGTTCTTCCACGGGCCCGTCGAGGAAGGCCTGCTCCTCTCCCGTCAGGGTCGGCTTGGGCACCGCGAGCAGCTTCGCCCAGTCCGGGTTGCCGGAGAACAGGTCGCCATCCCACCACACCGTGCCGGCGTCGAGCGCCTCCTGCTCGGTCTGCGACACCTGCGGCAGCACCTTCCTGAACCAGCCCAGCAGCGGATCGCTCACCAGCGCACGCCGCAGCGACGGGATCAGGAATACGACCGCCGCCGCGCCGAAGACGGTCCAGAGCGCACCTCGCGCCAGCGGCGGGAATGCACCGACGGCGCTGAGCGCGATGAGCCACGCGCCGATCGCGCCGGCCCACACCCAGCGCGATGCGCTCCAGCATGCCAGCGCCCAGGCCAGCGCGAGGAGGCCGGCGATCCACAGGAAGGTTGCCATCGATAGCTCCTGGTCAGGTCGGTCAGGCGGCCCGGCGACGCGCTGCTGCCGCGTCCCCGCTGCCGCGCCCGGTCTCCACGTGTTCTGGTTCGATCTGGTCCTGCACGCCCGCTGCACCGCGCGCCCCGGACACCGGCGCCTGCAGGCCGGCGGTCAGGAACGGAAGCAGCCGCGCGATGACCGCCTCGGCATCGTCGACGCCCTCGACGTTGCAGGTGGCGATGAGCTGCAGCGCATCGTTGCCGGCCATCGCATAGGACATGGCACCGAACATGAAGTGCATGCGCCACACCAGCTCGGCTTCCGGGAGCTGCGGCAGCGCACGCACCAGCGCCGCCTTGAACCGCAGCACCACCTCCCGGTACTGCGCCGGCAGCAGCTCGCGGACGCCGTCCCCGGGCTCGGAGAAGGCGCGTCCGAGCAGCCGCAGGAAGCGCGCGCCGCCACGCAACGGGTCGCGGCTCACCTGCAGCGCGGGGGCGACCATCGCCTCGATGATCCTCTCCGGCGGCAGCGCCATCCCCCTCGCCTCGGCTTCGAGGCGATCCAGATGCGCGATCCGTGCCCGGTTGAGCGGTTCCAGGTGGCGTGCGAACACCTCCCGGATCAGGGCTTCCTTGGAGCCGAAGTGGTAATTGACGGCGGCCAGGTTGACCCCCGCGCTCGAGGTGATCGTGCGCAGCGAGGTGCCGGCGAAGCCATGTGCAACGAACGCCTCCTCGGCCGCGGCGAGAATGCGCTCGCGGGTGTCGAGCTGGCTGCGGGGGCCGGGGTCGGGGCTGCGGACGGCTCTGCGCGACATCCTTTCAAACGACCAATTCAAACGTTCGTTTGAATAGTGCCGTGGAGCAGCCCTGAAGTCAACGGGCCGGGCGCATTCCCGGGGTCACCGTCAGCGCGTGCCCTTCCAGATCGCCGGTCCCACCCACAGCAGGAAAGCACCCAGCGCCACGGCCACCCCGTGGACCGGAAGGATGCCGGTGCGGATCACGCTTTCCGCGTGGTCCTCAGGATCGTAGCGGGCGGTAATCCGGGTGCCCGGGGCGAGGTCCATGGCTTCGCTGCCGAAATCGGCGCCAAACACGTAGCGCGAGGAGGTGTGGGCGACGCCGGCGACTTCGTACCTGTAGCGGAACGGGTCTTCCGTCCAGCGGCGCCATCCGTCGGCGTTGCTGAAAAAGACCTCCGCCTGCACCTGCGGCCAGAACTCCGCGGCACGGCTGCGCGCGATGTCCTGCGCAGTCGTGGCAAGGAGATACAGCCCGCCCAGGATGGGCAACAGCGAGAAGGCGCCGCGCGCCAGCTGATACGCCGACTCGGAGCGGGTGGAACGCCGCCCCGCTCCGGAGTCCTCGCCGCCGCTCATGAGGAAGGCTCTAGAACTGCGCTTCTTCCAGCGCCAGCACGCTGGCGGACCCGTTCACGATGGCCTGCCGGTAGGCCTGGGCCAGCGGCAGGATGTGCTCGGCGAAGAAGCGTGCGGTCGCGATCTTGCCGCGGTAGAAGTCGAAGTCGGCGGAGCCCTCGTCCAGGCGGCGCTTGGACACCAGCGCGCCGCGCGCGAGCTGCCATCCGCCCGCGACCGTGCCCCACAGCTTGAGGTAGGGAACCGCGCCTGCGCTTGCAGCCTTCGCGTTGTAGGGGTAGGTCTCGAGCAGCCAGTCGGTGGCCTCGGACAGGGCGGTCACGCCCTCCGAGAGCGCACGCCGGATCACGCCGAGCGCCGGGTCGTTGGAGCCGGCGAGTTCCCTGTCGAAGGCGCGCATCTCGGCGATCACTGCCTTGGCGGTCATGCCCTTCTCCGCGGCGACCTTCCGGCCGATCAGGTCGTTGGCCTGGATGCCGGTGGTGCCCTCGTAGATCGGCGTGATGCGCGCGTCGCGCAGATGCTGCGCAGCGCCGGTCTCCTCGACGAAGCCCATGCCGCCGTGCACCTGCACGCCCAGCGACGCGATCTCCACCGACTGCTCGGTGCACCAGCCCTTCACCACGGGCGTGAGCAGATCGAACACGGACTGGAAGCGCATGCGCTGCTCGCGGTCGGGATGGCGGTGCGCGAGATCGAGCGCGGTGCAGGCCGCAGCGCCCAGCGCGCGCATGGCCTCGACCTGCGCCTTCATGGTCATGAGCATGCGACGCACGTCGGGGTGGTGGATGATGCTGACGCGGTCCCCGCCCTTCACGCCGACCTCGCGGCCCTGCACGCGCTCGCGCGCGTAGGCCAGCGCGCGCTGGTAGGCGCGCTCGGCGATGGCGATGCCCTCGATGCCGACTTCCAGGCGGGCCATGTTCATCATCGTGAACATGTAGGCCAGGCCCTGGTTCTCCTCGCCGACGAGGTAGCCGACCGCGCCGTCCTTCTCGCCGAAGGCCATGACACAGGTCGGGCTCGCGTGGATGCCGAGCTTGTGCTCGATCGACACGCATTTCACGTCGTTGCGCGCACCGATGCTGCCGTCCGCAGCGACCATGAACTTCGGTACCAGGAACAGCGAGATGCCCTTCACGCCCTCGGGCGCCGTGGGCGTGCGCGCCAGCACCAGGTGGATGATGTTCTCGGTGAAGTCGTGCTCGCCGTAGGTGATGAAGATCTTGGTGCCGAAGATGCGGAAGTGATCGCCTTCGGGCACGGCGCGCGTGCGCACCGCGGAGAGATCCGAGCCGGCCTGCGGCTCGGTGAGATTCATGGTGCCGGTCCACTCGCCGGACACCATCTTCTCCAGGTAGAGCTGCTTCTGCGCAGCCGAGCCATGGCGCCTGACCGCCGTCACCGCGCCGTTGGTCAGCATCGGGCAGAGGCAGAAGCTCATGTTCGCGCCGTTCCAGATCTCCGACACCATGCCGGAGATGAGGTGCGGCAGGCCCTGGCCGCCGAATTCCGGATCGCCGCCCAGCGCCGGCCAACCCGCCTCGCGGAACTGCTGGTAGGCATCGCGGAAGCCGGCCGGCGTGGTCACCACGCCGTTCTCGACCCGGCAGCCTTCCTGGTCACCGGACCAGTTCAGCGGCGACAGCACGCCGGAGGCGAACTTGCCGGCCTCCTCGAGCACAGCATCCACCAGGTCGGGCGTGAGCTCCTCGCATCCGGGCAGTCCGCCGATCTCGGCGAGCCCGCCCAGTTCCTGGATCGTGAACTTCATGTCCCGCAGCGGGGCGACGTATTCGGCCATGGCGGCGCTCTCCGGAAAGGCTTACAGACGGGACGTCAGCTCGGGCACGGCCTGGAACAGGTCGCCCACCAGGCCGTAGTCGGCGATCTGGAAGATCGGCGCCTCGCCGTCCTTGTTGATCGCCACGATCACCTTGCTGTCCTTCATGCCGGCCAGGTGCTGGATCGCGCCCGAGATGCCAACCGCGATGTAGAGCTCCGGCGCGACCACCTTGCCGGTCTGCCCGACCTGGTAGTCGTTGGGCACGAAGCCCGAGTCGACCGCGGCACGGGAGGCCCCCACCGCCGCATTGAGCTTGTCCGCCAGGGCCTCGAGAATCTTGAAGTTCTCGCCGCTTCCCATGCCGCGTCCGCCCGACACGATGATGCGAGCCGAGGTCAGCTCGGGACGGGCGGACTTGGTCAGCTCCTGCCCGAGCAGGCGCGAGACGCCGGCATCCGCGGCGGCCGCCACCGCTTCGACCGTTGCGCTGCCGCCGCCCGCCGCCGCAGCATCGAACCCGGTGGTGCGCACCGTGATCACCTTGATCCTGTCGCTCGACTGCACGGTGGCGAGCGCATTGCCCGCATAGATCGGGCGCACGAACGTGTCCGCGCTCTCGACCGCTACGATGTCGGACACCTGCGCCACGTCGAGCCGGGCCGCCACGCGCGGCATGAAGTTCTTGCCGGTGGTGGTGGCCGGGGCCACGATGTGGCTGTAACCGCCCGCGAGCGAGACGACGAGCGCGGCCAGGTTCTCGGCCAGCGGATGCGCATAGTGCGGCGCGTCGGCCACCAGCACCTTCTCGACGCCGGCGACCTTCGCCGCGGCCTCGGTCACGGCGCCGCAGCCGCTGCCCGCCACCAGGACGTGCACCGGCCCGCCGATCTTCACGGCCGCGGTGACCGCATTGAGTGTCGCGCCCTTCAGGTGCGCGTTGTCGTGTTCTGCAAAGACCAGGGTCGCCATCTCAGATCACCTTCGCTTCGTTCTTGAGCTTGTCGACCAGTTCGCCGACGTCCTTCACCAGCTTGCCACCCTGCCGCTTGGGCGGCTCCTGCACCTTGAGCGTCTTCAGGCGCGGCGCCACGTCCACGCCGAGATCCTCGGGCTTGGTGACCTCCAGCGGCTTCTTCTTCGCCTTCATGATGTTGGGCAGGGTGACGTAGCGCGGCTCGTTGAGGCGCAGGTCGGAGGTGACCACCGCGGGCAGCTTGATGGCGATGGTCTCCAGTCCGCCGTCGACCTCGCGCGTCACCTCGGCGCCCTCGCCCGCCACCTTGACCTTGGAGGCGAACGTCGCCTGCGGCCAGTCGAGCAGCGCGGCCAGCATCTGGCCGGTCTGGTTGGAGTCGTCGTCGATGGCCTGCTTGCCCACGATCACCAGCCCCGGGGCTTCCTTCTCGACCAGCTTGCGCAGGATCTTCGCGACCGCGAGCGGCTGCACCTCGGCACCGGTCTCGACCAGGATGGCGCGGTCAGCGCCGATCGCGAGCGCGGTGCGCAGGGTCTCCTGGCACTGCGTCGGCCCGACCGAGACCGCGACGATCTCGGTGGCGACGCCGGCTTCCTTCAGGCGCACCGCCTCCTCGCAGCTGATCTCGTCGAACGGGTTCATCGACATCTTGACGTTGGCAGTCTCCACGCCGGTGCCGTCGGCCTTGACCCGCACCTTGACGTTGTAGTCGACCACGCGCTTGACTGGAACGAGAATCTTCATCTTGGTATCTCGATGGTCTCCGGGAATGGCGGGATTTTACCTGTTTGGGTGAGGCTCTAGGCCCTAGGCGCCAGGGATAAGGCGCAGCGCAGCGCCGCAGGCAAGCCTCTGGGGGCTGGCGCCTAGAGCCTAGAGCCTAGGAGCAGGCTGCGCGGCTCACAGCCGCGCAGCCTGCTCCCGAAGTACATTCTTCTGGATCTTCCCCGTCGAGGTCTTCGACAGCGGGCCGAACACCACCGTCCTGGGGCACTTGTAGCGGGCCAGGCGCTCGCGGCAGAAGGTGATCAGCTCCTCCTCGGTCACCGCCGGCACGTCGCTCTTGAGCGTGACGAAGGCGCAGGGCGTCTCGCCCCACTTGGGGTCGGGCCTGGCCACCACCGCGGCCTCCAGCACGGCCGGGTGGCGATACAGCACCTCCTCGACCTCCAGGGTGGAGATGTTCTCGCCGCCGGAGATGATGATGTCCTTGGAACGGTCGCGGATCTTGGCGTAACCGTCCGGGTAGACCACCGCGAGGTCGCCGGTGTGGTACCAGCCGCCTCGGAACGCCTCCTCGGTCGCGGTGGGATTCTTCAGGTACCCCTTCATCGTGATGTTGCCGCGGAACAGGATCTCGCCCATGGTCTGCCCATCGCGCGGCACCGGCTGCAGCGTGTCGGGATCGGCGACGATCATGGCCTCCTGCAGCTCGTAGCTCACGCCCTGGCGCCCGTTGCGCTGCGCGCGCTCCTCCAGCGAGAGTTGCTCCCATTCCGGGTGCTTCGCGCACACCGAGGCCGGCCCGTAGACCTCGGTCAGGCCATAGACATGGGTCAGGTCGAAGCCGATGCGTTCCATGCCCTCGATCACCGGCTGGGGCGGCGCCGCACCCGCGATCATCCCGTGCACGCGGTGCCCGATCCCCGCGCGCATGGAATCGGGCGCGGTCACCAGCATGTTGTGCACGACCGGTGCTCCGCAGAAGTGCGTGACGCGGTGGGTGCGGACCTGCTCGAAGATCGCCGCGGCCTCCACCCGACGCAGGCAGACGTTGGTACCGGCGACCAGTGCCATGGTCCACGGGAAGCACCAGCCGTTGCAGTGGAACATCGGCAGCGTCCACAGGTAGACCGGGAAGTGCGGCATCGCCCAGGTGACCACGTTGTTCACCGCATTGAGGTACGCGCCGCGGTGATGCAGCACCACGCCCTTGGGATTTCCGGTCGTCCCGGAGGTGTAGTTCAGCGCGATCGCGTCCCATTCGTCCGGCGGCAGCTGCCACTCGAACTGCGGGTCGCCCTCGGCCAGGAAGTCCTCATACGTGGTGGCACCGATGAGTTCGCCGCCGGCAGCCAGCGGGTCGTCGATGTCGATCACCAGCGGCGGCCGCGCCAGGCCATGCAGGGCGCGCTCGATCACGCCGGAGAACTCGCGGTCGGCGAGCAGGACCTTGGCCTCGCCATGCTGGAGCATGAACGCGATGGCGGCCGGGTCCAGGCGCGTGTTCAGCGCATTGAGGACCGCGCCGACCATCGGCACACCGAAGTGCGCCTCGAAGATGGCCGGGATGTTGGGGGCCATGATCGCGACGGTGTCGTTGCGGCCCACGCCGTGGCGGGCGAGTGCGGAGGCCAGCCGCCGGCAGCGCGCGTAGGTTTCGTGCCAGGTGGTGCGGTGCTGGCCGTGCACCACGGCGAGGCGGTCCGGATGGACGGCCGCGGTGCGGCGCAGGAACGACAGCGGGGACAGCGGGGTGTAGTTGGCCGGATTGCGATCCAGGCCCAGGTCGTAGGGGTTGGAACTCATCGGGAATGCGCGTCCGGGAGTCGCGATGGAGATGCTGGCGGGCGGATCAGACGTCAAAAACCGCGGGCGTTCTTTTTGCTTTGCATGGGTCGGTCAGCGCCCCTGGCGGAATGATACTCGATGGGAGGGTCCTCCGTAGCCCGCTGCAGGGAGGTGGGGCTATCGCGAAAGCGGTTGATTGTTCACGAAAAATTCAAGCCGCAGATGGAAAAAGTGCTGTCGATCGGGACTGCCACGGCGCGCCGCAGGGCTCTTGCCTCGCCGGGCGAGGTCGTGGAATTCCCCTCCGCGTCGGAGCGGACCAGCCGGACCTTCGTCTGCACCGTGCTGTTCCTCGATATCGTCGAGTATTCGCGCAAGCCGGTCGCGGAGCAGCTCCTGATCAAGGAGCGCTTCAACCACCACGTGTCCCAGGCGATCCACGACATCGCGCTGGCCGACCGCATCATCCTCGACACC
Source organism: uncultured Burkholderiales bacterium (assembly GCA_964523885.1). Taxonomy (GTDB): domain Bacteria; phylum Pseudomonadota; class Gammaproteobacteria; order Burkholderiales; family SHXO01; genus SHXO01. The sequence continues at coordinate 12,424 of CAZFYX010000094.1, read as the reverse complement.
GGTGACGGCGTCGCGATCAACTTCCTCGGCGATCCGGAAGATGCCCTGGTCGTGGTGCTGCGCCTGGCCGAGACCTTCAAGCGCGAGGCGACCAAGCCCGACGCCATCCAGGTCCGCGCCGGCATCAACCTCGGCCCGGTGCGCCTGGCCCGCGACATCAACAGCCAGCCCAACATCATCGGTGACGGGATCAACGTCGCGCAGCGCGTCATGAGCTTCGCCGACCCCGCCCAGGTGCTCGTCACCCGCTCCTACCACGAGGTCATCACCCGCATCTCGGACGAGTACGAGCGGCTGTTCACCTACCAGGGCTCGCGCACCGACAAGCACGTGCGGGAGCACGAGATCTACGGCCTCGAGCCGGTCACCAGCGCGCTGCGCAACCTGGTCGAGAAGCGGCGGGCGCAGCGCCGGCGGCGTGACCTGCCTTCGCGCAGCACCCACGCGTTCGGCATTCTTTCGCATCGCGGCCTGGCCCTGGGCGTGCTGGCCGGCTCGACGCTCGCGTTCATCGTCGCCCTGCTCCTGATGCTGAAGCCGGACCCCACGCCCGCGCCGGCCCTGCCGCAACCCGCCCGGGCGGCCGTGCCACCTGCCCGACCGGCGCCGCTGGCTGCGCCGACCGCGCCGCTCGCCACCGTTCCGCAGGTGGACGTGGAGCCGATCGAGCCGACCCCGGCCGCCGAGCCGCCGGCAGCCGTGGTCAAGGCCGCGCCGCGCAGCACGCCGCTGCCGCACGCCGCCCCGCCCGTGAAGCCCGAGAGGAAGGAAGCAGCGCCTGCCGTGCTGGCCAGCCTGCCCGAGGAACCGGCGGCCCGCACGCCCGAGCCCGAGGTTCGCCCGGCGCAGCCGGAGCCGGTGCGCCCGGCGGGGCCGACCGGGGTGGTCTCGCTGGCGATCTCGCCCTGGGGCGAGGTGTACGTCGACGGCAAGCGCGTGGGTGTGAGCCCGCCGCTCACCGAACTGGAACTGCCCAAGGGCAGGCATCGCATCCAGGTCCGCAACGGCAGCTTCAAGCCCTTCGAGGACGACCTCGAGCTCGGCTCCAACGAGACCGTGCGGATCAAGCACAAGTTCATGCAGAGGTAGTGGAGTGAAGACGCACAAGGGAGGATGGTTCGGGCTGCTGCTGCTGGCGCTGACGGCGCTGCCGGGCTGCCAGAGCAGCGTGGTGCAGGAGTTTCCCCTGACCAGGTTCAAGGCCGAGACCATGCTCGACCAGGGCATCCGCCAGTATGACGACGGCAGCTACAAGACCGCCGCACGCACCATCCAGGGCGCGCTCGACGCCGGCCTGACCACGCGCTCGCAGGCGCGTGCGCACAAGTACCTCGCCTTCATGTACTGCATCGCCGACCAGCAGAGCCAGTGCCGCGACGAATTCCGCAAGGCCCTCGAGATCGATCCGAAGCTCGAGCTCAGGCCCGAGGAGGAAGGCCACCCGATGTGGGCGCCGGTGTTCCACAGCGTCAAGGCCAGCATGCCCAAGACCTCCTCCTGATGACCGCAGTGAACGTCCAGGAAAAAAGCCAGCAGCTCGGCCGCTACGAGCTCCTCTCCGAGCTCGGACAGGGGGCGATGGGCGTCGTCTACAAGGCGCGCGACCCGGTGCTCGACCGCGTGGTGGCGATCAAGACCATCAATCTGACCCTGCCCAAGGACGAGCTGTCAGAGTACGAAGCGCGCTTCTACCAGGAGGCGCGCGCGGCCGGCGGGCTGAACCATCCCAACATCGTCACCATCTACGACATCGGCAAGAGCGAGCGCATGGCCTACATGGCCATGGAGTTCCTCGAGGGCGAGGAGCTGCGCTCGGTGCTCTCGCACCGCGAGCCGCTGCCGGTGACGCTGGCGCTGGACATCGCCGCGCAGGTGGCGGAGGGACTGGACTACGCGCACGAGCGCCACATCGTCCACCGCGACATCAAGCCCGCCAACATCATGATCGTGCGCGACGGGCTGGTGAAGATCACCGACTTCGGCATCGCGCGCATGCGCACCAACGAGGTCAAGACCATGACCGGCATGATCCTGGGTTCGCCCAAGTACATGTCGCCCGAGCAGGTGGCCGGCAAGCGCGCCGACCATCGCGCCGACCTGTTCTCGCTCGGGGTGGTGTTCTACGAGATGCTCACGGGCCATGCGCCGTTCATGGCCGACAACATCCACGGGATCATGTACCAGATCCTGAACTTCACGCCGCCGGCACCCAGCACCAGGAACCCCGGGTTGCCCGAGATGGTGGACCTGATCATCACCAAGGCGCTCGCCAAGGGCGTGGAGGAGCGCTACCAGAGCGCACGCGAGTTCGCCGACGACCTGAAGAACTGTCGCGACCTGCTGCTGGGCAAGCAGTCCGCGCCGGCCGGGCTGCATGACAGCGGCCCGGGCGCGCCGCCGCCGCCCTCCTTCACCCGCACGCAGGACAACAAGCTGGCGGCGCTGAAGCCGGCGCCGGGTGCGGTGGCCGAGTGGGAACCGAGCAAGGGCCTCGCGCTGGCCAAGTCCTTCGACTCCTACGAAGCCACGCTTAAGCTCGCCGCGCTGACCGAGAGCCAGCCCGACGGCAAGGGCGGCGACACGCAGAAGCTGGTGCGCCCCGACTTCGCCGAGGCGCCGGCAGCCGCGGAGGTGCGCACGCAGCCGCAGGACGGAAGCGCGGCGGCCGCCATCGACAGCGAGGCCGAGGCCCCGCGCAGCTATGCGTATCTCTGGGTGCTCAGCGCGATTGCGCTGACCGCGGCCGTCGTGATGTACCTGGTCGGCAGGTCCTGAAAGCGGTGACAGGTACTGCGTGACGCGCCTCACGCCACGCCCTTCGGTCACGCCTTTCCGTCAAGATTCACGCCCTGTCAGTCACTGCCGCGACAGCGGCTTCAATCCGTTCCACCCCCACCACCTCGATCCCGTCGATCGGCGTCTTCGGCACGTTGGCCTTCGGAACCACCGCGCGTGTGAAGCCCAGCTTGGCCGCTTCGCGCAGGCGCTCCTGGCCGCGCTGCACCGGGCGCACTTCGCCCGCCAGGCCGACCTCGCCGAACACCACGATGCGCCCGGGCAGCGGACGGTTGCGCAGCGAGGACACGATCGCCAGCAGGATGGCCAGGTCGGCCGCGGGCTCGTCGATCTTCACCCCGCCCACCGCGTTGACGAACACGTCCTGGTCGAACGCGGCGATCCCCGCATGCCGGTGCAGCACCGCGAGCAGCAGCGCCAGCCGGTTCTGCTCCAGCCCCACGGTGAGCCGGCGCGGATTGGGCGCGTGCGCATCGTCGACCAGCGCCTGGATCTCGACCAGCAGCGGCCGCGACCCCTCCTGCGTGACCAGCACGCACGTGCCCGGCACTTCGCTGCCGTGATGGGAGAGGAACAGGGCCGACGGATTGCTCACGCCACGCAGGCCACGGTCCGTCATCGCGAACACGCCCAGTTCGTTCACTGCGCCGAAGCGGTTCTTGATCGCCCGCACCAGGCGGAAGCTGGAGTGGGTGTCGCCCTCGAAATAGAGCACCGCGTCGACCATGTGCTCGAGCACGCGCGGGCCGGCTATCGCCCCTTCCTTGGTGACGTGTCCCACCAGCAGCAGCGTCGTGCCGGAGGTCTTGGCGAAGCGGGTCAGCTGCGCGGCGCATTCGCGCACTTGCGCGACGCTGCCCGGCGCGGACTGCAGCGCCTCCGAATAGATGGTCTGGATCGAATCGATCACGGCGACCTCGGGCTTCTCGGCACCCAGCGCGTTGAGCACCTTCTCGAGCTGGATCTCCGCGAGCACCTTGAGCCCGGCCGGCGGCAGCCCCAGCCGGCGCGCGCGCAGCGCCACCTGCTGCGCGGACTCCTCGCCGCTGACATACAGCGTCCGGCTGGATGCGCACAGCAGGCTCAGCGCCTGCAGCAGCAGGGTCGACTTGCCGATGCCGGGGTCGCCTCCCAGCAGGACCACCGCGCCGCGCACCAGACCACCCCCAGGACGCGGTCGAGCTCCGCGATGCCGGTTTCGCGCCGAGGCTCCTCGGCCGCCTCGACCTGGGTGAGCTCCTGCACCTGGCTCGCCTGCGCCAGCCCCTGGTAGCGCGCGCTGGCGCGCTCGGCCACGGTCTCGACCAGCGTGTTCCAGGCGCTGCAGTGCGGGCACTGCCCCTGCCACTTCAGGGTCTGGCCGCCGCCCTCGGTGCAGGTGTAGAGGGTCTTTGCTTTCGCCACCGGGAATTCAGTGAGGGGTGAAGGCGTGAAGGATAGCGAAAGGCAGTGAAGGGGAATACGTGAATGCTGAAGGGTATTACATCTGGCCGGCCGTTTCCCTCCACACGTTCACGCAGGCAGGCAGCCCACCCTTCACGCATTCACGCCGTCACTCGACTTCGACCACCGGCACCCGCGGCGCCAGCGCGCACAGCAGCTCGTAGCTGATCGTCCCGGCTGCGCGCGCCACCTCCTCGACGGGCACGCCGCCGCCCCACAGCACGACCGGGCTGCCGACCCGCGCCTGCGGGATCCCGCTCAGGTCGACGCACAGCATGTCCATCGATACACGCCCCAGGGTCCGGGTGCGATGACCGTCCACCAGCACGGGTGTGCCGGTCGGAGCGCTGCGGGGGTAACCATCGGCATAGCCGCAGGCCACCACCCCCATGCGCATCCGCTGCGGCGCGGTGAACGTGCTGCCATAGCCGATGCGCTCGCCGCGTTCGATCTCGCGCACGGCGATGAGGCTGCTCTCCAGCGTCATGACCGGCTCCAACCCCAGTTCAGCCGCGGGTCGCTCAGGCAGGGGCGAGGCGCCGTACAGCATCAGCCCCAGTCGGGTCCACCCGCGCGCGGCCTCAGGGAAGCGCAGCAGGGTCGCGGAATTGGCCAGAGAGACCTCCGCTTCCATCCCGCCCACCGCCGCCTCGAAGGCCGCGAGCGGCTCCGCGATGCCGGCCGCCTCGTCGGCGTTGGCGAAATGGGTCATGAGCGTGAGGCGCCCGATCCGGCACGCGGCCCTAAGGCGCTCCACCACGCCTCGCAGCGCCCCTGAGGGAAAGCCCAGCCGGTTCATCCCGGTGTTGAGCTTGACCAGCACGTCGAGCGGCTGGGCGACATTGGTGGTCTCCAGCATGCGTAACTGCTCATCGCAATGGAGCACGGTGGCCAGGCGGTTCTGGGCGATCAGCGGCAGTTCGGACGGCTCGAAGAAGCCCTCCAGCAGGACGATGCGGTGGGCCAGGCCGAGGCTGCGCAACTGCAGCGCGGCCTCCAGTTCCAGCACCGCGAAGCCGTCTGCACCGGCGAGTCCGCGCGCGGCACGCCGCAAGCCGTGACCATAGGCGTTGGCCTTCACGACCGCGAGGTGACGCGCCCTGGGCGCCTGCTTGCGGGCCACATCGAGGTTGCTGCGGAATGCGGCGAGCCGGACGGTGGCGCGGATGGGACGGGGCATGGTCGGGGAACGAACCGGGTTCCGGGTGGGTCGAGGCGATACGGACGGCCGATACCCTGCTCTATCGCTCCGCCCGCCCGGAACTGAAGCGGGAACTGAAGACGGTCCGGGGCGTGTCCGCAGTGTGCCAACGCGCCCGGTGCGGCGCAATGCGCCGGCACCGGAATTGAAGCTTTTTCATGGTATAAGGTGATGGCCTGCGCGTCTCACGCGACGGGGCGGATAGAACAAGACCCAGATGAGCCGCGGCTTCTACACCATCCTGGCGGCGCAGTTCTTCTCGGCGCTGGCCGACAACGCACTGCTGTTCGCTGCCATCGCCCTGCTCCGCCTGCTCGCCCCCGAGTGCGCGGCTGCCTCCGGCGAGTGCTGGCAGACCCCGGTCCTGCAGCAGTTCTTCGTCTTCTCCTACATCGTGCTGGCCCCCTTCGTGGGGCCGTTCGCCGACTCCCTGCCGAAGGGCCGGGTGATGTTCATCAGCAACCTGGTCAAGCTGGCGGGCTGCCTGGCCATGCTGGTGGGCGTGCACCCGCTGCTCGCCTACGGCATCGTCGGCATTGGCGCCGCGATGTACTCGCCGGCCAAGTACGGCATCCTCACGGAATACCTGCCGCCGGAGAAGCTGGTCGTCGCCAACGGCTGGATGGAAGGCCTCACCGTGGCCGCCATCATCCTGGGGGCGATCATCGGCGGGTTCATGCTCGGACCGCAGTTCGCGCCCTGGGTGCTGGCCCACATCCATCACCTGCCGGGCAAGCATGGCGCGTCGGCCCCGGCGGTGGCGATCCTCGCCATCCTGCTCATCTACCTGGTTGCGGCGGTCATCAACCTGTACATTCCCCGGGTGGCGATCGACCACAAGCTGCCGCGCAAGACCCCGCTCTACATCCTGCACGACTTCTGGCACAGCTTTCGCCTGCTGTGGAAGGATCCGCTCGGCCAGGTCTCGCTGGCGGTGACCACGCTGTTCTGGGGCGCCGGCGCCACCCTGCGCCTGATCGTCCTGCCGTGGGCGGCGCTGGTGCTCAACTTCGGCACCGAGCGCGCGACGCAGCTCACCGCGGTCACCGCGGTCGGGATCGCGATCGGCTCGATCCTGGCGGCGAAGTTCGTCTCGCTGCAGCGCTCGGTGCGCGTGCTGCCGGTGGGCATCCTCATGGGCCTGGCCGTGATCGGCATGGTGTTCATCAAGAACGTGGAAGGCGCGGTGGTCCTGCTGATCGCGATCGGCGCCATGGGCGGCTTCTTCGTAGTGCCGATGAACGCGCTGCTGCAGCATCGCGGGCACCTGCTGATGGGCGCCGGGCACTCGATCGCGGTGCAGAACTTCAACGAAAATCTGAGCATCCTGCTGATGCTCGGCATCTACTCGCTGATGATCCGGGCGCAGTTCCACATCCAGACCATCGCCGTGGTCTTCGGCGTGCTGGTGGCGTCGATCATGTATGTGCTCTGGCGGCGCCATCGTCACGATCAGGACGCAGGCGCAACCTAGGCGAGAGGCGAGAGGCTCGAGGCAAGTGGAAAACCCCGGCACAGCCGCGATCCCTGCCTCCAGCCTCCAGCCTCTAGCCCCGCCTAAAACACCGCCGGCCTATCCGGGAGTTCGTTCCGATCGCCCCCGCGGCGCGGATAGTGCGACGCCAGCACCTCTCCGATCGCAGCGATGCCGTCCACGATGCCCTGCTCGAAGTCGCCGCTGCGGAATGCTGCTTCCATCCGGCGCGCGATCGGCTCCCAGCCCGCGTCCCCGACCAGGCGGTGCACGCCGCGGTCGGCGACGATCTCGAAATCGCGGTCGGCCACCAGCAGATAGACCAGGACGCCGTTGTTCTCCTCGGTGTCCCATACCCCCAGTTGGGAGAACACCTGCACGGCGCGCTGGCGCGCCGTCACGCCACGCAGCACGTCCAGCGGGTCGAGCGCGCCTTCGACCGCGAATCGCAGCTCGGCGCGGTGCGTGGCCTCACAACGCGCGATCGCGGCCTGGATGGCGTCGAGCGTCCGCGCGGGCAGCGTGCGCCTCACGCTCCACGCCGGGGTCATGAGGTGCCTTAGCAGGCGGGACATGCGGGCCTCCTCGCGCAGCACGGCAACATGATCACCAGCGCCCGGAGGCGCCGCCCCCCCCGAATCCGCCGCCTCCGCCGCCCCACCCGCCTCCGCCGCCAAAGCCACCGCCACGGCCGCCGAAGCCGCCCGGCATCCAGCCGCCGCGACGGTAGCCGCGCCCACCCGTGCCGTCGGCCCCGACCAGCAGGGAGAAGAAGAAGGCGATGGCGGCCGCCACGATGCCGACGACCAGCGAAGCCACCAGCAGCGTGGCGATGACACCTGCCGCGCCGCCGACCATGAGGGCGGCCGGGAGGCGTCCGAAGATCGAACGCAGCACGCCCCCCACGACGAACACCAGCACGATGCCGATCGGCAGCAGGGTCTCGAAGCTATTGACGTCTTGCCTGCGCACGGCCCGCTTCGGTTCGGGCAGGGGCTCGCCGTCGATCACCCGCATCATCGCGTCCAGCCCGTCGTTCACACCCTTGTAGAAGTCGCCGGCCCTGAAGTTCGGGACGATGATGTCCTGGATGATGCGGTTGGCGACCAGGTCGCTGAGCACCCCCTCCAATCCGTAACCCACCTCGATGCGCAACGCGCGGTCGTCCCTGGCGACCAGCAGGATGGCGCCGTCGTCGACGCCCTTGCGTCCGACCTTCCACTGCTCCGCCACCCGGATCGAATACTGCTCGATCGCCTCGGGCTGCGTCGTCGGCACCATCAGCAGCGCGAGCTGCGCCCCCTTGCGCGCTTCGAAGGCGGCGAGCTTCTGCTCGAGGTCCGCAACCTGCTGCTGCGTGAGCGTGCCGGTGAGATCGGTGACGCGGGCCTGCAGCGTCGGCACCGGCACCTGCTGCGCCGGCAACGACAGGGGCAGCAGCAGGGCGAGCCAGAGGGCGGCCCGCGCGAGCAGGTTCGACATGGGATGCGGCGCGACCGCTAAGGCTTGGCCGGGGCCGGTTGCCCGGCCGGCGCGGCGCCTGCGGGCGCCGGCTGGTTGAAGTCCACCGTCGGCGGCCGGGCGATCGCGGCCTCGTTCTCGACCGTGAAATTGGGCTTCGCCTTGTAGCCGAACACCATCGCCGTGAGATTGACCGGGAACTGCCGCACCGTGGTGTTGTACTGCTGCACGGTGTCGATGTAGCGCTTGCGTGCGACCGCGATGCGGTTCTCGGTGCCCTCGAGCTGCGCCTGCAGGTCGCGGAAGTTCTGGTCCGACTTCAGCTGCGGGTAGTTCTCCGCCACCACCAGCAGGCGGGAGAGCGCGGACGTGAGCTCGCCCTGCGCCTGCTGGAACTTCGCCAGCGCCTGCGGGTCGTTGAGCGTCTCCGGCGTGACCTGGATGCTGGTGGCGCGGGAGCGGGCCTCGGTCACGCGCGTGAGCACCTCCAGCTCCTGCTGCGCGTAGCCCTTGACCGTGTTGACCAGGTTGGGGATCAGGTCCGCACGCCGCTGGTACTGGTTGATCACCTCGCTCCAGGCCGCCTTGACCTGCTCGTCCTCGGTCTGGATCTGGTTGTACCCGCAGCCGCCCAGCGTGAGGCTCAGCGCGACCAGCAGGGCTGCAACGATGGATCGGATCATCTGGGTCTCCGTTACGAAAGTTGGGGCTTCGCCGCGGCCGCCTGCCCGCTCTTGAGCCTGGCCATCAGCTCGCGCGCCATGCACAGGTCCTCCCACGCCTTGGCCTTGTCCGGCAGGTTGCGCAGCAGGTAGGCCGGATGGTAGGTCACCAGCAAGGGTACGCCGTTGAACGTGTGCAGCCGTCCGCGCAGGCTCGCCACCGACGCCTCGCTGCGCAGCAGGTTGCTGGCTGCGGTCTTGCCCAGCGCCACGATGAGCCGCGGCTGGATCAGCGCGATCTGCCGCAGCAGGAACGGCTCGCACGCCTGCGCCTCTCCGGGCTCCGGCACGCGGTTGCCCGGTGGCCGGCATTTCACCACATTGGCGATGTACACATCGTGACCGCGCTTGAGGCCGACCGCGCCCAGCATGTTGTCGAGCAGGCGCCCGGCCTGGCCGACGAACGGCTCGCCCCGGGCGTCCTCCTCGGCGCCGGGGCCCTCGCCCACGAACAGCCAGTCCGCGTTCTCGTCGCCGACGCCGAACACGCTCTGCGTGCGCCCCTTGTGCAATGCGCATGCGGCACAGGCGCGCACCGCTTCCCTGAGGGCGGGCCAGTCCATCACGGCAACCGCGCCCGCGCGCCCGCCGGCATCCGCCGGCGCTGCCTGCTGCGCGGGGGGCTGCGGCACATGCGCCTCCACGGCCTGGTTCGCGGCGGGGACGGGCTCGGGTGCATGGCGCAGCACCCAGCGGGTGAGGCCCAGCTCCTGCAGGATGAGGTCGCGGCGGTCCACGTCAGGGAACGTCGATGCCCATGAGGATCGCATCCTCGCGGCCACCCTCCGCCGGGTAGTAGCCGCGCCGCACGGACAGCTCGAGGAACCCGGCACGCAGGTAGAGCGCACGCGCCGCGGTGTTCGAGGGCCGCACTTCCAGCAGCATGCGGGTGGCGCCGAAGCGGCCGGCGAGCTCGATGAAGTGATCGAGCAACACGCGGCCCATGCCACGACGCTGCCATGCCGGCGCGATGCTCAGGTTGAGCAGGTGCGCCTCGCCCACTCCGATCATGAGCACGCCGTAACCCGCCAGCTCGCCGCGTACCTCCATGACCCAGCAGCTGTAGCCCGCATGCAGGGAGTCGCGGAAATTGCCCAGGGTCCAGGGATGCGAATAGATGGTGCGCTCGACCGCCCCCACGCGGTCGAGATCGGCCGAACGCATCGGCCGCAGCGACCACTGCGGCTTGAGGACGGCGCTCACGAGCGCACCCTCGCGTCCTCGCGGCGCTCGGCCACGGTCCGGGCCACCTTGTCGCGCACGTAGAGCGGCGCGGCGTGGTCGGGCTCCATGCTGCCGCCGGCTGCATGGACGCGCGCCGCGATGGCCGCGATCTCGCGCGCGTGGGCGAAGGTGTCCGGATGCACCGCCCGCAGCTGCGGGCCGTAGCGGGCGCGCAGCGCATCGGCGTGGACGCCGAACCCGCTGCCGCACCCCACCCAGTCCGGGCCGGACAGGGCCGGCGCCGCGCTCACCGTGCACAGGCAGGGCTCGATGACGCAGTGCCAGCCGGCGCCCGCGCGTTCGTAGGCTGCGAGGTAGAGCTCATCCATCCGCGCATCGAGCGCGGCGAGCACGCGGGGCGCGCCGAGCGCCTCGGCCATCGCCTCCAGGGTCGCCACCGGCACCACCTTCAGGTTTGCGCCGAACGCCAGGCCCTGGGCGACGCCGCAGGCGATGCGCAGCCCGGTGAACGAACCGGGACCGGAGCCGAACGCCACGGCATCCAGGTCCTGCAGGCGCACGCCGCTGCCATCGAGCAACCCTTCGACCATCGGCAGGATCAGCTCGGAGTGCCGCTGCTGCGCGCGGACCTCGCGTGCGGTGAGTGCCGCGCCCTGCAGCAGCGCGGCTGAGCACCAGTCGGACGAGGTATCGAGGGCGAGGATGTTCACTGGAGGCTGGAGGCGAGAGGCTGGAGGCAGAGGGCGGTGCAACATCGCATGTGCCGGCCGGATTGCCGGCCGCGGCGGGAAATCGCCACTGCATCATGGCGATGATGTCCCGGACATGCTCCACCCGTCATCCGGAGGAACCCCGTCCTTCCCGCCCCTGGGCTCCCGCCTATTCTAGCCAACTTCGTTGCTATAATCGCCGCCACCAGCGGCGGTGCAGCACGGGCCGCGGCACCAGACTCACATCGGAGCGGCGTGCGCTGCATGCAGCGCGCTCGTCCCGCAGCATCCCATCGGAGGATCGAGCATGAAGCACCCGACGCGCCAGTTCGGCGCACTCGCCATCGCGTTCGCCCTGCTGCTGCCGCTCGGCGCGCTCGCGCAGCAGCCGTTGCGCATCGGCGTCATCACCTTCCTGTCCGGCCCAGCGGCCGGCCCCTTCGGCGTGCCGGCCAAGAATGCCTCCGACCTGCTGGCGGAAGCATTCAGCGCAGGCGGCCAGGCCCCCGGCTACGACAAGAAGGGCTTCGGCGGCCGGCCGATCGAGCTGGTCTACGTGGACGAGGCCGGCGGCCCGACCAAGGTAGTCACCGAGTACCGCAACCTGGTCGAGCGCCAGAACGTCGACCTGGTGATCGGCGTCATCTCCTCCGGCGACTGCCTGGCGGTCGCGCCGGTGGCCGAGGAGATGAAGAAGCTCACCATCCTGTTCGACTGCGCCACCAATCGCATCTTCGAGGAGAACTCGTACAAGTACGTGTTCCGCACCACCACCATGGCCACGCAGGAGAACGTGGCCGCCGCGCGCTACATCGCGGAGAGCTTTCCCAACCTGAAGACGTACTCGGGCGTCAACCCGAACTATGCCTGGGGCCAGGACGCGTGGTCGGACTTCACCGAGTCCATGAAGATCCTCAAGCCGCAGGCCCAGATCGGCACCAACGTCACGCCGAAGCTCGGCGCGGGCCAGTATGGCACCGAAGTCTCGGCGCTGCTCGGCAGCAGCGCCGAGATCATCCAGAACTCGCTCTGGGGCGGCGATCTCGAGGCGTTCATCACCCAGTCGTCCCCGCGCGGCCTGCTGACGAAGATGCCCAACATCATGATCACCGGCGAGACCGTCCTGGAGCGCCTGGCCGCGCAGGTGCCCGACGGCACCATCATCGGGGCACGCGGCCCGAACGGGGTGTTCGCCCCGCCCACCGCGCTGAACAAGTGGTTCGCCAAGGCCTACCGGGACAAGTACGGCGCCGGCGCCGTGTACGCCTCGTACCACATGGCCACGGCGTTCTTCGGCACCAAGGCCGCATACGAGAAGGCACAGGCGGCGAACAAGGGCAAGGACCCGTCGATCGACGACATCATCAAGGCGTTCGAGTACATGAAGTTCGAGTCGCCTGCCGGCACGGTGGACATGGCGCTCGGCAAGGGC
>CAZFYX010000093.1:0-6472 GCA_964523885.1 uncultured Burkholderiales bacterium | reverse complement strand
GCGCGCCGGCGTCGACCCGCCACTGGTTGCCGCGCTCACCCGGCAGGAGTCGCTGTTCGATCCGGAAGCCACGTCCTCCGCCGGGGCGCGAGGGCTGATGCAGGTGATGCCCGAGGTCGGCAAGCGGGTGGCGAAGGGGCTGGGCTATCCCGAATGGGACGCCGTGCTCCTGTACCAGGCTGATGCCAACCTCGAGATCGGCTCGGTGCACCTGAAGGCACTGCTGGAGAGCCAGGGAAGCGTGGTCGAGGTGCTGGCGGCGTACAATGCGGGAGCGCATCGGGTGGTGCGCTGGAAGACACGCAGCGGATCCGAGGACCCGGAGTTGCTGACGGAGCGGATCCCGTACGTGGAGACGCGCGACTACGTGCGCATCGTGCAGCGGAACCGGAGCCTCTACCAGGTGCTGTATGACTGGCCCCGCGACATGTCCGCGGTGCCCTGAGGCTACGCCCGGGCGGTGAAGTCCTCTTGTCGCGCCGGCCGGAAGCTCAGGTCGAAGGCGAGGAAGAGCAGCTTGGCGAAGGGGTAGAAGATCATCGGCGCCGTGACCATGAAGAAGCCGCCGGCCCACCAGAGCACGTTCCACGGCGGCGTGGGCCAGGTCAGCAGGAGCGTCAGCACGAAGAGCGACATGAAGACCAGCTCGGCGCCCACCAGGTTGAACATGTAGCTCCCCACCACGTAGCCCTCTTCCCCGCGCTCCAGCCTGAGTCCGCACGAGGGGCAATTCGCCTTCGCCTTGAACCAGCCGTCATAGAGGCCCGCGGCGCCGCAGTAGGGGCAGCGCTTCCGCAGGGCGCGCCCGGCCATGAGCAGGGGATTCGGTCGATTCAGCATGGCGCGCAATCTAGCGAAGTGGCTATCGTTCAGCGTGATACCTGTCGCGCCGACCGTCGAGCGGCCCCAGCCCCCCGTGCCGAGCGTTTCGGGTGCGGATACCCGTTCGCTGCCGCGCCAGCGGGCGCTGCTCTCCTGGCTCTTCGCGGCGCGGACGCTGCTGGCGGTTGGCACGCTGCTCGCCGCGGCCCTGGTCTGGACCCGCACGCCCGACGTCTCGTTCATCTTCAGCATCGCCGTGCTGGTCACGCTCGTGGCCACGGCGTATGGCTGGTGGCGTGTCCGGATCCGTGGCGGGGAGATCGGCAGCCTCTTCCTCGTCGGCCAGGCGCTGGCCGATCTGGGGCTGGTCACGACGCTGGTGCACTATGCCAGCGCGCCGGCGATCTTCGCCTCGCTGTACGTGCTGGTCATCGCGGGCTACGCGGTGCTGCTGCCGCCGCAGCTGGGCGTGCTGGTCACGGTCACCGCTACCGTCCTGTACGTGGCCGATACGCTGGTGGGCGGGTCGTCGGGCCCCGACGTGGCGTTCTGGGTGCAGGTGGTGCTGTTCAACGTGGTGTTCGCGATCGTCGCCGTGCTCGGTCACCGGCTGCGGGCGTCCGATGCGCAGCAGTACACGCTGGAGCATGAGCTCCGGCGGGTGCGGCTCGAGGCGGACGACATCCTGCAGAACATCCGGTCGGGCGTGATCACGGTGGACGCCGAGGGGCGCCTCGCGTTCATCAACCCGACGGCCGAGCGGCTCCTTGGCATCAACGGCGATCGATTGCTCGGGCGGCCGATCCTCGACAAGCTTCACACCCAGTCGAAGGACCTGGGCGCGGCGATCGTCGCGGGCATCCGGCACGGGCGGAAGGTGAGTCGCGGTGAGGGGATGGTGCGGGCCAACGGGCGGCTGTTCCCGATCGGCCTCTCCACCACCACCTTCCAGCCGGAGGATCGCGAGGTTCCCTCGGTGACGGCGATCTTCACCGACATCTCCGAGCTGAAGCAGTTGCAGGAGCTGCACCGGCGGGCGGAGCGACTGGAGGCCGTGGCGGCCCTCTCCGCCTCGCTGGCGCACGAGATCCGCAACCCGCTCGCGTCGATCCGCAGTGCCTGCGAGCAGCTGGCGCGGGGCCGGCACGCCAGCGAGGACGACCAGGTGCTGTCGGGCCTGATCGTGCGGGAGAGCGACCGGCTCACGCGGTTGCTCAGCGAGTTCCTCGACTTCGCGCGGGTGCGCGCCACGAAGTCGGAGACGATCGACCTGCTCGCGGTGGCCAGGGACGCGGCGCGCGTGGTGCAGGTCCATCCCGACTGCGGCCCGCAGGCCGCGGTGGTGGTCGAGGGGGAGGAGACGATCCTCCAGGGCGATGCCGACCTGCTGCACCGGGTGGTCGCCAACCTGCTGCTCAACGCCGTGCAGGCCGCGCGCGGCCAGCCGGTGCGGGTCACCGTCCGGGTGGGGATGCTGCCGGCGAACGAGCTGCCCCACGGGGCCGACTTCGAGACGGCGGCGCGGCTGCAGGTGGCCGATGACGGCCCGGGCATTCCCGACGAGATCAAGGACCGCCTGTTCCAGCCGTTCGTGTCGGGACGGCCGGGCGGCAGCGGCCTGGGCCTCGCCATCGTGCAGCGGGCCGTCGAGGCGCATCGCGGCCTCGTGTACGTCGAGACGCGGATCCGCGCCGGCACAACATTCACCATCCTGCTTCCCGCCCACGCCATGGCGGAGGGAGTCGCATGAGCCAGAAGCCAACCGTGCTCGTCATCGACGATGAGTCGGGCATCCTTGATACGCTGCGGATCCTGCTCCGCAACGAGGGATTCGAAGTGACCACTGCCCAGGGCGGCAAGGCCGGCCTGGAACAGATCCGGAACGGCGCGCACGACATCGTGCTCACCGACGTGCGGATGCCGCAGGTGTCGGGCATCGACATCCTGACGGCGGCGCGGGAGCAGGACGCGATGACGCCGGTCATCCTCATGACCGCCCAGGCCTCGCTGCAGAGCGCGATCCAGGCGGTCAACAGCGGCGCCTTCTACTACATCCAGAAGCCGTTCTCCAACGACGAGCTGGTCGCGATCCTGCGCCGGGCCTGCGAGTTCCGCGCGATCCGGGTGGAGAACAAGCAGCTGCGGCAGGAGATCCGCCGGCGGGAACGCGGCGGGGTGTCGCGGCCGATCGGCAAGTCGAAGCGCTTCCTCGAGATGCTCAAGCTGGCGGAACACGTGGCGCCCACCGACTCGACCGTGCTCATCCAGGGCGAGAGCGGCACCGGCAAGGAAGTGGTGGCGCACTACATCCACGACCTGTCCACCCGGAACGAGGGACCGTTCCTCTCGATCAACTGCGGCGCCCTGCCCGAGAGCCTGCTGGAAAGCGAGCTGTTCGGCCACGTGAAGGGCAGCTTCACCGGCGCGGTGCGCGACAAGCAGGGCCTCTTCGCCGCGGCGCGGGGCGGCACCTTCTTCCTCGACGAGGTGGGCGAGATGCCCGCCTCGCTGCAGGTGAAGCTGCTGCGCGTGCTGCAGGAACGGGAAGTGATCCCCGTGGGCGCTACCGAGGCGATCCCGGTGGACGTGCGCATCATCGCGGCCACCAACCGCGACCTGGAGGAGGAGATGCGGCGGGGCAACTTCCGCTCCGACCTCTTCTACCGCCTCAACGTGATCGCGCTGCAGCTGCCGCCGCTGCGCGAGCGGCGTGACGACCTGCTGCTGCTCATCGAGCAGTTCCTCCAGGTGCTGGCGCAGGAGACCGGCGGCGAGGTGAAGGCGCTGAGCCAGGAGTCGCTCGACGCGGTGATGGTGTACGAGTGGCCCGGCAACGTGCGCGAGCTCGAGAACGCCCTCGAGCACGCCGGCGTGCTCTGCCGCTCCAACCTCATCGAGCCGGCCTACCTGCCGGAGCGCATCACCCGGCGCCGCAAGGAGCCGCTGGTGAGCGAGCGCTCCTACAAGAACCCGACACTCGAGGTCATCGAGCGGGCCTACATCATGTGGGTGCTGCAGGCGGAGGGTGGCAACAAGACCCGCGCGGCCGAGGTCCTCGGTATCGACCCGTCGACGCTGTACCGCAAGCTGGCCCGGTACGAGGAGCAGGTGGTGGAGGCGCGGGCGTGACACGCGGCCCCGAGCTGCCCCGCCTGTCTGTGATCGTCCCGGTATACAACGAGGTGAGGACCGTCGAGAAGATCGTCGGTCGGCTGCACGAGATCCCGCTGCCGATGGAGATCATTTGCGTCAACGACTGCTCGAAGGACGGCAGTGCGGAGATCCTCGACCGGCTCAAGGCCGAGGGCCTGGTGGAGATCGTGGTGCACCACCCGGTGAACCGGGGGAAGGGCGCCGCGCTCCGCTCGGGCATCGAGCACGCCACCGGTGAGGTGATCGTGGTGCAGGACGCCGACCTGGAGTACGACCCGGAGGATTTCGCGGTCCTGCTCAAGCCGATCCTCACCGGCAAGGCCGACGCGGTGTTCGGGTCACGCTTCCTGGGCGGCGAGCACCGCGTGCTCTACTTCTGGCATTCGGTGGGCAACAGCCTGCTCACCCTCCTGTCGAACATGCTGACCGACCTCAACCTGACCGACATGGAGACCTGCTACAAGATGGTGAAGGCACCGCTCATGAAGTCGCTGGTGCTGACCACCGACCGGTTCGGCTTCGAGCCGGAGCTCACGGCGCGGCTGGCCCAGGCCGGGGCGCGCATCTGGGAAGTGCCCATATCCTACGACGGCCGCACCTACGCCGAGGGCAAGAAGATCGGCTGGAAGGACGGCGTCGCCGCCTTCTTCCATATCGTCCGCTTCAACCTCTTTCCCCCCAAGCGCACCACGTGAACGGCGGGGCCTCGCGCGGATGGCAGGCGGCGTTCATCGCCGCTGCCATCGTCGTGGCCGCATTCGGGTTCCTTCCGATCGCCAACTGGATTCCCGGCGGCCATGCGCTGCCGGCATTCGGCCTCCTGCTCGATGGCTGGATTTCCGGCACGGCGATCTGCCTGGGTGCGGGCGCCGTGGCGGTCATCCTCCTTCGCCGCCGCTGGACCCTGCCAGGGTCGGTGCCCGTGGTACCGGCCGGCGAGGATGGTCCCGATCCCGTCACCGCCGTCATCATCGGCGTGGCACTCCTGCTCTACATCGCCGTGGCGTGGCTGGTCTTCAG
Organism: uncultured Burkholderiales bacterium; assembly: GCA_964523885.1. Classification (GTDB taxonomy): domain Bacteria; phylum Pseudomonadota; class Gammaproteobacteria; order Burkholderiales; family SHXO01; genus SHXO01. The sequence continues at coordinate 1,477 of CAZFYX010000093.1, read as the reverse complement.
CGGCCGGCCGCTGCTGATCGACGAGATCATCCAGGTGGTGCAGGCGCGGATCTTCACGAGCGGGCGGCTCTGGCTCCCGGCTCCGGCGTACCCGGAGTTCACCAGCAGCATGCACCTGATCGACACCGGGAAGGTGTACGGCCAGTTCCCCGCCGGCGGGCCGGCGATGCTGGCGCTGGGGTCACTCCTGCACGCGGAGTGGCTGGTGGGGCCGCTTGCAGGTGCGGTGAGTGCGTGGGCCTTTGCACGGCTTCTCCGCCTGGTCGAGCCCTGCCGCTTCGTGCGGCGACTGGCCCTGGCGTTATTTGCCCTCGCGCCGTTCGTCGTGTTCATGAGCGGATCGCACATGAACCACGTGACGTCGCTCATGTGGTTGCTCCTGGCCACCACGGCGCTCTTCAGCGTGGTACGAGACGGCGAGTCGCACGTGACTGCGGCGCTGGGCTGCGGATTCGCGCTGGGCATGGCCGCGACGATTCGCCCGGTCGATGCGCTCGCGTTTGCCCTGCCGGCCGGCTGCTGGTTGCTGGCTCGCACGGTGCGCCGCTCGATGCCCTTGCGTGACCTGATGGCGGCTGGGATCGGCGTCGCCATTCCCGTAGCGGTGCTCTGCGCCATCAACTGGGCCACGACCGGGGCGCCCCTCCGCTTCGGCTATACCGTCATGTGGGGCCACTCGCACGATCTCGGCTTTCACGCGGCGCCCTGGGGCGACCTGCACACGCCCTTGCGCGGCCTCGAGCTGCTGAACCTCTACTTCGTGCGGCTGCAGAGCTACCTGTTCGAGACGCCCTTCCCGGCGCTCCTGCCCGCCATCGCATGGATGGGCCTCGGCAAGGACCATGACCGGGCCGACCGGTACTTCCTCGTGACCGGCACGCTGCTCTGCCTGCTCTATGCGGCGTACTGGCATGATGGGTTCTATCTCGGCCCGCGCTTCCTCTTCGCGCTGGCGCCGGCGCTGGCGCTCTGGTCGGCGCGGGCCGTCACCATTCCCGTGGCGAATCCCCTGGTGCGGCGAGGCCTCGGCATCGCGCTGGTGACCGGCGTCCTCATGGGCATCGTCATGCTGGTGCCGATCCGCGTGCGGCAGTACCAGCAGGGCATGATCAGCCTGCGCTGGAATCCCGATGCGGAGCTGGAGCGGGCGAACGTGAAGGATGCCCTGGTGCTGGTGCGCGAGAGTTGGGGCAGCGAGCTGCTGGTGCGGTTGTGGGCACTGGGCGTGTCCCGGCCCGCGGCGGAGCACTACTACCGCGCCATCGACCCATGCGTGCTGGAGCAGGTGATCGGTGACCTCGAGCAGTCCGGCGCAGACTCCACTCGTGCGCTGGCGGCACTGGAGCCGCTGGTGCGGGACTCGGTGCGGCTGGTTCGCTCGGAGGTTTCCAGTGATCCCACGCTGCGGCGGCTGCCGGGCGCGCAGTACACGCCGCTCTGCGAGCAGCGGCTGGCCGAGGATGCGTCGGGGTTCACG
>CAZFYX010000092.1:0-21157 GCA_964523885.1 uncultured Burkholderiales bacterium | reverse complement strand
ATGGTGCCGCGGTAGGCGTTGACGTTCTGGCCCAGCAGCGTGATCTCCTTCACACCCTGGTCGGTGAGCGCGGCGACCTCGGTGAGCACGTCCTCGAACGGGCGCGAGACCTCCTCGCCGCGGGTGTAGGGCACCACGCAGAAGCTGCAGTACTTGCTGCAGCCTTCCATGATCGACACGAACGCGCTCGCCCCGTCCTTGCGCGGCGGCGGCAGGTGATCGAACTTCTCGACCTCCGGGAAGGACACGTCGACCTGCGAGCGGCCCGAGCGGCGCCGCGCCTCGATCAGGTCCGGCAGGCGGTGCAGGGTCTGCGGCCCGAACACGAGATCGACGAACGGGGCGCGCTCGACGATGCCGGCGCCTTCCTGGCTGGCCACGCAGCCGCCCACCCCGATCAGCAGGTCCGGGTTGGTGCGCTTGAGCTGGCGCACCCGGCCGAGGTCGGAGAACACCTTCTCCTGGGCCTTCTCGCGCACCGAACAGGTGTTGAACAGCACCAGGTCCGCCTCCTCCACCGACGCGGCCGGCTCCATGCCGGCGGTCGCGCGCAGGACGTCCGCCAGCTTGTCCGAGTCGTACTCGTTCATCTGGCAGCCGAAGGTGCGGATGTAGAACTTGCGCGTCATTTCTTCTCGGCCTTCTTGGCCCGTTCCTTCGCCGCCGCCGCCTCGTCCGGCCGCAGCAGCCACATCTGCGTCACCTGGCCCTGGACGTCGAGGCGGAACAGCACGGGTCCCGCCGAGGGCACCATGGCCGGCTGGATGATCAGGTTGTTCACGTCGTAGATGCGCGCCCCCGGGCCGAAGCGGACGATCTTCTTCCCCATCATGGCCTCGGGGTAGCGGAACCACTTCATGTCGCCGTAGATGGCGTTGGCGGGGATCTGCACCGGCCGCGGCATCTGCGACCAGGCCGCGGCGGAGGCGACGACGAGCACGGCCGGCAGCGCCAGCCGCACGACGGCGCCGGCGGCGCCGCGGAATGCACGGAGTAAGTTCATGAGTATCCTGGCCGAGTAGCTGATTCTAGCAGGGCCGTCCAGCGCCGATGTGCGCTACAGTTGCAGCTTCGGCCCGCCGCGCGATCGGGGCGGGAAGATGGGCAATTTGGTGGTGATGGGCGGGCTCGAACCGCCGACCTAGGGGTTATGAATCCCTCGCTCTGACCAGCTGAGCTACATCACCGGGATTTGACCTTTGTGCGTCCACCAGCCGCTGAGGGCGGCGAACGGAAGGGGCGAAAGGTTACTTTCGGGGCCTGGGACTGTCAAGGCGGCATGCGGGAAGGCAACGACTTCGACGTGATCATCGTGGGGGCGGGCATGGTGGGCCTGGCGCTCGCCCGCGCCCTGCGCCACAGCGGCCTGCGCCTCGCCCTGGTCGACCGCGGTGCCCGGCCCGCGCCGCTCCCGCCCGAGCCGGCGGACTGGGACTCGCGCGTATTCGCGATCAGCCCGGGAAGTGCCGCGTTCCTGGCCGGCCTCGGGGCCTGGCCGGACGAGGCGCGAGTGGCGCCGGTCACCGGCATGGACGTGCGGGGCGACGCGAGCGGGCGGATCGAGTTCGATGCGCAGGACGCCCGCACCACCCGGCTGGCCTCGATCGTCGAGGGGCGCGTGCTGGTCGATGCGCTCTGGCAGGGGCTCGAGGATCATGCATCGGTGTGGATGCCGGCGGCCTGCGCGGCCCTCACGTTCGACGACCGGGCGCGGCTCAGCCTGGAGGATGGCCGCACCCTGCAGGCCGCCCTCGTGGTCGCGGCCGACGGCGCGCGCTCCTGGGTGCGGGAGCAGGCGGGCATTCCCGCGCAGGCTTCGCCGTACCGGCAGACCGCCGTGGTGGCCAACTTCACCTGCGAGCGCAGCCATCACGGCGTGGCGCACCAGTGGTTCCGCCGCGACGGCATCCTGGCGCTGCTGCCTCTGCCCGGGAACCGCTGCTCGCTGGTGTGGTCTGCGCAGGAGGAGCAGGCGAGTGCGCTGCTCGCGCTGGCGCCCGGAGCGCTCGCGCAACGGGTACGCGAGGCCAGTGGCGATGCATTGGGAAGGCTCGAGGTGATCACCCCCGCGGCGGGCTTTCCGCTGCAGCTGGTCACCGTGCGCGAGCTGGTGCGGCCTCGCCTTGCGCTGGCAGGGGACGCCGCGCATAATCTGCACCCGCTCGCGGGGCAGGGTGTGAACCTCGGCTTCCAGGATGTGCGCGAGCTGGCTCGCATCCTGCGCGATCGCGGTCCATGCCGCGACGTCGGCGAGCTCCGGTTGCTGCGACGGTACGAGCGCGCTCGCCGGGAGGACATCCTGGCCATGACGCTGGCAACCGACGGCCTGAAGAAGCTCTTCGGCGCCGACCATCGTGCACTTTCCTGGCTGCGCAACCGGGGTTTGTCCCTGGTCGATCACGTCGCGCACGTGAAGCGGCTGCTCGTGACCCACGCGCTGGGCTGAACCACACTAAGGACTCAAGCAATGCCCCTGAGAATCGCTTCCCTGCTCGCGCTGGTGTCCATGCTGCTTGCCGCCGCGATCGCCCACGCCGACGAGGCTGCCATCCGCAAGGCCGTGACTGCCAAGTTTCCCAAGGCCCAGGTGCAGAGCGTGACCAAGCAGCCCTACCTGGGGCTGTACGAGGTCGTCATCGACGGCGAGATCTTCTACACCGACGACGACTTCGACTACATCGTCGACGGCAACGTCATCGCCACCAAGACGATGACCAACCTCACCGAGCAGCGCAAGCGCAAGCTCAACGCGGTGGACTTCAACGAGCTGCCGCTGGACCTCGCGTTCAAGCGCGTGAAGGGCAAGGGCGAGCGCAAGATCGCCGTGTTCTCCGATCCCGACTGCCCGTTCTGCAAGCGCATCGAGAACGACCTGGCCAAGCTCGACAACGTCACCATCTACATGTTCCTCTACCCGATCGACTCGCTGCACCCGAAGGCGACCGAGATCTCCAAGCAGATCTGGTGCTCGCCCGACAAGCTCAAGGCGTGGGAGGACTACATGCAGCGCAAGATCGCGCCCAAGGCCGATGCGAGCTGCCCCAACCCGGTGGACAAGATCGTCGAGTACGGTCGCAAGAAGGGCATCAACGCCACCCCGACGCTCATCATGCCGGGCGGCGAGCGCGTGCCCGGCGCCATCTCGGCCGCGCAGATCGAGGAATACCTGTCGGGCGCGAAAGCGGACTGACGTCCTGGCCGGGCCGGTGTGAGCGCGTCGACCCATGCAGTGGACGATGGCGCGCCGGGCAGGCTGCTGATTGCGCTCGCGGCGTCGGCCGCGCTCCACGCTTCGCTGCTGTATACCGTGCGGTTCGTGCCGCCGCGCGCATCGGGCACGCACTTCCCTGCACTGCAGGCGCGGCTCGAGCCCGCGCCCTTGCCGGCGTCGGACCAGGCGGCGCCGCAGCGTTCGACCGCCACGCGCAGCGCGCATGTTCCCCGCAGCAGCCAGCGTCGGCCGGCCGAGCAGCCCGGGAGCGCTGACGCTCCCGCGCCACCGATGATGCGAGCCGCGGCGCCAGCCGTCATCAGCGAACCGGTTGCCCCGCCCGCCCCGCAGCCGGCGCTCGAACTGCCCGGCGTGCGCGACCTCACCTGGTATCCGGCCCGTCAGCTCGACGTGTTTCCCCGCCCGCTGGTGGCCTACAAGCCGGTATATCCGGAGCAGGCCGGGGCGGATGGGCTGCGCGGGGAGGTGACGCTGCTGCTGCTCATCGACGAGGACGGCGCCGTGCACGAAGCATCGGTGGTCGAGGCGCAGCCTCCGGGCCATTTCGAGCAGGCCGCGCTGGCCGCATTCGAAGGCGCCCGCTTCGAGCCGGCGCGCAAGGACGGCCGCGCGGTGCGCAGCCGCATCCTGGTGAAGATGGCGTTCTCGCCCGAGCCTGGTGCCGACTGAAGTGCGGTTGCGGTAGAACAGTACGCGGTCAGAAGGCAAACCCGGTCGGCAACAGCACCCACAGCTTGCCGCGCTGGCGCATCTTCCCGGCGAGCACCCCGGCGTCGTCGCCCGAGCCCCAGTAGAGGTCCGCACGGACCGCGCCCTTGATCGCGCCTCCGGTGTCCTGGGCGACCATCAGGCGCTGCAGCGGGTCGGTGGAATTGGGCCACGTCGTTGCCATGAACACCGGCGCGCCGAGCGGGATCGCGCGAGGATCGACCGCCAGGCTGCGGCCGGCGGTGAGCGGCACGTTGAGCGCACCGGGCGGGCCGTCGGCGTTGGCCGGGACCTCGCGGAAGAAGACGTAGGATGGGTTCTCGTCCAGCAGCGCGGCGAGCCGCTCCGGATTGCGCTGGCCCCACGCCTTGATGCCCTGCATGGAGGCCTGGTCGAGGGTCAGCTCCCCGCGATCCACCAGCACCCGGCCAACGGAGCGGTACGGGTGGCCGTTCTGGTCGGCATAGGACACGCGCACGATCTCGCCCGTGTCGAGCTGCACCCGGCCCGAGCCCTGGATCTGCAGGAAGAACAGCTCGACCGGGTCGTCGGTGAACAGCAGCTCGCGCCCGCTCACCTGCGCGCGGCCGGCTTCGATGTCGCCGCGGGTGTAGTAGGGCACCACCCGGCGGCCGTCGAGGCGCCCGCGCAGCCGCAGCGGCTTGAGCTCGGGATAGAGCTCGGCCAGGTCGACGATCAGCAGGTCCTCGGGCGGCCCGTAGAGCGGATAACGGTAGACCGCGGACGGCTTGCGGCTGCCGCGCAGCAGCGGCTCGTAGTACCCGGTGATCATGCCCTCGGTCGTGCCATCCGCGTTGACCACCTGCCAGGGCGTGAAGGCCGCCTCGAAGAAGCGGCCGATGGCCGCGCCGTCCGCCGGGTCGACCTTGCGCGCCTGCTCGCACGCGGCTTTCCATGCGTCCCCGCGCACCGCCGGGCAGCTGCGCAGGAACGCCGCCAGCGCGTCTTCCATCCGGTCGCCACGCCAACCCTCGATGCTGTCCCAACTCGCCGGGGCGAGGTTGTTGCGCAGGCTGATCGGCTTCTGCGGCGGGGCCACGGTCTCCGGCGGGGGGCAGACCGGGCAGGGCGCGGGCGCGGCCGGCGCTGGGGGCGGCGTGGGTGCGGCGGTTTTCGGTATGCTGGTGCAGGCGGAAATGCCCAGCATCAGGGCGAGCACCGCGGCTGCGCGCGCCGGATGGGCGTAGGCCATGGTTGGATTGACGGAGACTCGGGTATGGCTTGGCTGGCGTTCGAGATCGCGCTCGGGCTCGCGATCTTCATCGGCATCGTCTGGTGGACCCTGCCGCGCAAGAAGCGCGACCAGCCTGGGCGGCCGCCCGAGGAGCGCTGAACGCGTCAATGCAGCACGCGCGGCATGCTCAGCATGAACTCGGGGATCGGGGCGTCGAACTGCGTGCCGTCCTCCGCGGTCATCTGGTAGCTGCCGCGCATGGTGCCGACCGGCGTGGCGATGGCCGCGCCGCTGGTGTACTCGAAGCTCTCGCTGGGCTGCAGCAGCGGCTGTTCGCCCACCACGCCCATGCCCTTCACCTCCTGCACCTTGTTGTCCGAATCGGTGATGATCCAGTGCCGGCTGAGCAGGCGCGCAGCCACTGAGCCGGTGTTGGTGATGGTGATGGTGTAGGCGAACACGAAGCGGGCTTCGTCCTCGTCGGACTGCTCGGGCACGAAGGTGGCGCGCGCCCGCACGGTGATGTCGTACTTCTTCGTCATGGGTGCGATTGCACACGAATTCTCCTGCGAGCACAAGCCGCTGCAGCACACTGGCGCTTTGCGGCTACAATCGCCGGATGGCACGCAACTACCGCATCGCTCCCAGCATCCTCTCCGCGGACTTCGCCCGCCTGGGCGAAGAGGTCACCCAGGTGATCGCCGCCGGGGCCGACCTCATCCACTTCGACGTGATGGACAACCATTACGTCCCCAACCTGACCATTGGCCCGATGGTGTGCGCGGCGATCCGCCCGCTGACCGAGGCCGTGATCGACGTGCACCTAATGGTCAAGCCGGTGGACCGGATCGTCCCGGACTTCGCCCAGGCGGGGGCCAACATCATCAGCTTCCATCCGGAGGCCTCCGAGCACATCGACCGGACCATCGGGCTGATCCACGAGTGCGGCTGCCGGGCGGGTCTCGTGCTCAATCCCGCCACGCCGCTGGCGTGCCTCGACCACGTGCTGGGCCAGCTCGACCTGGTGCTGATCATGTCCGTCAACCCGGGCTTCGGCGGACAGAAGTTCATCCCCTACACCCTGGACAAGGTGCGCGCGGTCCGCCAGCGCATCGATGCGCTGGGCCGGGATGTCTGGCTCGAGGTGGACGGCGGCGTGAAGGTGGACAACATCGCGGAAGTGGCGCGGGCGGGGGCGGACACGTTCGTGGCCGGCTCGGCGATCTTCGGCACCACGGACTATCCGGGCACCATCAAGGCGATGCGTGCGGAGCTCGAGCGTGTCTGAGTTGCGACGGTTCGATGATGAACCGCTCACCGCCAAGGACGCGAAGGAAAGCTGTTCCATGTCTTCAGGTCGTGCCCTTCAAGCTTCCCCTTGGCGTCCTTTGCGTCCTTGGCGGTGAAAGGTATTCGGTGAAGTTTCATGTAGACGCCGTCGCCTTCGACCTCGACGGCACCCTGCTGGACACGCTGCCCGACATCGCCGAAGCGGCCGAGCGCATGCTGCGCGAGATGGGGCGGCCGCCTGCCGGGCAGGACCGGGTGCGCGACTACATCGGCAACGGCATCGCGCGGCTGGTCAAGCGCCTGCTGACCGGTACCCGCGAGGGCGAGCCGCCCGCCGCGGAGTTCGAGCGCGCCCATGATTCGTTCCAGCACCACTATCGCGAAACCTTCCTGCGCTCGCCGGTGCCGTTCCCGGGCGTGGAACAGGGCCTGCGCAGCATGCGCGCGCAGGGCCTGAAGCTGGCCTGCGTCACCAACAAGTCGCAGGCCTTCACCCAGCCGTTGCTCGATGCCACCGGCCTGGCCGACTGGCTGGACATCGTCGTCAGCGGCGACAGCCTGCCGGCGCGCAAGCCCGATCCGCTGCCCCTGCTGCACATCGCGCAACGCTTCGGCGTGCCGCCGGCCCGGCTGCTGATGATCGGGGACTCCGACAACGACACCGCGGCGGCCAGGGCGGCCGGCTGTCCGGTGCTGTGCGTGCCCTACGGCTACCGCGGCGGGATGGAAGTGCGGGACCTGGACTGCGATGCTATAGTTTCGGACCTGCTCGAGGCGCATGCGCTCATCGAGCGCACATCCCAGGACTAGCTTCCAACTTCCGGTCGTGACACGCGAGACTCGGACTCGACGGCTCAGGCTCCCGGCATGGGTCGACTGGCGCTGCTGGCGCCCGTCCACCTTTGCCTGACCTGCTTTCGCCGTTCCGTCCATCGAAGTCCGCTGGAGCTTTCATCATGACCGAGTCCGAGTTCAGGCAGTTCGCTGCCCAGGGCTACAACCGCATTCCGCTCGTGCTCGAGACCTTCGCCGATCTCGACACGCCGCTGTCCGTCTACCTGAAGCTCGCCAACCGGCCATGGTCGTACCTGCTCGAGTCGGTGCAGGGCGGCGAGCGCTTCGGGCGCTATTCCTTCATCGGCCTGCCGGCGCAGACCCGCTACGAGATCCGCGGCCGCACCTGCAGCGAGTACCACGGCGACCAGCTGGTGCAGCGCTCGGAGCACGACGATCCGCTCGAGTACGTGCGCGCCTGCCAGGGCCGCTTCAAGGCGGCCACCCCGGCGGGCCTGCCGCGCTTCTGCGGCGGCCTGGTCGGCATCTTCGCCTACGACACCGTGCGCTACATCGAGCCGCGGCTGGCGAAGTGCGACAAGCCCGATGCGCTGGGCACGCCCGACATCCTGCTGCTGCTGTCCGAGCAGCTGGCGGTGGTCGACAATCTGTCGGGCAAGCTCTACCTGATCGTGTTCGCCGATCCGGGCGCGTCCAACGCCTACGAGCGCGGCCTGCAGCGCCTGCAGGAGCTGGCGAAGGACCTGCGCACGCCGGTGAAGATCCCCGAGGAAGTGCCGATGCCCCCGGGCGTGGTGCAGGCGGAGTTCTCGGAGTCGGCGTTCAAGGCCGCAGTGGAGCGCGCCAAGCGCTACATCTACGACGGCGACATCATGCAGGTGGTCCTGTCGCAACGGGTCAGCCATCCGTATCCGGCCTCGCCGCTGTCGCTGTACCGCGCGCTGCGGGCGCTGAATCCCTCGCCCTACATGTTCTATTACGACATGGGCGGGTTCCACGTCGTCGGGGCCTCGCCCGAGATCCTGGTGCGGCTGGAGGGCGATACCGTGACCGTGCGCCCCATCGCCGGGACGCGGCCGCGCGGCGCGGGGCGTGAGCAGGACGTCGCGCTGGAGCAGGACCTGCTCGCCGACCCGAAGGAGCGTGCCGAGCACGTGATGCTCATGGACCTCGGCCGCAACGACATCGGCCGGGTTGCGCAGACGGGCACCGTGCGCGTCACCGACAACATGGTGGTGGAGCGCTACTCCCACGTCATGCACATCGTGTCCAACGTCGAGGCGAAGCTCAAGCCGGAGCTCGACGCCATCGCGGTGCTGAAGGCCACTTTCCCGGCCGGAACCGTGAGCGGCGCACCGAAGGTGCGCGCGATGGAGATCATCGACGAGCTGGAGCCCAGCCGCCGCGGCGTCTATGCCGGCGCGGTCGGCTACCTCGGCTTCAACGGCGACATGGACCTCGCGATCGCGATCCGCACGGCGGTCATCAAGGATGGCCGCCTCTACGTCCAGGCCGGCGCGGGCATCGTCGCCGACTCGGTTCCTGCCAGCGAGTGGCAGGAGACGCAGAACAAGGCGCGCGCGGTGCTGCGCGCCGCCGAGATGGCGCAGGCCGGGCTCAACAACCCCAAGCGCCTCTAGGCCGTACTCTCCCGCCAGCGATTTCCGCTGCACCCCGCGGTCCCCGCGCTGTTCCCCCTCTCCCCTTGCGGGAGAGGGCCGGGGTGAGGGGTGAGCACCTCAGAACTCCTTCGTGATCCCCACCCGCACATAGGTGCGGTTGAACGCGTACAGCTCGATGTTCGAGCCGCGGTCCACGTAGCCCAGGGTGAGCGTGGGCGCCGCGCCGCGAAACACCAGCTTGCGGTTGGTCAGCATCAGCTCCGTGCGCCACTCCGTGTCGTCACGGCGGTCACCGAAGAACGGATCGGCTGCCCGATAGCGGTAGCGGGCATACTGCCCGGACACGCTCGAGATCCAGCCGCCGCTCCACTCCTGCACGTAGCGCGCGTTCAACCCGTAACCGTCGAACGAGAACGCCTCGTCGCTCGCGATGCTCTGGATCAGCAGCCCGCCCCCGCGCAGGCTCTGCTGCGGTGTCAGCGCATAGCGCAGCTCCGCCGACTCGATGTACTGCCAGCCGTCGAGGAACGGATAATCGTAGTAGTCAAGCTGGCGCGCGTCGAGGCCTGCGGTCAGGGTGAGGTTGGTGCGCAGGCGGATGAAGTCGGTGACGATGGCGTTGAGCCCGCGGTACAGGTCGTTGCCCTGGTAGGACGCGTAGTGGCCGCCAACCTCGACGTCGATGCCGTGGGGGCCGAGCGCGAAGTGCCGGCCGGCCAACCCCTGCAGGTAGGCAAAGTCGAGGTCGCGGTTGGAGTAGTCATAGGCCTCGGTGTAGCCGCGCACGAACCACGCGCGGTCATCCCCGAACGGCAGCTTGCCGCTGGCTTTTACGCCCAGCCCGACGCTCGACTGCTCCTGCGCATCGGCGTTGAGCCGGTAGAGCCTCCCGCCGATCTCGACCGTGTCGCTGCTGGTCGCCTGCTTGGGGTTGCTGTCGTACACCAGGTCGACCGAGAGGATCAGCGATGGCTCGTAGTCGCGGATCGCGTTGACATAGGACAGGACGTTCTCGCGCACCGCGTCGGGCAGCGGAACCGAGAGCGCCTGCTCGAAGTTGTAGAGCGCAGCCTGGTATTCGCCGGCCAGGAACAGGGCGCGGCCGAGTTCGAGGCGCGGGCGCAGCAGCGAGGGATCCTGCTGCAGCATGCGGCGGAACTCCGCGGCGGCGTCCAGGTAGCGCCCGCGCTCGATCTGGATCATGCCGCTCAGGAAGATCACCTGGAGCGGCGGCTGCGGCTCGCTGCGCAGGCGCTGTACCAGGACTTCGGCCTCGTCGAGGCGGCCTTCGGCGAGGAGGCGGGTGGCCTGGTCGACCTCTTCCTGCGAGGCCGCGCGAACCGGAGCAGCGACGAGCGCGACGACTAGGAGGATCAGTGCTGACCGGCGCATGCGCCCCGTTGTGGCGGCAGCGGGGCGGTCGCCGTCACTTCTTGCCGCCGAAGCTGCCGACCATCGACTCACGCACTGCACCGAGCGCCGGCGCGTTGCCGGAGAGTGCATAGACACCGCCGATCTCCTCGGCGGCTGGACCATAGAAGCGGCCCGTCACGGGCCCGCTGAGATTGCCATTGGAGGTAGCGACGTTCCCCGTGAACCGATTGGTGGCGGTGCTGTAGTTGAGCGTGGTGGCAGGGATGTCCAACCCTGCATTGCCGACTGCGGACCCGCCAGCGATGGGCGTCAGTCCGGTGCCGGTCGTGCGGAAGCTCACGTGTGCGGCCCCGAAGTCCACGTCTGACCTCATGTTCGCGCTCACCCGAAAGACCTTGCCGGTCGCATCGACGTAGTAGCCGCCGGCGATGCCGTTGTAGGTGGCGGTACCGGAGGTCGGCACCGCGGCCACGGGCGTTTGCGATCCCACCGACATCGCGCCGATCCGGCTCGATCCGGCGCCCTGAAACGACCATGCGCCGAAGTTCTGGTAATTCCAGCCCTGCACGTAAGGGTCGGCACCGACGAAGTAGGCATTGCCGCTGGCGTTGAACGCCGTGCAGAGCCCGGCGCTGCAAGCAACGCTTCCACCGCCAAGCGCCTGGTTGCTCCAGCCGAGGAGCGTACTGTCGGCCGTCACCTGCACTCCAACCAGGTTACGGTTCGCGTCGAACGTGTAGAGGATGTTGCTGTCGTTCGTGTCCACCGGGTCGGGGAGGTCCGCGATGATCACGTCCCCGGCGATGTTGTAAGTCAGGGTCGCCTGCTGCGAGATGCCCTGGGCCTTCACCTGGGTGCTGGGCTGTACCGCGCTCCAGGACGTGAACGGGACGGCCTTCGTCATGCTGTTGTCGCTGCTGCCGCCGCCACAGCCCGCGAGGGCGGCTGCCACTGCACCTGCCAGGACCTTGAACCTTCTCATCGTTGTCTACCCATGGGTGGCTCGGGCTTCCAGACTTGCCCACCGACAGCATAAACATTACTCTAGCGCTATGCGACCGCTTCACAATTCCCTCCCCCGCGCCATCGCTCCGGCCCCGGAGTGCTGGCGTCGCCGGCCCTGCTGGCGCTAGCCGTCCCGTTCACTCCGGACCCGCAGCGCGCTCGACGCTCCACCCCGCAGTGCGATCTCCCGCAGCGGGGCGGCCCGCAAGACCCTTCGAATACAGGACCGGCAGACATGCTGCTGATGATCGACAACTACGACTCCTTCACCTACAACCTGGTGCAGTACCTGGGTGAGCTGGGGCAGGAGGTCGTGGTCTATCGCAACGACGAGATCTCGCTGGACGAGATCCAGGCCCTGCATCCCGAACGCATCGTCATCTCGCCGGGGCCGTGTACGCCCAACGAGGCCGGGGTGTCAGTCCCGCTGATCCGGCGCTTCGCAGGGCAAGTCCCGATCCTGGGGGTGTGCCTGGGGCACCAGAGCATCGGGCAGGCTTTCGGCGGGCGCATCGTGCATGCGAAACAGCTCATGCACGGCAAGACCTCGGCCGTCCACCACGCCAACCAGGGCGTGTTCCGCGGCTTGCACGAGCCGCTGACGGCCACCCGCTACCATTCGCTGGTGATCGAGCGCGAGTCCCTGCCGGCCGAGCTGGAGGTGACCGCATGGACCGACGATGGCGAGATCATGGGCGTGCGCCACCGCACCCTGGCTGTCGAGGGCGTGCAGTTCCACCCCGAATCGATCCTGACCGAGCAGGGGCACGAGCTGCTCGGCAACTTTTTGAAGCGTTCGGCGGGCTGAATGGACACGGATGGTCTGGTCATCTTTCCCCTCACCCCGGCCCTCTCCCGCAAGGGGAGAGGGGGAACTGCGCTGACACCGGCACTCACCTCCGAGGGGAGAGAGGGAACTGCGCTGAACCCGCCCCGCCCCCCCGAGGGGGGGCGAGGGCACTGTGCTCACCCCAGCTCCCTCCCGCGAGGGCGGGACGGAGCCTGCATAGCGAGGTCGACATGAAACCGCAGGACGCGCTGGTGCGCGTGATCGAGCATCGCGAGATCTTCCACGAGGAAATGGTCTCGCTCATGCGCCAGATCATGAGCGGCGAGGTGTCGCCCACGCTCATCTCGGCCATCATCATCGGCCTGCGGGTGAAGAAGGAGACCATCGGCGAGATCGCCGCCGCCGCGCAGGTGATGCGCGAGTTCGCCGCACGGGTCGAGGTGCCCGATCATGCGAACCTGCTCGACACCTGCGGCACCGGGGGCGACAGCGCCCACACCTTCAACATCTCGACGGCCGCGGCGCTGGTGGCCGCAGCCGCGGGCGCCAAGGTGGCCAAGCACGGCAACCGGTCCGTCTCCAGCAAGTCCGGCAGCGCCGACGTGCTGGAGGCGCTGGGCGTGCACATCGGGTTGAGCGCGGAGCAGGTCGCCCGCTCGGTGTCCGAGGTCGGGGTCGGCTTCATGTTCGCGCCCCATCATCACCCCGCCATGAAGCACGCTGCGCCGGTGCGCAAGGAACTGGCCGTGCGCACCATCTTCAACATCCTCGGGCCGCTCACCAATCCGGCCGGCGCGAAGAACCAGGTGATGGGCGTCTTCCACCCGGACCTGGTCGGCATCCAGGCGCGCGTGCTGCAGCGCCTGGGCAGCCGTCACGTGATGGTGGTGCACGGGCTGGAGGGACTGGACGAGATCTCCATCGGCGGCGAGACCCTGGTCGGGGAGCTCAAGGACGGCGAGGTGCGCGAGTACCGCGTGCACCCGCGCCAGTTCGGCATCGAAGCCAGCGAGCTGGGCGCGATCCAGGTCGGCAGCGGCCAGGAGTCGGCTGGCCTGATCCGCGACGTGCTGGCCGGCAAGGCCGGGCCGGCGCGCGACATCGTGGCGCTCAATGCCGGGGCAGCGATCTACGTCAGCGGCCTGGCAGGCTCGCTGGAAGAGGGCGTGACGCGGGCGCGCGGCGTCATCGACAGCGGGGCAGCGCGGCGCAAGCTCGACGAGCTGGCCCGCTTCACCAACGCCCTGCGCGCCTGATCCGCCTGCCATGTCCGACATCCTCGAACGCATCCTTGCCGTCAAGCGCACCGAGGTGGCCTCGGCGCAGGCCGCCCGCCCCCTCGACCTGCTGCGCCGGGACGCGCAGCTGGCCCCTGCGCTCCGGGACTTCGAAGGGGCCCTTCGGCGCAAGATCGCGGCGGGCCTCCCGGCGGTGATCGCCGAGGTCAAGAAGGCGAGCCCCAGCAAGGGCGTCCTGCGGCCCGACTTTCGCCCGGCCGAGATCGGGCGAAGCTACGCTGAGCATGGCGCGGCGTGCCTGTCAGTGCTCACTGACAAGGAGTTCTTCCAGGGCGACCCGGCGTACCTGGCGCAGGCCCGGGCCGCGAGCGGCCTGCCGGTGCTGCGCAAGGATTTCATCATCGATCCCTACCAGGTGGTGGAAGCGCGGGCGATGGGCGCGGACTGCATCCTGCTAATCGTGGCCGCCCTCGACCTGCCGGCCCTGCAGGGGCTGGAAGCCCTGGCCCGGGACCTCGGCCTGGCCGTCCTGGTCGAGGTGCACGACGCCGCCGAACTGGACCTGGCCCTGCGCCTGCAAACGCCGCTGCTGGGCATCAACAACCGCAACCTCCGCACCTTCGAGACGCGCCTGGAGACCACCCTGGGACTGCTCCCCTCGATTACCGGGGACCGGCTGGTGATCACCGAATCCGGCGTCCTGGCGCCCGAGCACGTGCGCCGGATGCGCGAGAACGGGGTAGACGCCTTCCTGGTCGGGGAGGCGTTTATGCGGGCTCCCGATCCCGGCGCCGAACTCGCCCGGCTCTTCGGCTAGGCCGCTGTCCATGCCGGCGTGCGGTTGTTGTATTCGCGCAACACTTCTTCCCTAAAGCCTGTCAGAAGCTTGCCGAAATCTTGCGCAGGGCTGTTGCGTATTGGCACAATCGCACCGCCCTCAGTAAAGGGAGAAGCACATTTTCCGTCGCCGGCTGCCCCGCAGACCGGTTACCGAACAAGAACCTGCAAGGGTTCCCTCAAGGAGATGGCATGAAGAAGAGTCTCGTGGCACTGGCGGTTGGCGCGGCGTTTGCCGCTCCGGCAGCCTTCGCTGATGTCACCATCAGCGGCGCGATCAACATGGGTATCGAATATGTGAACGTCGGTGACGCATCCAATAACTACGGCGGCGGTGCGGATGGTCAGAGCAACTTCGGTATCTCCAACAACTATTCGAACGTCACCATCAGCTCGGTGGATGACCTCGGCGGCGGCCTGAAGCTGGACTTCGCCTTCCAGATCCAGACCGCGAACGACACCGCCGGCGGCAACCTCACCAACCGTAACAGCCACATCGGTCTCGTCAGCGAGTCCTGGGGTGGTGTGTGGTACGGCTCGAACGAAAACATCTACGAGCGTTATTTCTACAGCATCGACCCGATCGACGGCGCAGCAGGCCTGGGCGGCAACCTGCAGATGATGGGCACCCCCGGTGGCCAGGTGTTCTGTAACGACCAGAACGGCCAAAGCGGCTGCTACAGCTGGTACCGTCGCGACAGCGACACCATCTGGTACGACAGCCCGAACTTCAACGGCTTCACGTTCGGCGTCGCCTACATCACCAACGACAACCGTCCTGCCAAGACCCCGGGCAACGACATCAACCCGAACGGCTGGGAACTCGGCGTGAAGTACGTCGGCACCACCATGCCGATCCAGGCCTGGTTCGCCGCGGGTGATCGCACCGACAACTTCGGCCTGGCAGCGATGGGCCGGGGCGTCACGACCGGTGCCACCGGCTCGACCGACACCGCCTACAGCGGTGGCGTGGGCTACACCATCGGCGACATCTTCGTGTTCGTGAACGCCGAGCGCCTCGAGTACGAACTCAGCGGCGTTGCCAACGGCATCAAGAACTGGAGCCGTGACGCCTACGGCGTGGGCATGAAGTGGAACCTGGCCAGCGGCTACGTCGGCGCGCAAGTCATCGTCGCCGCCGAAGCGAGCTGCGACACGGCCGGTGCTGGCGTGTGCGACGACAGCGACACCGGCGCCAAGATGATTGGCCTGGGCTACTACCACAACCTGTCGAAGCAGACCCAGGCCTACATCGTGGGCAGCTGGGTCGACAACGACGACAACGCGAACTACGGCACCGCCGGTATCGGCAACGGCGCCATGTTCCAGCTGGGCTCGACCGTCTACGGCCTGGGCGTCGGTCTGAAGCACTCGTTCTAATCTGCGCAAGCAGAGCAGGACTGAAAACGGGCGCCTTCGGGCGCCCGTTTTTTTTGCCTTCGATTTCCTGTCGGCGGCGCGGCATCCTCGCCGGATCGCGCTTCGTCATCTGCGCAACCCTGTGCGCACGCCCTGCCGCTACGCTCCAGCGTGCTGGATAGATGATGCCGGGCGACGTCCGCGTCGCGATCCGAGTGCAAGTCCGGGGTTCGGGCGATAACTGTACGTCCGTACAGTTTCAGTGCTTCGTGAAGACCTGCTGTCTCAAATCTTTCGCTGCTGCTCGGCACGCCAGGTGCTATCGCGTGTAGCGTTTTCGTATGTTGCGCGCGAGCCAACGAATCCGTACGTTGCACCTCAAAACCTTTGCGCACCTCGCTGTTGCATGACCACAATCGCAGCACCCATTCGTGGGTAGTTGGGCCTGCGATCGCTCCGGCGCCGCAGGCATGTGGATAGATGCTTCAAGGAGGTCAGCATGAATAGGAGTGCAGTGGCACTGGCTGTCTGTGCGGCGTTCGCCGCGCCGGCGGCCTTCGCTGATGTCACCATCAGCGGCGCGATCAACATGGGGATCGAGTACCTGAACGTGGGCGATGCGTCCAGCAACTATGGCGGCAATCGCGACGGTCAGAGCAACTTCGGTATCTCCAACAACTATTCGAACGTCACCATCAGCTCGGTAGACGACCTGGGCGGTGGCCTCAAGCTCGACTTCGCATTCCAGATCCAGACCGCCAACGACACGGCCGGCGGCAACCTCACCAATCGCAACAGCCACATCGGCCTCGTGAGCGAGAGCTGGGGCGGGGTGTGGTACGGCTCGAACGAAAACATCTACGAGCGGTACTTCTACAGCATTGACCCGATCGACGCCGCAGCCGGTCTGGGCGGCAACCTGCAGATGATGGGCAACCCCGGCGGACAGGCGTTCTGCAATGCCGCCAACCGGACCACGCAGGGCAACGCCGGCGACGGCTGCTATTCCTGGTACCGCCGCGACAGCGACAGCATCTGGTACGACAGCCCCAACTTCAACGGCTTCACCTTCGGTGCCGTGTGGATGACGGACGACAACCGCCCGGCCAAGACCGCGGGGGTGGACGTCAACCCGCAGGGGTGGGAAGTGGGCGCCAAGTACGTCGGCCCCACGCTGCCGCTGCAGGCCTGGTTGGCCTACGGTGAGCGCAACGACGAGTTCGGCCTGGAGAGCTTCGTCGCCAACGGTCGTACCGGCCAGTTCTCGGTCACCGCCACCGACGGCAGCAAGGACACTGCGCTGCATGGTGGCGTCGGCTACACGGTGGGCGACATCTTCCTATTCGTCGACGCGGAGCGGCTGGAGTACAAGCTGGACGGGGTGGCCACGGGCGACATCAAGAAGTGGACGCGCAACGCCTACAGCGTGGGCATGAAGTGGAACCTGGCCACCGGATACGTGGGCGCGCAGTACATTCTCGCGTCGGACGCGAGCTGTGACCTGGAGGGCGGCGGTGGCTGCGCCGACAACGACACCGGCGGCCAGATGATCGGCCTGGGCTACTACCACAACCTGTCCAAGCAGACCCAGGCGTACGTCGTGGCCAGCTGGATCGACAACAAGGACAACGCGAACTACGGCACGGCCGGCATCAGCAACGGCGCCAACTTCACCAACCTGGGCAGCACGATCTATGGCCTGGGCGTCGGCCTGAAGCACTCCTTCTGATCTCGCCGAGCAGAAGCTGAAACGGGCGCCGGCGGGCGCCCGTTTTTTCGTGTCCGCGCCGGCGTCCTGCCGGGGCGCGCCCGCACCCTCAGCAGCGCAGCCTGGCGATCTGCGCCTCGACCTGCTCGAGCGTGCGGGTGAAGGCCGCCAGCCGCTCGCGCTCCTGCGCTACCACCTGCGCGGGTGCGCGGGCCACGAACCCCTCGTTGCCGAGCTTGCCCTGGGCCTTGCCGATCTCGGCCTGCAGGCGCGCCTTCTCCTTCGCGAGCCGCTCGCACTCGGCGGCACGATCGATCTCGACTTTCAACATCAGGCGATGATCGCCCACGACCTGCACCAGCGCGTCCGCGTCCGGCAGTTGCGCACCGACGAACTGGACCTCGCTCAACCGCGCGAGGAACTGGACGTAGGCCGCAGCCTGCCCGATGTCACCGCCCGGACCCGCGATGAGCAACGGCACACGCTGGCCCGGCCCGATGTTCATCTCGCTGCGCAGCGCACGGCATGCATTCGTGATCGCCTTGAGCTGGTTGACGGCGGCAGTCGCCGTCGGGTCCAGCTTGGTCGCCTCCGGCCGCGGATACGGGGCGAGCATGATGCTTTCGCCCGACTTCCCGGCGAGCGGTGCGGCCTTCTGCCACAGCTCCTCGGTGATGAAGGGGATGATCGGATGGGCCAGGCGCAGGATCACTTCCAGCACGCGAACCAGCGTACGCCGCGTGCCGCGCTGCCGGGCCGGGTCGCCGGCCTGCAGCTGCACCTTGGACAGCTCCAGGTACCAGTCGCAGTACTCGTCCCACACCAGCTCGTAGATTGCGCGTGCGGCGAGGTCGAAGCGGT
Organism: uncultured Burkholderiales bacterium; assembly: GCA_964523885.1. GTDB lineage: Bacteria > Pseudomonadota > Gammaproteobacteria > Burkholderiales > SHXO01 > SHXO01. The sequence continues at coordinate 3,143 of CAZFYX010000092.1, read as the reverse complement.
ACTCGGCGAACCCCGCCTCGACTGCCGCTTCGGCCTCCTGCAGGCGGCTGATCATCCAGCGATCGACGAAGCTCAGCTCGACCGGTTGCGACTCGTCCAGGCCGACATCCTGGCCATCGCAGTTCATCAGCACGTAGCGGGTGGCGTTCCACAGCTTGTTGCAGAAGTTGCGATAGCCCTCGCAGCGGCTGAGGTCGAAGTTGAGCGTGCGCGAGAAGGTCGCCAGCGACGCGAACGTGAAGCGCAGCGCGTCTGCGCCGAAGGCCGGGATGCCGCTGCCGAAGTTCTTGCGCACGTAGCGCTCGATCTTCTCCTTGTGCTCGGCTTTCATCAGGCCGACGGTGGACTTGGCCAGGAGCGCATCCAGCGTGATGCCGTCGATCAGGTCGAGCGGGTCGAGGGTGTTGCCCTTCGACTTGCTCATCTTCTGGCCTTCGGCGTCGCGGACGATGGCGTTGATGTAGACGTCGCGGAACGGCACCCTGTCGGTGAAGTGCAGGGTCATCATGATCATCCGCGCGACCCAGAAGAAGATGATGTCGAAGCCCGTCACCAGCACGGACGAGGGCAGGTACACGCCGAGGTCGCGGGTCTGCTCCGGCCAGCCCAGCGAGGTGAACGGCACCAGCGCCGACGAGAACCACGTGTCGAGCACGTCGGCGTCGCGGCGCAGCTTCGCGCCGGGCGCCAGCCGGCCGGCGTTGCGCGCACGGATTTCCTCCTCCCTGCGGCCGACGTAGAGGTTGCCGGCCTCGTCGTACCAGGCCGGAATCTGGTGGCCCCACCACAGCTGGCGCGAGATGCACCAGTCCTGGATGTTCTCCAGCCAGTGGTTGTAGGTGGAGGTCCAGTGCTCGGGGAAGAACTTCACCTCGCCGCTGGCGACGACGTCCAGCCCGCGCTTGGCCATCCCGTCCATCTTCACGAACCACTGGTCCGTGAGCATCGGCTCGACGATGATGCCGGTGCGCCCGGAGCGCGGCACGCGCAGCTTGTGCGGCTTCTCGGAGACGAGGAACTCCTGCGCGGCGAGGTCGGCGAGCACCTTCTTGCGGGCGGCGAAGCGATCCAGGCCGTCGTAGGGCGTGCCGCCGGTGACCTTGGCCTCCAGCGTCAGGATGGCGATCATCGGCAGCTTGTGCCGCTGCGCCATGGCGTAGTCGTTGAAGTCGTGCGCCGGCGTGATCTTCACGCAGCCGGTGCCGAACTCGCGGTCCACCGAGGCGTCGGCGATGATCGGGATCCTGCGGTCGACGAGCGGCAGCCGGATGTTGCGGCCGACGAGGGCCTTGTAGCGCTCGTCCTCGGGGTTCACCGCGACGGCGACGTCGCCCAGCATGGTCTCCGGGCGCGTGGTGGCGACGACGATGGAGCCGCTGCCGTCCTCGAGCGGGTAGCGGATCTCCCAGAGCTTGCCGTTCTCCTCCTCGCTGTCGACCTCCAGGTCGGAGACCGCGGTGCCGAGGGTCGGATCCCAGTTGACGAGGCGCTTGCCGCGGTAGATGAGGCCCTGCTCGTGCAGCTGCACGAAGACCTCGGCCACGGCGCGCGACATCTTCGCGTCCATGGTGAAGTAGCCGGCCTTCTGGCCCTCGGTGTCGGCGTAGTCCCAGTTGGCCGAGGCGCCCAGGCGGCGCATCTGCCGGGTGATGGTGGAGCCCGACTCCTGCTTCCATTCCCAGACGCGCTTGACGAAGGCCTCGCGGCCGAGGTCGTGGCGCGTGCGGCCCTCCTCCTGCAGCTGGCGCTCGACGACGATCTGCGTGGCGATGCCGGCGTGGTCGGTGCCCGTGACCCAGTTGGTGTCGTGGCCGCGCATGCGGTGGTAGCGGATGAGCGCGTCCATCAGCGTCTGCTGGAACGCGTGGCCCATGTGCAGCGTGCCGGTGACGTTGGGCGGCGGCAGCTGGATGCAGTATGAGGGGGCGCCGGGCTTCGCCTGCGCGGCGAACCAGCCGCTGGATTCCCAGCGCGAATACCACTTGCCTTCGACCGTCTTCGGATCGAAGCTCTTTTCCAATGCCATCCTAGGGCTCTTTCGTGGGGGTGTTGCGCGCCGCGAGCGCGTGCTCGACGGCCTCGCGCACGGAACGGCGCAGCTGCTTCTCCAGCTCGGTGCGCAGCGTCGCGACCTGCCGGTTGAGTTCGGGGATGAGGCGCACCACCAGCACGCGCTCGATGTCGGCGGCGAGCGCCTCCTCGACGGGCGGCGCCGGCGCGGCCGGCGGGGCGCCGGGGTCGACCTCCTCGGTGAGCACGGGCACCTCCTCCACTGCGCGCTGCGATTCCTCCTGCTGGCGCTTCATCAGCGCGTCGACGCGCGCGAAGAGGTGGTTCGGGTCGCGCGCGGCGGGGGCGGCGGCCGGCGCGTCCGGCGTCTCTGGCGTCTCGGGCGTTTCGGGCATCAGGCCGCCTTCGCGAGGTCGTGGTTCTGGATGGCGTAGCCGCGGTCGCGGTAGAAGCGGAAGCGGGCCCGGCCGGCGAGCACGTCCGCCTCGTCCTGCGAGACGATCTCCAGCAGCCGCTCGTGGCGCTCGAAGAAGGGCGGGCAGTCCGCGGAAAGGTTGAGGAGCACGTCGCAGGCGGCCGCGGGCGCGGCGGCCGGGGAGGCGTCGTCGCCGGCGATCAGCACCGGCGTCTCGGCGGCGATCGGGTCGTGCGCGGCGCAGTGCGGCACGAAGGAGATCGCGGGCGTGGTCCAGAGCTGCCGGTCGAAGCGCTGCGCGAGCTCGGGCGCCGGCGCGTAGACGAGGACGCGCTTGCCCTGCTGCACCGCCTTGGCGGCGAGCCGGCAGGCGACCTCGAGGCGGTCGCCGGCGTTGAAATAGAACGTGATCGAGGTCAAGCCGGGGTCAGCTCCCGCGCTGCGTCCCCGCCAGCGCCAGCCGCACCAGCAGCGGCACCGGCCGCCCGGTGGAGCCCTTCTCACGGCCGCTGCGCCAGGCCGTGCCGGCGATATCGAGGTGCGCCCACTTCAGCTTGCGCGTGAAGCGCGCCAGGTAGCAGGCCGCGGTCACGCTGCCGGCGGGACGGCCGCCGATGTTGGCCATGTCGGCGAAGTTGGAGCGCAGCTGCTCCTGGTAGTCCTCCCAGAGGGGCATCTGCCAGACGCGGTCCCAGGCGTCCTCGCCGGCGGCGCGGAT
>CAZFYX010000091.1:0-41323 GCA_964523885.1 uncultured Burkholderiales bacterium | reverse complement strand
GATCAAATACGTGGTGCTCAGCCACTACCACGCGGTGCGCGTGCTGGGCGCCAGCGCCTACCGGCCCGAGCACATCCTGGCCAGCCAGGACACGCTGGACCTGATCAAGGAGCGCGGCGAGCAGGACAAGGCCAGCGAGATCGGCCGCTTCCCGCGCCTGTTCCGCAACGTCGAGTCGGTGCCGCCGGGGCTGACTTGGCCGACGATCACCTTCACCGGCAAGATGACGCTGTGGCTGGGCAAGCTCGAGGTGCAGCTCTTGCAGCTGGGCCGCGGGCACACCAAGGGCGACACGGTGGTGTGGCTGCCCAGGGAGCGCACGATGCTGTCGGGCGACCTGGTCGAGTTCGACGCCACCCCGTACGCCGGCGATGCCTACTTCAAGGACTGGCCGAGCACGCTGGACAACCTCGAGGCGCTCAAGCCGCTTGCCGTGGTGCCCGGCCGCGGCGCGGCCCTCACCACCCCGGACAGCGTCACGCGCGGCCTGGCCGGCACGCGCAACTTCGTGGCCGAGCTGTACGCCAGCGTGTCGCAGGGTGCGCAGGCCGGCAAGGACCTGAACGCCGTCTACAAGGAGACCTACGCGAAGCTGAAGCCGAGGTACGGGCAGTGGGTGATCTTCGACCACTGCATGCCCTTCGACGTCAGCCGCGCGTACGACGAGGCCACCCAGCACCCTGATCCCCGCATCTGGACCGCCGAACGCGACATCGCGATGTGGAAGGCGCTCGAGTCCTGACCGCAGACAGCAAGACGAGGAGAGCACCATGCTGGTCAAGAAAGTCCATCACGTCGCCTATCGCTGCAAGGACGCGAAGGAGACCGTCGAGTGGTACGGCAAGCACCTGGGCATGAAGTTCGTCCTGGCCATCGCCGAGGACCAGGTGCCGTCGACCAAGGCACCCGACCCCTACATGCACGTCTTCCTCGACGCGGGCGACGGCAACATCCTGGCGTTCTTCGAGCTGCCCACGTGCGCGCCGATGGATCGCGACCGGAACACGCCGACGTGGGTGCAGCATCTTGCCCTGCAGGTGGATTCCGTCGACACGCTGCTGGCGATGAAGGCCCGGCTGGAGGCGGGCGGGATCGAGGTGATCGGCCCCACCGACCACACCCTGTTCAAGTCGATCTACTTCTTCGACCCCAACGGGCATCGCCTGGAGCTGGCGGCCAACACCGGCACCCCGGAGATGCTGGAGAAGCTCGACGAGGTGAAGCACGCAATGCTCGACGAGTGGGCCCGCACCAGACGGGCCCCGCAGCATGCGCGGTGGATGCATGACGGCAGCTGGCCGGCGAGCGGGCCGAAGTGACATGCGCGTTGCCCTGGACACCACGCACGATCGCAACCTTCGCAGCTGGGTCACATCCGCGAACGACCTGCACTGCGACTTCCCGATCCAGAACCTGCCCTTCGGTCGCTTCCGCAAGGCGGGCAGTGCAGATCCCTTTCGCATCGGCACCGCCATCGGCGACCAGGTGCTGGACCTGCGCGCGGCAGGCGTCATCGACACCGACGACATGAATCGGCTCATGGCGGCACTGCCCGCGGAGCGCCGTGCCCTGCGTGCCAGGATCTCGGCCGGCCTGCGCGAAGGCAGTGCGGAGCAGGCGCCGTGGGCGAAGGTGCTGCTGCCGCAGGCGCAAGCCGAGTACGCGATGCCCTGCCGCATCGGCGACTACACCGACTTCTACACCGGCATCCACCACGCCACTGCGGTGGGCAGGCTGTTCCGGCCGGACCAGCCGCTGATGCCGAACTACAAGTGGGTGCCGATCGGGTACCACGGGCGCGTCTCCTCCATCGTCGTCAGCGGACAGGCGTTCAAGCGGCCCAGGGGCCAGACCAGGGCACCGGATGCCGCAACGCCGTCCTTCGGGCTGTCCAGGCGGATCGACTACGAACTGGAGCTGGGCTTCCTCGTGGGCACCGGCAATGCGCTGGGGCAGCCCATCCCGATCGCCGAGGCGGAGGACCATCTGTTCGGCGTTTGCCTGCTCAACGACTGGTCGGCCCGCGATCTGCAGGCATGGGAGTACCAGCCGCTCGGGCCGTTCCTGGCAAAGAATTTCGCCACCACGATCTCGCCGTGGATCGTGACGACGGAGGCGCTCGCGCCATTCCGCGCGAAGTTCGAGCGGCCGGCGGGGGATCCGCAACCCCTGCCCTACCTCGACGCCCCCGCGAACCGCGAGCACGGCGCACTGGACATCGTGCTTGAGGCATGGCTGCTGACGCCGCAGATGCGCGCGTCCGGCACGGGTCCGGCGCGCCTCACGCGCGGCAACGCCGCGCAGGCGGCGTACTGGACTGCCGCGCAACTCATCGCGCACCACACCGTGAACGGCTGCAACCTGCAGCCCGGCGATCTGCTCGGGTCCGGAACGCTGTCCGGCCCCTCGCCTGACCAGGCGGGTTCGCTGCTGGAGCTGACGCAGGGCGGAAAGCAGCCGCTGACACTGCCCGATGGCGAGAAGCGGACCTTCCTTGAAGACGGCGACACGCTGATCCTGCGCGGATACTGCGAGGCCTGCGGGTTCAGGCGGATCGGGCTCGGCGAAGCGAGCGGTACCGTCATCGCGTCATGAACCAGCACAGCACAGGGCAGTCGTTTTCGGGGAGGAGCCGCAAGTGAACGTGAGAATGGGTCTGCTGCGCAAGAAGCCGGATTGGACGATCGATGCGTTCTGCGCGTACTGGCGGGAGAAGCATGGCCCGTTGGCCGCCCGTGCGCCAGGACTGCGGGAATACTGGCAGAACCGGGTTACCGACCGCGTCCAGCGCGGTATCGAGTTCGAGCGCGGCCCGTGGGACTTCGACGGCTTCTCGCAGTTGTATTTCGATAGCGTGGGTGAGGCGGGGCATGCGTTCCAGACCAGCCCCATCGCGGCCGAGCTGATCGCAGACGAAAACCATTTCCTTGGTACGCTGCACATCGTCACCGCGGAACAGCATGTGGTCGTGCCGGTGTCGGCCTCCCCGCAACGCGGACGCTTGCTCAAGCGCATTTCCACGCTCAAGCGTCGGCCTGCGCTGGGCGAGGCAGCATTCCGGCAGGAATGGATGGCCCACCGCGATCTGGTGCGGCGGATGCCCGGCGTGGCAGGCTACCGGCAGAACGTCGTGATCGCGCGCGAGCGGGTGAAGGGGCAACCCTGCGGCTACGAAGACCTGCCGATCGACGGGATCGTGGAGCTGTGGTTCAAGGATGCGGCAACGCTGGAAGCAGCCTTCGGATCCGCTGCCGGCCAGGCGACCATGCAGCACGCAAAAACCTTCCTCGACGAGATCACGGTGTTTTCGGTGGAGGAGCATCGGGTGGTCTGAGCGATCGTTCAGAAATACCCGACCAGCCGCCCCAAGGTGAGCGCGGCCAGCCAGGCCGCGAGGGAGAATCCCGCCGCAGTTCGGACCCGCCATGGCAGCGGGTTCCTCGCCTTCCCCTCCAATGCCTCACGGGGAAACGCGATGCGCAGGACAAGTGCGTTCACGGCAGCCGCGAGCACGATGACCATCTTGACCAGGAAGAATGGCGAGGCAGCGTACTCGGTTGCACGCGTTGCGAACAACAGCGACCCGAACACGAGGGCCAGTACGAGTCCGACAGCAGCTGTGCGCGTCAGTACGTGCCACAGCGGCGCCAGGGGCCAGGATTGCCAGGCCGCCAGCAGCCGCAGGTCGAGCGGGACGATCGATCCGACCAGAAGTGCGACGCCCAGGATGTGCCCCGCGTTGACGAGGGGATAGGCCCACACCGAGTCGCGCAGGGAGCGGGCGAGCGCGGTCGCCTCGAGCCCGCCCAGCCATTGGTCGAGCATCCCGGCGAGCCGGTCAGGACTCCCGGTCGGGATACAGGTTGTAACTCTTGCCGTCGATGGTCACGCGCTCGGCCTTGACCAGGCGCTCGTCCCGCTTGGCGGAGCGATGGCCGTGCACGGTGATGGTCCGGCCGATGCTGAACATGTCGTCGGTCAACCCCGCCTTCTGGTTTCGCCACGGCTGGCCGACCTCCACCATCCACTGCTCGCCCTTCGCGTCGATCGTGACCTCGCCGTGCGGGTTGCCCAGGCGCACCTCCACGATCTTGCCGCTGATCTCGAACTCCTCGTCCGTGGCCCAGCCCCAGCCGTGATGGGCGCTCACGACCTGTGACATCAGCCCGAGGACCGCGGTGGCGAGCAATGCGATCGCTGCTCGGCGTGGGAAGGTCGTCTGCACGGCTTCTCCTCCAGGTTAGGGATCCATGGTTCTGACCGTTGCAGGCGGCACTCGTTCATCGGAAGCCCTCTGCAGATGCTCGAATTCGCCCCGGACACCCCTTGCGCCATCGCACCCCTGCTCGCATACCCCTCACCCCAGCGCTCTCCCGCAAGGGGAGAGGGTGGAAAGACCCCTGTGTGCGCAGTTCTCCCTCTCCCTCGACGGGAGAGGGCCGAGGTGAGGGCGACGCGCGCCAGCACGAACGGATCAGGTCGCCTGGTCACTCCACACCGATGTGAAGCGCGAAGGTGGAGCGCTACTCGTACGCCCGGAACCTCACCGTCCTATCCCGCCGGATCTGCTCCACCAGCGCGACCTCCCACGTGAGGTAGGCGCGCGCGTGCTCCTCGTAGGCCTGCGGCTGCTCATAGGGCTTGTACCAGACGTCGTCCAACGATGTGGTCGCCTTGTCGATGCCGCTCTCTGCATCGCGGTTGGCGGCGAACCAGGCTGCATTTCCTCCATCGAGCACCAGCACTTCCGCATCGGCCCAGAGGGCGCTGGCTTCGGGAGCGGCCAGGTGTGCGACCAGGCCATCCTCGGAGGTCAGCACGACGGTCCGCACCGCGGGCAACCTGGCTCGCGCCTGGACCAGCCGCGCACGCACCGCCCACCAGGCGCCGGGGATATGCCGTTCGCGGAAGCGCAAGCTGGTCGCGAGATCGATCACGGCCAAACCCGGGCCCGCGAGGCGCTTGCTGAGTGCATCCACCGAGATGTTCGGCGAGGGCTTGAACGGCGCGATCCGGCGCGGCGCAGGTCCGCCCTCGACCTCCCAGCCCGCGAAGCCATCCTGTCCCTCCGGCTCGAGGACATGGACGTGATCCCACCCCATCTGATTGAGCCACGAAGCCGTCATCACCGAGCGCACGCGCGCCGGATCGATCAGCACCACGTGCGCATTGCGCACGCCGATGTATTCATCGGTCGCCTGCACGACCTGCCCGCCGGCGGCGTGCCGGCTGCCGGAGATGTGGACCTGCTCGAACTCCTCGCGCGTGCGCACGTCGAGCAGGAACAGCGTGAGCGACGGATCCCTCCGCCACCCCTGCACCATCGCGCGCGTTGCGAACTTGACCTGGAATCGCGCGGCGACGCGTTCCGCGGCTGCGCGGGCCCTGGCCAGCCCCTCGGGTGAGGGATCCGGGCCGCGCCGTTGCGATCCGTGCTCGCACTGGTTACCGGCGAGTTCCCACCCCATCGTGCCGTCCTTGAGCGCGACCACGCGGTTGGGGATGCCCGCGTTGCGCAGCGACTGGCAGCCGATGATGCTGCGCGTGCGGCCGGCGCAGTTGACTACGACCAGGGTTTCCGGGTCGGGCGCGAGGTCGTGCACGCGATAGGCCAGCTCGGCGCCGGGGACATCGATGCCACCGGGGATGTTCATGCGGTGGTATTCCTCGTACGGGCGCGAATCGAGGATCACCATCCGCTGTCCCGCCTCCTGCAGCCGGAGCAGCTCGGCAGGCGGAATGCGCGGCGTTTCGTAGTGGTGCTCGACGAACTCGCCGAACGCCTTGGACGGGACGTTGACCCCGCTGAAGAGCTCGCCGCCGCTCGCACGCCAGCCGGCGCACCCGTTCTCGAGGATTGCGACGTCGGTATAGCCGAGCCGGGCGAGCTTCGCAGCCGCCCGCTGCGCGAGGTCGTCACCGTCGCCCGCATCGACGAGTACCACGGGCACCGTGCGTCGCGGGACCAGGTCGTCGGCCATCAACTCGAGCCGGGAGAGCGGCAGGCAGCTGGCGAAGAACGGATGCCCCTGGTAGTGCACGCCCTGTTCGCGCACATCGAGCAGGGCCAGCTCACCGCCGCCCAGCAGAAGCTCCTGCAGCTGGGCAGGTGTGACCGTCCGCGTCATGTCCCGGGCCTTCTCAGCGGCTGCCTGGAGCCCGGACCCCGGCACGTGCCTCGCGGATGTCGGAGTGGGGCGGGAACACGGCCCACGCGCGCTCCTGCGGCTTGTAGTACTGCCGCCCGGTCAGCTGTTCCAGGGCACGGCCGTAGAGGTGGAAGTTGAGCAGCGGCGCCTCGATGTGGATCGAGTGCAGGTCATCGGGCATGAAGGCCACCCCCGATCCCGCCCGGATCAATTGGCTGCCGGTCTCGCGCACCCCGCCTTCCGGCGTGCGCTCGTAGAAGCGGTTCAGCTCGTCTGCCCCGGAGATGCCGACGATGACAGCCCAGGTGGTGTGATTGTGCGGCGGTGACGAGTGGTTGCCGTGCGCGGAGTTCGCATAGAGCGCGAAGCGGTGATCGGCGTCCTCGGACAGCCGGTACAGGCAGGAGTTGCGCTTGTCTCCCGGCCCGGGCGGCGGAAAGTCATCGAAGTTGAACAGGTCCGTGCGCTGCGCCAGCTGCACGAGACGCACGCGGATGTCCTGCAGCGTCTCGCGCGTCAGGCCCCGCGCCTCGGCCGCGCGCATATCGGCGATGGCGGCGTCGATCTCCCGCACCCGTTCGGTGGCACGATCCATGTCTCCTCCTGCGCCCTCTGCGGGGCCGTCCGTTGCGGAAATTCTAGCCCGGATGCCTGGTGAGCACAGGAACCGGGCGCTGTCATCCCGCTCGTTGCAATGCCGCCCAGAGCACGGCCCCGCGATGACCGGAAGGTCCCCGGTCGCTACAGTGCGTCAGGCACCAACGGCGCTGCCGTGACGGTCGCTGCGGCGGCATCAATCCATCGGGAGGGTCGGCAACCATGAGAATCGTCGCAGCCGTTGCATTTTCTGCCCTGCTCGCCGGGGCGCTGGTATCGCAGGCCCACGCGGCCGACAACCTGAAAGGCGTGCTCGGCCGCCTTGCCGGATCCGGCCACGCCTGCCGCCGGGGAGGGTTGGCGCAAGCTGTGCGACGACATGCTGCCGCTTCGCGCCGGAAGTTCGGTTGATCTATCTCATGCGGCGCTGCCGCGCCCGCTGCTACGCTGCGTTTGTCGGCGGAGCGATCATGAGATGCCGGTCATGGCTTCGTGGTTGCCCGATCGCAACTGTCACTTCAGGAGGAAGCCGTGGAGAACGAGGTCAAGCATCAAGAGCTGCGCCGGAAGCTGCTGGCGGGTGGAGGCGTTGCGTGCGTCATCGGTGCGCTGGGCGGCGTGAGCAGACAAGCGTCCGCGGACGAGCACGCCGCACACCAGGGCGGTGCGAAGGGCGTTCCCGCCATAGTGGTCGATGCGAACAAGGAGGGGATCTGCGCCACCTGTCGATTCTGGGGCGGCATGCGGCGGGTCTCGGAGGACAAGCGCAACGTGTACGCGGAGTCGCTCGGATGGTGCAACAACGCCGACAGTCCGCACTATCAGACGATGCGCGCGCCCGAGGCCGGCCCCATGAAAGCCTGGCGGAAGTGGGAAGCGCTGTAACCCAGCCATGGCCGGGCGTTCGGATACGCCGGTCAGGCGGCCGAGATAGGGTACCGCGACCGCGGCGGGGTTGATCCGCGCGCGGTCGCGGCCGGCCTCCGGGGTTGCTGGGCGGCAGCCGCCGGGTTACGCGAGGTCGTAGCGGTCGAGGTTCATCACCTTGTTCCAGGCCGCGACGAAGTCCCGCACGAACTTCTCCCTGGCGTCGTCGCTCGCATAGACTTCGGCGAGGGCCCGCAGCTCCGAGTTCGAGCCGAAGACCAGATCGACGCGCGTGCCGGTCCACTTCACCTTGCCGGTGGCGCGATCACGCCCTTCGTACACGCCCGCGGTCTCACCGGGCCGCCACTCGGTGCGCATGTCGAGCAGGTTCGCGAAGAAGTCGTTGGTGAGCGTTCCCGGTGAGTCGGTGAAGACACCATGCCGGGACTGCCCGAAGTTCGTGCCCAGGGCACGCATGCCGCCGATCAGCACCGTCATCTCGGGGGCGGTGAGCGTCAGCAGGTGGGCACGATCCAGCAGCAGTTCCTCGGCCGGCGCCTTCACGCCCGCACGGACGTAGTTGCGGAATCCGTCCGCCAGGGGCTCGAGCACGGCGAAGGACTCGACGTCGGTCTGCTGCTGGGATGCGTCGGTGCGTCCGGGTGCGAACGGAACGGTCACGTCGTAACCCGCCTTCTTCGCCGCCGCTTCGACGCCGACGCAACCGCCGAGCACGATCAGGTCCGCAAGGGAAACCTTTTTCGCCCCCGAGCGTGCGTTGAACTCCTCCTGGATCGCCGCCAGCTTCTGCAGGACCTTGCCGAGCTCGGCAGGCTGATTGACTTCCCAGTCCTTCTGCGGTGCGAGGCGGATACGCGCGCCGTTCGCGCCACCACGCTTGTCGGAGCCACGGAACGTGGACGCCGAAGCCCAGGCGGTGGTGACGAGCTGCGCGGTGGACAGGCCGGACGCGAGGATCTTCGCCTTGAGCGCGGCGATGTCACGCTCGCCCGCGAGCTCATGGTTCACTGCCGGCACCGGGTCCTGCCAGAGCAGCACTTCGGCTGGAACCTCCGGACCGAGGTAGCGCGAGCGCGGCCCCATGTCGCGGTGGGTCAGCTTGAACCAGGCGCGTGCGAACGCGTCGGCGAACGCCTGCGGATCCTTGTGGAAGCGGCGTGCAATGGGCTCGTAGATGGGGTCGAAGCGCAGGGACAGATCCGCCGTCGTCATCATGGGGCGGTGCTTCTTCGACGGGTCGTGCGCATCGGGGATCATGTCCTTCTCGGCCACGTCCTTCGCCAGCCACTGCCAGGCGCCGGCCGGGCTCTTGACACACTCCCATTCGTAGCCGAACAGCATGTCGAAGTAGCCCATGTCCCACCGGGTCGGGTTCGGCTTCCACGCACCCTCGATGCCGCTGGTCGTGGTGTGCACACCCTTGCCCGTTCCCAGCCGGTTCTTCCAGCCCAGGCCCATCTCCTCGATCGCGGCCCCCTCCGGCTCGGGACCCACGAGCTTGGGATCGCCGGCACCGTGGGCCTTGCCGAAGGTGTGGCCGCCGGCCACCAGCGCAACGGTCTCTTCGTCGTTCATTGCCATGCGCGCGAAGGTCTCCCGGACATCGCGGCCGGATGCGACCGGGTCGGGGTTGCCATTGGGCCCTTCGGGGTTCACGTAGATCAGGCCCATCTGCACGGCTGCCAGGGGGTTCTCGAGCTGGCGGTCACCGCTGTAGCGCTTGTCGCCCAGCCATTCGGCTTCCGCGCCCCAGTAGATGTCCTCCTCGGGCTCCCAGATGTCAGCACGGCCGCCGCCGAAACCGAAGGTCTTGAAACCCATCGATTCGAGCGCGCAGTTGCCGGCCAGGATCATCAGGTCGGCCCACGAAAGCTGCTTCCCGTACTTCTTCTTGATCGGCCACAGCAGCCGGCGCGCCTTGTCCAGGTTGCCGTTGTCCGGCCAGCTGTTGAGCGGCGCGAAGCGCTGGTTGCCGGTGCCGGCCCCACCGCGCCCATCTGCGATGCGATACGTTCCCGCGCTGTGCCAGGCCATGCGGATGAAGAGCGGCCCATAGTGCCCCCAGTCGGCCGGCCACCAGTCCTGCGAGTCCGTCATGAGGGCGTGCAGGTCCCTCTTGACTGCCGCCAGATCCAGCTTCTTGAACTCCTCGGCGTAGTCGAACCGCTCGCCCAGCGGGTTCGACTTCGCGGAATGCTGATGGAGAATGCCCAGATTCAGGCGGTTGGGCCACCAGTCGCGATTCGACTGGGCAGCGGCGGTCACCCGGGCGCCATGCATGGCGGCATAGGGGCATTTCGCTTCGCTTGTCATGATTTCCTCCTTGCCTCGTTGAGTGGATGCGGCAGGGATAGCTTGATCCGGCGGAGGAAATCATTCCAACGGCTTTTGTCGATCGCATTGATCGACTCGCTCACTCGGAGGGAATGGTGGCGTGGGACGTGAGAGGGGGAACACCAGAGCGTTGGGAACGAACCGTCGTTCGCGCTCGGACAAGCAGGGACTGACGGAACGCCGAGCGACAGCACGCAGCGCGCCGCGAGTGCAAGGGGATCAGCAGCGCAGCATGACAACCGTCCCCTCTCGCCTTGCGGGAGAGTGAGGGGCAGGACAGCCTACCTGCGCTTGGCCATCTCCGCCTCGTACCGCGCCTTGGTCTCGGCGTTCATCGGATACAGGCCCGGCAGCTTCGCGCCGCCGAGCACTTCGTCCATGATCCAGCCTTCCATCCGCTCCTGCTCGGGCGCGGTGGCCACCACGTGGTCGAGCAGCGCGGAGGGAATCACCACGGCACCGTCGGCGTCAGCCACGACCACGTCGTCGGGGAACACGGCCACCCCGCCGCAGCCGACCGGCTCCTGCCAATTCACGAACGTGAGCCCGGCAACCGAAGGCGGCGCCGCAGCGCCCTGGCACCACACTGACAGATTGGTGCTCAGCACGCCGGCGACATCCCGCAGCACACCGTCGGTCACCAGCCCCGCGACACCACGCTTCGCCATGCGCGCGCAGAGGATGTCACCGAAGATCCCCGCGTCGGTGATGCCCATCGCGTCGACCACCGCGATGCAGCCTGTGGGCATGTCCTCGATGGCGGCACGTGTGGACTTCGGGCTGGACCACGACTCCGGCGTGGCGAGGTCCTCACGCGCGGGCACGAAGCGCAGCGTGAACGCGCGGCCGACCCGGCGCTGCTCGCCCGGACGCAGCGGCCGCGTGCCCCGCATCCAGACGTTGCGCAGGCCCTTCTTGAGCAGGATGGTGGTGATGGTGGCCGTCGTGACGGCCGACAACGTGTCGATGATCTTGGCGTCGAGGGTCATGGCTGGGATGGAAAGTGGCCGCGGTGGCCTGTTGAACCGCGGCTGAAGTGTAGCAACCCTGCGCGCCGAGCGAGCGCCAGCGGCAACGCGGCCTTCATGAGTCCTGCCCTGCCGACAGGTAGACTACCCCTCCGCCGCGGCCCGTCCGCGATGCCAACAAGACAGAGGAGACCCCATGATCCAGCGCCACCTGCTCGCCGGCGAGCACCCCCCCGTCAGCCACTACTGTCACGTGGTGCGCGCCGACCGCCATGTCTGGGTGTCCGGCTCGGTCGGCCTGCGGGCCGACGGCACGGTGCCCGAGAGCACCGTGGAGCAGTTCGGCATCTGCATGAACACCGTCGACGCCTGCCTGAAGCAGGTCGGGGCGCGCCCGCGGCACGTGGTGAAGGTCACCATCTTCATGACCGACATCTCCGAGCGTCCGCTCATCAATCCGCTGCGCATCGAGTACTTCGGCGAGCACCGCCCCGCATCCACCCTGGTGGAGGTGAGCAAGCTGGTGGACCCCCGCCTGAAGGTGGAGATCGAGGCGGTGGCCTACATCGACGACTGAGCTGAAGGGCAGTGACAGGAAAGGCGTGACGGATGCTGCGTGACAGGAGAGCGTGACAGCTGCATCCCGTCACACCGCTCCGGCGTGCCGGGTGTCACGCCTTCCCATCCCGTCTTCCCCAGGAAGAAAGGCAGACGATGAAGAACCAGAAAAGCGTCGGCGTCATCGGCATCGGCGCCATGGGCATGGGCGTGGCCAGGAACCTGCTCGACCGCGGCTTCACTGTTTTCGTGCGCGACGTCCGCGCCGAGGCCGAGGCCGAGGCCCGTGCCGCGGGTGCCAGCGTATGCGCCACGCCCGCGCAGATCGGCCGACACTGCGATGCGGTCGTCACCCTTGTGGTGAGCGCGGCGCAGACCGAGGAAGTGCTCTTCGGCAGGGACGGGCTGGCGGAGGGTCTGCGGTCCGGCGCGGCGCACTTCATGTGCAGCACGATCGACCCGTGCGCAGCGGCCGGGCTCGCGGTCCGGATGCACGAGCGCAATCTGGACATGGTCGACGCCCCCTGCTCCGGCGGCCCGGCCCGCGCGCGCTCGGGCGAGATGACCCTCATGGTCGCCGCGCCGGATGCCGTGCTGCGCGACCATGCCTGGCTGATCGACGCGATCTCCGGCCGCTGCCTGCACGTCAGCGAGCAGCAGGGCGACGGCTCGCGCGCCAAGGTGGTCAACAACATGCTGGCCGGCGTGAACCTGGCCGCGGCGAGCGAGGCGATGGCGCTGGCGGTGAAGCTGGGACTCGATCCGGTCAAGATCGCCGACGTCATCAGCGCGAGCTCGGGGGCGAGCTGGGTCTTCTCCGATCGCGTGCCGCGGATGCTGTCGGGCGATTTCGCGCCGCGGGCCGCACTGGACATCCTGAAGAAGGACCTGTCGATCCTGCTCGACACCGCCGCCCGCGCGCACTTCCCCACGCCGCTCGCGCGCACCGCGCACACGATCTTCGAGGACGCCTCGCGGATGGGTCACGGCCACGAGGACGACGCCGCGCTGATCAAGGTCTACCAGGCGTTGAGCGGCGTGATCCTGCCGGATCCGGGACACTGCTGAGCGGCGATGGATTGTCAAGGAATCCGCCACGCCTGACGGCGCGGCGCTCAAGATTCCTGCGCCGCAGCCGATCACCGGTCGATGCGGCTTCCGCCGCTCGCGGAGCGGGACGCCTGCAGCCGGGCCACCTCCCGGCCCGCCCCGCCCCCTGCTTGCCGGAAGGAGCCCTGCCATGTCCTCGTCGATCCGCCATGGTTGTCTGTTCGCCGCACTGCTGCTCGCCGGTTGCGCCGGCAACGATCACGATGACCTGAAGGCGTTCGTGGATCAATCCGGGCAGAACCTGCGCGGGCGGGTCGATGCGACGCCGGGTGTGGCAGCCCCCGAGACGCTGGCCTACGCCGCGCAGGACCTGCCCGATCCGTTCTCGCCGGCGCGTACCCGCGCGCCCGGAGCGCGCAAGCTCGCCGGCACGCAGTGGGCGCCGCCCGCCAGCAAGGAGGCCCTCGAAGCGTATCCGCTGGCCGCACTCAGCATGGTGGGCACGATGCAGCGGCACGGCGAGCGCTGGGCGCTGATCCGCACGCCCGACAACACGATCTACCGCATCACTCGCGGCAACCGGCTGGGCGAGAACTTCGGCGCGGTCGCGGAGATCACCGACTCGGCGCTCACGCTGAACGAGCACGTGGAGGACGGCACCGGCCTGTGGACCGAGCGCGTCGCCACGCTCAACCTGCTCGAGGACGCGAAGACCAACTAGTCCGGCACCGTTCCAGCGCTGCCGGCCTTTCCTCCCGCGCGCTACTCCTTCGGCGCCTTGCACCACTTCGGCATGACCTGCAACACGTACGAGCGCTTGCTCGAGTAGCGCACGCCCCGCATCATGATCTCCTCGCCCGAGGTGAGGTTCTTCATCTTGCGGATCTGGTCGATCGAGTCGAAGTCGCCCTCGAACTTGTCGCCGATCTCGATCTTGCCCTCGCCCAGGCGCAGGACGGTGCCGTATTCCGGGCCGGGTTTCTCGACCAGCACGATCTCGCAGCGATCGCTCGCCCAGATCACGGTGGCCTCCCCCGCGAGCACGGCACCGGCCGGCAAGCTCAGTGCGAGGGCGAGGCAGGCGGAGCTCAGACGGGCATGCACGGGCAGTTCTCCTTGTGTGTGCGACATCGATGAGGGGCGGCAATCCCGGCCGCGGACGAAGTGTAGTGCGGCGGCGGGCGGAATGCCAACGCGCCGGCAGGCGCAGTCCGGTGCAGGCGTTGGATACGGTGGTCTGGCCGTTTGCTCCGACGCGTGACAGGAATTAGACTTGATCCAGTAACGGCGCCGGGGCGCTCTGCATGCAGCGGCGACCGCCGCACGAACCGAATCCATTCCGACCACGAGGTCTCCATCATGAAAGACACGAAGAAGCGCAGCAGCGTCCCGCAGATCGACATCGGCATGTCGGAGAGCGACCGCGCGAAGATCGCAGCGGGGCTGTCCGGCCTGCTGGCCGACAGCTACACCCTCTACCTGATGACCCACAACTATCACTGGAACGTCACCGGGCCGATGTTCAACACGCTGCACCTCATGTTCATGGGGCAGTACACGGAGCAGTGGAACGCGCTCGACCTGATCGCCGAGCGCATCCGTGCGCTGGGCTATCCGGCACCGGGCACCTACCGGGAGTTCTCCAAGCTCGCCTCGATCAAGGAGATCGAGGGCGTGCCCAAGGCGATGGACATGGTGCGCCATCTCGTGTCCGCCCAGGAAGCCACCGCGCGCACGGCGCGCCGCCTGTTCCCGCTGGTGGAGAAGGCCAACGACCAGCCCACCGCCGACCTGCTCACGCAGCGCCTCGAGGTCCACGAGAAGACCGCGTGGATGCTGCGCAGCCTGCTGGAGCAATAGCCCCGGCCGGGGGCCGCGCGCTCTCTTGTCGCGCGCCCTCTGCAAGCATCCCCCGGCTGCTGTAGTGTGGGCACACGGGCCCGCGATCGTACGCGTGGCCACGCAGAGGAGGAGAACGACCGCCATGCCCGCGGCGCCCGACCGGCGTTCGTCCACGCGCATGCCGTCGGGCAGCAGCCGCGGATGAGCGAGCCGCAGCACACGCCAGAATTCCGGCGCCGCACCATTCTCAAGGTGTCGTGGCGGTTGCTCCCGCTCATCGTGGTGAGCTACCTGGTCGCCTACATCGACCGCACCAACGTCGCGTTCGCGGCGCTCACCATGAACAAGGACGTGGGACTGAGTCCCTTCGTCTACGGGCTGGGCGCAGGCATCTTCTTCATCGGTTACGCGCTGTTCGAGGTGCCGAGCAACATGGTCCTCGAACGGGTCGGCGCACGCCGCTGGATCGCGCGCATCATGCTGACGTGGGGCATCATCTCGGCGATGATGGCCCTCACCGTCGGCCCGGCCAGCTTCCTGACGCTGCGCTTCCTGCTCGGCGTGGCCGAGGCGGGGTTCTTCCCCGGCATCATCTTCTACCTGAGCCACTGGTTTCCGGCCGCGTACCGGGCGCGGGTGATCTCCACGCTGTTCGTCGCAGTGCCGGTATCCAACGCGGTCGCCTCGGCCCTCTCCGGCGCAATCATGGAGATGCAGGGCGTGCTCGGCCTGCACGGCTGGCAATGGGTGTTCATTCTCGAGGCCATCCCCGCGGTGCTGCTTGCGTTCGTGGTGCTCAAGTACCTCACCGACCGGCCGGGCGAGGCCACCTGGCTCGAGCCGGCGGAGCGCGAGTGGCTGGAGTCGGAGCTGCACGCCGAGCGCGTCCGGGTGGAGAGTGCGGGCCGGCTGAGCGTGCTGCAGACGCTCACCGATGCGCGCGTGCTCGCGCTCTCGATGATCTATCTCTTCAGCGTCACAGCAAGCTACGGCATCGTGTTCTTCCTGCCGCAGATCATCAAGGCGCTGGGGAACTCCAACGTCGTCACCGGCATGCTGACCGCCCTGCCCTACACCATCGGTGTCATCGGTCTGCTGCTCTGGGGGCACTCCTCCGACCGGCGCCGCGAGCGGCGCTGGCACCTGATCGCGGCGCTCGGCGTGTCGGCCATCGGTTTCCTCGGCGTCGCGTGGTTCCACGGCTCCTACTGGGCCATCGCGGCCATGTGCGTGGTGGCGATGGGCATCTACGGCTCGCGCCCGACGTTCTGGCCGATGCCGTCGATGTTCCTAACCGGCGCGGCGGCGGCCAGCGGCATCGCGCTGATCAACTCGATCGGCAACCTCGGCGGCTATGTCGGCCCGTTCATCGTCGGCTGGATCAAGGACGCCACCGGCAGCTTCCAGGCGGCGCTGTACTTCCTCGCGGCGTGCTCCACACTCTCCGCGGTGATCACCTGGCTCGCGGTGCGGGCGACGCAGGGGCACACCCCGCCTGCGTCGACCAAGCCGGATTCGCCGCGATGAACCGCCCTCAGAACACGAGCCCGCCGCGCACGCCGAACACGTAGACCGTGTCGGCGCTGCTGTCGCCCCCGGGGTTGAGGATCATCTGGAAGTCCGGCGACACCTCGATGTGCTCGTTCACCTGCCAGCGGTAGTACAGCTCGATGTCGGTTTCGGTGCTGCTCGCCGAGTAGCCCACCAGGGTCCCGTCGCGGGTGGCATCCTTCCATTCGCTGCTGGTCGGCAGCCAGCCCACCGCCAGGCCGACGACGTCCCGGGCACGGCCCCACGCCTTGCCGCCGTATTCGCCGCCCACCGTCAGCGAGGTATCGAACTGCGCGTCACCCTCGGTCCGGTAGCCATAGCGGCCGAACAGGTTGAGCTCGCCGCCGACGCGGTGATCCACCGAAACCCCGACGCCGGTGTGGCGCTGCTTCGCACCATCCAGGTCCGTGGTGTTGCCGTTGGTCCAGACATACGCCCGGTAGTTGCCCAGCGCTTCGCCGTTGATCATGCGCGGCGAGTATTGCAGCTGCCCGATCACCAGCGGCCCGGACAGGTTGCCGTCGAAGCTGGCCCCGTCGCCGGAGCCGAACGCCCCGAGCAATGCGCCCCAGCTGCTGCTGTCGCCTTCCATGAAGTAGGCCAGCCGCATGCCCGGCGCGAACCCGTACTGGTCGGCGGCGATGTCGCCGCCGGAGTCCAGCAGCGGGTTGTGCACGAACACGTTGTTGAGGAACTGGGCGGCCTCGTTGCCTGCCACGTCGTTCTGGTCGAAGAAGGCGAAGAAGTCGAGCTTGCCGATGGTGAACTCGAAGCGGTTGCCGGGCTGGTCGTTGAAGCGGCCCAGGTCGAGCGGCACCTCGAGCAGATAGTACGCCTGCGCAATGACGGCGTAGGTCTGGTCGGCGCCGGCACCGGCCTGGAATGCCGTGGTGTTCACCGTGCTGGTGTAGGTGGGCCGCAGCGACACGCCGTTGCCCTCGCCGAAGCGCAGCTGTCCGACCAGCGTGCTCTTCGATTCGCCGACCAGGCCCAGCGGCAAGGTCACGAACACGTCGCCCCGGAAGCTTGCGCGCCCCTGCTGCTTGCCGTCGTCGCTGCCGTCCGCATTCACGCCCTGCCCCACGCCAACGAGGTTGACCTCGAAGGTCGGGCCTGCTGCCTCCATGTCGACGGTTTCGGGCGATGCGAGCGACTCGACCTGCGCACGCAGCTCGCGCTGGTCGCGCTCCACCTGCTCCAGCCGCGCCTGGTTGCGCGGTTCGGTGTCACTGCCTTGTGCAGTTGCAGCCGTGGGAGCCGTGGCGGGCGCAGCGGTAGCGCCGGGCGCAGCCGCCGCGGCCGGGCGGCTCAACTCCTCCACCCGCCGCTCCAGATCCTGGTTGCGCTGCTCCAGCTGCTGCAGCCGCTCCTGCAGCTTCTGCAATTGCGCGGCGACGCTGTCGCCGGCCGCTGGATCCTGCGCGGCCGCTGGCAGAGCAAATGCAGCCGCGACGGCAGCGGCGAGGATGCGCTGGCCGAAGCACGAAGGCATGGGTCGCATGACGTGGTCTCCCTGGCGTTGTTATGGTGACGCGGATCTTAACGCGAATCACTCTCGTTTACCATCGCATTTTGTGATAACCTCCGCCTGCCGACCTAGCAGCCGGCGCAGCGTCCGGAGCGCAGCCCGGGCCAACGATCAACCAGGGAGACCGCGTCATGCAGAAGAATCGTGCGTTCCTGTCCATCTTGTTGCTGTGCCTCGCCTGGGTCGCCGGTCCGGCACGGGCGCAGAGCATCGACGCCGCGCAGGTCGTGCGGCACTACTCCGAACTGGTGCATGCGGGTTACGAGGATTCGCTCGCCGGCGCCCTCGCCCTGCAGGAGAAGATCCAGTCCTTCGTGGCGCAGCCCAGTCCGGAGGGTCTGGCCGCCGCACGCAAGGCATGGCTGGAGGGCCGCGAGTGGTACGGGCAGACCGAGGCCTTCCGCTTCTATGCGGGGCCGATCGACGACGACAAGGGCCCCGAGGGCCGCATCAATGCCTGGCCGCTGGACGAGTCCTACATCGACTACGTCGAGGGCAAGCCGAATTCGGGCATCATCAACAACCGCAAGGCGGCGATCACCAAGGCCAACCTGGCCCGCATGAACGAGCGCGGCGGCGAGGAGAACATCGCCTGCGGCTGGCACGCGATCGAGTTCCTGCTCTGGGGGCAGGACTTCAACGATGACGGCCCGGGCGACCGCTCGTACGAGGATTACGTGGATGGCAAGGGGAAGAACGCGGACCGCCGCCGCCAGTACCTGCTGGTGGTGACCGAGTTGCTGGTGGATGACCTGCGCTACCTGGTCAACGCCTGGACGCCAGGCAAGCAGAACTACCGTGCTCGCTTCGAGGAGAGCGATACCGAGTCGCTGCGCAGGATGATCGTGGGCATCGGGTCGCTCTCGCGCGGGGAACTCGCCGGCGAGCGCATGGAGGTCGCACTCTCCTCGCAGGACCAGGAGGACGAGCACTCGTGCTTCTCGGACAACACCAACCGTGACATCGTGAACAACGCGCTAGGGATCGAGAACGTCTGGCTGGGCCGATACGTCCGCCGCGACGGCAGCCCGCTGCAGGGACCGTCGCTGCGCGATCTCGTCGCCGCGAAGAACGCAGCCCTCGCGCAGCGCATCACGCAGGATGTCGCGGCCTCGCTCGCAGCGGCACGCGCGATCCAGGCGCCGTTCGACCGCGAGATCGCCGGCGGGCGCGATGCAGCCGGCCGCAAGCGGGTGCAGACGACGATCGACGACCTGGTGCGCCAGAGCAAGGACCTGGTCGACGCCGCTTCCGCCCTGGGAATCACCCGCCTGACCCTGGTCAATCCGGGCAACTAGAAGGGGGATCGATGCGCCAAGGCCGGATGCGCTGGGCGGGCCGCAGTGCCGCTGTGATGGCGGCCGCGTTGCTGGCTGGCAGCGTGGTGGCGGACATCGCCGAGGATCCACTGGGCGAGCGCACCGGCGGCGAGGGCACGGTTTACGCCAACGGGCACAATGCGTTCTCCTTCCCGCTGGCCACGCTGTCGGACGAGGAGCGCACCCGCTTCGCCGTCGGCAATTCGTTCTTCCGCCGCAACTGGGTGGAGGCACCGTCCTCCACCCGGGCCCGCGACGGTCTCGGCCCGCACTTCATCGCACGCTCCTGCGGCGGCTGCCATGTACAGGACGGCCGTGGCGCACCGCCCGAGGCCGGCGGTGACGAGCAGCCGGTCGCGCTGCTGCTGCGTCTGTCCGTGCCCGGCGTCGGTGCGCATGGCGGCGTCGTGCCGGAGCCGACCTATGGCGACCAGCTGAACAACGCCGCGATCCAGAACGTGCGGCCCGAAGGCCATGTCAGCATCTCCACCCGCCCGCTCCCCGGCGCATTCGCTGACGGTACCCCGTACCTGCTGCAGGCCCCCATCTACGCATTCACCGACCTGGGTTACGGTCCGATGCGCCCAGACGTCATGACCAGTCCCCGCATCGCGCCGCAGCTCGCCGGCGTGGGCCTGCTGGAGGCGATCCCGGAGTCGGCGATCCTGGCGAACGAGGCGCGCCAGGCCGCCCTGCCCGGACCGATCAAGGGCAAGGCCAACCGCGTGTGGGATGCGCCCGCGGGCGAGATGCGCGTGGGGCGCTTCGGCTGGAAGGCCAACGTGGCCACCCTGGCGCACCAGACCGCCGGCGCATTCGTGGGCGACATGGGCGTGACCTCCTCGCTGTTCCCGGCCGAGGACTGCACGCCAGCGCAGAGCGACTGCCGGGCAGCGCCCCGCGGCGGCGAGGCCGGCCAGCCGGAGATCGATGACGAACTGTTCGCCAACGTCGTCTTCTACCAGGCCACCCTCGCGCCGGCTGCGCGCCGCCACGCCAGCGACCCGCAGGTGCGCGAAGGACAGCGGCTGTTCTTGCAGGCGCAATGCGACATATGCCATGTGCCGAGCTACGTGACGGCGAATCGGCCCAGCGCCAGGCTCAGCAGTCCCCGGGTCGAGGACCAGCGCATCTGGCCCTACACAGACCTGCTCCTGCACGACATGGGCCCGGCGCTCGCCGACAACCGCCCCGACTTCCAGGCCAGCGGCCGCCAGTGGAAGACGCCGCCGCTGTGGGGAATCGGCCTCATCCCGGAGGTGAACGGGCATCAGCGCCTGCTGCACGACGGCCGCGCCGACGGCGTGCTCGAAGCCATCCTGTGGCACGGCGGGGAAGCCGAGGATTCGAAGCGCAAGGTGCTGCAGTTCGACCGCGCCCAACGCGAAGCGCTGGTGAAGTTCGTGGAGTCCCTGTAGTGCGCCGTGCTTTCGATCTTGCGGCGCTCGCGCTGGCAGCACCGCTGGCGTGGGGGCAGGCGAACTGGCGCCAGGTTGCAGTGCCGATCTACGATGCCTCCGCCTACGCAAGCGGCGAAGCACTGTTCCTGCAGGAGCGCGCGGACCGCTTCGCGGCGGAGAGCACCGGGCTGGGCAAGGCGATCACAGCGTACTGTGACGCCGCCCCTGCGGCAAACATGCGCACAGCGCGGGCACAGTGGCGCGCGACGGTGGCCGCGTGGGACGCACTGGCGGCGCAGAGCACGGGCCCGTTGATCGAGCGGCGCAGTGCGCGCAGCATCGACTTCGCGCCGGTGCGCAGCCCGCTCCTCCAGCGCGCGATCGCCGCGGCCCCGACGACGGTGCAGGACCTGGATACGGTCGGCGCACCCGCACGTGGCTTTGCGGCGCTCGAATGGCTGCTCTGGCACGACAAGGTCAAGCCACGCAGCGCAGCCTGCTCATATGCCACCCTGGTTGCGTTGGACATCGGCCGCGAAGCCGACGCGCTGGCCGTCGCCGCAAGGGCCCGTGCCGAGGAGAAGCCCGAGCCGGAAGAGGCGGCGGCGCGCCTGAGCGAGAGCGTCAACCAGTGGGTCGGCGGCATCGAGCAGCTGCGCTGGGCGTTCATGCGCAAGCCGCTGGAGGTCGCCGACACGCGCGGCGAAGCCCCGGTCTATCCTCGCAGCCTGGGCGGCCAGACGGAGGCGGCGTGGAGAGCACGTTGGGAGACGCTGCGCGCTGCGGCCGTGCTCGGGCAGCGCCCGGTCCCGGTGCCGGGCGAAGCCACCGTGCCGTTCGAGACGCTGCTGCGCGGACGCGGTCTCAACGACCTCGCGGACCAGCTCGTCGCCATTACCGACCGGGTCGACGGGACGTTCCGCTCCCTCGCGCCGAAGGATCCGGGCAGCGTGCGCGCTGCGGCAGCCGCGCTCGGCGCGCTCGCACAGTTCGCTCAGGACAGGCTGGCGCCCGCGCTCGCGGTGAGCATCGGCTTCAGCGACGCCGACGGGGACTGACGGTGGCCGCGTTCGACGCACACCGCCGCCGCCTGCTGACCGCCATCGTCGCGGCGCCGCTGCTCAGTGCCGGATGGGCGCGGGCTGCATCGCGCACGGTGACGCTGGCGGCAGCCTGGGACGATGCGGCCGGACGGCATGCGGTGGGACTCATCGAGGTGAATGCGCAACGCATTCGCGTGCTGGACCAGATCGAGGTGCCGACCCGCGCACATGGCCTCACCTGTACCAGGGACGGCTGCGTGCTCGCCGTGGCGCGCAGGCCGGGCGACTGGCTGCTGCGCTGGCGTCCCGGCGACCAGCCGCGCTGGCTCTGGGCGGAGGACGAGCACCGGTTCAACGGACACCTCCTCCTGGCGCCGGACGAAAGGGCGCTCTACACCACCGAGTTCGGGCTTGGCGACGGGCAGGGCCTGCTGGTGCAGCGCGATCCGCTCACCCTCGCCGCGCACAACGAGTGGCCCACGCATGGGCGCGATCCGCATGGACTGGAATGGTTGCCGGACGCGACCGTGCTGGTCGCCAATGGCGGCATCGAAACGCTGCCCGAGACCGGACGCAAGAAGCACAACCTTGCGGCGATGGACTCCTCGCTCGTGCGCATCGACTCGCGCGACGGCCGCCTTGCCGGTCGCTTCCTGCTCGGAGACCGGCGCCTGAGCATCCGCCACGTCGCGTGGCATGCGAGCGGCGGGATCGGCGTCGCATTGCAGGCAGAGCACGACACCGAAGGAGCCCGCGAAGCCGCGCCGGTGTTCGCCACGCTCGATCTCGCGTCCGGCACCTTGCGCGCCCGTGCAGACGTGCGCACTCCCAGCGGCTATACGGGCGACATCGCCGCGCTGCCGGAGGGATGGCTCGTGTCCTGCCCGAAGGACAGCGCGGTCCTGCGCGTGCCATTGGATGGCGGCCCGATCCTCGCTCACGCGCTGGCCGAGGTCTGCGCGATTGCGCCCGGGCACGCACAGGCCTGGGCCCTGGGCAATGCGGCCGCACTGGCAGTGAGTGCCGCGGGCCTCGCTCACGTCGGCGCCCCCGCCCTTCGCTTCGACAATCACGCGCAGGCCTGGCACCGGGCCTGGCCCCGTTCGCCTCGCGACGACGATCATGCACGAGGTGCTTGACAGCACAAATGGGAATGATTATCGTTTGCGACGTGTTCAGGGGGAAACAGCGTTCTGCTGCAGGGGAGCGCGATCCGCTCGACGACATGAGGCCCGCATCGCGGAGCGCCGTGCGCAGGATCACCAGCGCGGAGCTGCTCGGCGAGCACGGCGAGCTCATCATCGAGCACGATGGTCGTGAGTACCGCCTGCGTTTGACTCAGAACGGGAAGTTGATCCTCACCGCATAGGCAGCCGGGCGTCCTGCCCGCTCCTTGCAGCCAGCCAGGCCCTTCCGGGGCTCAGCCAGCCAGAAACCGGTGTCCGGTCGGCGGCTCGTGCTTCGGGAGGGTTTCGCTCGTGCGTCTGGTTTGTCCACCTGCAGGCATCGGCCTGCCCATGCAGTCCCGCTTCGCGCACGCCCTCACTGCCTTGAGCCGGGAGCGTGCCCGATGAGCGCCCGCACGCATCCGCGCAACGAGGTCCTGCTGGCCGCCACCCTGTTCCTGATGACGCGCTTCCAGTCGCAGCGCTGTCCCTGCGTCGCGCGCGCCATCGTGGAGCACCTCGACCTGCTAGCCAGCCAGGCCGAAGGCGAACTGCCCGACTGGCTGCGCTCGGTGTGCGCGCAGCTGGGACTGGACTGGCAGGCGATCGCGCGCGGCCCGGCGCAGGCCATGGCACCCCTCCGCACAGCAGCGCCGCACTGATCCCCTCCCTCGCGCGCAGCGCGAGGCGAACAACGCCAACCCGACGAGGACCCCACAGATGAGCACTGCAATCGCCTACCGGCAGGACCCCGAAGCGCTGCGCACCGCGTGGCATGCGCTGCGCAGCGAGCGCAACGTGCGTGCGCGCGACGCCGCCGACCAGCTCGGCGTGAGCGAGGCCGAGCTGCTGGCCAGCACCTGTGGGACCGGGGTCACCCGCCTGGAGGGGGACTTCCGCCGCCTGCTTGAACGCGCCGGGGAGCTGGGCACGGTGATGGGACTCACGCGCAACGTCGACGTGGTGCACGAGAAGATCGGCCGCTACGAGAATGTGAGCGCGGACGGGATGATCGGGCTCGCGCTGGGCGATGACATCGACCTGCGGCTGTTCTTCCAGCACTGGAAGCTCGGCTACGCGGTCAGCGAGCCGACCGACCGCGGCACGCGCCGCAGCCTGCAGATCTTCGACGCCACCGGCACCGCCGTGCACAAGATCTTCCTGCGCCAGGAGAGCAACGAGTCCGCCTGGCACGCGCTGACCGATGCCTTCGCCGCTGCACGGCAAACCCCGGGCGACGAGGTGGTGCCGGCAGCCGTGGCTGCGCGCGAAGACGCTGTGTCCACGACCGACGTCGACGGCTTCCTGGCAGGCTGGGCGGCCATGCAGGACACGCACGAGTTCTTCCCGCTGCTCAAGCGCTTCGGGGTGAGCCGCACGCTGGCGCTGCAACTGGCGCAGGGGCGGTTCGCGATGCGCGTGGAGGCACCGACCCTGCGCGTGCTGTTGCAGGAGGCCGCGCGCACGCAGGTCCCGATCATGGTGTTCGTGGGCAATCCCGGCTGCATCCAGATCCACACCGGGCCGGTGAGCAACATCCAGATCATGGGCCCCTGGCTCAACGTCATGGACCCCGGCTTCAACCTGCACTTCCGCGAGGACCGCATCGCACAGGCCTGGGTGGTGCGCAAGCCCACCTCGGAGGGCGACGTCACCTCGCTGGAGCTGTTCAACGCGCAGGGCGAGACGATGGCGATGCTGTTCGGCAAGCGCAAGCCGGGCATCCCGGAGATGACCGAGTGGCGCGAACTGCTCGCTGCGGTGGCGGTTGCGCGACCTGTCGGCGAGGCCTGAGATGCGCAGCGTGACGAGACCAATCCGCCTGCGCGCACCGGGCGGTCGGCGAGCCCTGCTGGGCGGTCTGATGCTGCTGGCCTGTCTCGCTGCAGCCGGCGCGCATGCGCAGAACGCCCCGCGGCGGGTGGTGTGCATCGGCGGCGCGCTCACCGAAATCGTGTACGCCCTCGGCGCGGCAGACCGCCTGGTCGCCGTGGACACCACCAGCGTGTTCCCGGCCGCCGCCCGCAACCTGCCCCAGGTCGGCTACCAGCGCACGCTGAGCGCGGAAGGCATCCTCGCACAGACGCCCGACCTGGTCATCGCCACCGCGGATGCAGGACCGCAGGCGGCCCTGCGGCAGATCCGCGATGCCGGCGTCAAGGTCGAGCCGGTGCCGGTCGGCTACTCGCCGCAGGCCCTGGACGAGAAGGTGAAGCGGGTCGCCGCGGCGCTCGGCGCGCAGCCGCAGGGCGAGGCGCTGCTCAGGCAGATCGCGCAGGGCTGGCAGCGGCTGCACGGCCGGATCGCGGCGTCGGGCAAGCGGACGAGGGTGCTGTTCATCCTCGCGCACGGCGGGCCCGCAGTGATGGTGGCGGGACGCGACACCGCCGCGCACGCGATGATCGAGCTCGCGGGTGGCATCAACGTGGCCGCCGACACGACCGGGTACAAGGCGCTCAGCCCCGAGGCAGTGGCCGGCGCCGCGCCCGACGTGATCCTGATCACCGACGAGGGCATCGAGGCGGTCGGCGGCAGGGACCGCCTGCTGGCAAAGGCCGGGCTGTCGCAAACGCCCGCCGCACGCCAGGGCCGGGTGGTCGCGATGAATGCGCTGCTGTTGCTGGGCTTCGGTCCGCGCACGCCGGAAGCCGCGGAGCAGCTCGCCCACGCCCTGGCAGGCCAGGCGGCCCGATGACTGCTGTCCTGTCCGGGGTCGACACCATCGGCGCGGTCACACCGACACTGTCCGCGTGCGCCTGGCGCCGGCGCCTCGCCCTCCCGGTGCTGGTGGCAGCGCTGGCCTGTGCCCTGGTGGTGTCTGCCGGCATCGGCGCGTTCCCCATCGCGCCACGCGCGGTGCTCGGCGTGCTGCTCGACGCGCTCGGCCTGCCCGGCACCCTGCCCTTTACCGAGCAGCAGGAAGCGGTGCTCACCACCATCCGGCTGCCGCGCGTGCTCCTGGCGGCAGTTGTCGGTGCCTGCCTCGCGGTCAGCGGCGCCGCGCTGCAGGGGCTGTTCCGCAACCCGCTCGCCGATCCGGTGCTGATCGGGGTGTCGAGCGGCGCTGCGCTGTTCGCCGCCGGCGCCATCGTGCTCGGGGCTGGCGCGCTGACCGGCGTCAGCCGCGTGGTCGGTGGCATGCTCGTGCCGCTGGCCGCGTTCTGCGGCGGCCTGTTTGCGACGCTGGCCATCTACCGCCTCGGGCGCCGCGATGGCGGCACGGTCCTGTCGGTGATGCTGCTCGCCGGCATCGCGGTGAATGCGCTCGCCATGGCCGGCATCGGGCTGTTCAGCCACATCTCCACCGACGAGCAGCTGCGCAACATCACCTTCTGGACCCTGGGCAGCCTGGCCAGCGCGAACTGGAGCATGCTCGCGAGCCTGCTGCCGTTCGTCGTGATCGGACTCGCCGTGCTGCTGCGGGTCGCCGCGCCGCTGGATACGCTCGCACTGGGCGAGGCCGAAGCGCAGCACCTGGGCGTGAACACCCAGAGCGTGAAGCGCCGCGTGATCGTCTGCAGCGCCCTGCTGGTCGGGTCGCTCACCGCCGTCTCCGGCATCATCAACTTCATCGGCCTGGTCGCACCGCACATGGTGCGCCTCGCACTGGGGCCGGCGCACCGCCTGCTGCTGCCCGCCTCCGCACTGACCGGCGCGATCCTGGTGATCGGCGCCGACAGCGTGGCGCGCGTGATCGTGGCGCCGGCGGAGCTCCCGCTCGGAGTGCTGACCGCCTTCGTCGGTGCGCCGGTGTTCCTGCTGCTGCTCGCGCGCACGCGCGAGGCCGGGAGGTGGACGTGATCGAAGCCCGCGCGGTCAGCGTGCACGCGGGTGGCCGTGCGCTGCTCGATGCGGTGGACGTCCGGATCGATCCGGGCCGCTTCCACGTCGTGCTGGGTGCGAACGGCGCCGGCAAGAGCACGCTGCTGCGCGTGCTCGGCGGCAC
Source organism: uncultured Burkholderiales bacterium (assembly GCA_964523885.1). Taxonomy (GTDB): domain Bacteria; phylum Pseudomonadota; class Gammaproteobacteria; order Burkholderiales; family SHXO01; genus SHXO01. The sequence continues at coordinate 14,984 of CAZFYX010000091.1, read as the reverse complement.
GCTGAGACCCTCCGGGGGTACGGTGGTGCTCGCCGGCCAGCCCCTGACGCGCTGGTCGGCGCGCGACCAGGCGCGGCTGCGCGCGATCGTCCCGCAGGAGACCCAGCTGTGCTTCGGCTTCACCGCGCTCGAAGTGGTCCTGCTGGGGCGCTATCCCCACCACGGCGGGCGCGCCGGCATCCGCGACGAGCGCATTGCGCTGGCCTGCCTCCAGCAGGTCGACGCGGCACACCTCGCCCAGCGCGTGCACCTGTCCCTGTCGGGCGGAGAGCGGGCCCGCGTGCAGCTGGCTCGGGCGCTCGCGCAGGTGTGGGAGCCATGGCAGGCGCATCCGCGCGCGCTGCTGCTCGACGAGCCGATCGCCGCGCTCGATATCGTCCACCAGCACCTGACCCTGCAGCTCGCCAGCGAACTGGCCGGGAGCGAGGGGATCGGCGTGGTCGCGGTGCTGCACGACCTGAACCTCGCGCTGCAGTACGCGGACGTGGCGACATTGCTGTGCGACGGGCGGGTCATGGCGCATGGCCGGCCCGAGGACGTGATCACGCCGGGGGCGTTGCGTGATTGCTTCGGTCTGGATGCGCAGGTGATCGAGCAGTCCGGCACCGGGCAACGCATGGTGCTCGCCGGCCGCGGTGTCGCCGCCGGTCTCGACCGCTGACCATGGACGACAACTCCGCGGTCAAGGCCAGGCTGCTCGCACTGTACGAGGAGTTGCTGGCGCACGACGGGTACGGCACGCTCAAGGTGGAGTTGCGCATCCTGCGGCGGGGGCAGAAGGAAGTCATCGTCGACTGCGGCAAGCAGTACCGCTTCGTCGTGGACTTCCCGGCCGGCACGCTGCGGGGGGTGGCTGCGTCCGTCCGCGAGACGGCGCCGCGGGAGCAGCTGTGACCGTGTACGACAGCGCATCGGGCCGCTCCGGCGCGACCCGACTGTGGGAAGCGCATGCCGCGCACGCCGGATGGAGGCGGGGCTGTCCTTGGCGGCGCGAGGCCGCGAGCGCGCAGTGAATCGAACCGGGCGGGCAGCGTCCAGGGCGGACGTGCCGGGCCCACTACAAGCACAAGGAGAAGCAATGTTGCATCGATCGAGCAGTGTGGCTGCGTTCGCCGCAGCGCTGGCGCTGTCTGGAACCGCAGCGGCCACGACCAATGTCTGGGACGTCGACGTCAATCCCGGCAACGGGTTCGGCGGGCGCACACCAGCCTGGAGCAACGGATCGGCCGGGACGATCTTCGCGGCCTGGGACGCGTTCAACACCTATCCATCGGACCCCACGCCGGACAAGGGCAGCTACGGTCCGACGCCACAATCCGTGGTCGAGCTCACCGGCGGAGCGTTCCTGACCGGCGGAAACATCTACAGCTTCGCCGTCCCGACCGACTTCAAGGTCACGCTGGCCGGCGACGGCGCCGGCACAGGCACCCGCACGGTTGCGCTGCGCCTCGAGAGCGTGGGTACCGAGATCGACTACTCCAGCGTGCTGCTCAACGGCAAGAGCGGCACGCGCTTCGAGACCTACCGGACCGCGTTCAGCGGCGGCCAGGGCGGGTTCGAGGTCGAGTCGCTCTGGCTGTGGAGCAACGTGTCGCAGGCAGGCTCCTACCTGTTCGATTTCAATGCGGCAGGCAGCAGTCTGAGCCTGAGCCAGGTCGCCGCCTACGTGGGTCCGGTCGCCGCCGTCCCCGAGCCCGGCACCTGGGCACTGATGGCCGGTGGCCTGGTGCTGATCGGCGTGATGCGCATGCGACGCACGCAGGCCTGACGCAACGCCGGGGCGCTCGCCCCGGCCGCGACTCCCGTGACATTCGGCGGGCATCTCCCCGCTGACGGAGCAAGTCTTTGCCGTTCATCCCGGATCGGCGGATGCGGGCGGTGCTCGCCGTGCCGTTCGCCGCCGCAACCCTTGCGCACGCCGACACGCGTGCGACCGAGCCCGTGACCGTGCTGGGCGAGGTAATGGTCGACGCCGAGTCGCCGGACGCGCCCCGGTTCGATCCGGTGCAGTCGACGAGCACGGTGGGCCCCGACCAGCTCGACCGGCGCCAGCCGGAGAACATTTTCGAGGCCGTCCGCGGTGTCCCCGGCGTTTCGGTCAACGGCGGCCCGCGCGCCAGCGGCATGACCTTCAGCATCCGCGGCTACAGCGACAGCGAGGACGTGCGCGTGCGCCTGGACGGCGTGACCAAGCAGTTCGAGAAGTACCGCTTCGGCGGGACGTTCATCGAGCCGGAACTGCTCGAGCAGATCGAAGTGCAGCGCGGCCCGCAGATCACCGCCGGGTCCGGGGCATCGGGCGGCACGGTCAGCGCCACGACCAAGGACGCCGCCGACCTGCTGGCGCCGGGCCAACGCTTCGGCGCACAGGCCAAGGCCGGCTATGCGACCAACAACAACGAGTGGATGGCGTCGGCCTCCGCGTATGGCCGGCCCACCGCCGAGACCGACGTGCTGGTGAACGTCCTGAAGCGGCGATCCGACGACTACACGCTGCCCGACGGCACCGCCTACCGGTACTCCTCCACGAACACCGAGAGCGCACTGCTCAAGGGCGGCATGTTCCTGCTCGAGGACCTGCGCTGCTCGGTGTCCTTCGTCGGCTTCAACGACTCCGGGCCGCAGCCCTATGACGCCACGGGTGGGCAGCCCGGGGTCGGCGGCATCGTCCTGCGCAAGGTCGAGGACCGCACCCTCTCCACCACGCTGAACTACGAGCCGGGCGGGCGCTGGATCAATCTGCGGGCGACCGCCGGCTATGGCCACACCCACCTGCACGACCTGCTGCAGCCCGGCCTGAGCAGCTTCGCGACTCCCTATCCGCCGGGCAGCGGTGACCTCAACGACTACTACGACTACGACATCTGGAACCTCGACGTCGCCAACACCTCGGCCCTCGGGAGTCTCGGCGGCTTCGCGCTGCTCAGCGTGACCACCGGGGTGCAGTACGAGCACAACCAGCGCGAGGTGGAGCGCCTCGCCCAGAACCCGGCGTTCAACGCACCGGGCGGGCTGTACGCGGATGGCTTCAACCCGGCGCAGCCGCCCGGCACCAAAGTGAACTACGCTGCCTACGTGCAGCCGCGGCTCGAGGTCGGCAGGCTGGCCCTGGTGCCCGGCGTGCGCCGGGACCACTACGACGTGGAAGCTGCGGGCGGCACGCTCGCGCTGCTCGCCCCCTACGGCCAGGCGTCGAAGGTGTCCTACGACCACACCGGGTACAGCTTCGGGGCGAGCTTCGACCTGGTGCCCAGGCAATTCCTGGTGTTCTACAACTACATGGAGGGGTTCCGGCCGCCGCTGATCGACGAGACGTTCTCGCAGGGGATCTTCGGGCGCTGCAACGCCCTGAACCTGGGCGCGCTGGCCCCCGCTTCGCGCATCTGCGGCGACCTGTACCAGCCGGAGGAGACGACCACCCAGGAAGTCGGGCTGAGCCTCTCGAAGCGCGGGTTCTGGAATGCGGACGGGGCGCTCGCGGCCAAGGCGACCTGGTTCTGGAGCAAGACCACCAACCTGCTCGAGTCCATCACGGTCGAATCACCGGGCGTGATCGGGCAGCCGGGATGGGAGAAGCGGCACGGCGTCGAGATCCAGGGGTCGGCCGATGCCGGAGCATGGTTCGCCAGCGTGAGCTATGCGAGCGTCAGCGGCACCACCTACACGTGTCCGAACTTCTTCTGCATCCCGACCCTGGCCAACCAGGGGCTCGGCAACTACCCGCTGTACGACCGGCCCGGCGACACCACCACCCTCACCGTCGGGGCGCGCTTCCTCGGAGGCCGGCTCGAGCTCGCCTACAACCTGACCGACGTCGGCGCGCGCGACGTCATCCGCACCGGCAAGCTGCTGGGACAGCCGGATGCGATCACCCGCCAGGACGGCTACCTGCTGCAGGGTGCGACCGCACGCGTGATCGTCACCCCTCATCTCGAGGTGCGGCTGAACGTGGAGAACCTCACCGACGAGACCTACTACTTCTACCAGGGTTCATATGAGGGCGCACAGGCGCCCGGACGCAACTTCCGGCTCACGGTGAGTGCGAAGTACTGAGAGACGCCGTGCCGGAGCGGGCCCCTGTTGCGCGCGATGGTTCACGGGCGTCCGGCACTGCTGCGCGCCGACCGCGCGCGCCGCGCAACCCACAGGGCCAGCGCCGCCAGCAGCACCGCCGCGAAGACCCACTTCTCGACGTGCTTCAGGTCGCCGAGCAGGGTCTCCAGGCCCTGACCGAGCAGGAAGCCGAGCATCGCGATCGTTGCGCTCCACACTGCCGCCCCCGCCATGTTCAGCGCCAGGAAGCGCAGCCACGGCATGCCGACGGTTCCCACCGCAATCGGCCCGGCGGTGCGCAGGCCAATCAGGAAGCGGTTGGCCACCACGAACCAGTTGGCGTGCCGCCCGAGATGCGGCTTCGCCCGATCCACTGCCGCCGCAAGCCGCGGGCTGCGCGCGAGCAGGCGACTCCCCCAGTAGTGCCCGACCAGGAAGGCGAGCTGGTCGCCGATCACGCTGCCCGCGAACGCCACCCCGATCACCAGTCTCAGGTCGAGGTAGCCGCGGTGGGCGGCGAAGCCGGCGAGCGCGAGCACCGTCTCGCCCTCCAGCAGGGTGCCGGCGAAGACGGCGAGGTAGCCGTACTGCGCGATCAGCGTGGAGACGTCCACAGGCATGGCAGGGGAATGAGCCGAGGTACGGATAGCATGCCGCACACCCGCGTCGCACGCATTCGCCCGTCAGCGACAGAGGCACTGCACACAGCGGCTGTTTATCAGTACACCGCCGCTTTGCTATAGTGCGAGCCCTCGCAACCACCACGCCTTTCCCTCTCGATGCGCAAGCTCGTCCTGCTGTTGCTCGTTGTCGTGATCCTCGGTGTCGCCGGCTTCGCGGCGCTTCGCGTCGGCCCGCCGCCCGACATCGCCATCGAGCCTGCCGCCAAGGTCATCGGCCGCGACACCCCCGTGGTGGTCAAGGTCAGCGCACCGGAGCGCGGTGTCGCCGGGGTGAAGGTCGAGCTGGTCCAGGGCAACTCGGTGCAGACTCTGGCGGAACAGCACAACGAGCCGGCGCCGAGCTGGGCGCCGTGGAGGAAGGGCGCGCCCTCCACCGAGCTCAAGGTCCAGGTCGGCAAGGACAGGCAGCCCAGCCTGCAGCCGGGCAACGCCACCATCCGGGTCACCGCGGATCGCGCCGCCGCGCTGTTCTGGTCACCGGCGCCCGCGGTCGCGCAGGTGGAGTTGCCGGTGCGGCTGGTGCCGCCGACGCTGCAGGTCGTCTCCACCTTCACTTACGTGAACCAGGGCGGCGTCGAGGCCGTGGTCTACAAGGTGGGCGAAGGCACCGTGCGCGATGGCGTGCGCGCCGGGAACCGCTTCTTCCCCGGCTTCGCGCTGCCCGGTGGCGGCGCGCAGGACCGCTTCGCGCTGTTCGCGGTGCCCTACGACATGAACGACACCGCCGCGGTGCAGCTGATCGCCATGGACGCGGCCGGCAACGAGGCGCACGCCAGCTTCATCGACAAGTTCTTCCCGCGCCGGCCCAGCGTCGACACCATCAGGGTCACCGATGCCTTCATGCAGAAGGTGACCACCGAGATCATGAGCCAGACGCCCGAGCTCACCGAGAAGGGCGGCCTGCTGCAGAACTACCTGCAGATCAACCGCGCGCTGCGCAAGAAGGACGACGCGCTGCTGGTGGAGCTGGGCGGCAAGAGCCAGCCCGCCTTCCTCTGGCACACCACCTTCCTGCCGATGGTGAACACCGCGATCAAGGCCAACTTCGCCGAGCAGCGCAATTACATGTACAACGACCAGAAGGTGGACGAGCAGTACCACCTCGGGCTGGACATGGCTTCGGTGAAGGCGGATCCGGTGCCGGCAGCCAACGACGGCGTGGTCGCCTTCGCGGGTTACCTGGGCATCTACGGCAACTGCGTGGTGGTCGACCACGGCTACGGCCTGCAGACCCTCTACGGGCACCTGTCGGCGATCGAGGTCAAGGTCGGGGACAAGGTGGCGCGGGGGCAGATCATCGGCAAGACCGGGGCCACCGGGCTGGCGCTCGGCGATCACCTGCACTTCGGCGTGCTGCTGCAGGGCCTGCCGGTGAGCCCGATTGAGTGGTTCGACCACAAGTGGGTACACGACCGGCTCAAGCTCAAGCTCGGCGCCGCGCTGCCCTACCCCGGCTCAGACGCCGGGGCGACGGTCAAGCCACGGGCTGCGGCGCGGCCGCATCGTCGCGGACAAGCCCGGCAGCGCTGACCCGGTTGCGCCCGGCCGCCTTGGCGGCGTAGAGCGCCTGGTCGGCGTAGTCCACCAGCTCCGAAACGTTGGCGTGGGCGGCGTCCAGCTCGGCCACGCCGATGCTCACCGTGATCGCCATGCCGCCGTTGTCGCCGGCGCTGATGCTGCAGCGCTCTTCCACGGCACGGCGCAGCTTCTCCGCCAGCGCGCTGGCGGTATCGACATCGCACCCCGGCATCGCGATCAGGAACTCGTCCCCGCCGTAGCGGCCGACGATGTCGGTCGTGCGCAGCGTGCGCATGAGCGTGTCGCCGACCTGCTTGATGACGCGGTCCCCGGCCGGATGACCGAAGCGGTCGTTGACCGACTTGAACTGGTCGACGTCGAGGGCGAGACAGCTCAGGTGCAGACCGTTGGCGCGCGCATCCTCCCATGCCAGCCCCAGGCGCTCGAAGAACGCACGGCGATTCAGGCAGCCGGTCAGCGCGTCGTGCCGCGCCATGTGCTCGAGCTCGATGCTCTTCTGCTGGATCTCGTCGCGCGAGGCATGCAGCTCGGCCAGCGCCTCCGACAGGCGTTCGTTGGCCAGGTGCAGCGCGGTGAGGTCCTTGAAGGTCGCGATGCAGCCGCGCACGGCCCCGTTCTGGTCGGTGATCGGCGCGCAGTTGAGTACCAGCTTGCGGCGCGCGCCCTGGGCCGGGCTGCCCTCCACCGCGTAGTCCATCACCGGCGTCGCGGTCTCGATGGTGCGCATCCACGGGTGCTTGGAAGCGTCGCTCGGCATGCCGGTCGACAGCCAGCCCAGCTCCGACAGCTTCTTGCCGATCAGGTCGGTCGCCTCGGCCCCGGCCAGCATGCGGAACGCGCGGTTGGCGAGCAGCACGCGTCCGCGCCGGTCGATCACCACCACGCCCTCGGTCATGATGTCGAAGGCCATCCGCACCCGGTCCGGGATGACCGAGGTGGGGTCGAGGTGCACCAGCGCGCGGCGCAGGTACATCCAGTAGACCAGCATGCCCAGCAGCGCGATGCAGAGGATGGTCACCATGCGTGGATGGGTCAGCGCGCGCAGCAGCCAGCCGCCGCGTTCCGGCCGGTAGGTCAGCTCGACGCTGCCCCAGCGGTCCGCCCCCATCGACAGCGGCACGAACACCTGGGTGAGCGCGGACACTTCGCCCTTGCCCTCGTCCCAGATCTCCTCGTGCTCGCCGGTCTGCACCAGGATCTCGCCTTTCTGGCTGCGCACGGCCACGCTGCGGATGCGGCGGTCGTCCTTGCGCGCGCGCTCCAGCGTCGCGGCGAGCATCTTCATGTCGCCGCGCTGCGCGAGCGCAGCCGCCTGCGCCGCGAGGCTTTCGGCATATGTGGTGCGCAGGCGCAGCTCCTGGCGATCGGGGTCGGGAAAGACGCCGAACAGGAAATCCACGGCAAGGAGCATGAGGCTGGTGAGCAGCACCAGCGCGAGCGCGATCTGTACGGTGGGTCGCATGATCATCCGGCGTGCGAGTTCACTCGGTTTTCCGTCCTGCCCTGCGTCGCGTCGAGCACCTGCGCGAGCGCGCCATCCTCCTGCCCATCGGCTGGTTCGCCGGCGGCCACCTCAAGCCGCTCCGGATCGGGCTGGTCGACCACGGGCAGCAGGTCCACGTGCCGCCAGATCGGCACGCCCAACAGCAGCAGGGATGCGAGAACGCTGGACTGCAGCAGCCAGATGAGTACGCCGCCCGTCACCGCGGTGGCGCCGGCACGCACCAGGTCCCCGCCCACTGCGCTCGGGGACTCGGCGCCACCCCCGGGCACGCTCGCCGGGCCCGCCTGCAACGCCATGGGCGGGGGCGCAGGCGCCGGTTTCGGCGCTGGCGCGGTAGTGAGCTTGCGCGGCGCGGGCGCCGACGAAGCGGGAGTCGGTGCCGGCCTGGCTGCCGGCTCCTCGACGGCTGATTTCGCACCGCAATCGCGATGCATGCGCGAAGAGATCGAAGCACCGGCCGCGCGGCCGGACACGGTTGCGCCCTGACCATCAGTGACCGAGCCGCAGCCAAGCAGGTCGCCGCCGCCGCGGCCGTCGCCCGCCAGCGCGGTGCCCGCCGCAAGTACGAGGACGAATGGCAGCACCAGCGCTGCGCGCCCGCAACGCGGAGACCGGTGGTGCGACGCGTAACACACGTTAATCAATTTGCATGCAGGAATAGTTGACGGAGGAGTGTCGAGCAAGGTTGATGCCCATGGGAATGGCTGCGCATGCCTGGACCAAACCCGGCATCGGCTCAACGGCTTGCGACGCGGGCTCGGAGACAGTGACGGCGCATCCGGGTGGTTCGCGTAGCCCCGGGGCGACTGTCCATCAGCGGGCACGCGCGCCGCCGCCGCGGGATAATGCACCGCGAGCCGACGATCGCCCGGCCTACCCACCACTGCGCATGACTTCGCACTCCGAGTCGTTCCTCGTCGGCCTGATCGGCGCCGGCATCCAGGCTTCGCGTACGCCATCGATGCATGAGCACGAGGGCGCCGCGCACGGGCTCCGCTATGTCTACAAGCGCATCGATATCGACGCGCTGGGCCTGGTAGCCGATGCCCTGCCCGAGCTGCTGGTCGCGGCGGAGCGGATGGGCTTCTGCGGGCTGAACATCACCTATCCGTTCAAGCAGAGCGTCATTGCGCTGCTCACGGAGCTGTCCGACGATGCACGCGCACTGGGTGCAGTGAACACGGTGCTGCTGCGCGACGGCAAGCGGATCGGGCACAACACCGACTGGTGGGGATTCGCGGAGAGCATGCGGCGCGGGCTGCCGGATGCCCCTCTCGATCGCGTCGTGCAGCTCGGCGCCGGTGGCGCCGGTGCGGCCGTGGCTCACGCTGCGCTCAAGCTCGGCGCCCGGCAGCTTGCACTGTTCGACCTCGACATGGCGCGAGCACAACGGCTGGCGGAGAGCCTGGCGAGCCGGTTCGGCGCCGACCGGGTGCGCGCTGGCCGCGAACTGCCAGCCGAGATGGCGCACGCCGACGGGCTCATCCACGCCACGCCCACCGGCATGGCGAAGCATCCCGGCCTGCCGCTGCCGGCGTCGCTGCTGCGCCCTGCTCTCTGGGTCGCGGAGATCGTCTACTTCCCGCTCGAGACCGAGCTTCTGCGCCAGGCGCGGGCGCTGGGTTGCCGCACGCTGGACGGCGGCGGCATGGCCGTGTTCCAGGCGGTGGAGGCGTTCCGGCTGTTCACCGGCATCGCTCCCGATGCGCAGCGCATGCTGCGTCACTTCGCGCGCATGGGCTCCAGCTGAGTGCGAGATGCACTGCGGCGCTGCCGCGCCAGGCAGGATGACTGCGCGCCCCACGGCCTCTGCTACCTGATCAGAGGCGTTCGGGCGCCCGGTTCTGGTCCTGAGGTCGATCCCTGTAAGAGTCGTCCATTTACCTGGCCCTGGCCTTGTGGATGCCCTCAGTGGCTTTCGGGCGCTGCCACCGGCAGTTCCACGCCTGCGAGGCGGGCCGCTGCACGCACCGGTTCGGGCCAGTTGATGTGTCCGGGGTCGCGGCCGCCTGCGATGCCGATCAGCCAGGCATCCTTGTCGCCGATATTGCGGAATCCCCGCGACACCCCGGGCGGGATGCTGATCGTGTCCCATGGGGCCAGGGTGAGCCTGCGCGCGCCGTCCGGCCCCCAGAAGACTTCCCAGGTACCGGTGAGCGGGATGAACACCTCCTGGGTGAGATGGTTGTGCAGCGGCGCGGCCTTGCCTGGGGCGCAGTGCACCAGGTTGAGATGAAAGTCCTCCGCGATCAGCGGTGCGTCAGCGCCGCTGCCCAGCACACGGTACGTGGTGCGCTCACACCCCGGTATCCCGGCGTCCACGTAGGCGCCGGTGGGCCGCAGCGCCGCGAAGCGTGCGCAGCGCGCCTCCATCTCCTCGACCGTCGGATTGGCCTGCGTGATCGGTGCCATTTTGGCCATGCTCGCCCCCTCCTGCTCGAACTACTCCGCCTTCAGGTTCATCTCCCGCACCAGCCGGGCATAGCGGTTGGCCTCCTCCTTGACGAAGGCGGCGAACGCGGCCGGGCCCTGGGAGTTGGCCTCTGCGCCCGTGGCGGTGTAGTTTTCCAGGACCATCGGGGTGGCGATCGCCGCGGCGATCTCGCGGTTGAGGCGCTCGACCACGGCAGGCGGCGTACGGGCGGGCGCCCAGAAGCCGGTCCACACGGTGAGCGCATAGTCCGGGTAGGTCTCCGCGATGGTCGGCACGTCGGGGAACAGCGCACTGCGACGGGCGGTGCTCACGGCCAGCGCACGCAGCTTGCCGGCCTTGATGTGCTGCTGCACGGCCACGTAGCCGCTCATCGCCAGCGGCGCCTGCCCGCCCAGCAGGTCGGCGACCGCCTGCGCATCGGCCTTGTAGGGCACGTGGATCAGCGAGATCCCCGCGCTGCGTTCGAGCAGCGCCATGGCGAAATGCGGCAGGCTGCCCACCCCGCTGGAGCCGTAGCTGATCTTCCCCGGCTCGCGCCTGGCCAGGGCAACCAGTTCCTTCAGCGAGCCGACGTTGAGGCCCGGATGGGCGACGAGCACCATGCCCGTGTCGTAGCCGCGCGCGACGGGCGCAAAGTCGGTGACCGGGTCGTAGCCCGGGTTGGGGTACAGCCGCGGACTGATGACATGGCTGTTGTTGTTGAACAGCAGGGTGCTGCCATCCGGCTTTGCCCTCGCGACGACCTGCGTCCCGATCGTGCCCCCTGCCCCCGGCCGGTTCTCGACGATCACGCGCTGGTTGAGCCGCCGGCCGAGCGCTTCCGCGATCACCCGCGCACGCGCATCGAGGCTGGCACCTGCCGCGAGCGGCACGACGATGCGGATCTGCTCGGGGAGGTCCTGGGCCCGCGCCGGGATCGCGGCGAGCACGGCCAGCGCTGCCGGGAGGAGGAGATCGCGGATTCGCATGGCAGCTGTCCTGGTTGCGTGCATCCCGACAGAATGGCTCAACGTTGCGCCGCGAGACCGCTCAGCTCGTCGAGCAACGGGCGCTTCTGCTCCTCCAGCTCGCGATACCGCCCGTAGAGCCTCTCCAGCTCGCTGCCATAGCCGCGGATCCGATCCTGTCGCTCCTGCTGTTCGCGCACGACGTCGTCGTAGTTGGGCGGCGTCGGTGGCGGCGTGTAGCTCAGACCGGACTGGTAGGTCTGCTGCATGTCCGCACGCTGCATCTCCTGCACCATCTGGAACTGCTGGTATACGGACTGCTGCTCGCTCTGGATGGCCTTGAGTGCCAGCTGGATCCGCTGGATCTGCGCATCCACCTCGGCGCGCGCACCGGGGTCGGCCTGCGCGTGCACGGCCGGCCCGGCCAGCGCGAGGCATGCCGCAACGAGCAATGACAGGTACCACCGCGGTCTCGACACGGACGCCCCTCCTTCACACTGGCGGCCGGATCGAGCCCGCCGCCCTCCCATCCTACTCGACCACACCCTCGGCGCGCAGTTCCTTGCGCAACTGCTCGAGGCGGCTGCGGTTCGCGCCGAAGTCGTAGTAGCCGACCCGCGACGCCGAGCGCATGGCGATGATGCCCTGCGCGGCACGCAGCTCGAACTCGACGTCGTCGGTGAAGCGCAGCAGGCGGGTGGTGAACTCCGCCCGCAGATAGTCCGGTTCGCTCGAAACGATCTTCACCCGCTCGGTACGCTGCAGGCGCTGCTCGAGCGCCTGCCAGGCGAGCTGCGGCGTGCCGCGGATGCGCAGGGGCGCAATCGCATGGCTGTCACGCGCGTCGCTGCTGACGCAGTTGGGCGAATCCGGGCAGGTGAACGGGTTCACGGGTTGCGCGCCGGCGGCCGCCGCTGCGAGCAGCACGGCTGCGCCGGCACGCGTGCGCAGGCGCCTACTCGGGCCACGCGTTGATCGCATACGACAGCAGCAGCACGTCGCCCGGCTTGCCGATCTTGCCGAACCACTTGTCGAAGATCCTGCCGATGTCCTCGGAGCGATAGAGCCGGGCGAGCGCACGATTGGCAGCCAGGCGGAAGTCCGGGTCTCCGCGGCGAATGGAGAAGCCGTAGGGTTCGTAGGAAAACTGCCCCTGCGCGATGTCGTAGGCGTCGGGGTTGGCCGACTTGACGATCAGCCCGACCAGGATCACCCGATCGGAGGCGTAGGCGGTGACCTTGCCGCTGTCCACCGCGGCCAGGCCGGCCTGGTGGTCCGGCACTTCGACGACTTTCGCGTTCACGTGCGCCCGCGCCAGCGCGGCGCGCAAGGCCTTGTCGCTGGTGGTGCCGGGGATGACGGCGACGCTTTCGTCGATCAACCCCGCGACATTGTGGACCGCCGAGCCGCGCTTCACCAGCAGGCTGCCGCCGTCCACGAACGAGAGGTTGGTGAAATCGACCTTCTCCAGCCTCGACAGGGTGACCGTGCTCGTGCCGCATTCGATGTCGACCTTGCCGCTGACCACGTCGTCGAAGCGGCTGGCCAGCGTGACCGGCACGAACCTGACGTCGAGCTTCTCCAGCTTGAGCGTGCGGCGCACCTCGTCCGCGATGCGCAGGCACAGGTCGATCGAGTAGCCCTGGGCATTGCCGTCGTCGCCGGCGAACGCCATCGGGAAGGCGTCCTTCGGGTAGCCGATCAGCATCGCCTTGCGGGCCTGGATCGCCTTCATCGTGGGGCTGCTGGTCTGGGCGTACCCCACCACCGGCAGGGCCAGCGCGGTCAGGAGGGCGAGGATGAACGGCATGCGCAACATGGAAGCTCCTTCTGGTTGTTCTGATGGGCTGGGGACGTTCGCGATCTAGCGCGGCGCCAGACCGAGATGGGAAAGCGCTGCCGTGTACCCGGGCGCGTCGACACCTGCGACCACGCGGCCGTCGTCCCGCGCCGCCCCGGTCACGCTGTGCACCGGCACGACGCCGGCCCAGGCCGGCCAGGTGTAATCCTCGTCGTCGTCCACCGGCGGGCCGGAGCGGACCTTGGCCGCGCCCTCCTCGATCTTCATGTGCAGCACGGTGGTCGCCTTGATCTCCTGCGGCGTCGCGGGCCGCAGCGTCTGCCAGCGGCCCGGGTACATGCGCTCGACGAAGTTCTCCAGCGCCCTTTCCTTCTCGGCGGGCTCCTCGACCTTGTGCGCGGGACCGAACAGCATCACCGAACGGTAATTGATGGAATGATGGAACGCTGATCGCGCCAGCACGAGCCCGTCGACCATGCAGACCGTGAGACAGGCCTCGACGCCCCCTTCCAGGGAGCGCAGCATGCGCGACGCGCTGGAGCCGTGCCAGTAGACATGGTCGCCCTCGCGCCAGTAACTGGTCGGCGTGACGTAGGGCTTGCCGTCGATCACGTAGCCGACGTGGCACAGGAAGCCGGCATCGAGGATCGCCGCGACGGTGTCGAAGTCGTAGCGCCCGCGCGCGGGCATGCGCTTGACGCGTGAGCGGGGGGTAGTGGCGAGATCGGTCATGACGCGGCGACTCCTGAAGCTGCTTGCATCGCTAACACCACTTCGAACCGCTTGGAACACGGAGGACACAGAGGTTCACAGAGGAATGCCGTTCCTCTGTGTTCCTCTGAGTCCTCTGTGTCGAATGCGGTTCGTCTTTTCCCGTCAACCCGCAGCGACGTAGGCGGTCTTCACCGCGGTATAGAACTCGGCCGCATACCGCCCCTGCTCGCGCGGGCCGTAGCTGGAGCCCTTGCGGCCGCCGAAGGGGACGTGGTAGTCCACCCCGGCAGTAGGCAGGTTCACCATCACCATGCCGGCCTGGCTATTGCGGCGGAAGTGGGCCGCATGCTTGAGCGACGTGGTGACGATCCCCGAGGCCAGGCCGAACTGCGTGTCGTTGGCGATCGCCAGCGCCTCGTCGTAGTCGTTGGCAGCGATCACGGTGGCAACCGGGCCGAACACTTCCTCGCGGTTGATGCGCATGTCGTTGCGGGTCTCGGTGAAGAGGGCCGGCTCGAGGTAGTAGCCCTCGGTCTCGCGCTTGAGGAGGTTGCCGCCGAACGCAAGCTTGCCCCCCTCCTTCTTGCCTTCCTCGATGTAGAACAGGTCCTGGTTGAGCTGGTTCTTGTCCACCACCGGACCCATCTGCACGCCGGCCTTCAGCGCGTTGTCCACGGTCACGGCCTTGAGGCGCTCGGTCAGCGCCTCGACGAACTTGTTGTGGATGCCCTTGGTGACGATCAGCCGCGACGAGGCGGTGCAGCGCTGCCCGGTGGAGAAGTAGGCGCCGTTCACGGCGGATTCCACCGCGGTCTTGATGTCGGCATCGTCCAGCACGACGAGCGGGTTCTTGCCGCCCATCTCGAGCTGGACCTTCTTCATCATGGCCACGGCCTTCTGCGCCACCTTGCGGCCGGTCTCCACCGAGCCGGTGAAGCTGATGGCATCCACGCGCGGATCGCTGATGAACGCCTCGCCTACCACGCTGCCGCGGCCCATCACCAGGTTGAACACGCCGGCGGGGATCCCGGAGCGCGCGATGATGTCGCCCAGGGCCCAGGCCGAGCCCGGCACCAGGTCGGCAGGCTTGAACACGACCGTGTTGCCATAGGCCAACGCCGGGGCGACCTTCCACGCCGGAATCGCGGCCGGGAAGTTCCACGGGGAGATGATCCCCACCACGCCCACTGGCTCGCGGGTGACCTCGACGTCGATGCCCGGACGCACCGACGGCACCAGCTCGCCGGTGCGACGCAGCACCTCGCCGGCGAAGAACTTGAAGACGTTGCCGGCGCGGGCGACCTCGCCG
>CAZFYX010000090.1:0-28067 GCA_964523885.1 uncultured Burkholderiales bacterium | reverse complement strand
GGTCCGAAGATCGAGTTCTCGCTCAAGGACAGCCTGGGGCGCGTCTGGCAGTGCGGCACGCTGCAGCTGGACTTCTCGCTCCCCGAACGCCTGGGGGCGGAATTCGTGGCCGAGGACAATACCCGCCGCACGCCCGTGATGCTGCACCGGGCCATACTGGGTTCGCTTGAGCGCTTCATCGGGATCCTGATCGAGCACCACGCCGGGGCTTTCCCGCTCTGGCTGGCGCCGGTGCAGGCGGTGGTGATGAACATCTCCGAATCGCAGGCCGCGTACTGCGCGGAGGTGGGGGATCTGCTCAGGGGCGCGGGGCTGCGTGCCGTGACGGACTTGAGAAACGAGAAAATTAACTATAAAATCCGAGAACATAGTCTTCAGAAGCTGCCCTACCAACTGGTCGTGGGTGACAAGGAGGTGGCAGCTCGAGCCGTGGCCGTGCGGACTCGGGGAGGCGCAGACTTGGGCCAGATGCCTCTGGATCAAGTACTTACGCGCCTGCGGGCGGAAGCCGCCCCTCCCGACAGCGCGGCCTGAACTTTTTGTGGAGGGGTGACTTATCGCTCAGGAACGGGATCGGGATACCCGGATCAACGAAGAGATCAATACGCCTGAAATCCGCCTCATCGGCGTTGAGGGCGAACAGATCGGCATCGTGAGCCTGGCTTCTGCCATGCGCATGGCGGAGGAAGCGGAGGTGGACCTGGTGGAGATCGCACCCACCGCCAAGCCTCCGGTGTGCCGCTTGATGGACTATGGCAAGTTCAAGTACCAGGAAAGCAAGAAGAAGCACGAGGCCAAGCTCAAGCAGAAGCAGATCCAGGTCAAGGAAGTCAAGTTCCGTCCGGGTACGGACGAGGGTGACTACCAGATCAAGCTGCGCAACCTGATCCGGTTCCTGGAAGAAGGCGACAAGGCCAAGGTGACGCTGCGCTTCCGCGGACGCGAGATGGCGCACCAGGAATTCGGCGTGAAGCTGCTCGAGCGCGTGCGGACCGACCTAGATCCGTTCGGCGTGGTGGAGCAGTTTCCCAAGCTCGAAGGGCGGCAGATGATCATGGTGCTGTCGCCGAAGAAGAAGCCGGCCCACTAGGAGGTCCGGGGCAGCAAGCAGCACACCGGCGCGAGCCGGTCATTAAAACAAGTGATGCCGTGGTCAACCAAGCGCGCGCCCGCCGAGGGCCGCCACCCGTCGTCACACGACATGGAGTAGAAGTCATGCCGAAGATGAAGACCAAGAGCGGCGCGGCCAAGCGCTTCCGCGCGCTCGGCGGCGGCGGGATGAAGCGCAGCCGCGCGTTCCTGCGCCACATCCTCACCAAGAAGAGCACCAAGCGCAAGCGCCACCTGCGCGGCACCACCACCGTGCACGGCTCCGATGTGCGCGCCCTCAAGACCATGATGCCGTACAGCTGAGCGGAGACGAGCCATGCCACGAGTCAAGAGAGGCGTCACCGCACGCGCCCGTCACGCCAAGGTCCTGGACGCCGCCAAGGGGTTCCGGGGTCGCCGCAAGAACGTCTTCCGGATCGCCAACCAGGCGGTCATGAAGGCCGGCCAGTATGCGTACCGCGACCGGCGCGTGCGCAAGCGGGAGTTCCGCGCGCTCTGGATCGCGCGGATCAATGCCGCTGCCCGCGAATGCGGCATGTCCTACAGCGCCTTCATGAACGGGCTGAAGAAGGCCGCGATCGAACTGGATCGCAAGGTCCTCGCCGACCTCGCGGTGTTCGACAAGGCGGCGTTCGAGAAGATCGCCGCCCAAGCCAAGGCCAGCCTCGGCGCCTGAGGCTGACACGCTGCAGAAAAGGAGGCGCATTCGCCTCCTTTTTTGTTGCAGCCCCCCATCGTTCCCATCGCTCGCCGCCATGAACCTGGCAGCCACCCCCGCCGCTGAGGATCTCGATCGCCTGGTCGGCGAAGCGAGCGACCTGTTCGCGCGCACCAGCACGCCGGCGGAACTGGAGCAGGCCAAGGCGCGCTTCCTGGGCAAGGCCGGGCTGATCACCGAACTGCTCAAGGGCCTGGGCAAGCTCTCGCCCGCGGAACGTCCCGCTGCGGGCGCGCGGATCAACATCGCCAAGCAGCGCGTGGAAGAAGCCCTCGAGGCGCGCCGTTCGGCGCTCGCGCAGTCTGCACTCGACGCGAGACTGGCCGAAGAGGCAATCGATGTGACGCTGCCGGGGCGCAAGCGCGGAGGGGGCGGGATCCACCCGGTCATCCGTACCTGGCAGCGGGTCGAGGAGATCTTCCGGTCGATCGGATTCGAGGTGGCCGACGGTCCGGAGATCGAGACCGACTGGTACAACTTCACCGCGCTGAACCAGCCCGAGAACCACCCCGCGCGCTCGATGCACGACACCTTCTACGTGGAAGGCGGGCTGCTCCTGCGCACGCACACCAGCCCCATGCAGGTGCGCTATGCGCGCCAGCACATGCCCCCGATCAAGGTGATCGCACCCGGGCGCACTTATCGTGTGGACAGCGACGCGACCCATTCGCCGATGTTCCACCAGGTCGAGGGGCTGTGGATCGACGAGCACATCAGCTTTGCCGACCTGAAAGGCGTGTACGTCAACTTCCTGCACGCGTTCTTCGAGACCGATGCGCTGCAGGTGCGCTTCCGCCCGTCGTTCTTCCCGTTCACCGAGCCCTCGGCCGAGATCGACATGGCCTTCTCGACCGGCCCGCTGAAGGGCCGCTGGCTCGAGATCTCCGGCTCCGGGCAGGTGCACCCGAACGTCATCCGCAACTTCGGCCTCGACCCCGAGCGCTACATCGGCTTCGCATTCGGCAGCGGGCTGGAGCGGCTCACGATGCTGCGCTATGGCATCGACGACCTGCGCCTGTTCTTCGAGGGCGACCTGCGCTTCCTGGGCCAGTTCGCCTGACCTGACCGCCGCCCATGCAATTTTCCGAACGCTGGCTGCGCAGCCTCGTCGACCCGGACCTTAACACCGCGGAGCTCACGCACCTGCTCACCATGTCGGGGCTCGAGGTCGAGTCCTGCGAGCCGGTCGCGCCGCCGAGCAGCAAGGTCGTCGTGGGCGAGGTGCGGGCGGTCACGCCGCATCCGCAGGCCGACCGCCTGAAGGTCTGCGAGGTGGACGCGGGCGTGGGCCGGCCCCTGCAGATCGTCTGCGGCGCACCCAATGCCGCGGTCGGCATGAAGGCCCCGCTGGCACTGGTCGGTGCGCGGCTGCCGGCAGGCGAGGGCGGAGCGGAAGTCGAGATCAAGCCTGCGAAGATGCGCGGAGTGGAGAGCCAGGGCATGCTGTGCTCGGCCCGGGAGCTGGGCCTCTCCGATGAGCACAGCGGGCTGCTGGCACTGCCCGCCGATGCGCGAGTCGGGGCGGATGTGCGCGAGGTGCTCGAACTCGATGATCACGTCCTGCTGATCAAGCTCACCCCCAACCGCGCCGACTGCCTGTCGGTGCTGGGCGTAGCACGGGAGGTGGCCGCGCTGACGGGAGCGACGATGACACCTCCGCCGGTGCCGCCGGTACCGGCTGTCAGCGATGCGACGTTTCCGGTGCGCATCTCCGATGCCGAGGGCTGCGGCCGGTTCACGGGGCGGGTCATCCGCAACGTCAACGCGGCGGCCCCCACCCCCGACTGGATGCGCCAGCGCCTCGAGCGGGCAGGCCAGCGCAGCATCTCGGCGCTGGTCGACGTCACCAATTACGTGATGCTCGAGCTGGGCCGCCCGCTTCACGTCTACGACCTCGACAAGCTGGCCCGGGGCATCGACGTGCGCTTCGGGCGCAGTGGCGAGCGCCTCAAGCTGCTCAACGAGCAGACCGTGGCGCTCGAGCCCGATGTGCTCGCGATCACCGATGCGTCCGGTCCGATCGGCCTGGCCGGCATCATGGGGGGCGAGAGCACCAAGGCCGAGACCACTACGCGCCACGTGTTCCTGGAGGCCGCGTTCTTCTTCCCCGACGCCATCGCCGGCCGGGCGCGTCGCTACAACTTCACCAGCGATGCCTCGCACCGGTTCGAGCGCGGCGTCGACTACGACAACAATGTCGACGGCATCGAGCGCGCGACCCGGCTGATCCTCGACATCTGCGGCGGCGAACCGGGTCCGGTGATGGACACCGTGGCGCGCCTGCCCGAGCGCCCGCCGGTGCGCATGCGGGTCGACCGTGCCCGCAAGGTCATCGGCGTGCCCCTCTCGGCCGAGGAGATGGCTGCGATCTTCACGCGCCTGGGCCTCGACTGCCGCGCCGAAGGGCAGGGCGCGGGCCAGGCCATCGTCGTGCGTCCGCCCAGCTACCGCTTCGACCTGCAGATCGAGGAGGACCTGATCGAGGAGGTGGCGCGCGTCCACGGCTTCGAGAACATCCCGGTCCGCCCCCCGGTTGCGGCGGCGGTGATGCGCAGCCAGCCCGAGGACCGCAGGTCGCAGCACGCATTGCGAAGCCGGCTCGCCGCGGGTGGCTACCAGGAAGTGATCAACTTCGGCTTCGTCGAGAGCGCGTGGGAGCAGGACTTCGCCGGCAACGACGACCCGATCCGCCTGCTCAATCCGATCGCCAGCCAGCTCGCCGTCATGCGGACGAGCCTGATCGGCGGGTTGCTGGACAAGGTGCGCTACAACCTCAACCGGCGCCAGTCACGCGTGCGGTTGTTCGAGGTCGGCCGCGTGTTCCTGCGCGCCCCCGGTGCGCCGGAGGGGGCCCTCGAAGTCGCCGGCATTCGCCAGCCCATCCGGGTGGGAGCGATCGCGCTGGGATCCGTGGACGAGGACCAATGGGGCACCCGGGCCCGCGCGGTGGACTTCTTCGACGTGAAGGGGGATCTGGAAGCCCTGGCGGCCCCGTTACCCGTGACGTTCGAGCCGGCGCCCCATCCTGCCCTGCACCCGGGGCGCTCCGCGCGGGTGGTGTTGCATGACGCGGCCATCGGCTGGATCGGCGAACTGCACCCGCGGTGGCAGCAGAAGTACGAGCTTCCGTCCCCGGCGGTGCTGTTCGAAGTGGACGCCGCGCCGCTGCTCTCGGTGCCGGTCCCGGCCTACACGCCGGTGTCGCGGTTCCCGACCGTGACCCGTGACCTGTCCTTCCTGGTCGACGAAGGCACGCCGGTGCAGGCGCTGCTGGACGACCTTGCGGCGGTCCGGGCGCCGGGTGTGCAGCGTGTTTCGATCTTCGATTTGTACCAGGGGCAAGGCGTCCAGAAAGGGAAAAAAAGTCTTGCTTTCCGAGTGTTATTGCAAGATACTGAAAAAACCCTGACGGATGCCGATGTCGATATCGCCACCCAGCGGCTGTGCGAACGCCTGGCGAGCAGGTGGGGTGCCCAGTTGCGGGGAAACGAGGGTTAGCCGATGACTTTGACGAAAGCCGACCTGGCCGATCTGCTGTTCGAGAAGGTGGGCCTGAACAAGCGCGAGGCCAAGGACATGGTCGAGTGCTTCTTCGAGGAAGTGCGCAAGGCCCTCGAGGAGGGGGAAGGGGTCAAGCTGTCCGGGTTCGGCAACTTCCAGCTGCGCGACAAGCCGCAGCGCCCGGGACGCAACCCGAAGACCGGCGAGGAAATCCCGATCACGGCGCGGCGCGTGGTGACCTTCCACGCGAGTCAGAAACTGAAGGCGATGGTCGACAGCAACTATCATGGAAGCGAGCCCGAGCAGCAGCAAGGCTAACCTTCCGCCCATTCCGGCCAAGCGCTATTTCACCATCGGTGAGGTAAGTGAGCTGTGCGGCGTCAAGCCGCACGTGCTGCGCTACTGGGAGCAGGAGTTCACCCAGCTCAAGCCGGTCAAGCGGCGCGGCAACCGCCGCTACTACCAGCACCACGAGGTGCTGCTCATCCGGCGCATCCGCACGCTCCTCTACGAGGAGGGTTTCACCATCAGCGGCGCCCGGCACCGCCTCGACCAGGGGCCCGGCGAGCCCGCACGCCCCGCGCAACCCGCTCCCGCGAACGACGGTGCGGTGAGCAACGCGGCGCTGCGCAAGGAGCTCAAGGACGTCCTCGATTCGCTCGGTTGAGCCGCGCTCACGGCGGGTCAGCGGTCGCGGGCGCATCTGCTATACTTCGCTGAACGTCGGGGCGTAGCGCAGCCTGGTAGCGTACCTGCATGGGGTGCAGGTGGTCGGAGGTTCAAATCCTCTCGCCCCGACCAATTTCTCCTGCTGTCCGAGTCGCCCTCTCGGGCCACGTCCCAAGCGTCGATGCGCATCCTGCTGAGTAACGACGACGGCTATTTCGCGCCCGGCCTCGCAATCCTCGCGGAAACCCTCTCCCGCATCGCCGACATCATCGTCGTCGCACCCGAGCGCGACCGCAGTGGCGCCAGCAACTCGCTGACCCTCGACCGGCCGCTGCTCGTCCGCAAGTCCCACCTGGGGTTCAACTACGTGAACGGGACGCCGACGGACTGCGTGCACCTGGCCGTGACCGGCCTGCTCGATCACCTGCCGGACATGGTGGTGTCCGGCATCAATCATGGCGCCAACATGGGCGACGACACGATCTACTCCGGCACCGTCGCGGCGGCCACGGAGGGATTCCTGCTCGGCATTCCGTCGATCGCGATGTCGCTCGCACGGCGCGCCGAGGGCGGCCACTATGCCACCGCGGCGCAGGTGGCCGCGGAACTGGTGCAACGCTACCAGCGCGCGCCGCTCACGCAACCGCTGCTCCTCAACGTCAACGTCCCCGATGTCCCCTACGAGCGCCTGCGCGGCATCGAGGTTACGCGCCTGGGCCGCCGCCACAAGGCCGAGGGCGTGGTGAAGACCACCAACCCGCGGGGCGACACGGTGTACTGGATCGGTGCCGCCGGGGATGCGGCCGATGCCGGCAGCGGCACGGACTTTCACGCGGTCGCGAACGACACCGTGTCGGTGACGCCGCTGCAGATCGACCTCACCCAGTACGCCCAGCAGGACGCGGTGCGCGCATGGATGGGCGATGCGGCTGCCGCTGCCCGGTCCGTGGCGATCGAGAGCGCAGGCCGTTAGTCCCGGCGCGCCGCACTTGCCCATCGCATGAGCACCCGGCATCTGGGCATCGGGATGACCTCCCAGCGGACGCGGCTGCGCATGGTCGAGCGCCTGCGCGACCAGGGTATCCGCGACGAGGTGGTGCTCGGCGCCTTCGCCGACATCCCGCGCCACATCTTCGTGGACGAGGCGCTCGCGCACCGTGCCTACGAGGATATCTCGCTGCCGATCGGGTTCGGCCAGACCATCTCGCAACCCTGGGTGGTCGCGCGCATGCTCGAACTGGTCCGTGGCGGGGCGGCACTGGGCAAGGTGCTGGAGGTCGGGACCGGCTGCGGCTACCAGGCGGCGCTGCTGTCACGCCTGGCCCAGGAGGTCTATTCCGTGGAGCGCATCGCGGCGCTCCTGATGAAGGCAAGGGTGCACCTGCGCGAGCTGCGCATCACCAACGTCCGCCTCAAGCACACCGACGGTCACTTCGGGCTCAAGGACACCGGCCCGTTCGACGCCATCGTCATGGCGGCGGCGGCCTCGCATGTGCCCGAGGCGCTGCGCGACCAGCTCGCCGAAGGCGGACGGCTGGTGCTGCCCCTGGGCACGCGCGAGCAGAACCTGACCGTGGTCGAGCGCACCGCGGAGGGCTTCGTGCAGACGACGCTGGAGCCGGTGCGCTTCGTGCCGCTGCTGCCGGGCGCGCTGTCGTGATGACAGTGCGGCTGCGCGTGGGGCTGCCGCTCGCCCTGGTGCTGGGTTGGGCGGGCTTGGGCACCGGCTGCACGCAGAATCCCAGCAATGCCACCGTGGAGAGCCGGTCGGTCACGGACTGGTCGAAGTCCCCGCCCCCGGCGCCGGCCACCCCCAAGCCGGCTGCGCCGGTTCCGGTGACGCCGCCGGCGGCAGCCAAAGCCGCGTCACCCCCACCGTCGACTGCCGAGCCGCTCTCCGACACCTACGTGGTGAAGAAGGGCGACACGCTGTACAGCATCGCGCTCGATCACGGCCAGGGTTATCGCGACGTTGCGGCCTGGAACGGCATCGCCGATCCGAACGTCATCAAGGTCGGGCAGCCGTTGCGGGTCCGGCCACCGCCCGGCTGGGTCGATCGGGACGACGACGAGGTCGTGACGCAGCCGCTGGGACAGCCGGCGCAGGTCGAGGCCAAGGCGCTCGACGCCCCCGCGCCGCCGCCGCTCAAGACCGGGCCGAAGGCGCTGAAGCTGGCCTACTCCGAGAAGGCCCTTGCGCAGCTGAAGGGCGTGCCAGCCAAGGAGCCCGCGGCGCCGACGGCTGCAGTGAAGCCGCCAGCCGGGACGCCGGCGGCGGCCGCCCCGGCTCCGACCGCGGCTGCGACGCCGCAGCCCAAGCCGACTGCGCCGATCCAGCAGGCCAAGGCGGAGCCCGCTCCGGCTGCCAAGGCGGTGCCGTTCGATCCCTCGCGCGGGTGGGGCTGGCCCGCCCGCGGCCCGCTGTTGCACTCGTTCAACAGCGGCGCCAACCCGAAGGGTATTGCCATCGGCGGCGAGGCCGGGGCGCCGGTGCTGGCGGCCGCGGCCGGCAAGGTCGTGTACAGCGGCAGCGGCCTGCGCGGGTACGGCAAGCTGATCATCGTCAAGCACGACGAGAACTACCTCAGCGTGTACGCGCACAACAGCGAGCTGCTGGTCAAGGAAGGGCAGCGCGTTGCCCAGGGACAGAAGATCGCCGAGATGGGCAACAGCGGGGACGCCGACGCTGTCGGCCTGCACTTCGAGATCCGGCACCAGGGCAAGCCAGTGGATCCCCTGCAGTACCTGCCCCAGAACGGACGCAGTGCGGCGGGCTGACCCGGCAGCCACGCCGCGAAGCAGTCTTCCAACCCGCCTGCTAGCCGGGGAACTCGCGTACCAGCCTGCGCAATTCGGGAAGCCGGCCGCCCGCGCCCGTGCCATAGCGCATCTGCAGATACAGCTGAGTGATGCGCTGTGCAGCGGCGGCAAGCGGCGGTGCCTCCCGTGCAATCCGGTGCGAGAAGTCCAGCGGCCCCTCGCCAGGCGAGCGGCGCAGGCCGCGCCGGGCGGCCTTGCGCATGAAGGCCCGGTAAATCCGCTGCACCGGATCGCCGGCCCGCCGCCGCAGCTGGTAGAGGGTCAGCGCCGCGATCGCAGCCACCACGATGATCGTCGCAGCGATCATCAGCATCACCAGGTCGCCCCAGCTGGGTGCACCCATCCTGCTGCTCGACAGGAGCCGGCGCTGCCGCTCGGGCGTGTAGCCGAGTACCCACTGGTTCCATGAATTGGTCACTGCGTCGAGCGTCATGCGCACCTGCCTGAACAGCGCGAAATCGGCGCGCATGGCGAGCGGCAGCGGATCGCTCCGCGGCACGGCGGCCGCCATCCCGGCCTGGATCCGCGCGGGTGAGACGGCGGCAGTGGGATCAACGCGTACCCACCCCGCCCCGCGCAGCCACACCTCCGCCCACGCGTGCGCCTCGGACTGACGGACCAGGAGATAGTTGCCCACCGGGTTCATCTCGCCGCCCTGGTAGCCGGTCACCACGCGCGCCGGCACGCCCGCGGCGCGCATGAGGAACACGAACGCCGAAGCATAGTGCTCGCAGAAG
This sequence comes from uncultured Burkholderiales bacterium, assembly GCA_964523885.1. Lineage (GTDB taxonomy): Bacteria > Pseudomonadota > Gammaproteobacteria > Burkholderiales > SHXO01 > SHXO01. The sequence goes on along the minus strand of CAZFYX010000090.1, from coordinate 18,512 downwards.
CCGCGGCGGGTCTGGAACAGGAATTCGTCGACCGAATCGCGTCCCAGCTCGGGCGGGACCAGCGTGTAGAAGAACGGCTGGGTGCGGAACAGGTTGAGCGCGTTGTCGACCACCTGCTGGTCGCTCGAGGAGCGTGCCCGGATCTCCGCGCCCAGCTGCATGCTGCGCGGGTTGTAGCCCCTGGGCAGGCGCAGCGCCCGCTGCAGGAGCTCGGGCGATTCCTCGACACCCACGCGATACGCCAGGTGCGAAGTGAGCCCGTAGCGCTCCCGTGCGCGCAGCGGCCGAAGGGCCAGCAACTGCAGGTCGCCCGTCAGGGTGCTGCCCGGGGGTTGCGCGCCGGGCAGGTCGATGGCGAACAGCCAGCGCGACTGATGCGGCTCGAGCGTGACGATGTATTGCACCGGTCCGGACAGCCACTCGATGCGCGGCGGCGCGCCGAAGGTGCTGCCTGCACGCCAGGTGCGCCCGTCGAAGTCCCACAGGACCGGGCCGCGCCAGTAAAGCGCCGACACCGGCGGCGGTGCGGACTGGAACTGCACGCGGAACGCGACTTCGTCGGACAGGCCCAGGTTGCTCAGGTCGCCCGGGGACATGGTGTCGCTCAGTCCGGTGACGCCCGAGGAGGCTGCCTGCGGAAAGCCGAAGATCGGGCCCTGCACGCGCGGAAACAGGATGAACAGCGCCAGCATCAGCGGCACGGCGTAGATCACCAGCCCTGCGGCGATCTTCCCGGCCTGGCTCGTGCGCAGTCCGCCGCCGCGATCCTCGAGGGTCACGGTGATCGTGGTCAGCCAGGTCAGCACCAGCACCATGACGGCGGCGGTGAGCATGGTCTGCGAGTACAGGAAGTTGGTGATGATCAGGAAGTAGCCGAGGCAGATCACCACGTGCGCATCGCGCAGGCTGCGCAGCTCCAGGCATTTCAGCCCGGTCATCACGGCCAGCAGCGCGACCGATGCATCGCGTCCCAGCATCGGGCCGTAGTTCACGATGACTCCGGCGGAGAGCAGGATCGCAAGGACCACCAGGACCCAGCGTGGGGGCAGACGGGCGTCGCGTCGGGCCAGCACGGTGCGCCATGCGATCAGCGCCAGCACCGCCGCGCTCACCCAGACCGGCAGACGCTGCCCGTGCGGCGCGGCGACCAGGATCAATGCGAGCAGCAGCCCGTACAGGCTGCCGCTGCGCAGCTGGCCGGCTGGCGCGCTCATCCGCGCCCCTTGAACAGGGCGAGCGCGGTCAGGCAGCGCTGCTCGTGCTGCGCCCCCGTGGCCGGGACGATGCGGCTGCCGGGCAGATCGAGGCCGAAGGCGAGGTTCGCATCGGCCGCATCCAGGACCCAACGCGTGAGCCGCGACAGGCGCGCCTCCACCCGCATGTCAGGCGGCAGGTCCGCCCAGCGCAGCCAGAGCTCGCCGGCCCCCGCGCTCACGAACTGCTTGGTCATCAGCTCCTGGCCGCGCGCCAGCGCCTTCCAGGCAATGCGCCGCGGGGAATCGCCCGGCTGGTAATTGCGCAGGCCGGCGAAGTCGTCCTGCCCATGCGTGGTCTGCGTACCCGCACCGCTGCCGCTTCCAGGAGGCGGGGGCGGGACCACGCCGGCTTCGGGCCGCGGGTAGACCACGCAGCTCATGTCGAGGCGGACGTTGGCCCACGCGAAGAACAGACCGAGCGGGAAGGTGGCGTGGATGCGCAGCCGGGGCAGGTGCAGGCGCCCGCGTTCCTGGGTGGCGACCCGCAACTTCGCCGCCGCGGTCGAGTTGGCCGGGATGTCACGCCAGTCGGCGACGAGTGTTGAGGTGAACCCGGTGGTGTCCGGCAGTGCCACGCACACCGCGAAGCGCGGCTGTGGAGTCGGATTGGCGACCAGCACGCAGAACACGGCATCCTCGCCCACGAAGACCGGCTCGACCCGCCCGGGTGAGAGCTCGAGCTGGCTCAGGTTGCGGAAGGTGTACAGCAGCGTGACCGTGGCCACGCCGGCGAGCAGGAAGGTCAGGACGTAGCCGAGGCCGAGGTTGTAGTTGATGCAGCCCAGCAGCATCAGCGCGAGGGTCACGCCGAGCAGCAGCCCGCTGCGCGAGGGGATGATGTAGATGCGGCGCTGCCCCAGCCGCACCGGCGGGGTTTCGAGCCCGTGGTTGCGGGCGAGCCAGGCCGCGACCCGCGAGGTGAGGGCGACGCTCATCGCGGCGGGTGCGCCCGGGTCGGCCAGTGCTCGACCGGCGCAGGGCACGACGCTACCAAGGGCGCCTCAGGGAACCGGAACCTGCGCCAGGAGCCGCTGCCCGGCCTCTTCGCTGTCACCCGGACGGCGCGCGCTGCTCCATTGCAGCCGGTGCGCGGCCACGCCGGGCAGCACCGCCTGCACGTCCTCGGGGATGACGAAGCTGCGGCCCTCGATGAAGGCCCAAGCCCGTGCCGCATGCAGCAGGTTCAGACCGGAACGCGGGGACAGGCCGCTCACGAACTCGGGCGATTGCCGTGTGTGCGTGACGATTGCCTGCACGTAGTCGAGCAGCGGGCTGGCGACGTGCACCTTGCGCACCACCTGCTGCAGTTCGATCAGATCGCCCGCGGCCATGCAGGGCACCAGCGCTCCGACCAGGTCGCGGCGGTCCTCGCCTTCCAGCAGCAGCCGCTCGGCGCGCGTGTCCGGATAGCCGAGGCTGATGCACATCAGGAAGCGGTCGAGCTGGGATTCGGGCAGGGGGAAGGTGCCGATCTGGTGCGACGGGTTCTGCGTAGCGATCACGAAGAACGGCTGCGGCAGCGGGCGGGTCTCGCCCTCGGCGGTCACCTGCTGCTCCTCCATCGCCTCGAGCAGGGCGCTCTGGGCCTTGGGGGTGGCGCGGTTGACCTCGTCGGCAAGGATCATCTGCGCGAAGATCGGGCCGGGGTGGAACTTGAAGGCGCTCGCCTCGCGCTCGAAGATCGAGACCCCGATGATGTCGGCGGGCAGGAGGTCGCTGGTGAACTGGATGCGCTGGAACTTCAGTCCCAGCGAGCGCGCCAGCGCGTGCGCGAGCGTGGTCTTGCCAACGCCCGGGACGTCCTCGATCAGCAGGTGCCCGCGGGCCAGCAGGCAGGCGAGCGTGAGGCGGATCTGGCGGTCCTTGCCCAGGATCACGCCGTTGACCTGGTCGAGGACCTGGCCGAGCGCCGTGGTGGCGCGGACACTGGCCTGGTCTGCGCTGTCCGTCGCGGCGCCCGGACCCGGGCGATAGGCTCGCAGGCCGCGCTCCGCCTTCACCAGGCGTTCCGCGAGACTGTCGCGTTGCATGTCTTCGTTCTCCGGAAAGGGTCAGTGCAACGGCTTGACCACGCGCCGCAGGCGCTGGTCATCGGGGGCTGCGCCAACCTCGAAGCCCAGCGCCAGCATGAGCGCGAGCATGGGATGGTTGCTGGCCAGCACGGTGCCTTCGAGCTGCCGCAGGCCGCGCGCGCGGGCGCTGCGGATCAGTTCGTGCATCAGGCGGGTGCCCAGGCCCTTCCCCTGCATGTCGTCGGCCACCACGATCGCGAACTCGGCTGCGTCGCCCGTCGCGGTGGCCACGAATCGCGCCACGGCCACCTGGCGCGGGTCCTCCTCCGCGCCGACCAGCGCGACCAGTGCCAGCTCGCGGTCCGGGTCCGGGTCGGTGAAGCGATGCAGCATGCCGGGCGTGAGCTCGCGCAGGGTGTTCATGAAGCGGAAATAGCGCGATTCGTCGGACAGGCCGCGCACGAAGGCCTGCTCGCGCGCTTCGTCCCGGGGGCCGATGGGCCTGATCGTGACATGGGTACCGTCGCGCAGGGTGGCTTGGAGGGGGTAGGGGCTGTCTGCTTGCACGTCTCGCGGCGGGTCACCGGTATCGCCCATGTTGCATCGGACAGGTCGGGAGGGCTGGCGGCCAGCGGCAGATGGGCCGGTGAAAATGCAGGAAACATGCCACGGACCGGGAGATCAATGCGGTCCCGCGGCGGCGTGGACGCTGCGAGGCAAGTTGCTTACCATCCCCCGGACGACCCGCGCCCAATCCCCGCACCATGACCACCGCCTTCATCCGGCACCGGGACTGCACGCTCCACGACATGGGGCGGCATCATCCCGAGTGCCCCGACCGCCTGCATGCGATCGAGGACCAGCTGATCGCATCCGGCCTCGTCGGCTACCTGCAGGAGCACGATGCCCCGGCCGCCACCCGCACCCAGCTCGCACGGGTGCACAGCGAGGAGTATATCGACGCCCTCGCCGCATGCGCACCGGAGCGCGGGCTGGTGCACCTCGACCCGGACACGGCCATGAACGTGCATACCCTGCCGGCGGCACTGCGTGCGGCCGGTGCTGCCGTGCTCGCGACCGACCTGGTGGTCGGCGGCGAGGCCGACAATGCGTTCTGCGCCGTGCGGCCGCCCGGCCACCACGCCGAGCGCCGGCGCGCGATGGGCTTCTGCCTGTTCAACAACGTGGCGGTTGCCGCCGCGCACGCCCTGGAGGCGCATGGGCTGGAGCGCGTGGCGGTGATCGATTTCGACGTGCATCACGGCAACGGCACCGAGGACATCTTCCGCGACGATCCGCGGGTGATGATGGCCTCCACCTTCCAGCACCCGTTCTACCCGTACAGCGGGACGGAAGGGCGCTCCGAGCGCATGGTGAACATCCCGCTCCCCGCGTACAGCGAAGGCAGGGCTTTCCGATCAGCGGTGGAGCACTGGTGGCTGCCGGCGCTGGAGTCGTTCTCGCCGCAGATGCTGTTCGTGTCCGCCGGGTTCGACGCCCATCGCGAGGACGACATGGCGTCCCTCGGCCTGGTCGAGGCCGACTACGCCTGGGTGACGGAGCAGATCAAGGCGATTGCGGCCCGCCATGCCCGGGGCCGGATCGTCTCGGTCCTGGAAGGCGGCTACGCGCTGAGCGCGCTGGGCCGCAGCGTGGTGGCCCACCTCAAGGTGCTGGCTGACCTGTAGCGCGTGCTTCGATCAGGACTGCCGCTGCGACGCGACGGTCCTCGCCGAGCAGGATGTTGTACGTTCGGCAGGCTGCACTCGTATCCATGACCTCCAGCCCGATTCCGGCGTCGCGCAGCGGCTGGGTCAGGCGCGGGTGCGGGAAGCGCAGGCTGGCGCCAGTCCCGAGCAGAACGATCTCCACCGGCAGCGCGGCCAAGCGGCCGAAGACCGCCTCGGTCAGACCGGCGAACGCATCGACTTCCCAGTCCAGGATGCGATCGCCCAACACCACCGTGCTGGCATGCCGCGGCGTGCCGTTAATGGAGACGTAGCCCGGCCCGTAGCCGGTAAAGAGGTTGCGCCCCTCGGCGCGGGCCTGGTGCAGCTTCATCGGAATCGGGGCTGGACGGCGCGGCGCGTTGCCGCATCGCACAACCTTGTATACCATCTCAACCTTTCCAATTCAAAATCTTACACCCTGGCCCATGGAGCAGTTTCCCCGCATCAAGCGCCTACCCCCGTATGTGTTCAACATCACCGGCGAACTGAAGGCGGCCGCCCGCAAGCGGGGCGAGGACATCATCGACTTCGGCATGGGCAATCCCGACCAGCCGACCCCGCGCCACATCCTGGACAAGCTGCTGGAGACCGCGCAGCGCGGCGACACCCACCGCTATTCGGTGTCCAAGGGCATCTACCGCCTGCGCAAGGCGATCTGCAACTGGTATCGCGCGCGCTACGACGTGGAGCTCGATCCCGATCGGGAGGCGATCGTGACCATCGGCTCCAAGGAGGGCATCGCCCACCTCGCCCTGGCCACCCTGGATGCCGGCGACGTGGTGCTGGTGCCCAACCCGAGCTATCCGATCCACATCTACGGCCCGGTGATCTCCGGTGCCGACATCCGGCACGTGCGCATGCTCCCGGGCATCGACTTCTTCGAGGAACTGGAGCAGGCGGTCAAGGACAGCTATCCGGCGCCCAAGATGCTGATCCTGAACTTCCCCAGCAACCCGACCAGCCAGTGCGTCGACCTGCCGTTCTTCGAGCGCATCATCGAGTTCGCGCGCGAGCACAGGATCTACGTCGTGCACGACCTGGCCTATGCGGACATCGTGTTCGACGGCTACAAGGCGCCGTCGATCATGCAGGTGCCGGGCGCGAAGGACATCGCGGTCGAGTTCTTCACCCTGTCGAAGAGCTACAACATGGCCGGGTGGCGGGTCGGCTTCATGGTCGGCAACCCCGACCTGGTCGGCGCGCTGGCGCGGATCAAGAGCTACCACGACTACGGCACGTTCACGCCGATCCAGGTGGCGTCGATCGTCGCGCTCGAGGGGCCGCAGGACTGCGTCGAGCAGGTGCGCATGACCTATCAGAAGCGCCGCGACGTCCTCTGCGCCGGCCTGCACAGCGTGGGCTGGAACGTGGAGATCCCGAGGGCTAGCATGTACATCTGGGCGCCGATTCCCGAGGCCTACAAGGCGATGGGCTCGCTCGAGTTCGCCAAGAAGCTGCTGGTGGACTCCAAGGTCGCGGTGTCGCCGGGGATCGGCTTCGGCCAGTATGGCGACGACCACGTGCGCTTCTCCCTGATCGAGAACGAGGCGCGCTCGCGTCAGGCGGTGCGCGGCATCCGCGACATGTTCCGCCGCGACGGGCTGCTGCGCGTTGCGGCTGCGGGCTGACGGCCGCCGCCGATGGAGATCATCCGCGTCACGGACGATGCGCACGAAGTGATCGAGCCAGGCTGGCTCGCGCGCGCCGAGCCGGTGCACCGCCAGCTGCGCCCGCACATCCCCGCCGACTACGCGCGCAAGATGCGCGGGGTGTTCGAGGGCGGCGGCGAGATGTGCGTGGCGGTGATCGGCGAGGAGGTGGTCGGCCTGGCCGTGTTCCGGTCGTTCGAGAACACGCACATGGGCCGCAAGTTCTACGTCGACGACCTCGTGACCGACGAGGCACATCGCTCCAGCGGCGTGGGCCACGCGCTCATGGCATTCCTCGAGCACCTGGCCAAGAGCCGGGGCGGCACCTCGATCGAGCTCGACTCCGGCACGCAGCGTACCGATGCGCACCGGTTCTATTTCCGCGAGGGATTCGTGATCACCTCGTTCAATTTCCGCAAGGGGCTGTCCGGATGAAACCGATCAACGTCGGCCTTCTCGGCGTGGGCACTGTCGGCGGGGGAACCTGTGCCGTCCTGCGACGCAACCGGGAGGAGATCCGCCGCCGGGCGGGGCGCGAGATCGTGGTGCGCATGGTGGCCGCGCGTGACATCGTGCGGGCGCGTTCGGTGGTGGGCGAGGGCGTGAGCGTCGTCGCCGACCCGTTCGAGGTGGTGCGCAATCCGGACATCGAGATCGTCGCCGAGCTGATGGGCGGGACCACGCTCGCCAGGGACCTGGTGCTGGCCGCGATCGAGAACGGCAAGCACGTGGTCACCGCCAACAAGGCACTCCTTGCCCTGCACGGCAACGAGATCTTCGCCGCCGCACAGAAGCGGCGCGTGATGGTCGCCTTCGAGGCGGCCGTCGCGGGCGGGATCCCGATCATCAAGGCGCTGCGCGAGGGGCTGTCGGCCAACCGGATAGAGTGGATCGCAGGGATCATCAACGGCACCAGCAACTTCATCCTCTCCGAGATGCGCGATCGCGGGGCCGGCTTCGACGAGGTGCTGAAGGAGGCGCAGCGGCGCGGCTACGCCGAGGCCGACCCGACCTTCGACATCGAGGGGATCGATGCGGCCCACAAGCTCACCATCCTCGCGGCGATCGGGTTCGGCATCCCGATGCAGTTCTCGAAGGCCTACACGGAGGGAATCTCCAGGCTGACGCGGCAGGACATCCGTTACGCGGAGGACCTGGGCTATCGCATCAAGCTGCTCGGTATCGCGCGGCGCGCGGCGGAAGGCATCGAGCTGCGCGTGCATCCGACGCTGATCCCGGAACGCCGCCTGATCGCCAACGTCGAAGGGGTGATGAATGCGATCCTGGTGAAGGGGGATGCGGTCGGGCCGACGCTGTACTACGGAGCCGGCGCCGGTGCGGAGCCGACCGCCTCGGCGGTGGTTGCCGATCTGGTCGACGTCACGCGCCTGCATACGGCCGACCCGGAGCAGCGTGTGCCGCATCTGGCGTTCCAGCCGGAGTCGCTGTCCGACACCCCGATCCTGCCGATGGAGGCGGTGGTCACCGCGTACTACCTGCGGTTGCGGGTGCTCGACCGTCCCGGCGTGCTTGCCGACATCACCCGCATCCTCGCGGACCTGTCGATCTCGATCGACGCGATGATGCAGAAGGAACCGGGCGAGGGCGAGGAGCAGGTGGACATCATCATGCTCACCCACCGCACCGTCGAGCGCAACGTGAACCAGGCGATCGCCCGCATCGAGCAGCTGCCCACCAACCTGGCCAAGGTGACCCGGATCCGGCTCGAAGAGCTGGGCGCCTGACCGGGACTGCCGTGCGCGGTCGCTGCTCCGCGGCCGTGGCCCGGAAGCGAACCGGCGGCCCGGGAGTGGGTTAATCTCGACCTTTTCGAATCAGTCCGAGCGCGACGCATGCAGTACCTATCGACCCGCGGCGGGATGGCGCCGCAACCCTTCACCCGGATCCTGTTGGAGGGCCTCGCGCCCGATGGCGGCCTGGTCGTGCCGCAGGCGTATCCGCGGCTGACCCCGGCCGAGCTGGAGGCCTGGTCGAAGCTCGCCTATCCGGCGCTCGCGCTGGAGATTCTCAAGCGCTTCGCCGACGACATCCCCGCCGTCGAGTTGCAGGCCCTGGTGGAGGCGACCTACACCGCGAAGGTATTCCGCACTGCCGACATCACGCCGATCAAGACCCTCGAGCCGGGGCTGCACATCCTGGAGCTGTCCAACGGGCCGACGCTGGCCTTCAAGGACCTGGCGATGCAGCTGCTCGGCAATCTGTTCGAGCATGTCCTCGGCCGGACCGGTGCGCAGCTCAACATCCTCGGCGCAACGTCCGGGGACACCGGGTCGGCGGCGGAATACGCAATGCGCGGCAAGCGCGGGATCCGGGTCTTCATGCTCTCGCCGTATGGCCGCATGAGCCCGTTCCAGACCGCGCAGATGTACTCCCTGCAGGATCCCAACATCTTCAACCTGGGGATCCGGGGGGTGTTCGACGACTGCCAGGACATCGTCAAGGCGGTGAGCAACGACGCGGAGTTCAAGGCGCGCTACCGCATCGGGGCCGTGAACTCGATCAACTGGGCGCGCGTGGTGGCCCAGTCGGTCTACTACTTCAAGGCGTACTTCGCGGTCGCGAAGCGGGTGGGCGACCCGGTGTCATTCGCCGTCCCCTCCGGCAACTTCGGCAACATCTTCGCCGGCCACATCGCGCGCCAGATGGGGCTGCCGATCCGCCGGCTGATCCTGGCGACCAACGAGAACGACGTGCTGCACGAGTTCTTCCGGACCGGCCGCTACCGCGTGCGCAAGGGGGCGGAGGTCCACCAGACCTCGAGCCCGTCGATGGACATCTCCAAGGCGTCCAACTTCGAGCGCTTCGTCTACGACCTGGTCGGAGGCGATGGCGCGGTAGTCGCCGACCTCTGGCGCAAGGTCGATCGCGAAGGCGGGTTCGACCTGGCCGGCACGGCGTACGCCGCGCGCGTGCCGGAGTTCGGCTTCGTGTCGGGTGCGAGCACGCACGCCGACCGCATCGACACCATCCGGCGCGTGTATCGGGACTACGATGTGATCATCGACACCCATACGGCCGACGGCATCAAGGTGGGTCTGCAGCAGCGGGAGCCGGGCGTGCACCTGGTCTGCCTGGAGACGGCACTGCCGGCCAAGTTCGCTGCGACCGTGCGCGAGGCCATCGGGCTGGACCCGGATGCGCCGCCCGGCTACGAAGGGCTGGAGCGCCTGCCGCAGCGGGTCGAGGTGATGGACGCGGATGCGCAGGCGGTGAAGCAGTTCATCGTCCGCCACTGCGCCGACTGAGGAGCGCGGCCATGGCACAGGCGAAGGGGTTCGACGATCCGCGCGCGTTCTGGGATTCGCGCTTTTCCGCGCCCGACTACATCTTCGGGCGTGCGCCGAACCGGTTCCTCGTCTCCCAGGCCGCGCTGTTCAGGCCCGGCATGCGGGTGCTGGACGTGGCGACGGGCGAGGGCCGCAACGCCGTGTGGCTGGCGCAGCAAGGCTGCGAGGTCACGGGCGTGGATATCTCACCCAAGGGCCTGGAGAAGGCGCGCCGGCTCGCGTCCGAAGCCGGAGTCACCGTGCGCTACGAGCTCGGCGACGTGCGCGACTACGCGTGGCAGGCGGATGCGTTCGACGCGGTGGTCACCATCTTCATCCAGTTCGCTGCGCCACACGAGCGCGAGGCGGTGTTCGAGGGCATGCAGCGTGCAGTGCGCTCCGGCGGCTGCGTCGTGTTGCAGGGCTATACGCCGAAGCAGCTGGAGTACAAGACCGGCGGGCCGCCCCAGGTCGAGCACATGTATACCGAGCCGCTGCTGCGCGAGGCGTTCGCCGGCTGGCACATCGTGCACCTGCGCGAACACGAGGACGTGCTCGACGAGGGGGTGAAGCATAGCGGGATGTCCGCGGTGATCGACCTGGTCGCACGCAAGCCCTGACAGGCTGCGGCAGGACGGCTGCACGGGTCGCCTCGCCGCTATCCCTCGTCCTCGAGGGCGGCCACCAGCTCATCGAGGCCGTGCAGTACCGCGAACGGCTGGAATCCCAGCTCGTCGGGCACCGCGTTCCTGCGGTTGATCCAGTAAGTGCGGAAGCCGAACGCCGTCGCGCCGGACACGTCCCAGAAGTTCGACGAGATGAACGCGATGCGTTCGCGGCTCACCGCGAGCGCGTCCACGGCCAGCTGGTACACGCTGGGATGCGGCTTGTAGGTGCGCAGGCGATCGACGCTGAGAATTGCGTCGAAGTGCGGCGCAAGCCCGGCATGCGCGACCAGCGGGTCGAGCATGGCGGGCGAGCCGTTCGACAGGATCGCCAGGCGTCGGTCCCCGAGCGCCGCGATCGCGCCCGGCACCTCCGGATATGGCGCGAGCTGGAGGTACGCCTCCATCAGCTCGTGCTCGGCCGCCTCGCTGCATGCCAGGCCCAGGGTCTGGCAGGAAAAGCGCAGCGCGCTGCGCGTGATGCTGCCGAAGTCCTCGTAGCGCGCCATCAGGCTGCGCAGCCAGGTGTACTCGAGCTGCTTGGTGCGCCAGAGCTGGCTCAGCGCCGTGCCGTGGCCGGGAAAGCGCTGATCGCAGCGCTCGATCACGGAGTGGACGTCGAACAGCGTGCCGTAGGCGTCGAACACCACCGCCCTGATCATGCCGCGCCTCCCGCTCAGTCGAGCCTGCGCTTGACCGTCACGCCGCCGCGCACCTGGCCGGGCGTGTAACCGGTGGCGCGGTCGTGCGGGTACTGCTTCTCGATCTCCTCGACCATGAAAGGCGCCATCTGGTCCTTCGGTCCATGGCAGGTGACGCATAGCGGGCCGACGGGAATCGCCTTGAGGTAACGGAAATAGCGCCCGGCGGGCTCCTCGACCACCTCGGCGAACTCGAGCGTGTCCGGTTTCTCGCCGGCAGCGGCGCGGCGGTCGAACTCGGCCAGTGCCTTCTGCTCCCAGGGGTCGGGCGTGCCGAGCAGTGGATTGCGGGTGCGCAGGCTGACCCGGGCGACGCGCCAGCCGGTGTCCCGGGACAGCTGGCCGGCCAGCTCCGGGGCGAACTGCCTGCATACCGGCACGGCCGCCTCGGGACCCTTCTCCTCCAGGGTCGCGCGCAGCTTGGCACTCAGTTGCTGGAGCAGGCTGCCGGCGACCTTGCGGCTGTCGGTGGTGAGCTGGTCGGTGCTCTGGGCGGCGGCGACGGCGGGGAGGAGGGCGGTCAGGAGCAGGGTTGCGGTCAGCAGGCGCATCGGGCATTCCGTGGTCGTGGAATCGAGCAGCTAGTCTACACGCCGTCCCCCCGCAGCGAGCGTTGAAATCCCTTGCCGCGACCCCACTATGAGGCCATACCAGCGATCCCCAGGGGAAGAGACGCATGCGCTTCGACAAGCTCACCACCAAGTTCCAGCAGGCCCTGTCCGACGCCCAGAGCATGGCAGTCGGGCGCGACAACCCGTACATCGAAGCCCAGCACCTGCTGGCAGCGCTGATCGACCAGCAGGACGGGAGCACCGGCTCGCTGCTGGCGAAGGCCGGGGTGAACGTCCAGCCGCTGCGCGAGGCGCTGCGGACCGGCATCGAGCGCCTGCCGAAGGTCGAGGGTCACGGCGGCGAGGTGAGCCTGTCGCGCGAGCTGAACGCTCTGCTCAACCTGACGGACAAGGAGGCGCAGAAGCGCGGCGACCAGTTCATCCCCTCCGAGTTGTTCCTGCTCGCCCTTCTCGAGGACAAGGGCGACACCGGCCGGCTGTTCAAGCAGCACGGGGCCAACCGGCAGCACCTGGAGCGGGCGATCGATGCGGTGCGGGGCGGCGAGAGCGTGAGCAGCCAGGAGGCCGAGGGGCAGCGCGAGGCCCTGTCCCGGTACACGCTGGACCTGACCGACCGCGCCCGCCAGGGGAAGCTCGACCCGGTCATCGGCCGTGACGACGAGATCCGCCGCACCATCCAGATCCTGCAGCGCCGGACCAAGAACAACCCGGTGCTCATCGGCGAGCCGGGGGTGGGCAAGACTGCCATCGTCGAGGGCCTGGCACAGCGGATCATCAACGGAGAGGTGCCCGACACGCTCAAGGACAAGCGCGTGCTGGTGCTGGACATGGCGCAGCTGCTCGCCGGCGCGAAGTATCGCGGCGAGTTCGAGGAGCGGCTCAAGTCCGTCCTCAAGGAGGTGTCGCAGGACGAAGGCCGCACCATCGTCTTCATCGACGAGATCCACACCCTGGTCGGCGCGGGCAAGGCCGAGGGTGCGATCGACGCCGGCAACATGCTCAAGCCGGCGCTGGCGCGCGGCGAGCTGCACTGCATCGGCGCCACCACCCTGGACGAGTACCGCAAGTACATCGAGAAGGATGCCGCGCTCGAGCGCCGCTTCCAGAAGGTGCTGGTGGACGAACCCAGCGTCGAGAGCACCATCGCCATCCTGCGCGGCCTGCAGGAGAAGTACGAGGTCCACCACGGCGTGGAGATCACCGATCCGGCCATCGTGGCTGCCGCGGAGCTCTCGCACCGCTACATCACCGACCGCTTCCTGCCGGACAAGGCCATCGACCTGATCGACGAGGCGGCTGCACGCATCAAGATGGAGATCGACTCCAAGCCCGAGGAGCTGGACCGCCTCGAGCGGCGGATCATCCAGCTCAAGATCGAGCGCGAGGCGGTGCGGCGGGAGAAGGACGAGGCCTCGCGCAAGCGCCTGGGGCTGATCGAGTCCGAGATCGGCTCGCTCGAGCGCGAGTACGCCGACCTGGAGGAGATCTGGAAGGCGGAGAAGGCCCAGGTGCAGGGCTCGCAGCACATCAAGGAAGAGCTCGACCGCATCAAGGTCGAGATGGACGCGGCCAAGCGCAAGGGCGACTGGCAGCGCGTGTCGGAGCTGCAGTACGGCCGCATTCCGCAGCTGGAGGCCCAGCTGAAGAAGGCCGAGTCCAGCGGAGAGCCGCCGCAGCAGCACAAGCTGCTGCGCACGCAGGTTGGCGCGGAGGAGATCGCGGAGGTCGTCTCGCGTGCCACCGGCATTCCGGTCTCGAAGATGATGCAGGGGGAGCGCGACAAGCTGCTGCTCATGGAGCACAAGCTGCATGAGCGCGTGGTCGGGCAGGACGAGGCAGTGCGCCTGGTGTCCGATGCGATCCGCCGCTCGCGCGCGGGTCTGGCGGATCCGAACAGGCCGTATGGCTCGTTCCTGTTCCTCGGCCCCACGGGTGTGGGCAAGACCGAGCTGTGCAAGGCACTGGCCGGCTTCCTGTTCGATTCGGAGGACCACCTGATCCGCATCGACATGTCCGAGTTCATGGAGAAGCATTCAGTGGCGCGGCTCATCGGCGCGCCGCCCGGCTACGTCGGCTACGAGGAGGGCGGTTACCTGACCGAAGCGGTGCGCCGCAAGCCCTACTCGGTGATCCTGCTCGACGAGGTCGAGAAGGCGCACCCGGACGTCTTCAACGTGCTGCTGCAGGTGCTCGACGACGGGCGCATGACCGACGGGCAGGGGCGTACCGTGGACTTCAAGAACACGGTGATCGTCATGACCTCGAATCTCGGCTCGCAGATGATCCAGCAGATGACCGGCGACGATTACCAGGTGATCAAGCTGGCGGTGCTGGGCGAGGTGAAGACCTATTTCCGACCGGAGTTCATCAACCGCATCGACGAGGTCGTCGTGTTCCACGCGCTGGACGAGAAGCACATCAAGTCCATCGCGCGGATCCAGCTGGCGTACCTGGAGAAGCGCCTGGCCGCAATGGACATGAGGCTGGAGGTCAGCGACGCGGTGCTGGCGGAGCTGGCAACTGCGGGCTTTGACCCGCTCTACGGCGCCCGGCCGCTCAAGCGTGCGATCCAGGCCTCGATCGAGAATCCGCTGGCGAAGGAGATCCTCGAAGGACACTTCGCCGCCAAGGATACGGTCGCAGTGGACATGCAGGACGGCCGGATGGTGTTCGCGAAGCGGCCGGGCGAGCCGCAGCGCGCGGCCGCTTGAGCGCCCTCAGTGGGTGAGGCCCTCGGCCCATACGAGGGCCTCGACCTGCGCCTGGTTGACGGCCTCGTGCGTGAGCGCGAGGCTGGCGGCGAGGTCTGCCGCGCGCTTCGCGGTGCCCGGGATGTCGAGCGCCTCGAGGGTCTCGACCAGGTCGAGGATCGGACCGTAAGGGCCAGTGTGGTCGTTCAGGGCTTCGAACACGGACTCCGGCAAAGTCACCTGCTGCGCGATCTCCTCCAGGGGCATCTGGAGGATGGCCGTGAGCAGCGAGAAGGTGCCGGTGATGAACAGGTTGTCGCGCTGCTGCGGTTCGAACAGCTCGTGCCCGAGCAGCTCGGCGAGGCGCCCGCGCGCCACCGCGGTGACCGCGAGGGCTGGTGAGCCGTTCTGGCGTGCGGCCGTCACCAGCAGCAGGGCCAGCCACTTGTACAGGTTCTGGTATCCGAGCAGCGTGACTGCGTGCTTGAACGAGCTGATCTCGCAGGACAGGCCGAAGCCCACGCTGTTGATGTAGCGCAGGAGCCGGAACGAGAGCGCCGCATCGCGCTTGAGCACCTCTTCGAGCTCGCGCAGCGGCGCGTCCTTCTGCGCGAGCTGCATCAGGTGCACGATGGTCGCGTAGCTGGCACTGGAGGAGTGCGCCGGGGCGCGGCTGGGCTGGGTGAAGAAGTAGCCCTGGCACAAGTCGTAGCCGGCATCCATCGCGCGCTGAAAGGTTTCGTGGGTCCGGATCCCGGCGGCGATCTTGCGCGCGCGCGTACCGGCCAGCCTGGCGTGCATGACCTCCAGCTTCTCGTGCCGGGCGGCGTCCACGCGCACGTAGGCCGCCTGGGTCAGGACCGGTCCCGGCCAGTCCTCCGCGCGCTCCACGTCGAGGCACAGGCCGTAGCCTGCATTCTTCCAGGCCGCAACGGTCGTGGCCGGGTTGTCGACGGCGCCATCAGCATGCAGCGCCAGGACCATCCGCCCGCTGGGTCCGGGTGAGCGCTTGGACTCCACCTGCGTCGAGTCGGCGACGATGAAGCGGCTGCCCAGTGCGGTGAAGACCGAACTGCGCTCCCCGCCGGAAACGAGGCCGGCGATCCCCCCGACGGGCGCACGTTCCCCGTGGACGGAGTAGAGCGTCAGGTCGTAGCCCGCGGGCGCGCGGTCGCGCGATACCAGGGGTTCGCGGAAGAGCAGGGGCGTATCGGTCATCGGTGCCTGGTTCCGGGGCGACAGTGCACCGGGTCATGCATTCGAATTTCGGCATGCTTCGCACGAATATTGAGCAATCCCCGGCCAGTCGCCCCCATGCGACTGTCTACGCTTTCCCGATTCGTGGATAATTCTGCGATCGCCCGGTGGCCATCGGGCAGGGGACAGAAGAAGATCAATGACTTACGAGGTGGCGACGAAAGTCGAAGCCGTCGACGTGCCGGTTGCGCTGCTGTACGGGCAGCCGCTGACGGATATCCCGCAGGATCTCTTCATCCCGCCGGATGCGTTGCGCGTGATCCTGGAGGCGTTCCAGGGGCCGCTCGACCTCCTCCTGTACCTGATCCGCAAGCACAACCTGGACGTGCTGGACATCCCGATGGCCCAGCTCACCTCCCAGTACATGGGCTACGTGGAGATGATGCGCTCGCAGCAGCTCGAACTGGCTGCGGAGTATCTGCTCATGGCTGCGCTGCTGATCGAGATCAAGTCGCGGATGCTGCTCCCGCGCCCCATGCACGTCGAAGCGGACGAGCCCGATCCGCGCGCGGAGCTCGTGCGGCGACTGCTGGAGTACGAGCAGATCAAGCGGGCGGCGGCGCGCCTGGATGAGCTGCCGCAGGTGGGCCGCGACTTCACCCTTGTGTCGGTCCTGATCGACAAGGTGGTCGTCGAGCGGCTGCCGGAAGTCGATCCGGATGATCTGCGTGCCGCCTGGCTCGGTCTGGTGGCCCGGGCCAAATCCGCGCGCCACCACAAGGTCACGCGCGAGCAGCTCTCCGTGCGCGAGCGCATGAGCAGCGTGCTGCGCCGGCTGCAGTCCGGCGGCTTCCACGAGTTCTCGCAGCTGTTCAACCCCACTCGCGGGGTCGCGGATCTCGTGGTGACATTCCTGGCCCTCCTGGAGCTGGCGCGCGAGAGCCTGATCCAGATCACCCAGCAGGGCAGCTTCTCTCCCATCTACGTAAGGCTGAGTGATGCAACAAGCGTCGGTTGACGAAGTCGGACAACTGAAGAAGGTGCTGGAGACGGCGCTGCTGACCAGTCCGGAGCCGCTGACGGTTCCCGACCTGGGCAAGCTCTTCTCCGGCGAGATCGGTGCCGACGTGATCCGCCGCATCCTCGAGGACCTGCGCGGCGACTGGCAGGGGCGAGGGGTGGAACTGGTGGCCGTGGCGAGCGGCTGGCGCTTCCAGGCGCGGCCGGAGCTCCAGCGCTATCTCGATCGCCTGAGCCCGCAGAAGCCGCCGAAGTACTCGCGCGCCGTCCTGGAGACCCTCGCGATCATCGCGTACCGCCAGCCGGTCACGCGTGGCGACATCGAATCGATCCGCGGCGTTGCCGTCTCGGCCAACATCCTCAAGGCGCTGGAAAGCCGTGGCTGGATCGACATCGTCGGCCATCGCGAGGTCGCCGGGCGCCCCGCGCTTTATTCGACCACCAAGGCGTTCCTCGACGACCTGGGTCTGCGTTCGCTCGAGGAATTGCCCGCTCTGGACGACCTGGGGTCGCTGGTGGAGGCGCTCCCGGGCTTGCAGGACATCCCGACCGCTGCGGAGGGTTCGGTCGAAGTCGTGGCGGGCACACTCTCCGAGGGTGCTGTCGAATCCGGGGCCGAGTTGGTTGCCGAGCGGGAGCGCGCTCCTGCAGCGGAATTCGACACGGCAGGGGAGGCGTTGGCAGACGGAGGCCTGGACAGTGCCGCCATGGCGCCAGCGCAGGGTGCCGACGAGGATCCGCAGCCCGACAACGTGGAGGCGCTGCAGCCCTAGTGCGCACGGTCCTGGTCGTCAACCCGAAGGGCGGCTGTGGCAAGACAACGGTCGCCACCAACCTCTCGGCGGGTCTGGCCGCCCAGGGCGGTAAGGTATTGCTGCTCGATCTGGACCGGCAGCAGTCCTCCAGGACCTGGTTGTCGATGCGCCCGGCGCACCTGCCGCGCATCGTTTCGCTCGACCGGGACGCCGATGCGCGCGAGCACGGCAAGGCCGATTGGCTGGTGATCGACTCGCCGGCGGGGATCCACGGCAAGTCGCTCTCGCACGCGCTGAAGCTGGCCGACAAGGTGGTCGTGCCGGTGCAGCCCTCGCTGTTCGATATGGCCGCGACCGCGGAATTCCTGCAGGTTCTGTCCTCCGAGAAGGCGGTGCGCCGGCACAAGGAGTTCGTCGGGATCATCGGGGCTCGCGTGGATCAGCGGACACGGGCCGCCGCCACCCTGGAGGCGTTCCTCGGGCAGTTCGACCTGCCCATCCTGACTTTCCTGCGTGACAGTCAGGTCTACCCCAACGCGGCGTTCAACGGCTTGTCCATCTTCGACCTGCCCCCATCTGCCGCGGAACGGGACCACGAGCAGTGGCAGCCCGTCCTGGCTTGGGTCGGTCGCGCGGTGCACGAGCCTCGCCGACAGCCCAGTGAGGCTGACAGTTGACCTTTTCCATCAGACGCTGCTAGAATCGCAATCCTTCTGAACGGGCGCGGGGTGGAGCAGTCTGGCAGCTCGTCGGGCTCATAACCCGAAGGTCGTAGGTTCAAATCCTGCCCCCGCAACCAACTTTCTGTTTCGCGGCGTGATGTTGGCGCTGCATTGCTCTTTAAAAATCTACAGCCGATAGGTGTGAGCGCTTGGACTTGTGTTGAGGGCTTGGCGCGCGGGTGCTTAGGCTGGCCGCAAGGCTGGCTGGGGCGTCTCGCAGAAGCTTTCAAGATAGAAAGAAGTGCTTGCACGGTAT
>CAZFYX010000089.1:0-32435 GCA_964523885.1 uncultured Burkholderiales bacterium | reverse complement strand
AAGTCGGCCGTGGGCAACTTCGGCTCCGGCTGGACCTGGCTGGTGAAGAAGGCCGACGGCTCGGTGGACCTGGTCAACACGTCCAACGCGGGCACCCCGCTCACCACCCACGACAAGGCGTTGCTCACCATCGACGTGTGGGAGCACGCGTACTACATCGATTACCGCAATGCGCGGCCCAAGTTCGTCGAGACCTACCTGAGCAGCCTGGTCAACTGGGACTTCGCGAACAAGAACATCGGCTGACGCCGATGGTCGTGAGGAGGTGAAGGGGCTGCGCCCTGTGAAGAGGTGAAGGCGCCTCCCTTCACCTTTTCACCTCTTCACCTCAATCGGCAGGCAGCTTCTCCAGCCCCTGCACCCGGTCGCCGGGCTTGATCCCGCGCTTGGCGAACCACCCCAGATTCATCTCCAGCGCGTATTTCGCCGGCCCCTTGGACTCGTGCGAGTCGAGGGTCTGCGGCTGCATGTCCTCGATGTTCAGGATACGGCCGTCCTTGTCGATGAACGCCACCGACAGCGGGACGTAGGTGTTGCGCATCCACATCGCCATCGGCTCCTCGCGCTCGGACACGAACACCATCCCGCTGTTCTCGCCCAGTTCCCGGCGGAACATGAGCCCGGTGCGCTTCTCCTCGCTGGTCCGGGCCAACTCGGCGCGCAGGGCGTGGCCCTTGATCTTGAGCGGATAGGTGAGCAGGGGGTCGGCGGGAACGGGCAGGGCGGCGGTGAGCATCCAGGCCAGGATCAGCGCCTGGAAGCGGCGAGACGGGGTGAGCACGGGGAGCCTTCAGTCGCGGCGGCCAGCGCCGATAACGCGAAATGTAACACAGGCTTAGCACGCCCCGCGCCGCGGCCTGCCGGACTCTTCACGACCCCGACGGATGCCCAACTCCCCCCTGCGCCAGCCGCTCCTCGCCAGCAGCCTGGTCCTGGCTGCCGGCCTCGCGGCGACCGCCCTGGTGTGGCGGCAGGGGCAGGCCGAGGCCCAGGCGCATGCGGCGCAGGCATTCGCCAACCGGGCCGAAGACGTGGCCGCCGCCTTCAGCCAGCGCTTCGCCGAGTACGAGTCGCTCCTGCGCACCGGCGCGGCGCTGCGGGAGTTCGACCGCGAGCTCACGCGCGAGGAGTGGGCACGCTTCGCCGTCCGGGTGGACAACACCGGCCGCTACGCCGGGATGCGGGCGCTGGGCCTGGCCAACTACATCCGCCCTGATCAGCTGGCGGCCTTCGAGCGTACCGTGCGTGCTCAGGGCCTGCCGCAATACCGGGTCTGGGGGGAGCAGACCGGCGCGGGATACCTGGTGCCCGTGGTGTCCTCCGAGCCCCAGGCCGAGAACGCCGGGGCGCTGGGCTTCGACATGGCCTCGGAACCGGAACGGCGGGCCGCGATCGAGCGCGCGCGCGACACCGGCAAGCCGGCGATCACGGCCAAGCTCAACCTGGTCTACGACGGCCGCGAGCAGGACCGGGCCGGCTTCCTCGTCTACGCACCGGTGTACCGTCCGGGTGTGCCGGCGGGCAGCGTGGCGCGGCGGCGCAATGCGATCGAGGGTTTCGTGTTCGGTGCATTCCGGATGCGCGAAGTCATCGCACCCCTGCTGGGCGAACTGCCTGCCGAGCTCGACGTCGCGGTGTACGACCGCGCGCAGCCCGACCTCGACGACCTGCTGTTCGACACCCGTGCGATGCGGCCGCGCGCAGACCACCTGCCGCGCTACACGGTCGACCTGCCGCTGGAGCTGGCGCAGTCGACCTGGACGCTGCGCTTCAGCAGCCGTCCGGGCTTCGAGTCCGAGATGGCCAGTGCCATGCCGGCGGTGCTGGCCGGCAGCGGAACGGCTTTGAGCGTGCTGCTCGCAGCGCTGGTGTACGCGACATCCCGCACCCACCATCGTGCGCAGCGGCTCGCGGCGAAGATGACCGCCGAGCTGCGGGTCGCCCGGCGCAGCGCGGAGCGCAACCAGCGCTTCCTCGACGCGATCCTGCAGGCCATCCCGCAACCGGTGTACGTGAAGGACGCGCAGCACCGCTGGGTGATGGCCAACGATGCGACCGCCCGCATCATGTCCGCGCGCGGCAGCATCGTCGGTCTGCGCGACGAGGATCTGCTCAAACCGGATGCCGCCCGCAGCGCGTACGCGGGCGACGACGAGGTCCTGGCCGGCGACCGGCCGGTGGTGCGCGAGGTGCTGATCGATCCGCTGCACGGGCCGGCACGCTGGGGCCTGGTGTCCAAGAACGCGGTCAGTCTGCCCGACGGGAGCCGCTACGTCGTGGGCATCACGATGGACGTCACCGAACGCCGCGAAGCCCAGGTCGAGGTCGAGCGCGGCCGCCGCTTCCTCTACGACGTCATGGATGCAATGCCGGTGGCGGTGTGCGTCAAGGACAGCGACCACCGCCGGCTGCACGTGAACCAGGCGTTCTGCCTGATGATCGGGCGCGCACGCGCCGAGCTGATCGGTACCACCGATGCCGACCTGATCGACGCCGAGTCCGCGCGGCGCAACGTGGCCGAGGACGAGCAGGTCCTCGCCAGCGGCGTGCCGCTGGTGCTCGAGCAGCGCATGCAGATCGCCGGCGGGCGCCCGCTCTGGCTCATGAAGAGCAAGCACCGCATCGAGCTGGCCGACGGCCGGCGCGGCGTCATCGTCGTCATGACCGACATCACGGCGCGCAAGGACGCCGAGGCGGCAGTGGAGTCCGCGCGCCAGATGCTCGACGCGGTGCTCAACGCCAGCCCCAGCCCCCTGTGGGTGAAGGACGAGGACGGACGCTGGCTGCTGATGAACGATGCGGGAGCGCGGCTGCTGGGTGGCAAGCGCGCCACCTTCCTCGGCCGGACCGTGCACGATGTCTACGAGACGGAGCTCGCGCGCAACGCCGCGCAGCAGGACGAGGCCGCATTCGCTTCCGGCACCACGCTCAGCATCGAGGGGGAGATGCGCGCGATCGACGGCGAGGTGCGCTGGGGCATCAAGCGCAAGCGCGCCATCGCGCTCCCGGACGGGCGCCGCGTCCTGATCGGCTCGTTCATGGACCTCACCCAGCAACGTGCCGCGCAGATCGAGGCCGATCGCCAGCGCGCGCTGCTCAACGCAGTGTTCGAGGCGGTCCCCTTCGTGGTCTCGATCAAGGGCGCGGACGGGCGCATCCTGCTGATCAATCCCGACTGCCGTGAGGTGCTGGGCGAGCCGCCCGAGCATTTCATCGGCCGCACCGACGCCGAGATCTACGGACCAGAGCGCGGCGCCCGGATCACGGCTGAGGATCAGGCCGCGCGCGCGAGCGCCGGCACCGTCACGTTCGAGGCCACGTTCGCCACCGCGGGCGGCGAGCAGCGCTGGGTGCACAAGCGCAAGCGCGGGGTGACGCTGCCCGACGGGAGCCGCGGCGTGGTCGCTGCGCTGTACGACGTCACTCCGATGCGCAGGGCGGCCGAGGAGGTCGAGCGCGCCCGCCAGTTCCTCGAGGAGATCATCGACTCGGCGCCGCAGCCGATGTTCGTGAAGGATCCCGAGCACCGCTGGGTGGTGGTCAACAAGGCCTTCTGCGAGCTGTTCGGGCGCACGCGCGAGGAGCTGATCGGGCGCACCGACGCGGACTACACGCCGCCGGAATGGGCCTTGCGCGCGGCGCAGTCGGACGACCTCGCGCTTGCCAGCGCCACGCCGCTGCAGTGGGAGGATCGCGCGACCGCCGTGAACGGTTCGGACCGCTGGCTGGTCCGCACCAAGCGCGGCGTGCGCCTGCGCGACGGCACGCGCTACGTGGTCGGCGTGAACAACGACGTCACCGAGCTGAAGCGGGCACAGGAGGAGCTGCGCCGCCACCGCGACAACCTGCAGCACCTGGTCGACGAGCGTACGCAGGAGCTGCGCGCCGCCGTGCACGCGGCCGAGCGTGCCAACCAATCGAAGTCGGAGTTCCTGGCCAACATGTCGCACGAGCTGCGCACGCCGATGCACGCGATCCTGTCCTTCGCCCGCCTCGGGACGCAGAAGTGCCTGGCGGAGGAGCTCGCGCCGGACAAGCTGGCGCACTATTTCCGCCGCATCGACCAGAGCGGCTCGCGCCTGCTGGCGCTGGTCAACGACCTGCTCGACCTGTCCAAGCTGGAAGCCGGGCGGATGCGCTACGAGTTCGGCGAGCACGACCTCGGCGTCCTCGCGCAGGGCGTGGTGCAGGAGACCGGGCCGCTCGCGAGCGCGGGCGGTGTCTCGGTGCGGGTGAGCAGCGCGGCCGGCCGCGTCGTGACGCGTTGCGACGCGGTGCGCATCGGCCAGGTGGTGCGCAACCTGGTATCCAATGCGATCAAGTTCACCCCGCAGGGCGGCGAGGTGCTGGTGCATATCGAGGCGGCGCAGGCACCGGGCTCGGCCCGCGTGAGCGTGAGCGACACCGGGGTCGGGATCCCGCGCGAGGAGCTCGAGACCATCTTCGAGAAGTTCATGCAGAGCACGCGCACCCGCAGCAACGCCGGCGGCACCGGGCTGGGGCTGGCGATCTGCCGCGAGATCGTGGAGGCGCACGGCGGCAGGATCTGGGCCGAGAATCGCGAGGGCGGCGGCAGCCGCTTCGTGTTCGAGCTCGCGCTCGGGGATGAGGCGGTGCGCGGTGCGCGGATCCTGGCTGCGGCGCCGCACGACCGCGAACGCGGGGGACTGGCATGAGCGCGCTGGTGGCCGCCGTGGTGGGAGGGATCGCCGGCGCGCTGCTCACGCTGCTGCTCGTGCGCGGGCAGCCGGCGCGGGCCGCGAGGCCGCACCTGCAGCCGCAGCCCGGCGATGAACTGCTGCACGCTCTGCTCGACGCCATTCCCAATGCGCTCAACGCGAAGGACGAGGCGGGCCGCTGGCTGTTCGCCAACCGCCGCGCCGCGCAGTGGGTCGGGAGCGACCCCGGCGCCGTCGCCGGGCGCACCTGTGCGCAGTTGTTCCCCGACGAGTCGCACGAGCGGGTTCGTCGCGAGGACGAGGAGGTGCTGCGCACCGGACGCGCCATCGCGGTGGAGGAGGAGGTGCGGTTGCGTGACGGGACCACGACCCGGGTGCTCAAGCACAAGTCCGCGGCCACGCTCGCGGATGGCCGGCGCGTGCTGCTGGTGTCCATGCTCGACGTGGGCGCAGAGCGCGACGCGGCGCGCGAGCTGGAGCGGACCCGGCGTTACCTCGACGCGGTGATCGACGCGATCCCGCAGCCCCTGTTCGTCAAGGACCGCGAGCACCGCTACGTGACGGTGAACACGGCCTTCTGTGCCGTGCTCGGCCGCACCCGAGACGCGCTGATCGGGTGCAGCGACGCCGACTTCCTGCTGCCGGAGAAGGCGGCGGAGGCCTGGGCCGAAGACCGCCGGGCGTTCGCCTCGCCCACGCCGATGCTGTTCCACGGCCCGGGCCGGTCGGCAGCCACCGCCCGCCGCTGGTACCTGCGCACCAAGGCCGCGATCCGCATGGAGGGGGCCGAGTACATCACCTGTGTCAGCACCGACGTCACCGAGCTCAAGCAGGCGGAGCAGGCGCTCGAGCGCAGCCGCGGCCGCCTGCAGCTGGTCAACGCGATCCTCGCCGAGGTCACCTCCGGTCAGCCGGTGGACGCGGTGCTGCGCAACGCCGTGCAGACATTGTGGACGGCATTCCCTGCGCTGCGCGTCTGCTACAGCACCATCGACCATGCCGGCCGCGTGCGGGTCCTGCACACGCGCCAGCCCGCCGGCATGGACGTGCTGGACGAGCCCGAGGCGGACCTCGACGAGTCGCCCGATTACCTCGCCCGGCTGCGCCGCGGCGAGTTGTGCCAGGCCAGCCTCGACCAGCAGCGTCCCGGCGCGATGCCGCCGTGGCTCGGCCCGCGCGCCTGGACCACCCTCGACCTGCCGCTGCAGCACGACCGCGCGACGCTGGGATTGCTGTCGTTCGACTCGCAGGTCCCGAGGGAGTGGAGCGTGCACGAGCAGGAGACGCTGCGGCAGGTGGGCGAGGCGCTGCAGGCCGCCCTGCATGCGGCCCAGACCGATGCGCAGCGGCGCCTGGCCGAGCGCGAGACGCGCAGCGCGCGCGAGCTCCTCGACGCGGTGGTGCAGGCGGTGCCGGTGGTGGTGTCGGTCAAGGATCACCAGGGCCGCGTGGTGTTCGTGAACGAGGCCTGTGGCGACGTGCTGGGCGCGCCGCCCGCGCACTTCCTCGGCCGCGCCGACGCCGAGGTCTACCCGCCGGAGCAGGCCCGGAGCATCGTCGAGCAGGACGCGCAGGCGCGCGCTGCGGCAGGCCTGCTGACCTTCGAGGAGGTGCTCACGCCGGTGCGCGGGGGCGCGCGCTGGGTGGTCAAGCGCAAGCGCGGGGTGGACCTGCCGGACGGCACCCGGGGCGTGGTCACCACCGTCTATGACGTGACCGAGATCAAGCACTCGGAGCTGGAGCTGCGCCACCATCGCGACCACCTGCAGGAGCTGGTCGAGGCGCGCACCGCCGAGCTGCGCCGGGCGATGGAGGCGGCCGAGCACGCCAGCCGCGCGAAGAGCGAGTTCCTGGCCAACATGTCGCACGAGCTGCGCACGCCGATGCACGCGGTGCTCTCGTTCGCGCAGCTGGGCGTCGAGCGCTGCGCCGCGCCGGGCGCCGACGTGGCCCGGCTCGAGCAGTACTTCGGGCGCATCCACCAGAGCGGTGCGCGGCTGCTGGCGCTGCTCAACGATCTCCTCGACCTGGCCAAGCTGGAGTCGGGGCGCACCCACTACGAGTTCGCCGAGCACGACCTCGCGGCGCTGGCCGCAGCGGCGATCCAGGAGCTGCTGCCGCTCGCCGGCGAAGCCGGGGTGGAGCTGCGCCTCGCGCCCGGCGGGCCGCTCCCGCCCGTGCGCTGCGACCCGGCGCGGCTCGGGCAGGTGCTGCACAACCTGCTGGGCAATGCCATCAAGTTCTCGCCGCCGCGCTCACGCGCCTGGGTGGAGCTGTGCACCGGTGCGGCGGCCGAGCATGGCGTCGGCGGCCGGGTCGTGCTGCTGCGCGTGCTCGACGAGGGCGTGGGCGTGCCCGCGGGCGAGCACGAGAGCATCTTCGACAAGTTCACCCAGAGCAGCCGCACGCGCAGCAAGGCCGGGGGCACCGGGCTGGGCCTGCCGATCTGCCGCGAGATCGTGCAGGCGCACGGCGGGGCGATCTGGGCCGAGAGTCGCGCGCCGGCCGGCGCATGCTTCACGGTTGCACTGCCGCTGCAGCCGGCCGCGGCACAGCCTGCGGACATGGACAGTGGCGCAGCGAAACGCGCGCATATTCAGGAGGCTGGATGAAGGCCAGGCTGCTCGTCGTCGACGACGAGGAATTGAACCGCGAGATCATTCGCGAGTACCTCGAGGACGAGGACTGCGAGCTGGTCGAGGCCGAGGATGGCACCGGCGCCCTGGCGCTGCTGGCGCAGGCGCAGCGCTTCGACGCGGTGCTGCTCGACCGCATGATGCCGGGGATCGACGGGCTGGAGGTGCTGCAGCGGATGAAGCAGGATCCGCGGCTGACCGACCTGCCGGTGATCGTGCAGACCGCGGCGGCGGCACACGAGCAGGTCGCCGAAGGCCTGCGGCTGGGCGCCTACTATTACCTGACCAAGCCCTACCATCGCGACGCCCTAGTGGCCGTGGTGCGCGCGGCGCTGGCGCTGGCGCGCCAGCGCGAGGAGCTCAAGCACCAGCTCCGCGCCTACCACGGCGTGATGCAACTGGTGGAGCACGCGCGCTACCGCCTGCGCACCCTGGAGGAGGCACGCTCGCTCGCGGCCGCGATCGGCGGCGCCTGCGAAGCGCCCGAGCGCGCCGGCATGGGCGTCGCCGAGCTGCTGGTGAACGCCATCGAGCACGGCAATCTCGGCATCTCCTTCGAGGACAAGGCCCGGCTGCTCTCCAGCGGGCGCTGGCAGAAGGAGGTGGAGCAGCGCCTGGCCCTGCCCGCGAACGCCGGCAAGCACGTCGAGGTGACCTTCTCGCGCGAGGGAGCGACGGTGATCGTGCGGGTGCGCGACCAGGGGCCCGGCTTCGACCCTGCGCGGTTCCTGACCCTGGACGAGGCGCGCGCGTTCTATCCCAACGGTCGCGGCATCGCGCTGGCGCGGCAGGTCGCCTTCTCCAGCATCGAATACCTGGGCTGCGGCAACGAGGTCGAGGTGCGCCTGCCCGCGGCGGCGGCGCCCGCCGGCTCGCACCTGCAGGATGCGGCGTGATGGACCGCGCCCCTGCCGCCCTTCCCGAAGTGCCGCCCGAGGAGCAGCCCGGGCGCCTGAACATCCTGCTGGTGGAGGACACCGGCAGCGAACGCCTGCTGCTCGAGGCCTTCCTCGTCGGGCAGGGGCACAGCGTGCGCAGCGCCGAGCACGGCGAGCAGGCGCTCGAGCTGTTCGACGAGGACGAGACCGACCTCGTGCTGATGGACGTGATCATGCCGGGCCTGGACGGCATCGAGACCACCCGGCAGCTCAAATCGCGCTGCAGCGAGCGCTGGGTCCCGGTGATCCTGGTCAGCCACCTGGGCAACACCGCCGACGAGGCTCGTGCGCTGGAGTCGGGGGCGGACGATTACCTGTCCAAGCCCATCAGCCTGGCGGTGCTGGCCGCCAAGCTGCGCTCCTTCCAGCGCATCGCACACACCACGCGCTCGCTGGCGCACCGCCGCCGCGAGGCCGAGGCGGAAACCGCTTTGGCGGCGGCCATGATCGAGGGGATCGCCCGGCGCCAGGAGGGCCTGCGCGACCCCGCGCTCACCTGGGTGGTGCATCCCTCGCACCGCTTCAGCGGCGACATCGTGGCGGCCGCGCGCACCCATCGTGGCGGATTCCTGGCGATGCTCGGCGATGCCACCGGGCACGGCCTCCCGGCCGCCATCTGCCTGCTGCCGATGCTGCAGGTGTTCTACGGCATGGCGCGCAAGGACCTGCCGGTGTCCCTGGTGGCGACGGAGATGAACCGCCGGCTCAAGGAGTACGCGCCGCCCGGCGTCTACCTCGCGGCGGCGCTGGTCGCGCTGGATCCGGACCGGCAGCGCCTGGAGGTGTGGAACGGCGGCATTCCCGGCGGGCTCTGGCTGCGCGAACGGTCGGCGGCACCGGCCGATGCGCTGCGCTCGCGCCATCTGCCCCTGGGCATCCTCGATGCCGCCCAGTTCGATGCCACCTGCGCCGTGGCCGATACCTCTGCAGGGGGCCACATCCTGTTCTTCTCCGACGGCCTCACCGAGGCGGTCGACGCCCGCGGCGAGCCGTTCGGGCCCGAGCGCCTGCACCAGCATCTGGGAGGGGTGCGCGCCGAGGATGGGTTCGCGCGGGCACTGCAGGCGGTCGAGGATCACCTCGGCGGGCGTGCGGCGCATGACGACATCTCGCTCATGATGGTCGACCTGGCGCAGGCGTGACGCGCGGCCGTTCCGCTGCGTCGATCCTCACGCTGCAGCGCAGCATGCGCTGCCCGGAATGCCAGCATCCATGCGGTTTTCCGGGCGATGGACCGGGCCGAAACCGGTTGACAACCCTATACCGCTTCTTTATCGTGTGCCTCGCTGTGAATCCAGCAGCGTCGATGCTTGGCTAACGCTAAGCATTCTCATCAGAAGCAATCAATAACCGGCGCAGCGCAGGACAGTTCCAAGCGCAACGCGCCATCTTCGGGAGGTGCTCCTACATGGTGAAGCAACTGTCGCTGAAACAAGCGGCGTTGACCGTTGCCGCCGCCGCGGCATTCGGTACCTCGGTGCACGTCATGGCACAGGGTGTGGATACGCTGGAGTCGAAGCTGTATCCGCGCTATGTGACCGATGACATGCTGCTCAACGCGGACAAGGACGCCAGCAACTGGCTGCATTACGGGCGCGACTATCAGACGACCCGTTACAGCCCGCTCAAGGCCGTCAACAAGGACAACGTCAAGAACCTCAAGCCGGTCTGGAACCTGTCGTTCGGCGTGCTCGAAGGCCAGGACAGCCAGGCGGTGGTGGTCGACGGCGTGATCTACGTCACGACCTCCTTCAACAAGGTGATCGCGGCTGACGCGGCCACCGGCAAGATCATCTGGAAGTACGACCGCGAACTGCCCGGCGACGTGTTCCCGAAGCTGTGCTGCGACGTGGTGAACCGCGGTGTTGCGGTCTACAAGAACAAGGTCTACCTGGCCACGCTCGACGCCCACATCGTCGCGCTGGACAACCAGACCGGCAAGGTGGTGTGGGACAAGAAGCACGGCGACTACACGTACGCCGAGACCTTCACCATCATGCCGATGGCCCTGCGCAACAAGATCATCTTCGGCACCGCCGGTGCGGAATATGGCGTGCGCGGCTGGATCAAGGCGATCAACGCCGACACGGGCGAGCTGGTGTGGCAGACCTACACCATCCCCGGCCCGGGCGAGCCTGGCAACGAGACGTGGCCCGGCGAGTCCTGGAAGTACGGCGGTGGCTCGGCCTGGATCACGGGCTCGTATGACAAGGACAACAACACCCTCTACTGGCCCGTGGGCAACCCCGGCCCGGACTTCGACCGTCATGTGCGCGTTGGCGACAATCTGTACTCCAACAGCAACCTGGCGATGGATCCGGACACCGGCAAGATCAAGAGCTATTTCCAGTACACGCCTAACGATCCGTACGATTACGACGGCGTGAACGAAATGATCCTGGTCGACGTCGGCGGCAAGAAGCTGTGGCTGCATGGCTCGCGCAACGGTCACGTCTACGGTATCGACCGCGTCAATACCAAGAAGACCGCCTACGGCATGGAGCACCAGTGCGTCTGGGTCACCGCCCTGCAGCGCGTGAACTGGACCAAGCCGATCACCCCGGCCAACAACTGCAAGCCGATCTTCAACTATCCTGAGAAGGACGTCGTGTACGACAAGGTCACCACCGATATCGCCCCCTCGCTGGACGGCGGTAAAGAGTGGCACCCGATGGCGTACAGCCACCGCACCAAGATGGTCTACGTGCCGGTGTACGACTTCGCGATGGACCTCCAGGCCAAGAAGATGGAGTGGAAGCGCGGCGAGTGGTACCTGGGCGCGAAGGTCATCACCTTCAACGCGGGTGCTGGCCACATCAAGGCCTTCGACGCTGCGACCGGCAAGCTGGTCTGGGGCAAGGCCCAGAGCTACCCGGCCACCAGCGGCATGCTGGCCACGGGCGGCGGCCTGGTGTTCTACGGCGATCCGGAAGGCCGCTTCAGCGCGCTGGACGACGAGACCGGTGAGCAACTCTGGTCCTTCAACGTCGGTTCGGGCGTGCACGGCAACCCCACCACCTTCACCGCCAATGGCAAGCAGTACGTGGCCATCGTGTACGGTGCGGGCGGCGGCGGTATCTGGCCCCTGTACTTCGCCGACTGGCTCAAGACCCACACCAAGGGTGGCGGCCTGATGGTGTTCGCGCTCGACTAAGCGCGAAGTCGCGGTAAACAGCTGCACCGAGGGGAGGGCCTGCGGGTCCTCCCCTTGTTTTTGAAGCCCCCGCTCGCAGAGGGGCGCACGGCTCAAGGCAGGGTGGAAATGCGGTACCATCACGGGTTCGAAAAAAGGGGAACCGATCGATCATCGAAGGAGCAGGCATCGACATGAAGTCACTGAAAGTATCGGCCCTGACATTGCTCGCCGCGTTGAGCGCGCCATCCGCGTTCACGCAGGACAACGTCCCCCTCCCGCAAGCCACCGGCCAGAGTCAGTCCGGCCCGAACACCGACGAGATCACCGACACACTCGAGCGGTCCAAGCAGAACGGCGTGCTCACCGGCTGCGCCTATCCGTACACCTTTCCCTTCGCCCAGATCAATTCCGATCCGCCCGGGTTCGACGTCGAGATCCTCAAGGCGCTCGCCAAGCGCGGCGGCATGCGCATCGAGATGTACTGGGTCAACGTGCGCTCGCGTGCGAGCGTTCAACGTGCCTTCCGCGAATCCATTCTGGCCAAGCGCTGCGACGTGTTCCTGAGCCTGGGTGACAGCGGCGACGAGGACGACAACGAGGACATGGGCATGCATCAGCTGGCCTTTACCAAGCCCCACATGAGCTTGGCGTATGTGCTGGCGGTGCAGGGCAAGGCCAACGGGATGAAGTCGATCGACGAGCTCAAGCAGGCCGACATGAAGATCGGCGTGAACATGTCGACGCCGGCCGATGGCTGGCTGTTCGACAATGGCATCAAGCGTGCGCTCTACTTCGGCGACGATCGCCTGATGAAGGGGATGGTCGACGGCGAGATCGACGCCGCGCTGCTGTGGGCGCCGGCTTACGGTGCGGCCCGGCAGAAGTATCCGGATGCCAAGTTCCACCTGGTGGAGGGTTACCAGCCGCTGCCGGAGCACCGCTACAACATGCGCTTCGCGGTGCGCAAGGACGACAAGGCGCTGCTGCAGTTCCTCAACCAGGGGATCGACGAACTCCTCGGCAACGGCAAGATCCGCCAGACCGTCGAGAGCTACGATGTCCCGTTCTACCCGCCCCAGTCATAAGAAGCAATCTAGGAGGATTGACCAGATGTTCCGCTTTGTTCTGAACGGCCTCGCTGCGCTGGCCGCGCCCCTGTTCCTGTCGGTCGCGCTGGGCCTCGGTGCGATGAGCTTCGCCGTCACCCCTGCCTTTGCGCAGC
Organism: uncultured Burkholderiales bacterium; assembly: GCA_964523885.1. GTDB lineage: Bacteria > Pseudomonadota > Gammaproteobacteria > Burkholderiales > SHXO01 > SHXO01. Next base: position 19,824 of record CAZFYX010000089.1, on the reverse strand, counting down.
ACAAGATGGACGCCGACGACATGGAGCTGCCGACCAACGACCCGAAAGTGGTCGAGCTCGGCAAGGAGAAGTACGCACAGCGCTGCTCCTTCTGCCACGGCGGCGGCGGCAAGGGCGGGAAGGGCCCCTGCCTGACCTGCGGCAAGTTCACCTACTCGGGCAACCGCAACGCCAACATCTACGCGACCATCGCAGGCGGCATCAACAACCGCTCGCTGGGCGGCACGATGGGGGCCTTCGGCACGACGATGAGCATGGAGGAGATCACTGCGGTGCTGACCTACATGCGCTACGAGGAAGCCCGCCGGCTGGCGGCTGGCGAGATCCAGCCGCCCGAGGCGCAATGAGGGACGGACGCGATACCGACGAAAGGGCCGGCACCATGCCGGCCTTTTTGTTTGGCCGCGTCCCCTCAGTGCTTGCCGGTGCTGCCGAAGCCGCCCGCGCCGCGCTCGCTCGCCTCGAACGACTCGACCCGGTTGAACGCCACCTGGAGCACGGGGACGATCATGAGCTGTGCGATGCGCTCCATCGGATTGAGCGCGAACGTGCTGCTGCCGCGATTCCACACCGACACCATGATCTGGCCCTGGTAGTCCGAGTCGATCAAGCCCACCAGGTTGCCCAGCACGATGCCGTGCTTGTGACCCAGTCCCGAGCGCGGCAGCACCATCGCGGCGAGCCCGGGGTCGGCGATGTGGAGCGCGAGGCCCGTGGGGATCAGCTCGGTCTGGCCGGGATTGATCGCCATCGGGGCATCGATGCAGGCGCGCAGGTCCAGGCCCGCGGAGCCTGCAGTCGCGTACGCGGGCGGGTACTGGTCCAGGCGCGGGTCGAGGATCTTGAGGTCGATGGTCTTCATTGAAGGCTAGAGGCTAGAGGCTAGAGGCGAGAGGCTAGAGGCTAGAGGCTAGAGGCTGGAGGGCATGGCTGAGAGCTCAAGGCCGGGGAACAAGGAGCGCTTGGGCGGGTGTGAGAGACGGAGATCCAGCTTCCCCCCTCTCGCCTCTAGCCTCTCGCTTTCCCGAGATACAGCCGCGCCATGTGCGCCACCAGCGCGCGCGCCTGCTCCAGCTTGGGCGCCCGCGGCAACGGATGACGGCCTGCATCGTCGAACAGGATCAGTTCGCTCTGCGTCGCGCCGATCGCTTCCTGCGCAAGGTTCGCCGCGAGGAGTGGCAGCTTCTTGCGCTTGCGCTTGTCCTCGGCGAAGGCTTCCAGGTTGGTGCTCTCGGCGGCGAACCCGACGCAGAACGGCGCGTCCTTGCGCCCTGCCACGGTGGCCAGGATGTCCACCGTGGGTTCGAGCTGCAGCGTCAGCGCCTGGTCGCTCTTCTTGATCTTCTGTGCGGCGGACTGCTGGACGCGATAGTCCGCGACTGCCGCCACCGAGACGAAGATCTGCGCGGAAGCCACTTCCGCGAGCACCGCGTCCAGCATCTGCTGCGCGGACTCGACCCACACGATCCTGGCGCCGGCGGGGGGCTCCAGCGCGGTGGGGCCCGAGACCAGTGTGACCGTAGCGCCCGCTTCCAAGGCCGCCTGTGCCACCGCGTAGCCCATCCGTCCGGAGCTGCGGTTGGTGATGCCGCGCACCGGGTCGATCGGCTCGAAGGTGGGCCCGGCCGTGATCAGCACGTGAACCCCGGTCAGCACCTTCGGCCCGAACGCGGCCAGGATGCCGTCGAACAGTTGCTCCGGCTCCAGCATGCGGCCCATGCCGACCTCGCCGCACGCCTGGTCGCCGCTGGCCGGTCCGAGGATCACCACGCCGTCCTCACCCAGCTGGCGTACGTTGCGCCGCATGGCGGGGTTCTCCCACATCTGCCGGTTCATTGCCGGCGCGACCAGCAGCGGACACTCACGCGCCAGGCACAGCGTGGACAGCAGATCGTCGGCGAGCCCATTGGCGACCTTGCCGAGGAAGTCGGCGGAGGCGGGCGCTACCACGATCAATTGCCGGTCGCGCGAGAGCTCGATGTGACCCATCGCGTTGGGGATCGACAGGTCCCACAGGTCGGTCAGCACCGGCTGGCCGGACAGCGCCTGCATGGTCATCGGCGTGACGAAATGCGTCGCCGCCTCGGTCATGACCACGCGTACGTCGTGGTTCTGCCGGATGAGCAGCCGGCACAGCTCGGCGGCCTTGTAGGCGGCGACGCCGCCGGTGAGGCCAAGGAGGATGCGGCGAGGGGGCTGGGACATGGCTGGAAGGGGAAGAATGATCGGCAAGTGTAATATAGCCCTCGCAAGAGCCGGGCCGAATGCCATGGGTATAGCCGACTGGCCGGACGACCAGAGACCGCGCGAGAAGCTGCTCGCCCGTGGGGAGGACGCCCTCACGGACGCCGAGCTGCTGGCCATCGTCCTGCGCACGGGGGTGAAGGGCAAGAGCGCGGTGGACCTGGGGCGCGAGCTCATGCAGGGCTTCGACAGCCTGCACGGACTGCTCCAGGCGGACGCAGCCAGCCTGCAGAAGGTGCTGGGCCTGGGGCCGGCGAAGACCGCGCACCTGCTGGCAGTGCTGGCGATCGCGAAGCGGGCCCTGGCGCAGCAGATGCAGCAGCGCGACTACATGACCTCGCCCGAGGCCGTGCGGGAGTACCTGAGGCTGCACCTGGGGCAGCGCGATCGCGAGTACTTCGTGGCGGTGTACCTGGATGCGCAGAACCGGGTGCTCAAGCTCGAGGAGCTGTTCGCAGGGACGCTGACGCAGACCAGCGTGTTCCCGCGCGACGTGGTTCGCCAGGGCCTGTTGCACAACGCCGCGGCAGTCATCTTTGCCCACAACCACCCCTCGGGCTTGGCCGAGCCCAGCCGCGCCGACGAGCTGCTCACGCAGGCGCTCAAGCGCGCACTGGAGCTGGTGGACATCAAGGTGCTCGACCACTTCGTGGTCGGCGGTGACAGCGCCATGTCGTTTGCCGAGCGCGGCCTGCTGTAGTCGCGTCCCCGCAGCCAGGAGCCCGGACCGGGTGCCGCGATCCGGCCGCAATGCGGTGAGCGCCGGACAGGACCAATGGAGCCCGCCGATCTAGGCGCCGCCGAGTAGGGCGCGCTGGATGAACAGCGCGATACCCGCCGCCAGAACCAGACCGGAGAGGGCCGTCACCACCTGCGGCTCGAACCGGGTGCGGCGCAGGTACAGCAGCAGCGGCAGCGCGGCCAGCACCGCGATCGCCTGGCCTGCCTCCACGCCGAGGTTGAAGCTGAGCAGCGTCCAGAGCAAACCCTCCTTCGGCAGGCCGATCTCGCGCAGCAGGCTGGAGAAGCCGATTCCGTGCACCAGGCCGAACACGAAGCTCACCACCCAGCGATGGGATGCGGGGCGCTTCGAGAACAGGTTCTCTGCGGCCACGTAGGCGATGGACAGGGCGATCGCGCCTTCCACCACCCGCGAGGGCAGCACGATGATGTTCAGCGCAGCGAGGCCCAGCGTGATGCTGTGCGCCACCGTGAACGCGGTGACGATCTTGAGCAGCGACCACAAGTTGCCCCCGCGCAGAATCAGCGCGAGTAGGAACAGCAGGTGGTCGTAGCCGACCAGGATGTGCTGCATCCCCATGCCGAAGAAGCTGGCCGCGCCCTGCGCCTTCCTGCCGGCGAGGGTGATGCGCGCCTCGCGCTTGTCGGGCTGGAAGATGAACTGGGCGTTGCCGCCCTGCCAGCCGATGTTCGCCAGGGTGTGATAGTCCGCTCCGAGCAGGTCGGCGAGGTTGTCGCGCAGGATCAGCTCACCGGGCTCGGCCGGGCACTCGAACCGCAGGGGGACGACGAGGTTGTCGCCCTTGCGCCCCGGGGCGGGTGCGGCCGCAGGCTGGCATTCCCCCTCGGGAATGGCCACGGAGACCAGCTGCGCGACGCGGCTCTGCAGGCCCGCGTAGTCTGCCTGGCCCTGCGGATCACCCAGGTGCAACGTGGCGGCCAGCGGTTCGGGGATCGACGGTAGGCCGAGCACCAGTTCGTAGCGGACCTGGTTGGCTTGCGTGGAGATGGTGGCAAAGCCGATGGTGCCGGCCGTGTGCGCGAGCGCGGCCGACGAGAGCAGGAACAGCGCTGCTGCCCGGAGGCAGCGCAGGGGCGGGCTCACCCGCGCGCGGTCACTTCGTTTGTGCAGGCGCACCCGGTGCTGGCGCTGCGCCGGGCTTCGCGCCTGGGGCGGCGAAGCTGTCGATCAGCTGCTGCAGGTTGGTGATCTGGTAGTTGGCGATGGTCACCACTTCCGGTCGGCCCAGGCGCTGGATGTACCGGCTGTAGGTATCCGGCGCCACGTCTCCCACCGCATAGCGTGCCGTGGGCTCGACCTGGCCCGGCTGGTACACCAGCACCAGCATCGAAGGGGCGGTGACGCCGTAGTCGCGGGTTTCGTCGTCCCCCAGGAGGCTGCGCTGCGCCTGCGAGGAGCCGAGCGCGGCGAAGTCGAGGTTGAAGCGGCGCTCGATGCGCGCCTTGCTGAAGGCGGTGAGCGCCTTGCCGATGCGCTCTGCTGCGACGGGGTCGGTCTTGTGTTCATGGGCAGCCTGCTGCTGCGCGTGCACGCCGTGGTAGAACCACTGCTTCTCGGGGTCGCGCTCGAAGCGGTGCACGGTTCCCTGGTAGACGATCTCCACGGCGCTGACCTCTTCGATCGGGGTGGTGACCAGGTCGCGCGAACCGGCCGCGTGGATGTGGCCGTCGGCACTGCGGCTCGCCCACAGCGCCACCAGGTCGGCCCACTCGGCGTAGAGGATCACGCCGGCGAGGACGGCGAACAGGCTCCATACGACAGCGAGGCGGCGGCCCCTGCCCTTCCTGCTCATCGCTGCCGCCACCACACCGCCACGCCGACCAGCGCCATGAGGGCCGGGATCAGGATCATCGACAGGAACACCGTACCCTTCATCTGCTGGTTGGTCAGGCTCACCTGCGGCTTGTCGAAGGTGCGCGGCTCGATCCCGATGAGGTTCTCACGCGCGGAGAGGTAGTTCACGGCATTGAGGAACAGCTTGCCGTTGCCCATGACGTTGTAGAACGAGTTCGTGGCGAAGTCCGAGTCGCCGACCACGACGATGCGGGAAGGCTTCTCGACCGGTTTCTTCGCCGCTTCGGCTTGCGGCTGCGGCTGCGCCGGCTTCTCGCCGCGCAGCTCGCGCAGCAACACGTCTGCGGAGGAGGCGAACTCAGGACGCCGGTTGGCGAACACCATGATCGTGCTCGGCTGGCGCGTGTTCCTGTCCGGGTCGAACTCGGCGCGGTCCGAATCCTTGCTGGTCCAGCTGCGTGCCGAGGTGTTGATGAGCGGACGCACCATCACGGTGGGCACGCGCTGCGGCGTGGGCGACAGCGAACGGGCCCCGGGGAAGAAGGTCAGCGGCAGATCCTGGGTCACCTGGTGGAAGTTGTACTCGGTCACCGCGGGCGCCGACACGTCGGTCCAGAAGTGGCTGGCCTCGTCGATCACGAGGTTGTCGTCGACCACGATGCCCCAGTCCAGCAGCAGCGGCTCCAGCCCGGTCTTGACGAACGGGTCGAGCATGAACAGCGCGTTGCCCCCATCGTCGAGGTAGGCCGCGATCGTCTTGACCTCCTGCGGCAGGAGCGCGATGCGCGGACCGGCGACCACCAGCAGCCCGCAGCCATCCAGGGTGGCCTTGTCGTTGACCAGCAGAACCTTGCGCACCTGGTAGTTCAGCGACTCCAGGCTGTTGCGCGCCTTCGCCATGCCGTGCTTCTGGTGCGTGACCACCTTGCCGCCCAGCCCGTGGCTGTGGCCCACGTCGCCCTCGCTGTGGTCGTGCGACTCGGCGCTGAACGGATCCGGCTCCTGGTGCCCGTCGAGGAAGCAGATGGATTGCTGTACGGCCTGCGAGACGCGCAGGATGCCGTTGGCGATGTCGGTCTCGGTCGGCCCGTTGACCGTCATCTTGCGGCCGTCGCTCTCCATGATCGCGGTGCCGGCGAACTCCACGCCGCGGCGCCGGGCCTGGGCCGGGTTGAGCATGGGATCCCACAGCTCGAGCGTGACCTTGCCGTCCGAGTTGGCGGCCATCAGTTTGTAGAGCTCGACCGTCTCCCGCATCATCGGGTCGTGGAAGAAGGTCACGTGCACCGGGCGCTCGAGCCGCTTGAGCATGTTCACCGTCTGCGGCGACAGCGAGAACATGCCCTGCGAGCTCATGTCGATCCGCGCCGGGAACAGGGCGGAGAGATAGCCGATCGCGACGAACACGGCGACCATGCCGAGTGTGTACAGGGCGATCTCGCCTCGGCGCTGGCGGAAGATCGTGCCGAACTCTGCGCGCAGGCCGAAGGCGCCCAGTGCGGTCAGCGCGAGGCCGGCGAGCCCCAGCGCCGCGGCCCAGACGCTTCCCTGGATGAAGATGGTGAAGACGGCTGCTGCGCCGCCCAGCAGCGCCAGGCCGGCGAGCAGGATCAGGATGGAGCGGAAGGAGCGTTCCATGTCAGCGCCGCCACTGCAGGTAGCTGGCGTTCAGCGTGAGGGCGATACCCACCACCACCAGATAGTGGACGACGGCCTCGCTGCGCAGCAGCCCACGGATGAAGTCGCCGAAGTGCAGCGAGAACGACAGGTATCCGAACAGTGCGCGCAGCAGGTAGGACGTCTGGAAGCTCTGCAGGTAGCCGATATACCAGAAGGCAAGCAGCACGGGCACGGTGATGAGCGCGGCGACGATCTGGTTCTGCGTGAGCGAGGAGAAGAACTGTCCGATGGCCAGGCAGGCCATGCCCAGCAAGATGAAGCCGAGGTAGCCGGACAGGATGGTCTTCGCCTCGGGGTTGCCATACAGGAACAGCGGCACGAGGTTGATGGCGGTGGCGGCGGTCATGAGCAGCAGGATGGTGACCGCGCCCAGGTACTTGCCGAGCACGATCTGCCACGGTTTGAGCGGCAGCGTCATCAGCAGTTCCATGGTCTTGCCGGTGTATTCGGCCGAGAACAGGCGCATCGCGATCACCGGGCTGAGCGTGAGCAGCAGGATGCCCATGTTGCGAAACGTCTCGTCCATCGTGGCCGAGCCGGTCATGAACATGTTGTAGAGGAAGAAGTAGCCGGTGCCGAGCAGGAACACCGACACGACGAAATAGGCGATCGGCGAGCGGAAGTAGCTCACCAGTTCCTTCTGGTAGATCGCGATCAGGCCGTTCATGCGACCTCACTGGGCTTGCCGATATGCTTCATGCTGCCGCCTTCTCTTCACTGACGCCATGCCCCACGTAACGCAGGAACACGTTCTCCAGGGTGGGCTGCTGGCGCTCCAGCCGGTGCAGCGACCAGCGCGTCGCCACGGCGCGCGCGATGCGTGCCTCCACCCCCTCGCTCGCATCCACATGGCATTCGCCGCGCACGGCTTCCCGGCCGGGCAGCGGCCGCACCACGACGTTGCTGACGCCGTCCACCGCACGCAGTTCGGCCTCGAGGGCAGCGGCTGGGGCGGTGGCTTCCAGCGTCACCATGTTGGTCTGGTCGGAGGCGGCCTGCAGGCCCGCGGGAGAGTCCACCGCGAGCAGGCGGCCCTGGCTGATGATGGCCACCTTCTGGCAGATCAGCGTGACCTCGGGGAGGATGTGGGTGCTGATCAGCACCGAGTGCTCGGCACCGAATGAGCGGATGACCTCGCGCGTCTCCTGGATCTGGCCCGGGTCCAGCCCCGCGGTCGGTTCGTCCAGCAGCAGCACGTCCGGGCTGCCGAGCAGCGCCTGGGCCAGGCCGAGCCGCTGGCGATAGCCCTTGGACAGCTTGTAGATCTCGCGCGTCACCACCGCTTCCAGGCGGCAGGACTGGATGACGCGGTCCAGATCGGACGCCAGTGTGCGCTTGGGCACGCCCTTGATGCGGGCCACGAAGCGCAGGTAGGCGGTGACGTCCATGACGTCGTAGAGGGGCGGGTTCTCCGGCAGGTAGCCGATGCGCCGCGCCGCTTCCTCGTTCTCTTCGAGCATGTCGAACCCGGCCACCAGGATGCGGCCCGAGCTCGGCGTGGTATAGCCCGAGATCATGCGCATCGTGGTCGTCTTGCCGGCGCCGTTGGGGCCGAGGAAGCCGACGATCTCGCCCTTGCCGACGGAGAACGAGATGTCGTGGATGATGGTCTTCGAGCCGTAGCGCTTGGAGACCGATTCGAGTGCAATCACGATGGGATATTGCGGAGTGATACGAAAAAAGAAGCCCCCCGCTTCCGGGGGGCCTCTTTGCGAGACTGCTGCCTAAAGGCTTACTTGTACCAGCGGCCGCCACCCTTGGCGTACTGGTCCTGGTCGTGCGCCATGTAGATGTCGGCGCCTTCCAGGTCACGCATGAACTTCAGGCGGTTCACGGAATCCGTGTAGTCCTTCACGCTGTAGTTCAGGCCGGCGGGATAGCCGTCGAGGTTCTCCTGCATCCAGACGGCGTCCTGCGTGATGATCATGGTCTTGCCGCTGGCGAGCTTCACCTTCATGGACTGGTGGCCCAGGGTGTGGCCAGGCGTGCTCAGGATCATGACGCTGCCGTCACCGAACAGGTCGTAGTCGCCGGCGAGTTCCATGTAGTTGTACTCACGCGCGGTGGCGATGTCGTTCAGCACGAAGCTGCCGTTCACGGCGCGGCCCTGGAACTTCTCGGGCCACCAGCCTTGATACAGCTCCTTCTTCTGCAGCACGTGCAGCGCCTTGGGGAACATCGCGATGTTGCCGACGTGGTCCAGGTGGGTGTGCGAGGTCACGACGACCTTGACCTGGTCGACCGAGTAGCCCAGCTTCTTGAGCTGCGCATCGATGACGTCGGCGCGGGTCTGGCTCGGCTTCAGGAAGTCGCAGTTGCCCGCGGCCCAGTAGCTCTTGCAGTTGCCGTCGCTGATCGCAACGTTGTTACCCGTATCGAACACCACCAGGCCCTTGGGGCTGTCGACGATCCACATCGAGACCGGGATGGTGATGTCGCGCGCCTTCTCCTTCGGGATCGACGGGATCAGGCCGGTGATGGGGAACGGGCCGAACATGCCGCTGGTGGTCCAGTAGACCTGCTTGACCTGCGCCATGGCCGACTGCGCGCCGGCGAGGCACATGGTGCCGAGCAACGCGGCTGCCGCAATACCTGCTTTCTTCATGCTTTCTCTCTCCTGAACGATGGTGGTTCTCTCGTACCGGACCGGGTCACTTCGGCGCGGACGCTTTTTCGAGCCTGGGATTGTTCTCGAGACCTCCCGTGCTCTTATGCGCGTGGTTCGCGCGATCCTGACGGAACGCGACGTTCCACTGAGACGGAAGAATAGGAGGGGAATGCCGGTTTGTAAAGCGAATCAGGCCTTTAAGATATTCCGGAAGAATGTAGGAAGATGCTGCGTCGCACCAACCACCGTGCGCGCACGGTTTTCCCGGATGCGGTTGCCGCAGCTGGTCAAGCACTTGAGGTGCATCGCGTTGCCGTGGTATAAAGCCGGTTTTTCCGGATTCGGAGCCCCACCATGGCACGGGTATGCGAGGTCACCGGCAAGCGGCCGATGACGGGGAACAATGTTTCCCATGCGAACAACAAGACGAAGCGCCGGTTCCTGCCCAACCTGCAGAGCCGTCGGTTCTGGGTCGAGAGCGAGAACCGCTGGGTGCGCCTGCGCGTGAGCCAGGCCGCGTTGCGGACCATCGACAAGAAGGGCATCGACGTCGTCCTGGCCGAGATGCGGGCCAGCGGCGCCAAGGTCTGATGCTGCCGGCCATCTTAGAGGACTCAAGCGATGCGGGAAAAGATCAAGCTGGAATCGAGCGCCGGCACCGGCCACTTCTACACCACTACCAAGAACAAGCGCACCAAGCCCGAGAAGCTGGAGATGAAGAAGTTCGATCCGGTGGCGCGCAAGCACGTGATGTACAAGGAGACGAAGCTCAAGTGAGCCTGCGGCTCGTTTGAGGCAACCAGGCCCTCGGCGCCAGGAGCTACGTCATCCAGCAAAAAGGCCCGCAATAGCGGGCCTTTTTGTTTCTGGCGCCTGGAGCCTAGGGCCCGGAGCCTTCCGCGGTTACGCGGGCACTGCGTAACCGCGCAGCGTCGTTCCGAACTCCTTCAGCCCCGCAATGCCGGACTGCTCGGCGCGCTTGCACCAATCCTCGAGCTGGTGCAGCAGCTGTTCCTTCGATGCGCTGGAGCGCGCCCACAGCGCGGCGAGGTCCTGGCGCATCGAGTAGATCGTGCGCAGCACGTTGCTGGACTTGAGCGCCGCTTCGAGATCGGCGCGCTCGTCGGCGCCCAGGTCGCCGGCGTCGCGCTGCATCCAGCGCTTGAAGCGGGCGGTGTCGATCGCGATGCCGCGAGCCCGCAGCGCCTTGATCTCCTCCTTCCAGGTGCCCGCCAGCGTGCGCGCATAGCGGGCTGCGACGTCGTAGCGGTGGGTGACCACCGCCTGCACCGTCTGCAGGTCGCAGCGCGCCTTGCCGGCCTCGATGTGCACCCGCGGCGCCACCCGGCGGACCTTGGCCAGCCCCAGCATCTCCATCACGCGGATGTAGAGCCAGCCGATGTCGAACTCGTACCACTTGTTCGACAGTCTCGCCGACGAGCCGTAGGCGTGGTGGTTGTTGTGCAGCTCCTCACCCCCGATCAGGATGCCCCAGGGGAAGATGTTGGTGCTGGTGTCCTCGGTCTGGAAGTTGCGGTAGCCCGAGTAGTGACCCACGCCGTTGATGACGCCGGCGGCGAAGAACGGGATCCACGCCATCTGCACTGCCCAGATCGTGGCGCCGAGCGCACCGAACAGGGCGAGGTCGATCACCATCATCAGCGCCACGCCGAGCACCGGGTGGGCGGAGTACACGTTGCGCTCCATCCAGTCGTCCGGCGTGCCGTGTCCGTACTTGGCAATGAGCTCGGCGTCCTTGGCGGCCCCGCGGTAGAGCTCGGAGCCTTCGAACAGGACCTTCTTGAGGCCGTAGGTCATCGGGCTGTGCGGATCCTCCGCGGTCTCGACCTTCGCGTGGTGCTTGCGGTGGATGGCGGCCCACTCCTTGGTCACCATGCCGGTGGTGAGCCAGAGCCAGAAGCGGAAGAAGTGGCTGACGATGGGATGCAGGTCCAGCGCGCGGTGCGCCTGGTGCCGGTGCAGGAAGATGGTGACGCCGGCAATCGTGATGTGTGTCATCGCCAAGGTGTAGAGCACGTAGCCCCACCATGGCATGGAAACGCTGCCCTGGGCCAACTTCAGTATGAAATCCATTATCCTCTCAGTAGTTTAAGTACACCGCGCATTGTACCGCGGTGCACGTTCTGCCGCTTGAGATGGGGCCGCGGCGGGGCCTTTGCAATGCATGCGTCGCGAGGATGCAACAGTCGCGCCAAGCCGGCTTGCGCTAGATCAAACCGCGGCTGGGCCCGACAGGATGCGTACCTCCCTCTGCGGAAAGGGAATTTCGATTCCGTTGGCCTTGAACAGGCGCCATACCTCGCGGTAGATGTCGGAGCGCAGGTTGCCGCGGCCGCCCTCGGGATCGGCGATCCAGGCGTAGAGCTCGAGGTTGATGCCGCTGTCGGCGAAGGCCACCACGAGCGCAGCGGGCTCGGGCTTCTTCACCACCCGCGAATGGTGCCAGGCGGCCTGCAGCAACAGCTCCAGGGCGCGCTCCAGGTCGCTGCCGTAGCTGATCTGGATCGGGATGTCGATCCGCACCACGTTGTCCGAGAAGGTGTGGTTGATCACCGTGGAGCTGACCACGGTCTCGTTCGGGATGATCGCCTCGGTGCCGTCGAGCCCGCGCAGGACAATGTAGCGGGCGGTGAGCCGGGTGACCGCGCCGTAGCGGTTGTCGATGGTCACCAGGGCGCCGGGACTGATCGAGCGGTCGAGCAGGATGATGAAGCCGCTGATGTAGTTGGCCGCGATCTTCTGCAGGCCGAAGCCGATGCCCACGCCGATCGCGCCGCCGAACACCGAGAGCACCGTCAGGTCGATGCCGACCAGGGGCAGCGCGATCAGCACAGCCAGCACCACCAGCGCGGTCCTGGCGATCTTGGCGAAGACCGCTCGCATGCTGGCATCGAGCTGTGCGGTCTTCTGCAGCCGGGTTTCGATCACCTTGCCCAGCCACAGCGCGAGCAGGACGGTCACCGCGACCGAGAGCAGGCCGGAGAGAATCTCGAGGACCGAAACGTCCTCCTTGCCGACGGTGAACCGCAGGCCGTCGAGCAGGGTGTGCAACTCGCCCAGCAGGCCGGTGATGTGCAGGGCGAGGCCGATCCAGATCGCCCAGGCGATCGTGCGCTCCCAGTATCGCAGCAGCCCGCTGGGCGCGAAGGCGTGCCGCAGCAGGTAGACCGCCAGCTGCACCAGCGCGAAGGAGAACAGCAGCGCCACCCCGACGTCCATCACGTGCACCGGGTAGTAGCGCTTGAGGATCCAGCGCGCGATCACCGCAAGGGTGAGGGCGGTGAGCGGGAAGATCAGCCGGTTCAGCCCGCCGACCGTGATGCGCATGGTCTGGTCCGGTGCGGCTGGCGTCACCGCCGTCCAGCGGCCGCGGGCGATACGCCGCACCAGCCACGCGGCCAGCAGGCAGATGGCCAGGGCGCCGAGCTGCCAGAGGATGCTGGCGTCGCGCAGATCGGCGGCGAGATCGAACAGCAGATTGCGGATTTCGGCCTGGTCCTGCATCGTCGTGCGCTGGAGATGCGCGAGATTCTAGCCCGGATGCATGAACCGGCGCAGCGCCTTCACGCGCTGCGCTCGAGCACAGCCGCGAAGAAACCGTCCATGCCGTGGCGGTGCGGATTCACCCGGAACCACTCGCCGGTGTCCAGGGCGATGCCCTGCGCGCGCAGGATCGCGCTCGCATCCACCGGGCGGAACGCCGGCGTGGCCTGGAGGAAGCCGCCTACGATGGTTTCGTTCTCCTCCGGCAGCACGCTGCAGGTCGCATACACGAGGCGCCCGCCCGGCTTCACCAGGCGCGCGGCCGCCGCCAGGATGACCGCCTGCTTCGCCGCGAGCTCGGCGACCGCCTCTGGCGATTGCCGCCACTTGAGGTCGGGGTTGCGGCGCAGCGTGCCCAGCCCGCTGCAGGGCGCATCGACGAGCACGCGGTCGATCTTGCCCTCCAGGCGGCGGATGCGGCGGTCGGTCTCCCTGTCGATCAGCTCGGGGTGCACATTGGACAGTCCCGAGCGCTTCAGGCGCGGGCCGAGGTTGGCGAGCCGGCGCTGCGAGGTGTCGAAGGCATACAGCCGGCCCTCCGAACGCATCATCGCCCCCAGCGCCAGTGTCTTCCCCCCGGCGCCGGCGCAGAAGTCCACCACCATTTCGCGGCGGCGGGCCCCCACCAGCAGGGCGAGCAGCTGGCTGGCCTCGTCCTGCACCTCGACCTTGCCCTGGAGGAACAGCGGGTGGGTCTGCAATGCGGGTTTCTCCGGCAGCCGCACGCCCCAGGGCGAGTACGGCGTGGCGGTACACGCGATGTGATCGGCCGCGAACGCTTCCATCACCTGCTCGCGGGTGGCGAGCTGGGTGTTCACCCGCAGGTCGAGCGGCGCCGGCAGCAGCAGCCCGCGCGCCAGCGCAACCGCTTCGTCCTCCGGCATGGTTGCCAGCAGCCGCTCCCACAGCCAGTCGGGCAGGCTAAGCTGCACTGGCCAGGGCAGGGCGCGGGCGTCCGCCGCACGCACTGCCGTCAGCCACTGCGCTTCGTTGCCGCGCCGGGTGTCCAGGACCGGCTCGAGCTGGCGCAGGCTGTGGCCGTCGACCACCGTGAGCGCGGCGAGCAGCAGCCGGCGCGGATCGCGGGTCTGGCCGAGGGTTTCGAGCAGACGCAGGTTGCGCACGACGGCGAACACGCTCTCGGCGACGAAGGCGCGATCGCGGGCGCCGAGCTTGCGTTGCTCGCGGAAGAACGCGCGCAGGCCGGCGTCGGCCGGGTGCTGGAACGCCAGCACGGCGCGCAAGGCCTCGACCGCGGCGGAGAGCCGCTGCGCGTTGATCTCCATGGGGCGGGGGAAGGTTGCCTTGCCGCCCGGCTAGCTCGAGAAGGCCAGCTTGGTCACCTTCGAGTCGAACACGGTGCCGTCCTTGCCGATGTAGCGGATGCGCACCGGAGCGTAGTGCCGTTCGACGGCAAGCCACACCTCGAACCCGCGCTTGTCGTCGTCGTCCTGCACCTTCTTCATGTGCAGCGTCTCGATCGAGCCGATCTCGGTGTCGAGCCGCTCCCGGCCCACCACCGCGTACTCGTACTCGTTGATGCGCCGGCCGTCGGTGAGGTTGACCGTGAGCTCCTTGCCGTCCGGGCGGAACCAGGTGAAGTTGTAGCCGAAGCTGGTGGTGTCCCAGGTGCGCTCGGGCAGCGGCACGACCTTGCTCTTCTCCCCGTCGTAGAGCGTGGCCTGCTTCCTGTCCCAGTCGAAGCGCACGCTGCGCTTGACCTTGCCGTTGCGCATCTCGGAGTAGGTCTCCGGGCGCAGCCCCGCCGGCGTGACCTGGCCGCGGGCCTCGCGCTTGATCTGCATGCGGTAGATCGCGGCCAGGCCCGCGGTGCTCGACTCGCTCGAGATGCGGTAGGTCCGGCCGTCGTGCTCGAAGTGGTCGGTGCCCTCGCCGATCCGAACCGAGCCCATGTACACGGCGAACTCGATGTCGACGCGGCGCGGCAGCCCGCTGTCGGCCGCGCCAATGGCTGCCGGTGCGGCGGCGCAGGCGAGCAGCGCGATGATCGTGAGCAGTCTCTTCATGTTTCCTCCGGACAGGCAATGGCGGCGTGTGCCGCCCGTGCGCCGCGCACGTGCACGCGCTCGCCCGCCACCTGCAGGCGCCCTTCCAGGAACCAGCGCACTGCCGAGGGCAGCACGCGGTGCTCCTGCTCCAGCACGCGGGCGGCGAGCTGTTCGGGACTGTCGTCGTCATGGACCGGGACCGCGGCCTGCACGATGATCGGGCCGTGGTCGAGCTGCGCGGTGACGAAGTGGACCGTGCAGCCGTGCACCCGCACCCCCGCCTCGAGCGCGCGCCGGTGGGTGTCGACCCCGGGGAAGGCCGGGAGCAGGGACGGGTGGACATTGATCAGCCGGCCCTCGTAGCGCTGCACGAACGCGGGGGTGAGGATGCGCATGAAGCCGGCCAGCACCACCAGGTGCGGGTCGAACCGGTCGATCTCGGCGGCCAGCGCTGCGTCGAACGCCCCACGGTCGGGCCACGCGCGGTGGTTGACGATCGCCACCGGAACCCCGCGTGCCTGGGCCAGCGCCAGGCCCCGGGCGTCGGGATTGTTGCTGATCACGGCTGCGATGGTGCCGGGCAGCGGCGCATCGAGCAGCGCCTGCATGTTGCTGCCGCGGCCGGAGATCAGGATGACGACGCGCTTCATGCGACGATGGTCTGCGCCTCGCCCGGCCGGCGGGCACGGATCTGGCCGATGCGACCTGCGCTCTCGCCTTGGGCGGCGAGCACGCCGAGCGCCTTCTCGACGTCGCGCTCCGCCACCACGATCACCATCCCGATCCCGCAGTTGAACACGCGGTGCATCTCCTCGTCCGCCACCCCGCCCTCGGCCTGCAGCCAGTCGAACAGGGGCGCGCGGGCCCAGGCGCGCCGGTCGAGCTCGGCGGTCAGCGGCTCGGGCAGGATGCGCGGCACGTTCTCGAGCAGGCCCCCGCCGGTGATGTGGGCCAGGCCCTTGACGTCCACGGATGCGAGCAGCTGCAGCACGGGCTTCACGTAGATCCGGGTCGGTGCGAGTATCACCTCCCCCAACGCCTGACCGTGGAAATCGGCCGACAGGTCCGGTCGGGCCCGCGCCAGGATGCGCCGGATGAGCGAGTAGCCGTTCGAGTGCGCGCCGCTGGAGGCCAGACCGATGACTGCGTCGCCGGGCTCGATGCGGCGGCCGTCGATGATGCGGTCCTTTTCCACGGCGCCAACCGCGAAGCCGGCGAGGTCGTATTCGCCTTCGGGGTACATGCCCGGCATCTCCGCCGTCTCCCCGCCGATCAGTGCGCAGCCGGCCAGCTCGCAGCCGCGCGCGATGCCGCCGATCACCGCCGTGGCGACCTTCACGTCCAGCCTGCCGCAGGCGAAGTAGTCGAGGAAGAAGAGCGGCTCGGCGCCCTGTACCAGGACGTCGTTGACGCTCATCGCCACCAGGTCGATGCCGACGGTGTCGTGCCGGTTCAGCTCGAAGGCGAGCTTGAGCTTGGTGCCTACGCCGTCGGTCCCGGAGACCAGCACCGGATTGCGGTAGCGCTTGGGCACCTCGAACAGGGCGCCGAAGCCGCCGATGCCTGCCAGCACGCCCTCGCGCATGGTCCGGCGTGCCAGCGGCTTGATGTTCTCGACCAGCGCATCGCCGGCGTCGATGTCGACGCCCGCCTCGCGATAGGTCAGTCCGGTCCCTGGGTTGTTCTGGCTCATGGCGTAGGCGTCGAGGCGTGGGCGCGCCGGCGGTGCGGCCGGCGGCGGGGAAACTGGGCTAACATCCGGGCAGCGCGCCCGACCGCAGAGCGGTTCGCGACGCGCTTCGCCGCGGCATTCTACTGCATAGCTTCCGTATCGATGTGCTCCCCCTTCGCCGCTCGCCCCCGGCCCCCGGCCTGATGGAACAGTTGCCCCTGGACCTGGCGCAGGCGCCCGCGCCGACCCTGGCCAACTTCGCGCCGGGCCCCAACGCCCAGGCCGTTGCACTGCTGCGCCAATGGCTGGACGGTGCACTGGATGTGCGCAGCCTCTACCTCTGGGGCCCGGAAGGTGCCGGCAAGAGCCACCTGCTGCAGGCGGCAGTAGGGGCGGCCCGGGCGGGCGGAAAGTCCGCCTGCTACGTGGCTTCCGGCATGGGCTTTGCACGGGAGCTTGCGGATGGCATCGCTCTGCTCGCGGTGGACCAGGCGCAGTCGCTGTCCGCGCCCGGCCAGGCCGCCCTGTTCACCCTGCTGAACGAGGCAGGGGAGCGCGGCCTGCGGCTGCTCGTGGCCGCTGACAATGCGCCGGCGGGGCTGGCGCTGAGGCCCGACGCGGCCACCCGGCTGAGCCAGGGCCTGGTGTTGCAGCTGCGGCTGCTCAGCGACGAGGACAAGCGCGACGCGCTGCAGCAGCATGCGCGCGAGCGCGGGTTCGAGCTGGCAGTGGAGGCTGCGGAATACCTGTTGCGTCACGGCCGGCGCGACCTGGCGACCCTGATGCGGGTGCTGGATGCGACCGACCGCTACTCGCTCCAGGTGCAGCGTCCGGTCACCGTCCCGCTGCTGCGCGAGGTGCTGCAGCAGGCCGATGCCGGGCAGGGGGGCTACTTGCCGACGATGTAGCGCGCGTCGTCGAAGGTCGCCACCCACTGCGGGCGGTACACCACCAGGAGCGTCATGGCGCCACCGGTGGTGAAGGCTTCCGCCCAGGACATCAGCAGGTACCAGGGCAGATAGTCGGAGCGCAGGGTCTCGAAGGGGTAGGCACCCGCCGCGAACAGCAGCCCGCTCGCGGCGACTCCGGTTGAGAGCATGGCCAGCGCGCCGCCCAGGAAGGCGACGCCGAAGATGTAGATGAAGAAGTGACCGGGCAGCCAGCGCTGCGTCGCGCGCAGCAGGGCGACGCTGACCGCGATCGGCACGGCGGCCATCACCAGCACGTTGGCCGGGATGGTCCAGGGGTCGATGCTGCCCGCCAGCGCCGCGCCGGCGACCACCAGCGACATCGCCACGAGTGCGAGCCAGGGACCGAACATCAGGGTGCTGACGGTGGCACCCAGCAGATGGAAGCCGAGCCCGGGCTGGATGCCAGCCCGGATCATCCACAGGACGAGCAGGAACACGATGCTGCCCAGCCAGGCATTGAGCCGCGACGGATCCTGGAGCGCCCGCCAGGGCGCGGCCCGGATCGCGAACAGCAGCAGCGCGCTGAAGGCGGTCAGCGCGGTCCAGTGCCAGGCGGCGGGCAGGAGTGCTCCAGTGAGGTTCATGCGCAGACTTTACGCTATACTCGATCGCGATCGTTCAGTGCATCGGCATCGGCCTATCCGTTCGAGTTCCGTCGTCACCGCACGTTCCCGTTCCTGGGAACACGCGCCGACCGGCTTCCCCCGCATCCTGCAGCAGTAGCCATACCCGATGAAAGGCCTGCGGCTCGCCCTCTTCGACCTCGACAACACCCTGCTGGCAGGGGACAGCGATTTCGAGTGGGCCCAATTCCTCATCGAGAAGGGCGTGCTCGACCGCGAGGTGTACGAGGCGCGCAACCAGCACTTCTACGAGCAGTACAAGGCCGGAACGCTGGACATCCACGAGTTCCTCGACTTCCAGCTCAAGCCGCTGTCGCGGCACGCGCGGGCCCAGCTCGATGAATGGCACCGGGAGTTCATGCGCACGCGCATCCACCCGATCATGACGCAGAAGGCGCGCGACCTGGTGCGCAGCCACGCGCATGACGCGCGCGTCGTGGTGACGGCGACCAACAGCTTCGTGACCTGGCCGATCACGCGCGAGTTCGGCATCGACTACCTCATCGCGACCGAGCCCGAGGAGGTCGGCGGCGAGTTCACCGGCCGCGTGCGGGGCGTGCCCTCGTTCCGCGAAGGCAAGGTCACCCGGGTCGAGGCCTGGCTGGCCGAGCACTCGCTGGCCTGGGGCGACTTCACCGAGACCTGGTTCTACAGCGACTCGCTCAACGACCTGCCCCTGCTGGAGAAGGTCACCAACCCGGTCGCCGTCGATCCCGACGAGACCCTCAAGGAGCGGGCGCTCGCGCAGGGCTGGATGATCATCAGCCTGCGGTGACCGCGACGCGCATCCGCCCGCTCGCGCTGCTCTGCCTCTTCCTGCTCGCGCTGGCGGCGAGTCTCGCGGCCGGACTGGTGTCCGGCAGCCAGGCCCTCAGTGCGGCCGAGGTCTGGCGCGCGCTCCTGCACGGCGAACCCAGCCTGGCCCGTGACCTCGTCCTGCAGGTGCGGCTCCCCCGCGTGGAGGCCGCGCTCGCCTGCGGCGCGCTGCTCGCGCTGGCCGGGGTGCTCCTGCAGGTCCTGCTGCGCAACCCGCTCGCCGACCCCTACGTGCTCGGCATCTCCGGCGGCGCGGCGCTGGGTGTGCTGACCGGCATGCTGCTCGGGCTGGGCCAGCTCGGGCATCTCGGCGCCGGCCTGGCCGGCGCCATCACGGTCACCCTGGCGGTGTTCGCGCTGGGTTATCGCAGCGGCGACTGGAGCCCGTACCGGCTGCTGCTGAGCGGTGTGGTGCTGGCGGCCGGTTGCGGGGCGATGGTGAGCCTGCTGCTGGTGCTCGCCCCGCAGGCCAGCGTGCGCGGGATGCTGTTCTGGCTCATGGGCGACCTGTCGTACGCGTCTGCTGCAGGGCCGGCACTTCTCCTCGCACTCGTCCTCGGAATCCTCGCCACGGCCGGCGGCACGACCCTCAACGTACTCGGGCTCGGGCGCGTCAAGGCTGCCTCGCTCGGTGTTGCGGTGGGGCGCGCCGAGACCCTGGTCTACTTCGGCGCGGCGCTGGCCACCGTCTGCGCCATCCTGCTCGGCGGCACCATCGGCTTCGTCGGCCTGATCGTGCCGCACCTGGTGCGCCTGCTCGGCGTCGCCGACGTGCGCTGGCTGGTGCCTCTGTCGATGGCGGCCGGCGCGGCATTCCTCACTGCCGCGGACACGCTCGCACGCGCGGCCTGGGCGCCACTGCAGCTGCCGGTCGGCGTCCTCACCGCGCTGCTCGGGGTGCCCGTGATGCTCCTGCTGCTGGCCCGCCGCCCGTGAGCGTCCTGCGCGCTGATCGTATCAACGTGGGCTTTCCGGGCCGATCCCTGTTCCTAGATCTCTCGCTCGTGCTTCAGCCGGGACTGACCTGGGCAGTGCTGGTCAACAACGGGAGCGGCAAGAGAACGCTGCTGCAAGTGCTCG
>CAZFYX010000088.1:0-12486 GCA_964523885.1 uncultured Burkholderiales bacterium | reverse complement strand
CTGAAAGATCTTCGGGCAGTTGAGCTCCTCCAGCGATAGCACCTTCGAAGGAATGGTGCGGAACACGGCGCCGGCGCCGCGGTGCTGGACGAAGGCATTGACTCGAAAGCGCGCCAGGTTGGGCACGGCGAAGGAAAAGTCGATGTCGAGGTTTTCTTCATACACCTTGCGCTGGCCGTCGTTCATGATGTCGTACACCATGGCGTGCACGTCCTTGTGCTCCATGGGCGGCAGGTTGATGCGCCGCACGTCCCCGTGCACGCGGATCATCGGCGGCAGCCCGGCCGACAGGTGCAGGTCGGAGGCCTTGTTCTTGACCACGAAGGCGAGCAGTTCGGATATGTCCATATATACTTCCGGGAGGTGGCTTCACGGCGGGCGGACCCGCCGGTATCGACCGGTTGAGAGCGGGTGCCGGACTGGCGCCGCACGCACCCGGAACCGGTCCGTCGCGCGCAGGGCTGCTGCACCTGTACAGGGGGAAGCCAGCAGGCAAATCCTATGCCCGATGCCAGTGCGCTAAGCCGATATGTCCAGCGTTTCAGAGGGGTTGCAGCGCGTTCGCGCACGCATCGCAACGGCGGCAGCCGCGGCGGGTAGGGATCCCGCCGGGGTGCGGCTGGTGGCGGTGAGCAAGACCTTTCCGCCCGCCGCGATCGTCGAGGCGATCGCCGCCGGCCAGCGCGAGTTCGGCGAGAACTACGCGCAGGAAGGCGCAGACAAGATCCGCGCCATCTCGGCGCTGGCGGCGGACGGCGGGGTCGCGCTGCCCGCGCCGCTCACCTGGCACTACATCGGCCCGATCCAGAGCAACAAGACCCGCACGATCGCCGAGCACTTCGACTGGGTCCACAGCGTGGACCGGGCGAAGATCGCCCAGCGCCTCAGCGACGCGCGCGCGCCGGAGGCGCCGGCGCTCAATGTCTGCATCCAGGTCAACGTGAGCGGCGAGGACAGCAAGAGCGGCGTGCAGCCCGGCGAAGCCCTCGCGCTGGCGCGTGCCATCCAGGCGCTGCCCAGGCTGCGCCTGCGCGGACTCATGACGGTTCCGCGGGAGACTCCCGACCCGGCCGGGCAGCGCGCGCAATTCCATGTCCTGCAGGCGCTGCAGGAACAGCTGCGGCGCGAGGGCGTCGAGCTCGATACCCTCTCGATGGGCATGTCCGAGGACCTCGAGGCGGCCATCGCGGAGGGCGCCACCCTCGTGCGCGTCGGGCGTGCCATCTTCGGCGCCCGGCCCCGCGCGCCGGCGTAGGTCCGCCGCCGGGTGCTGCGCCGCGCAGGCTATACTCGGTGCGCGATCCGGATGGCGGCGCCATCCGGCGGCCCTCACTGAACTCCATTCCTATCCCAGATGAAGCTGATCTTCGTAGGCGGCGGCAACATGGCGGGCGCGCTGATCGGCGGCCTGCTGAAGCAGGGTTGGCGCGCCGACGCGCTGCGCGCGGTGGACATCTCCGAGGACGCGCGAGGCAACCTCGCAGCCCGTTTCGGCGTGCAGACGGCGGCCGCGCTGCCGCAGCGCTTCGCTGCCGATGAAGCCGTGCTGCTCGCGGTCAAGCCCCAGAACCTGCAGCCGGTCGCGGCGGAACTGGGCGCGCGGCTGCAGGGGCAGCTCGTCATCACCATCGCGGCAGGAATCCGCACCGGCGATCTCTCGCGCTGGCTGGGCGGCCATCAGCGCGTGATCCGGGCGATGCCCAATACCCCGGCGCTGGTCGGGCTGGGGGTCGCGGCACTGTACGCGCCAGCGGCGGTAGGCGCCGTGGATCGGCAGGCCGCCGACGCGGTGATGGCAGCGGTCGGCAAGTCGCTATGGGTCGAGCGCGAGGAGCTGCTGGACGCGGTTACCGCCGTGTCCGGCAGCGGTCCGGCCTACGTCTTCTACTTCATGGAAGCGCTGCTGCAGGCGGCCACCGAGCTCGGCCTGACGCCCGAACAGGCGCGCATGCTCACGCTGGAGACCTTCTACGGCGCGGCGAGCCTGGCCCGGGAGAGCGACGAGCCCCCATCCACGCTGCGCGAGCGGGTCACGTCCAGGCGCGGCACCACCGAGCGCGCGCTCCTGCACCTGGAAGCGGAGCAGGTGCGGGCACGCATTGCCGCCGCCGTGCAGCAGGCCGCTGTGCGCTCGCGCGAGCTGGGTGACGAGCTGGGCCGCGGCTAGCCCGGTCGCCCGGCTGCCCCGTCCCGTCGCGGCCGCAGTGGGAACGAGTCCTGCTCCGCGTCCCAACTTTCCGGAACCATCCTGACGTCATGCTCAACCAGATCCTGGTCTTCCTCCTGGACACCTTCCTGGGGCTGTTCGCACTCGCGCTGCTGTTGCGCTTCTGGCTGCAGACGCTGCGCGCGCCGCTGCGCAATCCCCTCTACGGCTTCCTGGCGGCGCTGACCGACTGGATCGTGAAGCCGGCGCGGCGCGTGATCCCCGGCATGTTCCGCATCGACCTGTCCACGCTGGTGCTGGCCTGGCTCATCCAGGTCGTGCTCATGTTCGCCACCTTCGCGCTGCAGGGTGCCGGCCTGGGGCCCGCCCTCGGCGCCGGGCTGGTGACCGTCCTGCTGGTCGCCGCCGTCGAGGTGCTCAAGCTCAGCCTCTACATCCTGATGTTCAGCACGATCGCGCAGGCGCTGCTGACCTGGGTGGCGCCCTACAGCCCGGCCATGCCGCTGCTGAACAGCCTGACCCGCCCGTTCCTGTCGCCGCTCCAGCGGCGCATCCCGCCGGTGGGCAACGTCGACCTCTCCCCGTTGTTCCTCATCGTCATCATCCAGCTGCTGCTGTTCGGCGTGAACGGACTGGAAGGCGTGATCGTGCGCGGAGTCGGCCCGGGCTGAGGCGTTGCGGACCGCGTCATATGCCGTCCTGGTACCGATTTGACGCTGATAGGAACATTCTTTGCATTAGCGTCCACGTTCAACCCAACGCGCGCACCACGGCGATCTCGGGCATGTACGGGGAGGCACTCAAAATTCGCGTCGCAGGGCCGGCCGTGGATCAGCGCGCCAACGGCATATTGCTTGATTTCATTGCACAAAAGCTCGGCGTGCCGGGCTCCCGCGTGCGCCTGCGGCATGGCGCGCGCAGCCGCAGCAAGCTCGTCGAGGTGAGCGCGCCCAGCGCCCAGGCGCTGGCGTCCCTGCCCGACTGGGCCGCTTGAGACCACGGATCGCCGATGGACAACCAGCTCGAATCCCAGATCGCCAGCTACCAGCGCTGGCGCGACGACATCCGCGGCGGCATCGAGGCCTACCAGTCCTGGCTCGACCAGCACGGCCACGTCGACATCCAGCGCAGCCTGCGCATCTACGACCTGCTCGAGAGCCTGCGCAACGACCGCATGGTGCTGGCCTTCCTCGCCGAGTACTCTCGCGGCAAGACCGAGCTCATCAACGCGATGTTCTTCGCCGACTTCAAGCAGCGCCTGCTGCCGTCGGACGTCGGACGCACCACGATGTGCCCGACCGAGATCTTCTACGACGCGGCCGAGGAGCCCTACGTCCGCCTGCTGCCGATCGAGACGCGCAAGCGCGAGGACAGCATCGGCTCGCTCAAGCAGCACCCGATCGAGTGGGTGAAGATCAAGCTCGACCTCTCCTCCCACGAGGAGATGGCCAAGGCGATGGCGAGCCTGGCCGAGACCAAGCAGGTGCGCGTCGAGGAAGCCTCCGCGCTGGGCCTGCTCGACCAGAAGGACTTCGTCACCACCACCGCGATCACCCGCGGCAGCAGGGTCGAGATCCCGGCCTGGCGGCACGCGCTGATCAACTATCCGCACCCGCTGCTCAAGAGCGGGCTGGTGATCCTGGACACCCCGGGCCTGAACGCGCTGGGCACCGAGCCCGAGCTCACGCTCAAGATGATCCCCAGCGCGCACGCGATCCTGTTCCTGCTCGCCACCGACACCGGGGTGACCAAGTCGGACATGGAGATCTGGCAGCGCTACGTGCAGAGCTACCAGACCCGCCGCATCGCCGTGCTGAACAAGATCGACCTGCTGTGGGACGAGCTCAAGACCAGCGCGCAGATCGAGGAATCGATGCTGCGCCAGGTGGACAACACCTGCCAGCTGCTGGAGCTGCCGCGCGAGCACGTCATCGCGCTCTCGGCGCAGAAGGCGCTGCTGGCGCGCATCCGCGGCGATGCGACGCTGCTCGAGCGCAGCGGCATCCAGGAGCTGGAGAACCTGATCGCCAACGAGATCGTGCCGGCCAAGCAGGACATCCTGCGCACCGCGGTGGTCAAGGAAATGGGCGCGATGGTCGAGGCGAGCCTGCAGAGCGTCATGGCGCAGCTCACCGCCAACCAGGCCGAGCTGCAGGAGCTGTCCAAGCTCTCGGGCAAGAACCGCGAGCTCGCCAAGACCATGCTCGCCCGGCTGGAGAAGGACCGCGCGGTCTACATCCAGCACATGGAGAGCTTCAAGACCTCCTACGGCGTGGTGCTCAAGCAGGGCCACGCCTTGATGGCCAACCTCGACGAGGAGCACATCGACGAGATCTTCGAGCGCAGCGCCAAGGAGATCGAGGGCAGCTGGACCACCGCGGGGCTCACCCGCAGCATGAACGCGCTGTTCGAGACCTTCAGCCGGCAGGCCGACAAGATCCTGAGCTTCTCCAGCGAGACGCGCAACTTCGTCGACAAGGTCTACAAGGAGTTCCAGGAGAAGTATGGCTTCGCCAACCTCACGCCCCCGCCGCTGAACCTGGAGAAGCACATCCTGGCGATGAAGGGCCTGAAGGGCACCACCGAGAAGTTCTGCCGCGATCCGGTCAACGTGATGACCGAGAAGCACTTCCTGGTGCGCCGCTTCTACAACGGCCTGGTCAGCGAAGCGCGCCTGGTGTTCCAGGACGTGCGCAAGGACCTCGACCAGTGGCTGAAGAACGCGCTCACGCCGATCTCGGTGCAGCTCAAGGAGCACCAGACCCTGCTCGAGCGCCGCGTGGACAACCTCAAGAAGCTCTCCGGCGACCTGTCCAGCCTGCAGGAGCGCCTGCACCAGCTCGAAGCGCAGAAGATGGCGCTGGGCAAGCAGGTCGAGGAGCTGCTGCGGGTGAAGTTCAAGGTGCTGGGCACCGAGCGGCAGCGGACGGCGGTGCGGGCGAAGGCGGCCTGACGGCGGCTGGTGAATGAGGTGAAGAGGTGAAAAGGTGAAGGGGAGCCTTCATCTGCGCCGCTTGCGCCTCAACCCTCGCACCGGTTCACCTTTTCACAGCGCGAAGCGCCTTCACAGGGCGCAGCCCCTTCACGTCCTCACATGAGGACGATATCAAACTGCTCCTGGTTGTACAGCGTCTCGACCTGCAGCGAGATCGGCTTGCCGATGAAGTCGCCCAGCATCGCCAGCGCCTGCGACTCCTCGTCCAGGAACATGTCCACCACCTTCTGTGAGGCCAGGATGCGGAACTCCTTCGCGTTGTACTGGCGTGCCTCGCGCAGCGTCTCGCGCAGGATCTCGTAGCACACCGTCTGCGCGGTCTTGATCTCGCCGCGGCCCTGGCAGGTCGCGCACGGCTCGCACAGCGTGTGGGCCAGGCTCTCGCGCGTGCGCTTGCGCGTCATCTCGACCAGGCCCAGGGTGGTGAAGCCGTTGACCGTGACGCGCGTGCGGTCCACCGCCAGCGCCTTCCTGAACTCGGTCAGCACCGCGTCGCGATGCGCGGCGTTCTCCATGTCGATGAAGTCGACGATGATGATCCCGCCCAGGTTGCGCAGGCGCAGCTGACGCGCGATGACGTGCGCGGCCTCGAGGTTGGTCTTGAAGATGGTGTCGTCGAAGTTGCGCCCGCCGACGAAGCCGCCGGTGTTGACGTCCACCGTGGTGAGCGCTTCGGTCTGGTCGATGATCAGGTAGCCGCCCGACTTCAGCGGCACGCGGCGCGCGAGCGCGCGCTCGATCTCCTCCTCGATGCCGTAGAGGTCGAACAGCGGCCGCTCGCCGCTGTAGAGCTGGATGCGGTCCACGAACCCGAGCGTGTAGTCCTGGGCGAAGGACTGCAGCCGCAGGCAGGTCTCGCGCGAGTCGACCAGCACACGCTCGGTTTCGTCGTTGGCCATGTCGCGCAGCACGCGGTGCGCGAGGTTCAAGTCCTGGTGCAGCAGCGCGGGGGCGGTGACAGTCTTCGCGCGCTCCTGGATCCCGGACCACGTGCGTCGAAGGTAGTCGATGTCCGAGCGCATCTCGCGATCGGTGGCGGTCTCCGCCATGGTCCGGATGATGAAGCCCCCGGTCTCGCCCTCGGGCAGCTGCTGCTGCAGCCGCTCGCGCAGATGGGCGCGCTCGGCCTCGTCCTCGATGCGCTGCGAGATGCCGATGTGGCATTCCTGCGGCAGATACACCAGCAGGCGGCCGGCCACGCTGATCTGCGTGGACAGGCGCGCGCCCTTGGTGCCGATCGGATCCTTGATCACCTGCACCAGCAGGCGCTGGCCGTCGTGCAGGATGCGCTCGATCGGCCGCGGCTCGGCTCCGGGCTGGCGGTGCTCCCAGATGTCGGCCACGTGCAGGAACGCGGCGCGGTCGAGCCCGATCTGCACGAATGCCGACTGCATCCCCGGCAGCACCCGGCTCACCACGCCCACGTAGATGTTGCCCACGAGTCCGCGGCCGGTGGTGCGTTCGACGTGCAGCTCCTGCACCACGCCCTGCTGGATGACCGCGACGCGCGTCTCCTGCGGCGTGACGTTGATCAGGATCTCTTCGTTCACGGCACCGGGTCCTCAGAGCACGCGGTGACCGCAGCGTGCCAGCAGCTCGGCGGTCTCGAACAGCGGCAGGCCCATCACGCCGGAGTAGCTGCCGGCCAGGTGGCGCACGAACAGGGCGGCGCGGCCCTGGATCGCGTAGCCGCCGGCCTTGTCCATCGGTTCATTGGTCGCGACATAGTGCTCGATCTCCGCGTCGTCGAGGGCCCGGAAGTGCACCTCGCTGGTGGATACCAGCAGGTCGACCCGGCCGTCCAGGACCACGGCGACCGCGGTGTGCACGACGTGGGCCCGGTCGGACAGGCGGCGCAGGAACCGGGCGGCCTCCGCCGCATCGGCGGGCTTGCCGAGGATGTCGTCATCCACCGCCACGGTGGTGTCCGCGGTGACGATCGGATGGCGCCGCAGCCGCCGCTGCATCAGGCGCATCCAGGCGAGGTCGGCCTTCGCCCGGGCCACGCGCTGCACGTACGCGAGGGGATCCTCGCCGGCCTGTGCGGACTCGTCCAGGTCGGCCGAGCGGCCGGGTGCCTCCCGCAGCAGCAGCACCTCGAAGCCCACGCCGATCTGCTTGAGCAGCTCGCGCCGGCGCAGGCTGCGGGAGGCGAGGTAGACGTGGCGGTGAGGGGTCTTCACGCGCGGTGGTAGGGGTGGTTGCGCAGGAGCGAGACGGCCCGGTACAGCTGCTCGGCGAGCACCACGCGGACGAGCTGGTGGGGCAGGGTCATGGCGGACAGCGAAAGCACGAGCTGCGCCGACTGCCGCAGCGCAGGATCCAGGCCCTCGGCACCGCCGATGAGGAAGGCCACATCACGTCCTTCGTGAGACCAGCCGTTGATGAGATTGGCGAAGGCGCGGGTGTCGATGCTGCGTCCGCGCTCGTCCAGCACGACCACCAGGCACCCCGGGGGAAGGCTGCTGCGCAGCCGCTCGCCCTCGATGCGCTGGACCCGCTCCACCGCACCGCTGCCGCCTGAAGACGAGATCGGCTCGGGGCGCAGCTCCTTGAGCACGATGGGGGTTTCGCGCGGCATCCGCCGCACGTAGTCGTCGAAGCCGGACGCAACCCAGTCGGGCATGCGGTGTCCGACGGCATGAACGAGGAACTTCAAACCCTGTCCCCGGGCAGGGCCCGGATGGCCGGCCGGGGTCCGCCTCGGCCCGGCCTAGGGCCGGACTTCGCCTGCCGGCAGGTCGAGCGCGCGGCGCAGCGGCGTGACGCGGGAGGGTGGCTTGCCGCCCCAGAGCTCTTCCAAGCTGTAGTAATCGCGGATGGCGGGCTGCATGATGTGGACCACCACTGCGCCCAGGTCGACCAGCACCCACTCGCCGGTTTGTTCGCCTTCGATCCCGACGACATCGCCTCCGGCGGTCTTGACCTTGTCGTGCACGTTGCGGCCGAGGGCCTTGTTCTGCCGGCCCGATTCGCCGCTCGCGACGATCATGTAATCGAAAAGAGAAGTGAGCTTCCTGACATCCAGCACCACGACGTCGCGCGCCTTGATCTCGTCCAGCGCCGCCAGCGCGGTGTCCCTGATCTGCTCAACCTGCATCAGATTCCTTGTATAGCCGGTTGGCTCGAATATAAGCCAGAACCTCGTCAGGAAGCAAATAGCGAGCGCTGTGCCCGTTTTCAAGGCACTGGCGGATCGCGGTGGCCGAAATCGGCATTTCGGTGGTGTCCGGCGCGAACACCCGCCCACTGGGGGAAACCCGCAGGTCCTCCGCCCGGCTGGTGAGGCGGACGGCGGTCTGTCCGGCCAGTGCGGGGTTCAGCTTCGGCAGTTCGAGGTCGAAGCCGGGGCGCGCGGCAACCGCAATGTGGGCGAGGTCGTAGAGGCTTTCCCAACGCGACCAGGTGGTGAGCGCCACGTAGGAGTCCTCACCCATGATCAGCGTGAGTGCGGCGTCGGCGCCGAGCTCCCGGCGCAGCTCGGACAGTGTGTCCACGGTGTAGCTGGGGCCCCCCCGGCGCAGCTCGCGCTCGTCGAGGCGAAAGCGCGGGTTGTCGCGGATCGCCAGGCGCACCATCTCCAGCCGGTGCTGCGCGGTGACGTTGGGTGCGGCCCGGTGGGGCGGGATGCGTGCGGGGATGAAGCGCACCTCGTCGAGCGCGAGGCGCTCGCCCAGCTCCTCCGCCAGGCGCAGATGGGCGTAATGGATCGGGTCGAAGGTGCCGCCAAACACCCCGATCGCAGCGCGATCGGAGGCCCTAGGCCCTAGGCTCGAGACTCCAGGCGAAAGCTTTGGCGTAGCCGCCTCGCGCGGGTGGGAAGTCCGACGTTGCCCCTGGCGTCTAGCGCCCAGGGCCTGGAGCCTGGGGGTTGATCCTCATCAGAGGATCAACCGCCGGATATCGCTCATCACCCCCGTGAGATAGGTGATGAATCGCGCCCCCTCCGCCCCGTCGATCACGCGGTGATCGTAGGAGAGCGAGATCGGCAGCATCAGGCGCGGCACGAAGGCGCCGTCCTTCCACACCGGCTTCATGCTCGAGCGCGACACGCCCAGGATGGCCACCTCCGGCGCGTTGATGATCGGGGTGAAGTGCGTGCCGCCGATGCCGCCCAGGCTGGAGATCGAGAAGGTGCCGCCCTGCATGTCCGCGGGGGAGATCTTGCCGTCGCGCATGCGCACGCTCACCTCGCCCAGCTCCTTGGCGAGCGCCACGACGCCCTTCTTGTCGGCATCGCGGATCACCGGCACCACCAGCCCGTTGGGCGTGTCGACCGCCACGCCGATGTGGTAGTAGCTCTTCAGGATCAGGCTCTCGCCGTCGGGCGAGAGCGAGGCGTTGAAGGCGGGAAACTTCTTCAGTGCAGCCACCGCCGCCTTGATCATGAAGGCGAGCGGGGTGACCTTCACGCCCTGCCTCTGCGCTTCCTCGGCGATCTGCTTGCGGAAGGCCTCCATCTCGGTGATGTCGACCTCGTCGTTCTGGGTGACATGCGGGATCGACACCCAGTTGCGGTGCAGGTTGGCGCCGGAGATCTTCTTGATGCGCGAGAGCGGCTTGGCCTCGACCGGGCCGAACCTGGAGAAGTCGATCGTCGGCATGGGCGGCAGCGCGAAGCCCAGCCCGGGGCCTCCGCCGGCCGCAGCCGGGACGGACAGCGCCTGCTTCACGAAGGACTGGATGTCCTCCTTGAGCACGCGCTCCTTCGGGCCGGTGCCCTTCACCCTGCCCAGGTCGACACCCAGTTCGCGTGCGAAGCGACGCACGGCCGGGCTCGCATGCGCACGGGCGAAGCTCGCCTCGTCGACCTGAGCCGGCGCAGCTGGGGCAGCCGCCGCCGCTGCAGGGGCTGGAGCAGGAGCAGGTTTCGGCGCTGCAGCCGCAGGCGCAGGGGCGGCGGGTGCCGCCTGAGGAGCCGGTGCAGGCGCGGGCGCGGCAGCCTCGCCGACTTCGAGGCTCAGGATCAGGGCGCCCTGCGACACCTTGTCCCCGACCTTCACCCTCAGGTCGCGGACCACGCCAGCCGCCGGAGAGGGCACCTCCATGGTGGCCTTGTCGCTCTCCAGCGTGATCAGCGAATCGTCGGCGCGGACGGTGTCGCCCGGCTTGACCAGCACTTCGATGACCGGCACGTCCTTGAAGTCGCCGATGTCCGGCACCAGCACTTCGTGCATCGCTCCCACGTCTTCTCTCCCGCTGTTTGTTGTTGTCCGTGCCGCGCTACACCAGCCAGGGCGCCGGCTTGTTCACGTCGATACCGTACTTGCGGATCGCTTCGGTCACGCGCCCTGCCGGCAGCACGCCGTCCTCGGCCAGGCCCTTCAGTGCCGCGATCGTCACGTAGTGCCGGTCGACCTCGAAGAACTTGCGCAGCTGGCGACGGAAGTCGGAGCGCCCGTAGCCGTCCGTGCCCAGCACCTTGTACGTCCGCTTCACGTACGGGCGGATCTGGTCGGCGAACGTGCGCATGTAGTCGGTGGCCGCCACCGCCGGGCCGGGCCGCCCCTCGAGGCACTGCTCGACGTACGACCTGCGCTGCGGCTCGTCGGGGTGGAGCAGGTTCCAGCGCTCGGCTTCCATGCCGTCGCGGCGCAGTTCGGTGAAGCTGGGGCAGCTCCACACGTCCGCGCCGATGCCCCAATCCTGTTCCAGCAGGTCCGCCGCCGCGATCACCTCGCGCAGGATCGTGCCGCTGCCCAGCAACTGGACTCTCGCGCCCTTCGCTTCGGGCTTCGCGCCTCGCAACAGGTACATCCCCTTCAGGATGCCGGCCTCAGCGCCCGCGGGCATCGCCGGGTGCGCGTAGTTCTCGTTCATCAGGGTGATGTAGTAGAAGACGTCCTGCTGCTCCTTCACCATGCGGCGCAGGCCGTCCTGGATGATCACCGCCACCTCGTAGGAGAAGGTCGGGTCGTAGGAGACGCAGTTGGGGATGGTCGAGGAGAGCAGGTGGCTGTGGCCGTCCTCGTGCTGCAGGCCCTCGCCGTTGAGCGTCGTGCGCCCCGCAGTGCCGCCCAGCAGGAAGCCGCGTGCACGGCTGTCCCCGGCCGCCCAGGCCAGGTCGCCGACGCGCTGGAAGCCGAACATCGAGTAGAAGATGTAGAACGGAATCATCGACACGCCGTGCGTGCTGTACGACGTGGCCGCTGCGATCCAGGAGCACATCCCGCCGGCCTCGTTGATGCCCTCCTGCAGGATCTGCCCGCCCTTGTCCTCCTTGTAGTACATCAGCTGGTCGGCATCCTCCGGGCGGTACAGCTGCCCCATCGAGGCATAGATGCCGAGCTGGCGGAACATGCCCTCCATGCCGAAGGTGCGCGATTCGTCCGGCACGATCGGCACGATCTGCTTGCCGATGTTCTTGTCCTTGACCAGGACGTTGAGCATCCGGACGAAGGCCATCGTGGTGGAGATCTCGCGCTCGCCGCTGGCCTCCAGCAGCGACTGGAACGCCGACAACGGCGGCACTTCGAGCGGCGCGGCCTTCTGCCGCCGCTGCGGGACCGAGCCCATCGCGGCCAGGCGTCCGCGCAGGTACTTCATCTCCGGGCTGTCTTCGGGCGGCTTGTAGAACGGGATCTCCTCGAGCTTGTCGTCCGGGATCGGGATGTCGAAGCGGTCGCGGAACGCCTTGATCGAGGTGGTGCCCATCTTCTTCTGCTGGTGAGTGATCATCTGACCCTCACCGGCCTCGCCCATGCCGTAGCCCTTGATGGTCTTGGCCAGGATGACGGTGGGCTGGCCCGTGTGCTTCACCGCCGCCGCATAGGCCGCGTAGATCTTGTGCGGGTCGTGCCCGCCGCGGTTCAGGCGCCAGATGTCGTCATCCGACATGTTGGCCACCATCGCCAGCAGCTCCTTGTACTTGCCGAAGAAGTGCTTGCGCACGTAGGCGCCGTCCTTCGACTTGAACACCTGGTACTCGCCGTCGACCGCCTCTTCCATCCGGCGCAGCAGCAAGCCGGCGGTGTCGCGGGCGAGGAGGGCGTCCCAGTACGAGCCCCAGATCACCTTGATCACGTTCCAGCCCGCGCCGCGGAAGTCGGCCTCGAGCTCCTGGATGATCTTGCCGTTGCCGCGCACCGGGCCGTCGAGGCGCTGCAGGTTGCAGTTCACCACGAAGATCAGGTTGTCGAGCTTCTCGCGCACGGCGAGCGAGATGGCGCCCAGCGATTCCGGCTCGTCCATCTCGCCGTCCCCGAGGAAGGCCCAGACGCGGCTACCGCTCGTGTCGGTGAGGCCGCGCGCGTGCAGGTAGCGCGCGAAGCGCGCCTGGTAGATCGCCGAGATCGCGGCGAGACCCATCGACACCGTCGGCCAT
>CAZFYX010000087.1:0-235041 GCA_964523885.1 uncultured Burkholderiales bacterium | reverse complement strand
CAAGCCGACCTCCCACGAGCTTCTCTGACGACCATAGCGCGTTGGCCCCACGCCTTCCCATTCCGAACAGGACCGTGAAACGACGCCGCGCCGATGATAGTGCGGGGTATACCGCGCGAAAGTAGGTCATCGTCAGAGTCCCCCACGCCAAAGGCCCCGGTCGAAAGATCGGGGCCTTTGCATTCGCGGGGATCCGAACGAGGACCGGGTGCGCGTGCCCACTCATCGGCGCCGGTTACGTGGGAGCCAACGTAGATCATCGCCGCCGGAGCCGCAAACCGCGCTGCCAAGTGACAGGACCCTGCGCTTCTTCTCCAGGGGCGCGCAGCGACCCGCCCCAGCACGGTGCCTACTTCAACGCGAATTCCACCTGCCTGGCCTTGCCCTTCGCGTCGCCCTTGGCTGGCGCCTCCTTCGGCGCGAGCAGAAATACGCGCTCGAGTGGTACCTTGTCGTCGCGGGTGAGGAAATCCTTGGCAATCTGCGCGCGCTGGTTGGCGAGTTGCAGCAGATCGTCGTCCGTGACCTGGGTATTGGTCAGCATCAGCTTCTCCATCTCCTCCCGGGGAAGGTCCTTGGTGAAGCCGATGATGTTCTTCGGCTTGGGGAACTTCGCGGCCTTGTAGGCGCGCTCCAGGTACTTCTCGTACTCCGCCGGATCGATCTGGACCTCGTCCACCGACTTCACCGGCGAGCCCTTCTTGACCAGGTCCTTGAGCTTCTGCGCCTTGATCTGCTGCTCGAAGCGGTACTGCCGCAGGCCGTCGCGATCGGTCTGGGGGTCGTACCGGCCGCTGACGTCGAGCTTGAGTCCGGGCCGCTCGATGAGTGCGCTCTGCAGCTTGGTCAGCTTGTCCCTGGATTCCTGGGTGAGCACCGCACGCCCCGGGTCGAACTCGAGGTAGGACAACTCCTCACCGGACCCGCCGCCGCCGAGAAGGTTGCCGATCAGCGCGAACGGCGCAGTGACTGCCTTCTCGAGCAGGTTCAGGATCACCTGCCAGATGATTCCGCCCACGCTGAACTGGGGATCGTCGAGCGATCCGCTGATCGGCAGGTTCACGTCGATGACGCCGTTGCGGTCCTGCAGCAGCGAGATCGCGAGCAGGACCGGGAGCTTGGTGGCCTGCGGGCTTTCGATCTTCTCGCCGAAGGTGAGCTGGTTGAGCACCAGCTTGTTCTGCGCGGCGAGCTTGCGGTTCTCGATCTTGTAGTCCACCGCGAAGGACATCTTGCCCTTCTCGATCGCGTAGCCGACGTACTTGCCCGAGTAGGGCGTGAACGGCCCCAGCTCGATGTCGCGCACGCTGGCCTTGAGGTCGAGGAACAGGTTCTTCACCAGCGGATTGATCCTGCCCTTGATCTCGACCGGAGCGGTCTTCGCGAAGCGGCCGCGCAGGTCGACATCCGCCGTCGTGTCGAGCTGCGAGGACAGGCCGATCACGGAGCCGCCGATCTCGCTCAGGTCGGCCGAGTAGTTCGGCTTGATGAAGAGGTCGGTGAAGTTGACGTCACCGCCCTGGAGCGTGACCCGTGCGATGCGTACCGGCGGCATGGGTCCGCCGCTCTCGGCCGTCGCGCCGCGTGGCGGCGTGCCCGTCGTCGCCGTCGCCGGGGACTGGGCTGGCGCACCCGCCGCGCTGCCGCCACGGCCATTGGTGGCCACTGCCGCAGGCGGCTTCGTGCTCGCAGGCTCCTGCGTTCCTTCTTGCGTGCCCGCCGGCTGGTCCCGCACCGCGATGTCCTGCAGGTTCAGCCGACCGTCGGGGTAGATGATGATGCGTGCGAAGAAGTCGGCCAGCGCCACTTCCTCGATGGAGAGCGCGAGCGGGGACTGGGTGAAATCGATCCCGCCGAAGTGCAGCGACCGCCACTTGAGCAGATCCTCCGACGTCGCCTTGTCCATCGAGGCGAAGTCGCTCAGGGTGAAGTCGCCGCGGTAACCGGCAGCCAGCGCGCCGTCCGCGGCGGAGGCCAGGCGCGCCGTGCCCTTCACCGAGAGATCGGCGCTGGTGAGCAGCACGTTCACCTTGTCCGTGAAGTAAGGCTGCAGTGGCACCAGCCCGAACCCGGAGAGCTCCACGGCAAGCTCTGCGCCCACCGGGTTGAGCGCGAGCGGCCCGCTGACTTTCAGCCTGCCGGCCTCGTTCAGGCGCGTCTGCAGCGACACCTGGCCCTTGCGGTTCTTCTGGTTGCTCAGCCCGGTCGCACTCACGCGCAGGTCGTCGGCCACGATGCGCACGGGCTCCTTCACGGCCTCGTCGGTGAAGGCGACCTTCCACTTGTCGACCGCGACGCGGCCCAGGCTGAGTTGCCAGGGGGAGCTGTCGCCGGCCTTCGCCCGGGCCTCCTTGGGCGCCGGGAGGATGCGGGTCGCATTCAGCGCGCCGTCGGCCTCGCGGACGAGGTTGAGGAAGCCATCGCGCGTTGCGAGCTGGCCCGCCTCCAGGGAGAGCTTGCCGACGTCGACGGTCGCCTCGCTCAGCCGCGCGGACTTCACGCGGAGGAAGTCCTCCTTCGCGCCGGGCTTGCGCATCCGCACCGAAGTCAGGGACACGTCCAGGCCCTCGAGCCGTGTCTGCGGTCCGGACTCCGCCTGGCGATACGCGAAGCCCGTCTTCAGGTCGACGACCCCATCCTCGAGCCGATACAGCAGGAGGTCGGCGTAGTAGGGTTCGTAGGTCTTCAGCTGCACCTTCTCGACCGAGAGGGTGCCCGCCGCGGCGACCGGCTCGATGCCGATCGTCGAGGCCACGTTCACCGCCTCGCCGTGACTGGTGCGTAGCGCGAGCTCCGCTTGCGCGGGAGCCTTCTGCGGCAGGCTGAATCCGCGCAACGCGGCCTGGATGCCGGTGAGATCCGTGCTGAACCGCTTCGCCGGCACGGCATCCTCGATGTGCACCTGGCCGTCGTGGATCGCGATCTCCGTCACGCCGAACGACATCGGCGCGGCACTGGTCTTCTCCGCCGGGGCATCCGGCTTCCCCTCGTTGCGGGGCAGCGCCTCCAGCCAGTTCAGCGTTCCGTCCGGCGCACGGCGTACGAACACCTCCGGGGACGTGACGGCGATCGCTCCGAGCTCGAACTTGCGGGCCAATACATCGATCGCCGGCACCGGCACGGTCAGCGCTGCGAGGTTCAACAGTGGCTTGCCGTCGAGCTGGACCAGGCTGAGCTTCTCCAGACCCGCGCTCCCGCGCAGCAGGAGCATCGGAGACCGGTTGATCTGGCGCACGAACGAGGCGGTGATGCGGGCGTCGAGGAAGCCGGAGGCGAGACGGAAGTTCAGCTTGATCGGTACGTACTCGACGTATCGGGTGAGGTCGAGATGCCGGATGTCGAGGTCGACCGAAGTCTCCAGCGTGTCCTTGAAGGGCTTGGTCTGGCCCTTGATCGCGACCGGGGTGTCGTTCACACGCGCCGAGAAGGCGGGCTGGACGTACTGTTCCACGGTGTCCGGCAGGTTGGAGATGAACGGTATGGCGACGTTGATCTCGCGCACGGTGTGGTGCGCGCTCTTCGGGCGATCGTCGAATTCGACCCGGCCGTTGACCAGCTGGATGTTGTTCAGCGAGAAGCGCGCGGGATCGTCGTCCTTCGGCCTGGCGGCATCCGGCTTCGAGAACTTCTCCACCAGGTCGGAGAAGTTGTACGTCGTGCCATCGGCATTCCTGACGACGTGCACATACGGATTGGTGAGCCGGATCTCCCTGACCACCGGCGCGCGCCTCAGGATGGAGCGGTACTCGAGGTTGACGAACAGCTCCTCGAAGGAGACGAAGACCGGGGCGCCGGCCGGCTCCTGGATGCTGAAGCCCTTGACGCTGGCGCTCATCGCGAACGGATTGACGTCGATGTCCGCGACCGCCACCTTGCGGCCGAGCTGCTCGGTCAACGACTTGACCAGGTAATGCTTGGCGACCGGCGGCACGATGAAGAAGCCGGCGATGGCGAAGAGCGCCAGGAATGCGGCCACCGCGATGAGCGCATTGCGCAGAAGCCGGCTGCGCGGGCGCGCCGCGGCTCGCTGCGGCGCCGCGGCTGGCGTCCCCGGCTGCCGGCGGCGGGGGCGCCACGATGTGATCCGATCGAGCATGGCCAGCGTGGATGGGCCTGGGGGATGCGCACGTGCCGCCGCCCTCTCCCGAGCGTCCGGGAGGCGGCTGCGGGCATTGCCGTATGGTCAATCTATCAGGAACCGGAGTGGGCGTGAATCATGCTGACGTGGTTCCCTTCGCCTGCAGCAGCGCTTCACCACCCGGAGACCCGCGCCAATCGGGGGGTTGCGCTTGACACTGCGCGGGGCGTGCAAGACCATTGGACCCACAACAAGAAAGGCGAACTCATCCGGGATGAGGGCGGCTGCGGAGCGAAAACAGCTCGCAAGGCAAACGCTCAGGGAATCGACCCTCCGCGGCCGCCCCGGAATCTCTTCGTGCAAGCGCGGTCACCGTGGCGTGATGCGCAGCACCTCGCCTTCGTCGCTGTCGGTCAACAGATAGACGCTGCCGTCGGGCGCCTGCGCGACGGCGCGGATCCGCGCGCGCAGCAGGCCCTCGCGATAGCGTTCTTCGCTGGTCACCCGTCCCGCCTCGTCGAACGCCAGGCGCACCAGCCCGCCAGGGCGCATCGACCCGACCAGCAGGCTCCCGCGCCAGCCGGGAAATGCAGCGCCGGTGTAGAAGACGGCACCCGACGGCGCGATCACCGGATCCCAGTAGTACACCGGTTGCTCCATCCCTGCCCTGGCCGTGCCCTCACCGATCTTCGCCCCGCTGTAGTCGATCCCGTACGTGATCACCGGCCAGCCATAGTTGCGCCCGGGCTGCGGATGATTCAGCTCGTCACCGCCGCGTGCACCGTGCTCGACGGTCCACAGCTGCCCGGTCTTCGGGTCGATCGCCGCAGCCTGCGCGTTGCGATGGCCGTACGACCAGATCTCGGGCAGCACACCATCCCGGCCTGCGAACGGGTTGTCGCGCGGGATCGAGCCGTCCGGGTTTATGCGCACAACCTTGCCGATGGTGGTGGAGAGCTTCTGCACCTCGGGCCGATACGAGAAGCGGTCGCCCAGCGTGACGAACAGCGTCCCGTCGGGCGCAAAGACCAGCCGCGAGCCCCAGTGGTTGGGGCCGTCGACCTTGGGCTGCTGACGCCAGATGACCTGGGTGCCCTCCAGACCGCGCTCGCCCAGCCGCCCGCGCGCGACCGCGGTGCCGGCACCGCCATCGCCCGGTTCCGAGAACGACAGGTACACCAGGCGGTCGCGGGCAAAGTCCGGCGAGAGCGTCACGTCGAGCAATCCGCCCTGCCCGCGCGCGTACACCGCCGGGACGCCGGCGAGCGGCTCCGAGAGTCTCCCGTCCGCACCTACCCGCCGCAGGCGCCCGGGACGTTCGGTCACCAGCATGCCGCCATCGGGAAGGAGCGCGAGTCCCCACGGATGTTCCAGGCCCCTGGCCACGCTGACCACCCTGGCCTGCAGCGGTACCGCATCGGGTGTGGGCGAGCGCTGCGCGTCCTGTGCGAGCGCCGGGGCCGTTGCCATGCACAGGGTTAAGAGCACGGTCAGGACGGTGCGCAGGGCAAGCGTGGGCATTGGCCCGGGGCAGGACGGCTCCATGATGATCGGCTCCCGAAGCAGGACGGCGCTGCGCGCAGCGAGCGGCACGCGACAGTCGATCTGACCACCGGCTGCGCGCCGAGTTCGCCCTGCGCGGGCTCGCGCTCAGGGCTGCGGCTGTGCCTCGGGTGCCACGCGCAGCCAGATCGTGACCGGCCCGTCGTTCGTCAGCGAGACCTGCATGTCGGCACCGAAGCGTCCGGCCTGCACCGGGGCATGCAGGCTCCGCGCGCGCTCCAGCATGTGGTCGAACAGCCGGCGGCCTTCGTCCGGCGGCGCTGCCGGCGTGAAGCTGGGCCGGTTGCCCTTGCGCGTATCCGCGGCCAGGGTGAACTGCGGCACCAGCAGCAGTCCTCCCTGCACCTCGCGCAGGCTCAGGTTCATCCTGCCGTCCGCATCGGAGAAGACGCGATAGTTCAGCAGCCGTTCGAGCAGCTTGTCCGCGTGCGGCTCGGCATCGCCGCGCTCCGCGCAGACCAGGACCATCAGCCCGCGCGCGATGGAGCCGATGCTCTCGCCGTCCACCTCGACTCGCGCGCTGCTCACGCGCTGCAGCAGGCCGATCATCGATACGCTCCCATCCAGGCGATGTCCAGCGTGAACGCGCCTTCCTGCCGATCCGAGATCAGGAGGCCGAATGTCGCGATGCGCGATGGGTCGAGCGGTGGCGCATCGGGGACGGGGCGGCCGCGGAAGCGCGGCACGAAGCTCTCGAATGGGAGCTCGACCTCGCTCCACGTGACCGGCGCGATGAAGCTCGCCTGATATTGCACGCCATCCAAGGCGCCGTCGGTGCGCAGGTTGACCTTGTAGCGCTTGCCGTCTCCCCGCACCTGCAGGACGACGCCGCGGTAGCCGCCCAGATCGTGCCGGCCCGGCTGCGAGCGGATCGACGCAAAGCCGCCGTTGTTCTCCAGCGAGACGTGGCCGGAGAAGCGCAGGTGCCCACCCACGCACTGCACGCTGCTCGCGGAGCGGCCGCCCATCACGGGGTCGTCGATCGGGTACCAGTCGAAGCATGCACTGGCCCACGCGAAGGAGAACACGACGAGGGGTGGCATGGTGTCGAGGAGAGGGCGGCGGAGTAGACTGGTCACTCGTATCCAGGAATGATTATGACCCAGCTGATCCCGAATACTGCGCCCCCAGGCCGCGAGCTGGCCACGCTCGCCGGCGGCTGCTTCTGGTGCCTGGAAGCGGTATACGACGACCTCAAGGGCGTGGACAGCGTCGAATCCGGCTACATGGGTGGCGACAACCCGAACCCGACCTACCGCCAGGTGTGCGAAGGCGACACCGGCCATGCCGAGGTCGTGCGCATCACCTTCGATCCGAAGGTGGTGTCGTATGCCGACCTGCTCGACGTCTTCTTCGTGATCCACGATCCGACCCAGCTCGACCGCCAGGGCAACGACGTGGGCACGCAGTACCGCTCCGCGGTGTTCTTCCACTCGCCCGAACAGCAACGCATCGCGCAGGAGAAGATCGAGGGCCTGCGGCGCGAGGGCGTCTACGACGATCCGATCGTCACCCAGGTGGTGCCCGCGGCCGATTTCTACGTGGCCGAGGACTACCACCAGGAGTACTTTGCCAACAACCCCTACCAGCCCTACTGCATGGCAGTGGTGGCGCCCAAGGTGGCGAAGTTCCGCCGCAAGTTCCTCGAGCGCCTGAAGAAGAAATAGGGCGTCAGTGACCCTCGAAGGCCACGAGCGCGGACACCTCGTGGCCGGCCTGCTCCAGCCGCGCGCGGCCGCCCAGCTCGGGCAGCTCGATCACGAAGCAGCACCTCGCCACCTTCCCGCCCGCGTGCTCGATGAGCCGGCAGGCGGCCTGCGCGGTCGCGCCGGTGGCGATCAGGTCGTCCACCAGCAGCACGCGCTCCCCGGGCGCGATCGCGTCGACGTGCATCTCCACGCGATCCGCGCCGTACTCTAGTGCGTAGTCCTCGCCGATGGTCCGGCCGGGAAGCTTGCCCTGCTTGCGGATCGGCACGAAGCCCGCGTGCAGCGCGCAGGCGAGCGGGGTGGCGATGATGAATCCGCGCGACCCGATCGCGGCGACCTTGTCGATGCGCAGGTCGCTGCAGCGGTGCAGCAGCGCGTCGATGGTCGCACGGAAGCCGGCACCGTCCTGCAGCAGCGTGGTGATGTCGCGGAACAGGATGCCGGGCCTGGGATGGTCCGGGATGGTCCGGATCAGGCCGCGGATGTCCACGGTGCCTACCGTTGCAGGAGGATGATCACGGCCGCAGCCAGCAGCGCGAGCCCGATGCCCTCGCGTGCCGACAGCTTCTCGCGCAGGATGCGCCAGGAGACTGCCTGCGCGAAGACCACTTCGATCATGCCCAGGGTACGCACTGCGGCGGGGGTCTGCAGCGCGAAGGCCAGGAACCAGAACTGCGAAGCGATCGCGCCGGCGAGCCCCGCCGGCACCGACTCGCGCCATGCGCCGAACAGCCCGCGCAGCGCGGCGCGGTTCGAGACCAGCAGCCACGCGAGGGACAGGACGGTCTGCAGCAGCAACGTTGCCGCGAGCGTCATGGTCGCCGCCGGCAGGAACGCAACGCCTTCCAGCTCGCCGATGGCGCCGCGATAGCCCACCGCAGCCATCGCGAACAGGCCGCCGGCGACGATGCCCCAGCCCGCGCTGCGCAGGTCGCCGCCGGTTCCGGCGTTGCTCCGGGGCCACGACATGAGCATGACACCGACGGTCCCCAGCGCCACGGCCAGCATGCCCGCCAACCCGAGCGACTCGCCGAGGAACGCCAGCGAGAACGCCGCGATCTGCAGGGGCTCGGTCTTGGTGTAGGCGATCACCGTGACGAACGACTTGCCCTGCATCGCGAGCAGCATGGTCGCAGTGGCCGCCATCTGCGACAGCGAGCCGACTGCCAGCCACGGCAGGTAGCCCTCGCGGACGTGCGGCAACACCGGATACAGTGCGATCACGACCGCGAGGGCGATCAGAGCGAACGGCAGGGCGAAGATGAACCTCGCCCAGCTCGCCGCGGCGACCCCGACCTTGGCAGTGAGGCCGCGCTGCATGGTGTTGCGGGCGGTCTGCGCGGCCGCCGCGGCGACCGTGAACAGCGCCCAGGTGAACGGCGGCATGGGGATCCTGCCCTGCTCAGTCGTATCCGGGCGGCGCCACGAAGGCGTGGTACTCGCGTTCGATGCGCCGGGCGAACGCGATCGTCGTGAGGTCCCCGTATGCCGGACCCACGATCTGCACCCCCACCGGCAGGTTGCCTTCCGCGAACCCGACCGGTGCCACGGTGGAAGGCAGGTACGCCATGCCGGAGTAGCCGGCCCAGAACATCTGCGTGGTCGAGGGCTGCGCCTTGCCGTTCACCATCACCATCCGCTCCCAGCGCTCGCCGGCCTGGTTGTGCGGGAACGCAGGCGTCGCGGCGGCAGGGCACAGCAGCACGTCGTGGTCCTTGAAGAATTCCATCCACTTCAGGCGCAGCTGGTGGCGCCGCTCGTTCAGGTAGAGCCAGTCGCGGTGGTACATCGTGTTGCCGCGGACCATCTGCGCGTAGTAGCTGTCGTCGCCGGGCGCGGCGCGGCGCGCGCCTTCGAGGTTGCGCGCGAAGATCTCGTCGGTCTGCGCACGCGAGGTGGCGGCGCGCAGCAGCTGGAAGAACAGCTTGTGCGCGTCGGTGAGGTCGAAGTCCGGCCGCGCGGTCATGCTCACTTTCGCGCCCTGCTTGGACAGGAAGTTCGCGAGCCGCTCGATCGGCTCCTGCACGCTCGAATCGACCGGCGCACTCGGCGCATCGAGCAGGACTGCGACTTTCCACTGGCGCCAGGGCTTGTCCGGTGCGCGGGGCAGGCGCAGCTGCCAGCCGATGCCGTCGATCTCATCCGGACCGGCGATGGTCTTGAGCGCGATCTCCAGGTCCCGCGCGCTGCGCGCGAGCGGGCCGATCACCGAGATGTCGGACTCGCGGATGAACGGCGGCAGCGTCTGCCCGCGCGAGGAGCAGATGTCGAAGCTGGGCTTGTGGCCGTAGACCCCGCAGTAGTGCGAGGGGTTGCGGATCGAGGCGCCGATGTCGCTGCCGGTCTCGAGCCCGGTGAGCCCGGCGGCGAGCGCTGCGGCGGAGCCGCCGGAAGATCCCCCCGGCACGCGGGACACATCCCAGGGGTTGTTCGTGGTCCCGTAGATTGGATTGAACGTCTGCCAGTCGGCCAGCAGCGTGGGCACGTTGGTCTTGCCGAACAGCACCGCGCCGGCGGCGAGGAAGCGCTCGACCGCGAGCGAGTTGCGCGCCGGGACGTTGTCCTTCAGGTCGGGCTTGCCCCAGGTGGTGGGCAGGCCTTCGACGTCGAAGGACTCCTTGATGGTCATGGGCACGCCGTGCAGGGGGCCCCATACCTCGCCCCTGGCGAGCGCGCGGTCCGCTGCACGTGCCCGCTTGCGCGCGCGCCCGGTGTCGAACACCACGATCGCGTTCAGCTTCGCGTTGTGGGCCTCGATGCGCTCGAGGTACAGGTCGAGCAGTTCGACGCAGCCGATCTTGCGCTGGCGGATCAGCGCGGCCAGGCGGTGCGCGGGGAGGAAGGCAGGGTTCATTCGAGTGGCTCCGGCAGGGATGGGCGGGCGCAGGCGCTGGCGGCGGCTACCGCGCCGGAAGTCCGCGCAGGCGTGATGCGAAACTGTCCGGCACTTCCAGCTGAAAGCCGAGAATCGCCGAGGACAGCGACTTGCCGTAGTTGTCCAGGCACAGGCTGCGCGACACCCCGCCGCCGAGCGCACCCTGGCAGACGAAGTTCATCATCCCGAGGTGGTCGATGGTGTAGCGGTCGACCGGGCCCTTGACCACGCCGGCGTAAAACGCGTGGAAGCGCTCGGCCGTGAGCTGCTCCTTGAGCAGCGGGTAGAGCGCAGGATCGTAGGCGGTGACCGAGATGTTGGACGTGTTGCCCTTGTCGCCGGAGCGGCAGTGAGCGACGTGCTGCAGCAGGACCTTCATGGCCTCTCTCCCTCAGCTCTCGTAGAAGTCCAGCGACGGCGTGATGCGCTCGCGCGGGACCAGCGACGACCAGACCCCGATGACCTCGCGGGTGCGATCCTGGTGCGGCACGCGCTTGCCGGTCATGCCGATGCCCGAGACCGCCATGCCGTCGACCTCGCGGCCGACCTTGATGGCTTCCTCGCGGGTCTTCGTGCGCGCCGCGACCCGCACCGCGATCTCGTAAGGCTCGGGCTGGTCCTTCGGCGTGATCGCGCCGTGGATCGCGTTGAGACCGAGGAAGTCGATGCGCACCTCCTCCGCCTTCAGCCCCACGATCCGGAACCGCTCCTCGAGGATCTTCTTGGCCAGCTGCGCGCGGCGCAGGGCGCCGGGGCCGGCGTAGAAGAACATGTCCTCGCCGATGAAGCCCTCGGTGCAGCCGATCGACACCTTCAGCGTCGGGGTGCGCGGCTTGCCCGAGATGTTCGTCACGCGCACGCGGTCAGCCCCGACCTGCTCGAGCTGCGTGGTGGTGAAGTCCACCACCACGTCGGGCGTGAGGTAGTTGGCCGGGTCGTGCACC
Organism: uncultured Burkholderiales bacterium; assembly: GCA_964523885.1. Taxonomy (GTDB): domain Bacteria; phylum Pseudomonadota; class Gammaproteobacteria; order Burkholderiales; family SHXO01; genus SHXO01. The sequence continues at coordinate 223,872 of CAZFYX010000087.1, read as the reverse complement.
TCGTAAAGCAGCTGCTCCTTCACGGTCATCAGGGTGACCGCGCCGCCGGTGCCGGCGACCTTGGTGATCACCGCGCTGCCGTCGGGCTCGACCTCGGCGATGGGGAAGGCGAGATTCCACGGCTCGGGCACGTCCTTGAAGCCCGGGTCGGGGAAGTAGCCGCCGGTGACCTGTGCGCCGCACTCCATCAGGTGGCCGATGCCGTTGCCCGCCCCCAGGCGCTGGTGGTCCAGCGGGTCCCAGCCGAACTCGTACATCATCGGCGCCATGAAGATCGACGGGTCGGCGACGCGCCCGGAGACGACGATGCTCGCCCCCTGCTCGAGCGCGGCGACGATCGGCTCGGCCCCGAGATAGACCTCCGCGGACACCAGCGTGTCGCGCAGCGTCGAGGTCGGCTGGCCGTTCTCGAGGATGCGGTCAGTGAGCTCCAGCACCCGATCGGTGATCAGTCCGCCCGACACCGCGGCCACCTTCACTCCGCGCGCGCCGTGCTCGCGCAGCCAGTGCACGATGCGCTCGGCCGCCCCCTTCGGGTTGATCCAGCCCTGGTTGGTGATGATCTTCGTGCCGCGCTTCAGGCAGTGCGGCAGCACCGCGCGCATGCGGTCGTCGAGGTAGGTGTCGTAGCCGGGGAAGGTCGGGTCGCGACGCGCACGCACCTGCGCCGCGGAGATCGTGGCCTCCGCCATCGTCTCGAAGCACAGATAGTCGAGATCGCCCTTCTCCGCGTTCAGCGCGGCCGGCTCGATGCGGTCGCCCCACCACGCCGATCCGGCCCCTACCCTCAGGCTCGATTTCATTCCTGCTGCCTCTCCCTGACGATCGAGGGCGTCAAGGTTACCCGATTCCTTGACATACAATACGGCCGTCTCGGAAGATGCGGGGCCGACGGCACGCATCGCACAAGAATCGGGAGGAGGAAGCATGGAAGGTCGTGGAATCCTGCGCGCTGTCGCGCGCGCTCTCGTCGCGGGCGCACTGTCGTGGGGCGCGACGGCGCTGGCGCAGGAGCCGATCCGCATCGGCTGGCTCTCGTCGCTGACGGGGCCGCTGTCCTCCGCAGCGATCGCCGAGAACCAGGGCGTGCAGTTCGCCGTCGACGAGATCAATGCCGCGGGCGGCGTGAACGGGCGCAAGCTCGAACTGGTCACGCGGGACACCGCGGGTGATCCGACCAAGGCGGTGAACCTTGCCAAGCAGCTCGCCTTCACCGAGAAGGTGCACTTCGTGATCGGGCCGGTGAACTCGGGTGAGTCGCTCGCCACGGTTCCGATCGTCTCCAGGGCCGGGATTCCGAACCTGGTCATCGGCACCGTGGACGAGCTGGTCGACCCGGTGAAGTACCCGCGCGCGTTCCGGGCCATCAACACCAACCGCCAGTGGATCGAGGCCGCCAACGGCTACGCCCTCAACATCCTGAAGCGGAAGAAGGTGGCGGTGATCGGGGACACCACCGGCTACGGCACCTCGAGCGCCAAGACCGCCGGCGAGTTGCTGGAGAAGGCCGGCATCAAGCCGGTCTACACCGCGCTGCTCGACCCGAACAAGACCGACCTCACCGACGAGATGGGGAAGGCGAAGGCGGCCGGCGCGGACGTGCTCATGCCGTGGTCGGCGGCGACCGGGCTGCTGGCGCGCATGCTCAACACGCGCGGCGACATGGGCTGGGACGTGCCGATCGTCGGCCATCCGGCGCTGATGGCGCCCGCCATCCGGAAGCTGCTCAACAAGCCCGAGTACTGGGGCAACGCCTACGCGGCCGGTTACGCCAGCACCACCTATGACGACAAGGGCAGGCTGCCGGCGCCGACGCAGGTGCTGATCGACAAGCTGCACGCCAGGATGGGCAAGAGCGAGATCGACTACATGCTGTGGTGGGTCGCGCTGGGCTACGACACGGTGAAGATCGTCGAGCATTCGGTCAGGCAGGCGGGCGGCACCGATCCGGAAGCGATCGAGAAGGTCCTGGAGAGCGGCAAGCCGATCGCGGGGGTGTACGCCACCTACACCTGGACCGCGACGCAGCGCAACGGCTTCCCCGATCACCAGATCGTGATGAACCTCGCCAACAGCTTCAAGGACGGGGCCTACAAGGCGGCGCCGCGCTGACCGGCAGTTCTCCACGACGATGTTGAGCGCCCTCATTGCGGGGCTGGCCACCGGCGCGCTCTACGCCGCCGCGGCGCTGGTCTACAACGTGATGTTCTCCACCTCCAAGGTGCTGAGTGTCACGACCGGGCACACTGCCATGCTCGGGGGCGTCTTCGGTGCCTGGTTCCTGCAATCCTGGCAGCTGCCGATGCCGGTCGCCCTCGCGGGCAGCATGCTGGTGGGCGCGCTGTTCGGGGCGCTCACCGAAGTCGTGGCCGTGCGCCGGGTGCTGACCCGCAGCGACGAGCATCTCTGGCTGCTGAGCACGCTCGCGCTCGCCACCATGGTGCAGCAGGCGGTCGCACTCTGGTGGGGCACCGAGCCCAAACCCTTTCCGCGCCTGATTCCCCAGGACTTCAGCGCCGGATTGGCCGACCAGAAATACTGGCTGCCGGTGGCGATCGCCATCCTGCTCGCGGTGGGGCTCGAGCTGTTCTACCGGCGTACGCTGTACGGCAAGCTCTTCGTCGCGATGTCGGAGGATCTCTTCGCCGCGCGCGCGCGCGGCATTCCGACCGACCGCATCCGGGTGTTGTCGTACGTCATGGCCGGTGCGATGGGCGGGCTGGCGGGTTTCGCCGCCGGGCAGCTCACCTTCGCCTACTTCGCCCTCGGGCTCACCCTCACGCTCAACGGCTTCATCGCGCTCGCGGTGGGCGGGCTGGGCAGCAACCTCGGGGCACTGGTCGGCGGTGCCGCGCTCGGCATCCTGAGCAGCATCGCCACCTACTTCGTCGGCGGTGAGTACCAGCAGACCATCTCCGTGGGCCTGCTGATGGTGGTCCTCCTGCTCAAGCCCGAGGGGTTGTTCGGGTCGAACAAGGTACGCCCGGTGTGAGTGCAGGCCACCGCGACGCCTCTGCTGTTCAGCGCCTCGCCGGAATCGCCATCGGCGCCGCTGCTCTCGCCACGCTGCCGTTCTGGGTCGGAGACGAGTACCGCCTCCACATCGCCGCCCTGATCGGGGCCTACTGGGTGCTGATCGCCGGCCTGAACCTCGTCGTCGGCTTCGCCGGGCAGCTCTCGGTCGGCCACGTCGGATTGCTCGCGATCGGCGCGTACGCCTTCGCCATCCTCGCCGGCACCCACGGCATGAACCCGTGGCTGGCGCTGGCTGCGGCCGGCGGGCTGGGTGCGCTCTGCGGCCTGCTGCTGGGCCTGCCGTCGCTGCGCCTGCCGGGGTTCTACTTCGCCATGGCCACGCTGGCCTTCGCCCTGATCGTGTCCGAGCTGGTGCTGGCGCTGGGCAGCCTCACCGGCGGGGGCGTCGGCCTGCCGGTTCCGGGCTTCCCCGCCCCGTTCGACACGCCGCGCGGGAGCTACTGGCTGATCCTGCTCATCGCCGCGGCGGTGACCTGGCTCACGTGGAACGTCGCGCGGCGGATGTGGGGGCGAGGGCTGATCGCGGTGCGCGACAGCGTGGTGACGGCGCAGGCGGTCGGGGTGCCGGTGTTCCGGGCCAAGCTGCTGGCCTTCGTCTTCAGCGGGTTCACGGCCGGGCTGGGCGGTGCCCTGTTCGCGACCATCCAGAGCTACATCACGCCCGATACGTTCATCTTCGAGCTGGGCCTGTTCTTCTTCGTGTGCATCATCATCGGCGGGCGCGGGGCGATCCTCGGACCGTTCCTCGGAACCGTGGTCCTCACCGCGCTTCCCGAACTGTCCGCGCCGCTCGCCAGGCTCGGCAACTTCTTCTACGGGCTGCTCCTGCTGGTGGTCGTGCTGGTGGTGCCCGAGGGCATCGGGCGGGTGTTCCAGCTCGTGATCGAGCGCGTGCGCGGCCGCAACGTCGCCAGCGTGCCGATCGAGCCGGATGCGGAGCGGCTGGCGGCGGCGATCAAGCGGGGCCGCCAGGCATGAGCATGCTCTGCGCGCAGGGGGTCACGAAGCGCTTCGGCGGCCTCACCGCGCTCTCCGAGGTGTCGCTGGAGCTGCAGCCCGGCGAGGTGCACGGGTTGATCGGGCCCAACGGCAGCGGCAAGACGACGCTGCTGAACCTGCTGAGCGGGTACTACCGGCCCGATGGCGGCAGCGTCCGGCTCGACGCCCAGAACCTCTCCATGCAGCCGGTGCAGCGCCGGCCCATGCTCGGCATCGCCCGCACGTTCCAGAAGCCGCGCCTGCTGCCGACCCTGCCCGTGCTGGACAACGCGATGCTCGGCGGTTGGTGCGACACCACCACCGGGTTCCTCGCGACCGCGCTGGCGCTGGGGCGCGCGCGCCGGGAGGAGCGGGCGCTGCGGGAGCGCGCGCTCGAGCTGCTGTCCGGTGTGGGCCTGGGGCACGTGATCGAGCGCCGTGCCGGGCTGCTGGAGCACGCCGAGCAGCGCTTCCTGGAGATCGCCCGCGGGCTGGTCGGGCGCCCGCGCTTCATGCTGCTGGACGAGCCGGCGGGCGGACTCACCGGCGCCGAGATCGGGCACCTGGGCACGGTGATCCGGGTGATGCGCGACTGCGGGATCGGCGTGCTGCTGGTCGAGCACCACACCGACTTCGTGTTCCGGATCTGCGACCGGGTGACCACCCTGGACCTGGGGCGCATGATCAAGCACGGCTCGCCGCAGGAAGTGCGCACCGACCCGGAGGTCATCCGCGTGTACCTGGGAGCCTGAGCATGCGAGCGGGTGAGGTGCTGCTGCAGGTGGAGAACCTGCACGTGGCCTACGGCAAGGCCGAGGTGGTGCATGGCGCGACCTTCGCCGTCCACCGCGGCGAGTTCGTGGTGCTGCTCGGCCGCAACGGCGCGGGCAAGAGCACGATCCTGCACGCGGTCTCCGGGCTGATCCCCAAGCGCCGCGGCAGCGTGCGCTTCCGGGGCGAGGACATCACCCACGCGGCGCCCCGGCACATCGTGCGCGCCGGGCTGGTGCAGGTGCTCGAGGGCCACCGCGTGTTCCAGACCCTGTCGGTCGAGGACAACCTGCTGATCGGCACCTATGCGCGCAACCCGCGTGGCGACCGGAGCAGGCTCGAGCGCATCTACGCGATGTTCCCGGAGCTGGCGGAGAAGAAGGCGCAGCCGGCGTCGCGCCTCAGCGGCGGGCAGCAGCAGATCCTCGCGGTCGCCCAGGGCATCATCGGGGAGCCCGGTCTGCTGATCCTCGACGAGCCGTCAGCCGGCCTGGCCCCGCTCGTGATCGAGCGCATACTGGATGTCGCCGCCGCACTGGCGCGCGATGGCGTGGCGATCCTGCTGGTCGAGCAGCTGGTGGAGAAGGCGCTGCGCCACGCGCACTACTGCTACCTGGTGGAAACCGGCCGCATCGGCGGCGAGGGGACCGCCGCGCAGGTGCAGGGCAGCGATGTCCTGCACCGGATCTACCTCGGTTCCGTGTAACAGGGAGACGAACATGACAACGACGACACGCTGGAAGCGCCGCCCCGAGGGGTCGACCTGGGGCGATTTCGGGCCGGACGACCAGCTCGGCCGCCTCAACCTGATCACCCCGGAGAAGGTGAAGCAGGCGGTGCAGGAGGTGAAGGAGGGGCTGAGCTTCTGCCTGAGCCTGCCGCTGGACTACCCCGGCGGCAACGTGCTGAACCCCCGGCGCCATCCGCCGATCCTGCGGCCCACCATCCGCAACGGCAAGCCGAACATGAACTTCCAGCTCGGGCTGGATACGCCCGGGCTCACCGACGTCATCAACGACGACGCAGTGATCATGCACCTGCAGTACTCGACCCAGTGGGACAGCCTGGCCCACGTCGGCCAGCTGTTCGACGCCAACGGCGACGGGGTGCCCGAGCCGTGCTACTACAACGGCTTTCGCCCGGGCGAGCACATCGTCGGACCGTCCGACCCGAACGATGCGGGCGCCATCGGCCAGGTGCCGGCCAAGTCCACCTCGCGGGCGAAGGCCCTGGGGGTGGAGAACATGGCGGTGAAGTGCATCCAGAGCCGCGGGGTGATGATCGACCTGCATGCGCACGTCGGCCGCGCGCGCGCCGTGGTCGGCTACGACCAGCTGATGCGCATCCTCGAGGCGGACAAGGTCGAGGTCGAGCCGGGCGACCTGGTCTGCTTCCACACCGCCTTCAGCCAGATGCTGCTGGAGATGGACCGCAAGCCGGACCCGCATACGGTGGAGAACAGCTGCGCGGTGCTGGACGGCCGCGACAGGCGCCTGCTGCAGTGGATCACGGACAGCGGCATGTCGGCGGTCATCGCCGACAACTACGCGGTGGAAGCCCATCCGGCGACCAGCCAGCCCGACAACTGCGCCGCCCTGCCGCTGCACGAGCACTGCCTGTTCAAGCTGGGGGTGAACCTCGGCGAGATCTGGTACCTGAGCGAGCTGGCCACCTGGCTGCGCGCGCACAAGCGCTACCGGTTCCTGCTGACTGCGCCGCCGCTGCGGCTGCCGGGGGCGGTGGGGTCGCCGGCGACGCCGGTTGCCACCGTCTAGAGCGAAACGCATGAACCGCAGAGGACGCAGAGGTACGCAGAGAACTGCCACGACGGGAATCTCCCTCTGCGGCCCTCTGCGTCCTCTGCGGTGAGCGAGGTTGGATTCATGAGCTACATCACAGGCGTAGGGCTGACCCCCTACGGCAAGCACCCGGGCAACTCCACGCTCGACCTGATGAGCGCGGCCGCCACGCTCGCGCTGGCCGACGCGCAGCTCGAGCGCAAGGACGTCGACGGGCTCCTGGTGGGGTACTCGACCACCTTTCCCCACCTGATGCTCTCGACCGTCTTCGCCGAGCACTATGGCCTCGACCCGGTGTACGCGCACGCGGTGCAGCTGGGCGGCGCCACCGGCTTCGGCATGGCGATGCTGGCGCACCTGCTGGTCGAGGCGAAGGCCGCGCGCAACATCCTGGTGGTGGCGGGCGAGAACCGCCTGACCGGACAGTCCCGCGACGCCGCGGTGCAGACGCTCGCCCAGGTCGGGCACCCGGAATACGAGGTGCCGCTGGGGCCCACCATCCCGGCCTACTATGGCCTGGTGGCCTCGCGCTACATGCACGAGTTCGGCACCACCGAGCGTGACCTCGCCGAGCTCGCGGTGCTGATGCGCGGCCACGCCAGCACCCATCCGGGGGCCCAGTTCCGGTCCCCGATCACGGTCGACGAGGTGCTCGCATCCAAGCCGGTGGCGGCGCCGCTCAAGCTGCTCGACTGCTGCCCGGTGTCGGACGGCGGCTGTGCCTTCGTCATCAGCCGCGAGCGGACCAACGGGTTCGACGTGCGCATCCGAGGGACGGGGCAGGCGCACACCCACCAGCACGTGACCGCAGCACCCAGCCTCACCCGTTTCGGGGCCGCGGCCTCGGTCGCACGGGCCCGCGACGCGGCCGGGGTCGACCTGAAGGGCGTGAACTACGCGGCCATCTACGACAGCTTCACCATCACGCTGACCATCCTGCTCGAGGAGCTGGGACTCGCGCCGCGCGGCCAGGCCGGCCGGCTGGCGCGCGAGGGGCACTTCTCGAGGTCGGGCAGGGTGCCGCTCAACACCCACGGCGGCCTGCTCTCCTACGGCCACTGCGGATGCGGAGGCGCGATGGCGCACCTGGTCGAGACCCACCTGCAGCTGACCCGCCGCGCCGGCGAGCGCCAGGTCGCCAACGCGTCGCTGGCGCTGCTGCATGGGGACGGCGGGGTCCTGTCTTCCCACGCCAGCCTGATCGTGGAGGCGCTATGAGCACCGTCGCGGACTGGACCAGGGGTGCCGCCGGGCTGGCCTACCAGGCCTGCAGTGGCTGCGGCGCCACGTGGTACTTCCATCGCACCTTCTGTCCCCGTTGCGGCAAGGCGGGGCCCGAGGATCGCGCCGCCGGCGGCAGCGGCATCGTGCACGCGGCGACCCTGGTGGTGCGGGCGCCGAGCGAGGCGCTGCGCGCCTACGCGCCCTACGCGATCGTGCTGGTGGATGCCGACGAGGGTTTCCGGGTGATGGCCCACGGCGCGCAGGACCTGCGCATCGGCGACCGCGTGCGCTGCCGCTTCATCGACCTGGCCGGACGCCAGGTCCCATACTTCGAGAAAACGTAGAGATCCGGAAATGACCGACCCGCGCCGCGCCGCCCTGCGCACCGTCCTCAATCCCCGCTCCGTGGCCATCATCGGCGCCTCGGAGAACCCCAACAAGATCGGCGGCCGGCCACTGCTGTACCTGTCGAAGTTCGGCTATCGCGGCAAGGTCTACCCGATCAATCCCAAGCGCAAGGACGCGCAGGGATTCAGGTGCTACCCCGGCCTGTCCGACCTGCCAGAAGTACCCGAGGTCGCGGTCATCGCGGTGCCGGACGAGCTTGCGGTGCAGGCGGTCGACCAGTGTGCCGCCATGGGGGTGCGCACGGCGGTCGTGATGGCGTCCGGGTTCGGCGAGACCAGCGACACGGCCGCGATCGAGAAGGAGCACCGGATGGCCGCCAGGGGGCGCGAGGCGGGCATGCGCGTGGTGGGTCCCAACTCCCAGGGCCTGGCCAACTTCGGCACCGGCGCCGTGTTGAGCTTTTCCACCATGTTCCTGGAGGTGGAGCCCCGCGACGGTCCGGTCGGCGTGGTCAGCCAGAGCGGCGCGATGAGCGTGGTGCCCTACGGGCTGCTGCGCCAGCGCGGCATCGGCGTGCGCTACGCCTCTGCCACCGGCAACGATTGCGACGTGACGGTGAGCGAGCTGGCAGCGGTGATGGCCGAGGACCCCGAGCTCAGGCTGCTGCTGCTGTACCTGGAGACGATCCGCGATCCCGCGCCGCTGGCCGACGCCGCCCGCATCGCGCGCGAGCGCGGGCTGCCGATCGTTGCGCTCAAGTCCGGCCGCACGCCCGCCGGACAGGCGGCCGCGCGCTCGCACACCGGTGCGCTGGCCAACGAGGATCGCGTCGTCGAGGCGTTCCTGGAGCGGCACGGCATCTGGCGCGCGCAGGACAGCGTGGAGCTGGTCCAGGCCGCCGAGCTGTACCTGAAGGGCTGGAAGCCCAGGGGGCGCCGCCTGGTGGTCATCAGCAACTCCGGCGCGACCTGCGTCCTGTCCGCGGATGCCGCGACCTCCAAAGGGCTGGAGATCGCCAGGCTCTCCGACGACACCCGTGCGGGCCTGGGCAGGATCCTCCCGAGCTTCGCCACCACCACCAACCCGGTCGACATCACCGCCGCACTGCTCAGCAACAGCGGCTTGTTCGGCCAGATCCTGCCGGTCATCGCGAAGGACCCGGCCGCGGACGCCTTCCTCATCGGGATTCCGGTGGCCGGGCAGGGCTACGACGTGGACGCCTTCGCGGGCGACGCGGCGGTGTTCGCCAAGCGCACCGGCAAGCCGATCGCGGTGGCGATCCCGCAAGCCGGCATCGCGGCCAGGTTCAAGGCGCAGGGACTGCCGGTGTTCGCCACCGAGACCGAAGCGGTGGGCGCGCTCGCGCAGTTCCTCTCCAGCGCGGACCTGACGCATTACGTCGCTCGCCACCCCCCCGCCATGCCGGACCCGGTCACTGCGCCGCCGGCGCAGACGCGCACGCTGAACGAGGCCGACAGCCTGGAGCTGGTTTCGCGCTACAACGTGCCGGTGGTGGAGCACGTGCTCTGCCACTCGGTGGAGGAGGCGGAGGCGGCCCTGGAGCGGTTCGGGGCACCGGTTGCGGTCAAGGGTTGCGCCGCGAGCCTCCCGCACAAGTCCGAGCACGGGCTGGTCAGGCTGAACGTGCGCACGCCCGAGGCGGTGCGCCAGGCGTACGGTGACTTCGACCGCACCGTGCGGCTGACCGGCGGCATGCTCGATGGCGTCATCGTCGCCCGCATGGTGCAGGGCCAGCGCGAGCTGCTGATCGGTGCGCATCGCGACCCCGTGTTCGGCCCGGTGGTGGTGATCGGGGATGGCGGCAAGTACGTCGAAGCCATGCCCGACGTGCAGCTGCTGCTCGCGCCGTTCACCGCCGACGACGTGATGCGGGCCCTCGCGCGCCTGCGCATCGCGCCCCTGCTGGAGGGGGTGCGCGGGGAGCCGCCCCTGGACGCGGACGCCTTCTGCCGCATCGCCATCACGGTGGGGCTCCTCATGGCCTCCCCGCACGCCGGCATCGTCAGCATGGACCTCAACCCGGTGATCGTGGGGGCCCGCGGGGAGGGCTGCCGGGTGGTCGATGCCCTCGTGGAAACGGCCCTCTAGCGCAGCGTCTTCGCGGCGGTTGGCATGTTCACTGCATGTCGCTGCACGGCGAATTGCGCGAATGCAGCGCCCGCAGAGGGAAAAAAGATGCGGAGAAGGGCGTTTCCAGAGGGAAAATCGACCCTCCGGTCATTGACTCCGCTCTCACTCTTGTAGCATTCTCTGCACGCCGCATGGCAAATCGCTCTCTATCGAGACACCCACTTGGAGACATGACGATGGCACAAGCCAAGAAGGCGACCAAGAAAGCCGCTGCGAAGAAACCTGCGAAGAAGGCCCCGGCCAAGAAAGCTGCGAAGAAGGCCGCCCCGAAGAAGGCTGCAGCCAAGAAGACCGCAGCCAAGAAGCCGGCCAAGAAGGCGGCGAAGAAGGCGGGCGCCAAGCGCACCCCCAATGCGGCTTTCATGAAAGCCATGACCCCCAGCGCCGAGCTGGCCGCGGTGGTGGGCGACAAGGCCATGCCCCGCACCGAAGTGACCAAGAAGATCTGGGACTACATCAAGAAGAACAAGCTGCAGGACTCCACCAACAAGCGCAACATCAACGCCGACGACAAGCTGCGCGCGGTGTTCGGTGGCAAGAAGGTGGTGTCCATGTTCGAGATGACCAAGCTGGTCAACGGTCACCTGAAGTAAACCGGTTTCCGCGGCCCGGCCATGCCGGGCCGCAACCGACCCTCCGGCGGCGCGCTGCCGGAACGCTCCAGGGGCCATCCGGGCTGGCCCGGGGCCCAGTGTCCCCCTCTTCCTGAGTGCAGCCTCATTCCCGCCCGTGCTCGACTGGCAGGACGGCCAACCGTTTTCCCGCCGCTTCGGCGACATCTACTTCTCCCGTGCCGGCGGGCTGGACGAGACCCGGCATGTCTTCCTGGAGGGCAACCGCCTCGCGCAGCGGTTCGCGGCGCTCGCTCCGGGCGCCGCCTTCGCCATCGGCGAGACCGGTTTCGGCACCGGACTGAACTTCCTCGCGGCCTGGCAGCTGTTCGCATCCACAGCCCCGCCGACAGCCCGGCTGCATTTCGTCAGTACCGAACTGGACCCGCTCGCGCCGGCGGACCTCGACCGCGCGCTGGGGCTGTGGCCGGCGCTCGAGCGCGAGCGCCGCGAACTGGTCGCACAGTACGCCTTGCCCAGCATCGGGTGGCATCGCTTCTCGCTGGACCATGGCCGGGTGCACCTGACGCTCCTTGTCGGAGATGCGCGGGAGACGCTGCCGGCGCTCCAGGGGGCGCTGGACGCGTGGTTCCTCGACGGCTTCGCGCCATCGCGCAATCCCGAGCTGTGGGGCGCCGGCCTGCTCCGGGTGGTGGGGGACAAGTCTCGCGCCGGGGCCACGGTGGCGACATACAGCTGCGCAGGGGAAGTCCGGCGAGGGTTGGCTGCGGCCGGCTTCCAGGTCTCGAAGGCCCGTGGCTACGGCAGCAAGCGTGAGATGCTGTGCGGCGAGCGCGAGGTCGCCGGGGGCACCCCGGCAACCACCCGGCCGCGAAGCGCGATCGTGGTCGGCGGCGGCCTGGCGGGTGCCGCGGTCAGCGACAGCCTGGTGCGCCGCGGGTGGCAGGTGGCGCTGCTGGAGCGCAATGCCGATCTGGCCCGCGAAGCGTCGGGCAATGCGCAGGGAATCCTGTATGCGCGCCTCTCGGCTCATCACACGCCGCTCAGCCGGCTGGTGTTGGCGGGGTACCAGCACACGTTGCGGATCCTGCGTACGCGCCTGCCAAGTGACGGCAACGCATGGTCCGACTGCCCGGTCCTGCACCTGGCCTTCGACGCTGAGGAAGCTGCGCGGCAGGCGAGGTTGAGCAGCATCGGCCTGCCGCGAGACCTGCTGTCCCCGGTATCGCAGGCCGAAGCCGGCCTGCTTGCAGGGCTGCCCATGGAGTCGGGGGGGCTGCTGTTCCCGCGCGGTGGCTGGGTCCATCCCCCGGCGCTCTGCCGTGTGCTGGCGGCGCATCCCGCCATCGTGACGCATGCCTCTCGCGATGTGGTCGCCGTGCACGAGGAGGGCGGGCAGTGGGTGGCTGCCGATGGCCGCGGGGAGATCGCGCGCGCAGCGGTGGCGATCGTCGCAGCAGGTGCGGCCTCGGCCCGGTTCCGCCAGACGGCGGCGCTGCCGCTGCGCGTGAACCGCGGCCAGGTCACGCTGCTGCCTGCCACCGCGCGCAGCGCGGACCTGCGCGCGGTGCTTTGCGGAGATGGCTACGTGGCGCCAGCCCGGGCGGGCATGCACTGCGCCGGCGCCACCTTCGCCCGCGAGGCGCAGGCGGACGTTCGCGAGGCCGACCAGGTCGAGAACCTCGCACGGCTCGGACGCCTGTCTCCCGCGCTGATGCACGCGCTGGGGGCGCCTTCCGCCGGGTCGGCCGGCGTCGGGGCGCGGGCGGGACTGCGTTGCACCAGCCCGGACTACCTGCCGCTCGCAGGCCCGGCAGGCGAGGCGGGGCTGTTCGTATCCACGGCACACGGCTCGCGCGGTCTGATCACGGCTCCGCTGGCGGGCGAGGTGATCGCCGCCTGGCTGGAGGACGAACCCGCCCCGCTGCCACGGGATATGATGGCCGCGCTGTCGCCATTGCGGTTCAGTCGCGGGGGAGAGAGGGCATGAGCAAGGCCGACGTCTACCGCATCACGGACTGCCTCGACGAGGCCGCACTGGAAGCGATCGCGGCGCGCATGGAGCTGCGGGGACGGCATGGCCGGTTCATGGCGATGCTGGACGAGTACCTCGACGCGATGGCGCTGCATCCTTCGGCGCGCGTGCTCGACCTGGGCTGCGGTACCGGTTTCGTGGGTCGTACCGTTGCACGCCGCCCGGGGTTCGCCGGTCAGGTATTGGGGCTGGACCGCAGTCCGTACCTGGTTGACGTGGCCAGGCGCCGCGCGGCCGAGGAAGGGCTGTCGGCGTGGCTGCAGTTCGACGTGGGCGATGCGGCCAGCCTGCCGCTGGCGGACGCGAGCGTCGACGCGGCGATCGCACACACGCTGCTCAGCCATGTCGAGGAGCCGCTTGCCGTTCTGCGCCAGGTGGCGCGGGTGGTGCGACCCGGCGGCGTGGTGGGCATCTTCGACGGCGATTACGCGTCGATGACCTTCGGCAGCAGTGATCCCGAGGTGGGCGGACGCATCGAGGCGGCCATCATCGGCGCCATCGCCACCAGCCCGCGGGTGATGCGCGACATGCCGCGGCTGCTGCACGCCGCCGGGCTGGAACTGCAGGAGTCGTTCTCCCACGTGATGGCCGACATCGGCCGCGCGGACTTCTTCGCCGGCACCATATCCTCGTTCGTGAAGCTGCTGCCGGCAGCGGGTGCGATGACCGAGGCGGAAGCCGGGGCCTGGGCGCAGGAGATGGCGGCTTGCTCCGAGCGCGGGACCTTCTTCGCTGCCGCCAACTTCTACAGCTGCGTCGCGCGCCGTCCCTGACGCCGGCCGGTCAGCGGTACTGCGGCGCCACGGCACGCGCGGTGGTGCGCAGTGCGTTCTGGAACAGCTCGGCCAGCGCGCGCGAAGCGAGCAGGGCGGCGTAGGTGGCGTTGCCGATGGTGTCGCGGGTGGCATCCTCGGTGACGTCGGCCAGCGCCGCTTGCGGCAGCTCCAGCCGGCCCTCGACCTCGCCATCTTCGGTGGAAGCGCTCAGCCCTGCGCTGCGCGCGAGCCGCCGCATCGGCTCGTTGTCGACCTGGCACAGCAGGACGACGCGTTCGCATCCGTGCACCTTGGCCTTGAGCAGCGCGCGATCCATCAGGGCCGTGCCCAGGCCGCGGCCGCGGTGCGTGCCCGCGACCACCACCGCGATCTCGCAGCCGCCGCCGCGGATCCGGGCCAGCTCGAGCAGGCCAACCAGGTGCGCGTGGGGGTCGTAGGCGCCGAGCATGACGCACTCCGACCAATCCAGCCGCGCGAGATAGCCCTCGAGCGCCATATCGGCCATGACACGTCCGAAGCGGCGATAGCGGTCTTCCTGGCCCAACGCGAGGAAGAAGGCCCGCACTTCCTGGCGATCGTGTTCGTGCAGTTCCCGGATCATCCCTCGGTACATCCTGTTATGGCGCAACGCAGCAAAATAGATTCCATAGTGAGATTGGACTTGAATCGCACGGATTTGTTGCAATGCAAATGAGGCGCGATAGCGGGTGTTCAAGCCTTGCCGAGCACGAATTCCGCACCCTTCTCGGCGATCATCACGGTTGGCGCGTTGGTGTTGCCGGAGGTGATGCGCGGCATGACCGAGGCGTCGATCACCCATAACCGATCGATGCCGCGCACGCGCAGGCGATCGTCGACCACCGCCATCGGATCGCTGCCCATCCTGCAGGTCCCCACCGGGTGGAAGATGGTGGTCGCCAGGTCGCCTGCCGCACGCAACAGTTCCTCGTCGGTCTGCACCTGCGGTCCCGGCTTGAACTCCTCGGGCCGGTACTTCGCGAGCGCGGGGGCCGCCATGATCCGCCGGGTGTGGTGGATGGAACGGACCGCGACGTCCTGGTCTTCGGGGGTGGAGAGATAGTTCAGCGTGATCGCCGGATGGTCCTGCGGGTTCGGGGTCTTGATGCGCACGTGTCCGCGGCTGGTGGGGCGCAGGTTGCACACCGAGGGCGTGATGGCGGGGAACGGGTGCAGGGGCGCTCCGAACTTGTCGAGCGACAGCGGCTGCACGTGCCACTCGATGTTGGCCGAGGGCTGCGACGGATCGCTGCGGGTGAACGCACCCATCTGCGATGGCGGCATGGTCAGCGGGCCGGTGCGGAACAGCAGGTACTCGAGGCCCATCGCGGCCTTGCCCAGCAGCGAGTTGGCGCGCTCGTTGAGCGTGCGGCATCCGCTCACCTTGTACATGATGCGGACCTGCAGGTGGTCGTGCAGGTTCTCGCCGACCCCGGGCAGGTCGTGCACCACCGGCACGCCCAGCCGCTGCAGCAGCGCGCCCGGGCCGACGCCGGACAGTTGCAGGATCTGGGGTGATCCGATGGCGCCCGCAGCGAGGATCACGTCGCGGCGCGCCTGGATCACCTTCTGGCCGCCGGCATGCCGTACCTCTATCCCGGTCGCGCGGCGCGTCCCGCCGGCGGCATCGAGGCACAGGCGGCTCACGTGCGCGTCGGTCAGCACGGTCAGGTTGGGCCGGTGCAGCACCGGGCGCAGGAACGCCTTGGTCCCGCTCCAGCGCACGCCGCGGCGCTGGTTCACCTGGAAGTAGGCGGTGCCGAAGTTGTCCCCGCGGTTGAACTCGGCGATCTTCGGAATGCCGCACTGCTCGGCCGCGTCGCGCCAGGCATCCAGGATCTCCCAGCTCACCCGGCGCTCCTCGACGCGCAGCTCTCCCCCGGCACCGTGGAACTCGTCCGCGCCGTGCACGTAGTCCTCGGTGCGCTTGAAGTAGGGCAGCACCTCGTCCCAGGACCAGCCGCGATTGCCCTGCCCGGCCCAGTGATCGTAGTCGCTGCGCTGTCCGCGCATGTAGATCATCGCGTTGATCGAGGAGCAGCCGCCCAGCACGCGCCCGCGCGCGTAGCCGATGCTGCGGCCGTTGAGGCCCGGGTCCGGCTCGATCTTGTAGCACCAGTCGGTGCGCGGATTGTTGATGGTGTAGAGGTAGCCGACCGGGATGTCGATCCAGAAGTAGTCGTCCTTGCCGCCCGCCTCGACCAGCAGCACGCGGGCCTGCGGATCGGCGGAGAGCCGGTTCGCCTGCACGCATCCGGCCGTCCCGGCGCCCACGATGACATAGTCGAAGCTGTCCAGGCTGTCCGCCACTCTCTCCCCCGCGTGCGTGTCGTTGTGCGGCGGATGTTACTACGCGGGGGCCGACCGGCGAGGGAAGCTCTGTTCAATGGGATGCACTGTGCGTTGCGTAAGGGGCGGATTGATTCAAGCGGCCCGACGCAGCGCAGGATGGAACCAGCGCAATGAGCGCTGCGCCGCAGACCCCGCCCCTGACGCAACCCGCCAATGCAAGCGCTGTTGCGGGACCGGCGCTTTTGGCCCGCGCCCGCGCAGGGTGGCGGAGGCTTCAATCGCGCTTGCGCGGGCCGGAATCGCCCGGCCGCACAGTGCATCCCATTGATCAGAGCTTCCCTAGGGGCGCGCGCGGGATGCCAGCAGGTAGTAGACGCGTCCGCCCGTCTCCTCGCACACGCCGCTGGGCGCCGCCGGATCGTCGACCAGCTCGCAGTAAAGGCTGGCATTGCGCGTGTCCTGCAGCGTCGCCCGGACCAGGCGCTCGCGCTGGGCGGCGAGCGTGGCGCGGGTGCCGCGCCAGTGCAGGGGCAGCAGCCGCAGCTGATCCGGTGCCGCGCGCTGCCAGGTGCCGCTGAAGGTCCGCATCCCCACGCCCACGCTCATGCGGCCGTCGCGAGCGAAGGCATCGAGGCGGGCGATGCCCGGTGCCATGTCCTCGCCGTCGTAGGCCGGCACGGGAAGCGCTGCCCACGCGAGGACGGCGGCCAGCAGGCCGCGTGCGATCGAAACTGCGTGCATGTCGACTATCATCGCGGGGTTGATCACCGCTCCGGGAGGATGCCTATGACGATACCCGTTTCCGCGGAAACGCTCGAGCGCCTGCGCGGCGTGGCGAGTGCGACCCTCAGCACCCAGCTGTTCAAGCTGGGGTTCCGCAACACCTATCTCACCGGGCTGCGCCCGGTCTGCCCGGGCCTGCGCATGGTGGGGGAAGCGCTCACCCTGCGCTTCGTGCCCGGCCGCGAGGACCTGGCCACCTTCGAGCACATCACCAGGCCCGAGTATCCGCAGCGCGCGGCGATCGAGAGCTGCGGCCCGGGGCAGATCCTGGTGGTGGAGGGGCGCGGGATCGAGAGTGCGGCAATTGGCGGCGACATCTACATCAACCGCCTGCAGGTGCGCGGCGCGGCGGGCTGCATCGTGGACGGGTGCGTGCGCGACTTCGCCTCGATCCGTGCGCTCGGCTTTCCGGTCTACGCGCGCGGTGCGGCCTCGCCACCCCATCCGGCCCGGCACCTGGCGGTGGCGTGGAACGTGCCGGTCGGCTGCAGCGAAGTACTGGTCATGCCGGGCGACATCCTGGTCGGCGACGACGACGGCGTGGTATGCATCCCGCGCCACCTCGCCGATGAAGTGTCGCGCAGCGGCGCTGAGCTGGATGCGCTCGAGGCGTTCGTGGTGGAGAAGATCCGCGCCGGTGCCCCGGTCACCGGCACCTATCCGCCGGACGAGAGGACGCGCGCCGAATACGAGGCCTGGCGCAAGGCTCGCCAGTAAGCCGCCGACGAGCCGTCCGCCGGGTGCTCAGCAGCCGTTGGTGGAAAGCCAGCCGATCTGGCGTCCGGCGCTGTCCACCACCTTCTCCTGCTGCCAGCAGCGGCCGGAGAGCGGCGTGTCGGGCAGCGGCGTGAACAGCACGCGGCCCTCGCCGACCACCGGTTCGGCATCGGACGTCACCGCCTCGAAGCGCTCGATGCCGCTGCCGTCGTACTGGGCGGTGCAGTCGAACCAGCCGGCGGCGGCATTGCGCGTGCGTACACCCACCATGCCGCGACTCATCGGCCAGGCCTTGGTCACGTACGCGGATTGGCCTGGCGTCTTCTCGATGCAGGCCCGCACGGCGGGCAGCAGCTCGAACAGGAAACGGCTCCAATCCTCGGACGAGCGGGTTGCAAGGTTGGCCACCGGTGCGGCTTCGAGATCCTCCGCCGGCGCCGGCTCGCGCCGGGCAGCCTCGAGCCCGGCGCTGCAGCAGCCCTGCACGATCTTCCCGCCGGGCAGGGTCAGGCGGGCCCGATAGGGGAACGCTCCGCTCGCCGCATCGGCCATGCTGTCGCGGCACGCCTGCTCCTGGATCAGCACCTTGTACGCGCTGCCGTCGGCCGCCTTGCCGCGCCAGTCGACGTCCGGGGTGCGGCCTTCGCCGGTCACCCTCAGCTTGCCTTGCAGCGGCACCGCCTGCGGCTCGCTTCCCTGCAACGTGAGGTAGCGCGCGTTGTCGTGGTCGATGACCAGCGACCAGGCCGGCTCGTTTCCGCGGCAGGCGAACTGCAACACCGCCTTGGCGCGCTTGCGTCCTGCGGGCGGCGGGGAACTGGGGGGCGGCGCAGCGGGTTGGACTTCACCGAGGCTCGGTGCCGGCAGGCTGGGTGCGGAGGTCTCTGCCGGTCTGGGAGGCGGCGACGCCGCCGTCGCCGCCGCTGCGGGGGCCTGGGCTGGTGCGACGGGGGTCTCTGGCGGCGCTGGAAGCGTGGCGGCAGGAATGCTCGGGGATGATCCGGACTCGGAGACGACTGCTGCCGGCTCCGGCGCATTCGCCGGCGCCGGCGACTCCTCAGCCGCGGTCGCGGGGAGCGCCTTCTTCCTGCTCTTCCTGGTCCCGGCGGGCTTCGCAGCAGGCGGTGCCTGGACCGGCGCCGCCGCAGCCGGCGCGGCCTCGACCGCTGCCGTTGCGGCAGGGGGGCTCTCGACCGCCGCTGTCGGCGCCGGCGGCGCCGTGATGCGTGCGTACTCGGCGGCCTGCACATATCCCTGCAGGGAGAAGTCGGCCTGCGCGGGATTGCCCGCGGCGGTGGCGTAGCGCAGGGACACCCGCCTGCCCTCGCGCAGCGCCCGCAGGAGGTCGTCCGACCGGGCCTGGTCGATCACGAACGTGTTGCTGCCGCCGACGCGCCGGTAGCCGCTGCCCGCCTCAAGGGTGAAGCGCGCCTTGCCGTCGACAGCGACCTCGATCGGTGCATCGGGTGCGGGCGTCGCCGCCGCGGGGAGGAATGCGATCTCCTGGGTGCCGGACTGGAAGCGCGACACGCGCAGCTGGAAGGCGTATGACGGCGCATTGCCACCGGGCAGCTTGGTGCTGATTGTGCACCACGCGTCGCCGCTGCAGGCGGCCGCCCAGCGCCCGAACTGCTTGCGCGCATCCTGGGCGTGTGCGGAGGAGGACAGGAAGGAGAGTACGACCAGGGACAGTGCTGCGACGTGCCGAAGTGCAGTCATGGCGGAGGAGGAGGGCCGCGGGTGCCGGTATTGTAAAGGCACATCGCGTCCCTGCACGCATCCGCATGCGCAGCCTGCCCGCCGGGCTCAAAGGCTGACGCGGTCGCGCCCCTTGTCCTTCGCCCGGTAAAGCGCCTTGTCCGCCGCACGCAGCACGCTGGAGGGTGTGGCGTGGCGGTCGTTGCGCTCGGCTACGCCCATGCTCACCGTCACGTGCACCCCTTGCGATCCGCTCTGGCCGGGCTCGGCCCGGTGCAGCGAGCGCAGCACCACCGCATGCGTGCCGATCTGCTGGCGCAGCACCTCCAGGTGCGGCCACACGTCCGGGATGCGGCGCCCCGGGAATACCAGGGTGAACTCCTCGCCGCCGTAGCGGTAGGCGCGGCCGCCGCCACCGACCGTGCGCAGCTTTGCCGCCACCATCCGCAGCACGTGGTCGCCCAGCTCATGGCCATAGACGTCGTTGAACTGCTTGAAGTGATCGACGTCTACCATGACGATGGTGTAGCGGGTGCCGAGCGTGAGCAGGCGTTCGTTGAGCGCGCGCCGGCTCGGCAGGCCGGTGAGCTCGTCGCGGAACGCAAGCCGGAACGTGTCCTGCAGCACGGCCGCCGCCAGCGCCGCGGCACCGGCGCCGATGAACAGCGGGAAGTGGTTGGGCAGGGCCAAAGTCTGCGCGGCCAGGACGAAGCAGGCCAGCGCACCGGCGAGCCCTGCGTCCAGCGCCGACCCGTCGATCACGGCACGGATGACCGTGATCACCACCGACACCGCCATGATGACCAGCGCGGCATGCGGGATGGCGGAGGCGAGCGGCGTGGCGTCCGGCAGCAGGGGCAGGTAGAGCCAGGCGGCGACATCCGCGCGATCCCAGGCGATGGCCCATCCGACCAGCGCGACCTGCAGCAGGATAAGTCCGAGCCGGCGCGCGCCGTAGAAGCTGAACACGCCGCGCTCACGCACCAGTGCGAGCGTCGCGAGGCTCGCCGGCACGCCGACACACAGACCCGCAAAAGCGATGCGCGCGGTGGCGCCCCGCGCGGCATCGAGCAGGCCGGACTGCTGCGCCCAGTAAGCCAGTGCGAGGCACAGCACGGCGAACACCACGCGCCCGCGGTTGAACACCAGTGCCAGCGTGCCGGCCAGCACCAGGGCCCACAGCGGTCCCCACATGGGCCAGCCCTCCAAGGCACGCGGCGGGTCGGCGACGAAGGGCGCTGCAAGCTGCGCGAGCGCGAGGAGGGCCAGCGGCAGGACGAAGCCGGAGGCCAGGCGCAGCAGTGTACCGCCCAGGTGGGAGAAGGAGTTCGGGCCGGCGGCTGCGTGCATCGTATCGGTCGTGTAGCTCATACAACGGGCGTCGTGAAGCGACGGGGGAGAAAACCCGCGATGTGTTGCAGGTTCCCAAACGCGGCAGCCATGTCGCCCGCCGACAACTTGGGGAGATGCGGAACAAGGAGTTGCGCGCGCTCGGCGCGTGCATCTGCAAGGTCCCTGCCTGTGCGCGCGTTCCATGGACGACTGCGCTGTAAAAAGTTGCCCGTGCCCGCGTTTGCTCGGGGGCGCCCCGATGTTCGCTCGGCGCCTGCGCCCGGTCCGGGTTCCGCGCTCGGTTAGAATGCCGCCTTTTCTCGAACATGCCGATCGTGTCCATCGCCAGTCCCTTCGCTGCCCTGCGTCCTGCGCCGGGCCATGCCGCCGCGGTCGCCGCCCCGCCGTACGACGTGCTCTCCACCGAGGAGGCGCGCGCACGCGCGGCCGGCCGGCCATGGAGCTTCCTGCACGTCTCCAAGCCCGAGATCGACCTGCCGCCGGGTACCGACCCGCATGCGGAGGCGGTGTACGCGATGGCCGCCGAGAACCTGCAGCGCATGCAGCGCGAGGGCGTGCTGGTGCGCGATGCCCGCCCCGCGTACTACGGCTATCGGCTCACCCACGGCGCGCATGTGCAGACGGGGGTGGTCATCGCAGCCTCGGTGGCGGACTACGAGAGCAACCGGATCCGCCGCCACGAGCACACGCGCCCGGACAAGGAGGACGATCGCGTCCGCCAGATCGACGCGGTGAACGCCCAGACCGGACCGGTGCTGCTCGCCTATCCGAACTGTGCGGAGGCCGATGCCCTGCTGGCGCGCGCCTGCAGCGGTGAACCGGACAGTGAAGCCAGTGCGGACGGCGTGGTGCACCAGATCTGGGTCATCCCGGGTGACGGGGAGATCGCCGCGCTGAGCGCCGCGTTCGAGCGCATGCCCGCGTTGTACATCGCCGACGGGCATCACCGCTCCGCCGCCGCGTCGCGCGTCGCGCAGGCGCGCCGCAACGCCAATCCGCAACATGCCGGCCGCGAGAGCTACAACCGTTTCCTCGCGGTGGCGTTTCCGCACCACCAGATGCGCATCCTCGATTACAACCGGCTCGTGCGCGACCTGCGCGGCATGTCGGCGCTGGAGTTTCTCACGCGCGTCGGCGCTGCCTTCAGCGTGAAGCAGAGCGCGCAGCCGGTGCGGCCCGCGCAGCCGGGCGAGATCGGGCTGTACCTGAGGGGGCACTGGTACCGGCTGCAGATCAAGCCCGAGCGGGCGCAGGAGCGCGACCCGGTCGAGCGGCTCGACGTGAGCCTGCTCACCCGCCACCTCCTCACACCGGTGCTCGGGATCGCCGACCTGCGCACCGACAAGCGCATCGACTTCGTTGGCGGCGTCCGCGGGCTGGAGGAACTGCAGCGGCGGGTGGACTCGGGCGAGATGAGCGTTGCGTTCTCGCTGTTCCCCACCCGCATGCAGGACCTGATGGCGGTTGCCGATGCCGGGCAGGTGATGCCGCCGAAGTCGACCTGGTTCGAACCGAAGCTGGCGGATGGGCTCGTCTCGCACGTACTGGATTGAGGCCCTAGGCCCCAGGTGCCGGACGCCGGGAAGAGAATGCGGCGCCTTGCGCCGCGCAGCTCCTCTGGAGTCCAGGGCCTAGAGCCTGAAGCGGGACGGCATGGCGGTTGCCGCCACCGGTTCCATGGATGCGCTCGACCTGCTGCAGTGGCCCGCGATGCTGGTCACGGTGCTGGCCGCCTGGATGGTGGCGTCGCAATCGAAGCGGCGCCGCAAGACCGGCTTCTGGATCTTCCTGCTCAGCAACGCCCTGTGGATCACATGGGGCTGGCACGACGGCGCCCACGCCCTGATCGTGCTCCAGCTCGCGCTCGCGGCCATGAACCTGCGCGGAGCGTTCAAGAACGACCCGCAGCTGGCGGCCGCGCTGGAGACATGAGCGCGGCCATCCGCATCGGCATCTCGGGCTGGCGCTACGCAGGCTGGCGCGGGGTGTTCTATCCGGGCGACCTGCCGCAGCGGCGCGAGCTCGAATTCGCCTCGCGGCGCCTGTCGAGCATCGAGATCAACGGCTCCTTCTACTCGCTGCAGACGCCGGAGAGCTACGCGCGCTGGCATGCGCAGACCCCGGCGCACTTCGTGTTCAGTGTGAAGGGCGGGCGCTACATCACCCACCTGCTGAGGCTGCGCGAGCCGCGCACCGCGCTGGCGAACTTCTTCGCCTCCGGCGTGCTCGCGCTGCGCGAGAAGCTCGGTCCGGTGCTGTGGCAGTTCCCGCCCGACTTCAGGTTCGAGCCCGAGCGCATGCACGCGTTCCTGCGCATGCTGCCGGGCGACACCCTGGCCGCGCTCGATGTGGCGCGCGGCCACTCCGACTGGATGGCCGGCCGAGCCTACCTGCAGGTCGACGCCGGCCGGCCGCTGCGCCACGCGATCGAGATCCGTCACGAGAGCTTCGTCGACGAGGCGTTCATCGCGCTGCTGCGCGAGCACCGCGTCGCGCTGGTGGTGGCCGACACCGCGGGTCGCTGGCCCTGTCGCGAGGACGTGACCGGCGACTTCCTCTACCTGCGCCTGCACGGCGACCGCGAGCTGTACGCGAGCGGCTACACCGACGAGGCGCTCGCGCGCTGGGCCGCGCGAATCCGCGATTGGTCGAGCGGCCGAGAGCCCCCGGACGCGCGGCGCATCGCCGCGCCGGCGCCGGGCGTGGCTGCGCGCGACGTCTACTGCTACTTCGACAACGACGCGAAGGTGCGTGCGCCGTTCGACGCGCAGCGGCTGATGGAGCTGCTCGGTGTGCCCGCCGCATCGGAGCCGCTGCGCAAGCCCGCGCGTGCTGCCCGACGCCGGACGCCGCGCATGGCGAGCGGGCGGGGCGCCGCGTAGAGCGCACCGCCGGGCGGCGGGATCACCCCGGGGTGCCGCATACGAGGTTGCGTGCGTCGCCGGGCTTGGGGATGGCGGTGGGTGCGATGCGCAGGTAGCGGCTGCCCGCGGCGGTGATCTGCGGCTCGATCTGCCGCTTGAGCACGGCGTCCGCGCGGTTGCCGTCGGTAATGTCGATCATCGCCACGACTGCGAGCTGCTTGTTGCAGATGACGAAATCGACCCTCGCCTGGGCCAGTTGCGCGCGCGCGTGGGGAGTCGGCGGCTGGCCGGTGATCTGCACCGCGTCCACCAGCCGCACGTTGACGAAGATCTGGTGATCCGGCAGCGCGGCCTTGAGCACCAGGTACAGCAGCTTGTTCGGGCCGCTCAGGAGGCTGGGACGCGGCCGCACCACGGTGGCCGGGGCGGCAGCGGGTTGCGTCGCCGGCCGCGGCCTGGCCGGGGCCTGCAGGGTAGTGGCGATCTGCAGCGTCGCATCGCCCTTCTCACGCCGGTAATTGGCGATGATCTGCTTGATGTCCTCGACGTGGCCAGTGGGCTCCTCGCGCGCGGCGCGGCGCAGCGACGGCAGGCCTTCGCCCCGTACGACGCGGTGCGCCAGGTAGAAGCCGACGATCGTCGCCGTGAGCAGGAGGGCGGCGATGGCGAGGTTCAACCACATGGGGAAGTCGGGGCGCTCGGACGGTGGCGTGCAGCAGGCCTCCCGGCGGTGCAGGACGCGTGCCAGCGCAGCAGGGCCGCGCGGCGCAGGGCGATGCCGTACGCATCCTGCCGCAGGGCCTCGCGATTGCGGGAGCTGGCGCGGGGCGGGCAGGTTGACCTTTCGTTTTCATTCGCCCCTGCGCGTCACTGCTGCCGCGCGCCGCCCTGCGTCAGGCATCACCGTGCGCGCGCCGCGGCGCGGGCCTGCGCCGCCGCCTTGCGCTCGGCCCGTGCGACGACCGCTGTCGGCAGACTGCGCAACAGGTCGCCCGCATCGCGGTAGCGCACCAGCGGCAGTACCCACGGATAGCGCTGCAGGTGCCGGAACAGCGCATACGGCTCCTGGCCGGCCTCGATCAGCGGTACCACCGGCACGGACGGCAGGTCCGGCACGATGCGCCCGAGCTCCTCGGGGATGCTGCGCGGGTCGGTGAGATCGGCGACCACGAAGCGCGAGAGGCGCGCCAGCGTGGTGACCATCTCGGTCAGGTCGCGCCCCTTCGGCTTGTCGAAGTCGAAGATCACCGGCAGGTAGCCCTGCACGCGCAGCGCCGAGCGCAGCGTCTCCAGCACCGCCTTGCGCGGCGCACTGAAGCGCCCGAGGATGAGGACCGCCTTGCGGCCGACGGTGTCGACCACGCGCGAGAGCTTGCTGTTGTCGAGCAGCAGGTGGACGAGCTGGGCCAGCTCGAGGTCGTCGACGCGCACGGCCGGCTCGCCGCTCGTCGCACGGATCACGAGGCCGGACTGGTCGGCGGGTGTGCCGCGCAGGTCCCACACGGCGATGCCGTAGATCTCGCAGCCGGCGAGGCATGCGCCGGCCAGGCTGGTCTGCGCCAGGGAGGTGAAGCGCAGGATCGCGCCGCTCAGGTCGGCGTGATCGAGCTTCGCGCGCCGCAGGCTCGCGGTGCGCAGGTCGGCATGCCGCAGGTTCGCGCGGGCGAGGTTGGCCTGCGACAGGCGCGCGCCGCGCAGGATGGCGCGCTCGAGGTTCACTCCGGAGAGGTTGAAGCCGCGCAACTCGAGGTCGGCCAGCAGCGCGCGGCTCAGGTCCGGCACCACCCGCGGGCTGCGCCGCCGCCACGCGTTCCATACGCGGGCGCCGCGCTTGAGCCTGGCGAGGTGCGCAGGGTCGGCCAAGGCGGCTACTTCACTGCCGCAGCTACGGCGCCACCGCGTCCGACACAGCGGGCACGGAGGAACGCAGAGGAACGACGCAGTGGTACGGGTTCATTGCGGCGTGCTGGAACGGGTTGCGCACGGCAGGCATCGATCCCACTCCACATCGACATCTCTGCAGTTCCTCTGCGATCCTCTGCGTCCTCGGTGTTCAAGCGACCATCAGCTGGCGTGCGCCTGGCGTCGGCGCACATGCATGCGGATGCCGTATCGCGGCCGCATCGTGGTGGCGGCCATCGGCTCGATGCGCTCGCCGGGGAGCAGGTCGAGCACGAAGCGCTGTGCGACCTGCGCCAGGATCAGCTTGCCCTCGACCATCGCCAGCGTGCTGCCGATGCAGTTGCGATGTCCCACCGCGAACGGGATGTAGGCGAAGTTGTAGCGCCCTGCGCAGGCCTCGGGCGCGAAGCGCTCCGGGTCGAAGCGCTCCGGGTCGGGCCAGTGGTCCGGCAGCCGGTGTGTCGCATAGAGCGACACGACTGCCGTGCAGCCCTTCGGCATGGGATGTCCGCCGATGGCCGAGTCCTCCGTCGCCACCCGTGACAGCGAGTGGATCGGCGAATAGATGCGCAGCGATTCCTGCAGCACCTGCTCGACGTACTGCAGCTTGTCGATGTCCTCGCCCACCGGCACGCGGCTCCCCACCACCGCATCGATCTCGGCCAGCATGCGCTCGCGCACCTGCGGGTGCGCCCACATCAGATAGTGGGTCCAGCACATGGAGGCCGCCGAGGTCTCGTAGCCGGCGAAGAACAGGGTCACGGCCTGGTCGCGCAGCTCCTTGTCGGTGAATGGCGGTCCCTCCCGTGCGGACCCGGTGATCAGCAGGCCGAGGATGCCGCCTTCCTCGGGCTCGGCCTTGCGCTGCGCGTCGATGAAGGCCTGCATCTGCCGGTCGAGATCGGCGCAGGCCGCCTCCATGCGCTGCGCGCGTGCCTTCGACGGCGGGATGAAGCCGGACAGGATGCCGCGCGGGGGCTTGGGCCAGTTGTTCTTGATGTCCTCGCTGATCTGGAACATCTCGTCGGCGTGGGCCTCGTAGCGCGGGCCGAAGATGAGCACGCCGGCGAGCAGCTGGGTCAGGCGCAGGAACTCCTCCTCCGCGTCGATCGGCGTGCCGCGGGAGGCGTGCACGTCCCAGCGCGTGAGGAAGCGCGCCACGTGCCCGCTCATCCACTCGACCTGGCGCTTGAGCTCGCCGGGCTTGAACGCGGGTTGCGTGAGCAGGCGCTGGCGGCGCCAGCCGTCCCCCTCGCTCAACAGCAGGCCCTGGCCCAGCAGACGCTGCATCGCCGGGTAGCGCACGTTCTTGATGAAGCGCGTGCGGTGGTCGATGAGCAGCTCCTTGATGAGGCGCGGCTCCGACACCAGGTACATGCTGCGTCCGGCCTGCAGCGGCACGCGGGCGAGGCCGCCCACCGAGACGGCCACGCGCCGGAAGAACTCCATCGGATTGCGGCGCAGCCCGCGGATGCAGCCGAAGTAGGGCAGGCCGCGCGCGGACGGTGCTGCGGTGGGCGGGGCGGGTGGCGTGGAGGTCTGGTCCATTGCAGGTCGAGCCGCAGTCCGGAGGATGGGGCGGGATGATACGCCTGTCTGCACGGGACTTGAGCCCGGGCGCGGCGCCCGGACCGGGGCATCGACCAGCCCCTGCTAGAATGGTCTTCCGACCATCGACGAGGCCGGCGCCGCAGGCACGTGCAGGGCGTCCGGCATGTTGCAACCTGAGGATCACGGACATGACGGCGAGTCTCGCGCGGCGCCCCGTACCGGAGGCGATCGAATACCAGAACCTGATCGGCGGCAAGTGGCTGCCGGCGTCCGACGGACGCACGCTGGACATGGTGTCGCCCAGCGACGGCCAGCCCTTCGCCCGCATCGCGCGCGGGTCCGCTGCGGACATCGACGCGGCGGTGCGTGCCGCCCGCCACGCCTTCGAGGAGGGGGCCTGGAGCCGGATGACCGCGGTCGAGCGCGGCCGGCTCATGACCAGGCTCGGGCAGAGCATTCTCGACCACTTCGACGAGCTGGCCGAGCTCGAGGCGCGCGACACCGGCAAGCCGATGAAGCAGGCGCGCGCAGACATCACCGCGACTGCGCGCTACTTCGAGTTCTACGGCTCGGCCGCCGACAAGTTCCACGGCGACGTCATTCCGTTCCTCGACGGCTACCTGGTCACGGTGCTGCGTGATCCCAAGGGCGTCACCGGGCACATCATCCCGTGGAACTATCCCTCGCAGATGCTCGGGCGCACCATCGCCCCGGCACTGGCGATGGGCAATGCCGTGGTGCTCAAGCCCGCCGAGGAGGCTTGCGTGGCCCCGATGCGCATCATCGAGCTCGCCCACGAGATCGGTTTCCCGGAAGGTGCGATCAACGTGGTGACCGGATTGGGCGAGGAGGCGGGCGCCGCCCTGTCCGCGCATCCCGGGATCGACTTCCTCTCCTTCACCGGTTCGCCCGAGGTGGGCACGCTGGTGCAGATCGCGGCCGCGAAGAACCACATCGGCTGCACGCTCGAGCTCGGCGGCAAGTCGCCGCAGATCGTGTTCGACGATGCCGACCTCGACGCGGTGATCCCGGTCGCGGTCAACGCCATCGTGCAGAACGGCGGCCAGACCTGCTCGGCCGGCAGTCGCCTGCTGGTGCAGCGCTCGATCTACGAGGAGTTCACCGCAGGTGTCGCGCAGCGCTTCGGGCAGCTGCGCGTGGGCTCCCACGACATGGACCTCGACTGCGGTCCGCTGATCTCGGCGGTGCAGAAGCAGCGCGTGGAGGGCTTCACCGAGCGCGGCCGCAGGACCGGCATCCGCGTGCTGGCCCAGGCGCAGATCGCCCCGGGCACGCCCGCCGGCGGCTTCTATGTGTCCCCGGTGCTGTTCGGCTCCGTGCCGCGCGACCACGAGCTCGCCTGCCAGGAGGTGTTCGGCCCGGTGCTCTCGACGATTCCATTCGAGGACGAGGCCGATGCGGTGAAGCTCGCCAACAGCACCGACTACGGCCTGGTGGCAGGCATCTGGTCGCGCGACGGCGGCCGCCAGATGCGGGTCGCGAAGAAGATGCGCTGCGGCCAGGTGTTCGTGAACGGCTACGGCGCCGGCGGCGGCATCGAGCTGCCCTTCGGCGGGGTGAAGAAGAGCGGGCACGGGCGCGAGAAGGGCTTCGAGGCGCTGCGCGAGTTCTCCCACGCCAAGACGGTGGTGTTCAAGCACGGCTGAGCGACACGAAGTCAACAACCTGGTGGAGGCAACGATGAAGCAGGCGATGCACTGGAAGGCGGCCCTGGCCGGCATGCTGCTGCTGGCCGGATGCAGCACGATGAAGGTGGGGCGTCCGTTCGACTACCAGGCGTTCGGCTCGCGCGTGCAGCCGGGCGTGACCGAAGGCGCGCAGGTGCGCGAGTGGCTGGGGCAGCCGATCGGCCAGGGCTTCGAGGTCACCCCCGACGGCAGCCGGGTCGACGTGTGGACCTACTACTACGGCAGCGGCAAGGTGCCGAGCGGATCGGACGTGAACTTCAAGATGCTGCAGGTCAAGCTCAACCCGCAGGGCAAGGTGGTGGGCTACGTGTGGAGCGGCGAGCTCGCCGGCGCGGCGGTCGAGGACAAGTCGACCAAGTAGCCCGCGACGCCCGGACGCGGCAGCGTGCCGCGTCCGGATACGGTTGCTCAATGCATGGCGTGCAATGCGAGGCTCTGGCGCAGTGAGGCCAGTCGCGTCATGCACTGGACCAGCTGCGGCGAGGCCAGCGAGTGCGCGATGCGCTCGTCCAGCGCCGCCAGCCGGGCGCCGCGGAACAGCGGCCGCACGGACGCGATCGACTCGCCGAGATCGACCTCGACCAGCGCGGTGCCGGTCGCCTCGCGATGGCGCTGCGAGACCTGCTGGATCAGGCTCAACGCCAGGTACATGTCGTCGAGCAGACCGAGGACGCCGTGCGAGTCGGGCAGCACGTCATCGGCCTGGAGGAAGTAGCCCTCGGCGGTCGCCAGCACGGGCTCGACGACCGGAGCCATCCCGGCCGCATCCGCCGCACCGCGCAGCGCATCGATCAGGTCCGGCACGTTCTCCAGCTGCAGGCGCCACGCTTCCAGGATCTCCGCCACGGTGGTCGAATCCTGGGGCACTTCTCCTGCGCCCGCCTCCATCAGCTGTTGCCGCACGAGCTGCGCGAATGCGTGGGTGCGCGCCTCGTCTGCCCACGCCGCCTCGAGTTGCGCGCGGATTGCCTCGGTGCTCATCGATCGCCCTCCTCGGAGTTGGAGCGCGCCCGTTGAAGCATTTTGGGTGCCCGCGCGAAACCGCGCGACGTCGTTGTCCGGCGTCGAGTGTGCGCTCGCGGCCCGGGGTCAGCCGGCGTGGTGCTCGAGGAAGTGCCGCAGGCAGGTCTTCAGCGCGAGCACGCGCGCGACGTTGCCTTCCTGCCGTGCGGCCTCGATGTCATCCACGATCATCTCGTGGATGCGCTGTTCGCCGGCCGGGGTGTGGACGAGGTAGTGGCCCAGCTCGAGCGCGGCCATCTCGGGGATGTGCTCATGCCGTGCAATGGCCAGGATCTCCTCCTCGGTGAGCTCGGACAGCTCGATGCAGTCCTGGATGGTGAGCATTGCGGTCTCCTCCCATCTTCATCGAATTGGTCACCCTAGCGCAGGACCGAGCGGGCCGCATTGATCCAGGCCAAGAACGAATCACGGCGCGAGGCGATCGATCCTCCACACCCCCATGCCCTCGCGCCGATAGCGGATGCGATCGTGCAGGCGGCTGGGCCGACCCTGCCAGAACTCGAGCGCGTCCGGCTCCAGCCGGTAGCCGCCCCAGTGCGGCGGACGCGGGGGGTCCTCTCCGTAGCGCGCGGCGAACGCGGCGATGCGCTCCTCGAGGTCCTCGCGGTGCGGCAGCACGGTGCTCTGTGGCGAGGCCCATGCGCCCAGGCGGCTGCCGAGGGGACGCGCGCGGTAATACTCGTCCGATTCCTCCGCCGTCACCTTGCCGACCCGGCCCTCGATGCGCACCTGGCGCTCGAGCTCGACCCAGTGGAACAGCAAGGCCGCGTGTGGATTGGCCGCCAGTTCCAGCCCCTTGCGGCTCTCGTAATTGGTGAAGAACACGAAGCCGGCCGCGTCGAAGCCCTTGAGCAGCACGATGCGCGCCGACGGGCGGCCGTCCGGATCCACCGTCGCCAGCGTCATCGCGGTCGGCTCGGCGAACCCGGCATGCAGCGCCTCCTCGAACCAGCGGCCGAACTGCGCCATCGGGTCTCGGGCGACGTCCTTCTTGTCCAGGCTCTCGCGCGAGTAATCCTTCCTGATGTGGGCGATGTCCGGCTTGTGGCTCATGGCGGTGGACCGCGGGGATCGGGAAGTCCATTGTAGCGCTGCGCCGGGTGCCGCACGCCTGCGTGTAAACTGGCGTCTCCGATTTCCATTGCACGAGCACTCGACCTGGCCATGAAACCGCTGCGCATCCTCCTCGCCATCCTTGCCCCCCTGCTGCTCATCGCCACCGGCGCGAAGGCTGCAGCCGACCCGGAGAACACGCTCTACCTGGACCTCAAGGACGGTCGCGTGGTCATCGAGCTGCGCCCCGACCTGGCGCCCAGGCACGTGGCCCGGGTGAAGGAGCTCACCCGCAAGGGCTTCTACAACGGGCTGCCGTTCCACCGCGTGATCGAGGGGTTCATGGCGCAGACTGGTGATCCCAAGGGTGACGGCACCGGCGGCTCGGGCGTGAAGCTGCCCGCCGAGTTCTCGCAGGCGCCGTTCGAGCGCGGCACCGTGGGCGCGGCCCGCGCCTCCGATCCCAACAGCGCAGACTCGCAGTTCTTCATCTGCTTCGCCCCCGCGCCCTTCCTCAACGGGCAGTACACGGTGTGGGGCCAGGTCACCCAGGGGATGGAGCTGGTGGACCGCATCAAGAAGGGCGATCGCGCGGCCAACGGGGTCGTAGCCAACCCCGATCGCATCGTGAAGATGCAGGTCGCCGCGGATGTAAAGAAGTAGCGCCGCTGCGTCGCCATTCCGGGACGTGCGCGCACGCCGCGCGGACAAACGGGGTAGGATGCCCGTGCTTCGCGCTGTGCATCCCCGCTGCAGCGCACCCATCCCGACGCTCGCCGGACTCGACCATGCATCGCATGTGGCGCACTGCTTCGCTGCTGGCACACGTGTCCCTGGGCCTGGCCTTGGCACTTCCGGCTTTCCACGCGTGCGCGGACGAACAGACCGACCGGATCAAGCTCAATGCCCTGATCGAGGAGGGCGACCTGCTGATCGAGGAAGCGAACGTTCTGCAGCCGGTGAGCGAGCGCCTCGCACGCGAGGGCGAGCAACTGGACCAGGCCGAACCGAAGCTGCGCGAGGAATCCGCCGCCCTGGATGCGGCGATCGCCAAGTTCAACGCCCAGAACAAGGACCTCGAGCGCGCTGCGCAGGAGCACAAGCAGCGCTGTCCGCGCGAGTCCGAGGATAAGGCGCTGGTGGAGTCGTGCAACGCGATGGCGGCGGGTCTGCAGGGCGTGGCGCAGCAGCTCGAGCAGGACCGGCCCAGGCTGCAGGCGCGCCAGCAGGAGATCAAGGCCCGCATCGAGCAGCACAACGCGGCACGGCGCGACTGGGCCCTGCGCAAGCGCGACCACGAAGCCCGGCTGAAAGCCAATCGCACCGACTGCGAGCCGTGGCTCGCATCGGCGAGGGCGTTCGTCGCCGGCGAGGCATTCCGGGCGATGGTCAAGAAGGCCGGCGATCCGCCGGCATGCAAGGCTGCCACCGCCGCGGAGGCGACGGCGCAGGCGGGCAGCGACGCGGTGCGGCGCGTGCAGTCGTGCCTGAAGCTGCTCGCGGGGGGGGCGGGAAAATGATGTCGCGCCGCAGGCGGACTCAGCCATGATCGCGGTCCGCAGCCTGGCCGGGATGGCCGCGTGCGGGCTCGCTGCGACGATGCTGTGCGGAGTCGCCCTGGCGGCAGACGTCGACGCCGCACGCTTGCGGGCGGCTGCGCTGGCCGAGGAAGCCGGCCTCCTCGTCGAGGAATGGGCGGCGCTCGAGCCGTTGCGGCAGAAGAGCCGCTCGGAGGCCGAGCAGATCGCCGCCACGGAGAAGAAGCTCTCCGCCGAGGTTCCGCGCATGCAGCAGGACCTCGACGCCTACAACAAGGCGGTTGCCGCGCTCCGTGGCATGAGTGCGGAGCACGCACGGGAATGCCCCAGCGAGCTCGACGAGAGCCAGGTGGAGCCATGCAACGAGCGCGG
This sequence comes from uncultured Burkholderiales bacterium, assembly GCA_964523885.1. Classification (GTDB taxonomy): domain Bacteria; phylum Pseudomonadota; class Gammaproteobacteria; order Burkholderiales; family SHXO01; genus SHXO01. Next base: position 191,309 of record CAZFYX010000087.1, on the reverse strand, counting down.
CGCCGTCCTGATGGACCGCGCGGCGGAGCTCGATCGCCGCTACCTCGCGCTTTCCGCCCGCCAGCGCGACCTCAACGCGCAGATCGAGCAGAACAACCGGGCGCGCGCCGCGTTGTCGCGGTCGCGCCAGGAGGCGGCGCCGAAGCTGGACGTGAACGCAGCCGACATCCAGCGCTGGGTGAATGCGGCGCGGCCGTTCATGGCCACGCGCGACTTCGCCGCGCTGGTGGCCAGCGCGGGCAAGCCCGCGGCCTGTACCCAGCTGCGGCTGGGCGATGCCAACGGGTTCTTCGGCAAGCCCGGTCTCGACCGCCTGCACGCCTGCCTGCGGGCAGTGCTCGGCGCAGGCTGATCAGCACAGGCGCCGGCTTCAGGTCGCGAGCCGGGCGCGCCAGCTCTGCGCGATGCGTCGGCGGGTGTCGCGGTCGGTGCGCGACGCGAGCAGCAGCTCGCCGTCCACCGGCAGCGTGACGCTCGCCCAGCCTTCCGATACCGGGTGCTCCACTTTCACTTCCCAGCCATCCTCGGCCGGGTCGACCGAGAACAGGTAGTTGTCCAGGCCCACCTCTTCGAGCAGGGCAAAGGCCGCTTCGCGTGCACCGATGACCTGCGCCGCTGACAAGGCCATTTCGCGCTCTCCTGACATTGCGTGGGTAACTGGGCGACAGGGGAAGCAGGCCATGTACCCGACGGCCGACCGGGATGCCGGGGACGCGCAGCCTGCGCCGCGCGCCCATGCGGGCTGGCGGCAAGCGAGGTAGCGCGGCGTCGCGGAGTGCGGGTCCGGGACGCAGCCTGCGTTCTTCTCGCGTGTAAAAAAGACCGCTCCATCCCCGGTCGCGCGCGACTGAGGCCCATGCCCGCCCTTCGCGCCCGAGCCGGTCCGGGCACGCTGGCTGCACCATGCGAGGACATGACGAAAGGGTGGGCGTCGCTCGCCGCGGTCCCCTGGTTCGCCCGCTCGAGTGTGGCGATCCGGCGGCGGCGAAGGCATGCCTTGCTGTTCGTCATGGCGGCAGTCGCGGGTGTCTTCGCAGCAGGCTGCGACGACCGCAGGAAGCCCCCGGCACCGAAGGTTGTGCCGATCGAAGGCAGTGCCAAGGTGGCCGCGCGGTCCGCCGTGCGGGGAGAGCCGAGGGTGCTGGAGCGCAACCACGCAACGGTCGACCTGGACCGGACTGCAATGAGGAGATCGAACCATGCTTAGCTGGGCGGTAGTGTTTCTGGTGGTGGCCATCATCGCTGGCCTGCTGGGATTCACCGGGGTCGCGGGCACGGCGGCGAACATCGCGTGGATCCTGTTCGTCATCGGCATCATTCTCGCCATCGTCTTCTTCGTGATGGGCAGGCGCGGCCCGCTCTGAGGTACTGCAGGCGGGCCGCCGGGCGCTGACCCGGCCCCGCTTCCCGCGATTCCCATCCCCGAACCGTCGCTGTCGAACGCGTGGCGGCGGCCTGCGGGCGCGCACCGACTGCGTGCCTGGCCCATGTTTGGCGCCTCGTGGTGGTGCGCGCCGGCTTGGGGCGCTCATCTCAAGTCCTTCATTGCGCGACCTTTGTCCCACGCGCCAGGGCGTGGCATGGGCATTGCGAAGTAGTTCGCCCGAGAGGAGCGATCTGCTGTCTCGCTTCTATTCGTCAGTCGGCTAGGGTTCCGGGTGCGCGGCTGCGCACCGGCTGGTCCGAGAGCCGACGGTCCCGTGCGGCGTGCGGGGCTCCACGGAGGGACAAAAGCCCGGGAGGCCGATCGGCAATCGATGTCCTCTCGCGTTGTCTGCGCCGCGACCCAGGAGCTCCGATGCGATCCGCACGCCATCTCCGCACTACTTCCCGGTGGGTCCATGACCACCGTGGCTGAGCGCAGCGTGAGCCGCCGTCCGCCCCTGTTCGCGGTGCGCGGCGAACTCGGGCGGCGCGAGTACTGGGTCCTCGCCGCCATCGGCCTCGTCGTTCCGCTCGTGCTGTGGTGGGCGCTCGCGGCGAGCGGCTTCACCAGCAAGACCTTCATGCCCGGGCCGCTCGACGTCTGGCGGCGCACCGTACTGTGGTTCACCGAGGACGGCCTGGTGCGCGACCTCTGGATCAGCGTCTACCGGGTGACCGCCGGGTGGGCGCTGTCGGCCCTGATCGCGCTGCCGCTCGGGGTGTGGATCGGCGCGTACCGCCCGGTGCAGGCGCTGCTCGAACCGCTCACCGACTTCATCCGCTACATGCCGGCGGTGGCATTCATCCCGCTGGTGATGCTGTGGGTCGGCATCGGAGAGGGCTCCAAGCTCGCCATCATCTGGATCGGCACCTTCTTCCAGATGGTGCTGATGTTCGCCGAGGACGTGCGGCGCGTGCCGATGACGCAGATCGAGGCGGCGCAGACCATGGGCGCCACGCGCGGCGAGATCGTCAAGATGGTGCTGATCCCCTCGGCCAAGCCTGCGATGCTGGACACGCTGCGGGTGACGATGGGATGGGCCTGGACCTACCTGGTGGTCGCCGAGCTGGTCGCGGCGAACTCCGGCCTGGGCTACGCCATCCTCAAGGCCCAGCGCTTCCTGCAGACCGACAAGATCTTCGCCGGCATCATCATCATCGGTCTCATCGGCCTGGTCCTCGACCAGCTGTTCCGCTGGCTGCACCGGATGTCCTTTCCATGGATGCACAAGCGATAGCCATGCGCAGCCCCATCGAGAACCGGCAGCCGAAGATCGCCCTGCGCAACGTCCAGAAGGTGTTCGCCACCGAGCCTCCGGTGGTCGCGCTGCAGGACGTCAGCCTGGACATCCGCTCCAACGAGTTCGTCACGCTGGTTGGCGCCTCCGGCTGCGGCAAGTCGACCCTGCTGCGCACGATCGGCGGCCTGGAGTACCAGAGCGGCGGCGAGGTGCTGGTGGACGGCGCGCCGGTCGTCGGACCCGGCGCCGACCGCGCGATGGTGTTCCAGCACTACAGCCTGTATCCGTGGCTGAACGTGATGCAGAACATCAAGTTCAGCCGGCAGCTGAAGGCAGCGCGCGGCAGCGTGACCTCGGCCGAGGTCGAGGCCGCTTCCGGGCGGGCCGATGCGCTGCTCAACCTGATGGGGTTGTCGGCGGCGGCGGAGAAGTATCCGAACCAGCTGTCGGGCGGCATGCAGCAGCGCGTGGCGATCGCGCGCGCACTGCTGCCCAGGCCGCAGGTGCTGCTGATGGACGAGCCGTTCGGCGCGCTCGACGCGCAGACGCGCGAGGTGATGCACGACCTCATCCTGCACGTCTTCCACCTGGAGCGCGCGACGGTGGTGTTCGTCACCCACGACGTCGAGGAGGCGATCTACCTCGGCCAGCGGGTGGTGCTGATGGCCCCGCGACCTGGACGCATCGACACCATCTATGAAGTGCCCCTGCCCGACAAGCGCCACCAGGACATGAAGCTGTCCCCGGAGTTTTTGGCGCTCAAGCGCGAGATCATCGGGCGCATCCGCGAGACCTCGGGCATGAAGACCGACCTCGAGCTGCTCGAGAAGCTGAGCCGGCGGACGCCGGCCTAGGCCGGCCTGCGCCGCGCTCCATTTCCAGGAGAGGAGATTCGTGACTGCATCATCCACACCCGGTCCCGTGCTGTGGGAGGAGACCGTGCCCGGCGGCTGCCACTGGTCGGGCGTCGTGCGCCGCGGCGTCAGCGTGCGCTTCACCGATTTCGAGGGCGGCGCCAACTGCGCGCTGCTGATCTTCAACTTCGAGGAGAAGACCGAGCGCTACAACATGCCCGATACGCTCAAGGCCCAGCACACGGCGTATCTGACCCGGGGCAACGTCTGCTACTCGGACATGGGCCGGGTGCTGTGCTCGGTGAGCGAGGACACCGCGGGCTGGCACGACACCGTGTGCGGGGTGGCGGACGATGCGCTGATCGAGCGCAAGTACGGGGTGAAGCGCTACCAGCAGCATCGCAACGCCATGCACCGCAGCGGGAAGGAAGGGTTCCTGAAGGAGCTCAGCCGCTGGGGCATGGGCCGCCGCGACCTGCACGCCAACCTGAACCTGTTCAGCAAGGTCGTCGCCGACGAGGCCGGCGGGCTGCACTACGTGACCGGCCATTCCACCGCCGGTGCCTTCGTCGACCTGCGCTTCGAGATGCACGCGCTGCTGGTGCTGTCGGCCGCGCCGCATCCCCTCGACCCGCGCACCGCGTATGCGCCCGCGCCGGTGAAGCTCACCGCATGGCGCTCCGGCACCGCACCCCAGGACGACCCGTGCCGCAACGCGCGCCCGGAGAACCAGCGCGGCTTCATCAACACCGAGCGCTACTTCGCGCAGTAGGAGGCGGCATGATCACGGAAAGCAGGCTCGACCCGCGCGATGCGGTGATCGACGAGGTGTGCCCGGCCGGGGAGCCGTGGATGAAGGTCATCCGCAGGGGGCAGGTGTTCCGCATCCTCGACCTGGAGGGCAACCAGGCGGTCGACACGCTGTTCTACAACGCCGACGACCCCGAGGACCGCTACAGCGCCGTCGACACCATCCAGCGCCAGGCCAACCTCTACCTCACCACCGGCACCCAGCTCATCTCCACCGAGGGCAACGTCCTGATGACCATCGTCGCCGACACCTGCGGGCGCCACGACACGCTGGGCGGGGCGTGCGCGCAGGAGAGCAACACGGTGCGCTACGCGCTCGAGAAGCGCTTCATGCACGCCTGCCGCGACAACTTCATGTCCGCCATCCAGCACGATCACGACCACCACATCGAGAAGCGCGACATCACCCACAACATCAACTTCTTCATGAACGTGCCGGTCACGCCGCAGGGCGGGTTGACGTTCGAGGACGGCATCTCGGCGCCCGGCAAGTACGTGGAGCTGCGCGCCGAGATGGACGTCGTGTGCCTGATCTCCAACTGCCCGCAGCTGAACAACCCGTGCAATGCGTACAACCCGACGCCGGTGCGGCTGCTGGTGTGGGATGTGGGCTAGAGGCGAGAGGCTAGAGGCTAGAGGGCGACCGTGGCAGGCCTGAGTCCTCAGCCTGGTCGGTCTTTCAACCCTGTGCCGTTCATCGAATCCGGTGTGCATGCGTCCTCTCGCCTCTAGCCTCTAGCCCCTCGCCTCTCGCCCCATGTTCTCGAAGATCCTCATCGCCAACCGCGGCGCGATCGCCTGTCGCGTCATCCGCACCGCCCGCAGGCTCGGCATCAGCACCGTCGCGGTCTATTCGGAAGCCGATGGCCACTCGCTGCACGTGGCCCAGGCCGATGAAGCGGTTTGCGTCGGTGCTGCGCCGAGTGCGGAGAGCTACCTGCGCGTGGACCGCATCCTGGAGGCGGCTCGCGCCACCGGCGCCCAGGCCATCCATCCGGGCTACGGCTTCCTGAGTGAGAACGCCGACTTCGCCGAAGCATGCGCGCAGGCCGGCATCGCCTTCATCGGCCCGACGCCCGAGCAGATGCGCAGCTTCGGGTTGAAGCACACGGCGCGCGAGCTGGCGCGGGCCAACGACGTGCCGCTGCTGCCCGGCAGCGGGCTGCTCGACGACGTCGGCCACGCCCGTGCCGAGGCGCTGCGCATCGGCTACCCCGTGATGCTCAAGAGCACGGCGGGCGGCGGCGGCATCGGCATGCAGCTGTGCTGGAGCGAGGACCAGCTCGAGGACGCGTTCCAGTCGGTGGCGCGCCTGGCGCGCGCCAACTTCAAGGAGGGCGGCATCTATCTCGAGAAGTACGTCGAGGCGGCACGTCACATCGAAGTGCAGGTATTCGGCGATGGCAAGGGTAACGTGCTCGCGCTCGGCGAGCGCGACTGCTCGGTGCAGCGGCGCAACCAGAAGGTGATCGAGGAGACGCCCGCGCCGGGGCTCACCGCGGTCCAGCGCGAACGGCTGCGGGACACGGCGGCGCGCCTCGCGCGCGCGGTCGCCTACCGTTCCGCCGGCACGGTGGAGTTCGTCTACGACGCTGGCAGCGGGCAGTTCTACTTCCTCGAAGTGAACACCCGGCTGCAGGTCGAGCACGGTGTGACGGAGCAGGTCACCGGCGTCGACCTGGTGGAGTGGATGATCCGCCTCGCGGACGGCTCGCTGCCGTCGCTGGAGACTCTGCGTGTGGAGCCGGCCGGCCACTCGATCCAGGTGCGGCTGTACGCCGAGGACCCGGCGAAGAACTTCCAGCCGGCGGCCGGTTCGCTGACCGAGGTCGCGTTCCCGGACGGCGTGCGCGTGGACACCTGGGTCGAGCGCGGCAGCGAGATCCCGCCGTACTACGACCCGATGGTGGCGAAGCTCATCGTCACCGCCGACACCCGGGGCGTCGCGGTATCCCGCCTCGCGCAGGCGCTCGACGCCACGCGCATCGCAGGCATCGAGACCAATCTCGACTACCTGCGCCAGATCGTGCGCGATGCCACGTTCGTCGAGGGTCGCCAGACGACGCGCTACCTCAACGCGTTCCGCTACATGCCGCAGACGATCGACGTGCTCGAGCCCGGCGTGCAGACCAGCGTGCAGGACTACCCGGGCCGGCTCGGCCACTGGGACGTCGGCGTGCCGCCGTCGAGGCCGATGGATGCTTTGTCGTTCCGCCTCGCCAACCGCCTCGTTGGCAACCCGGAGGCGGCCGCGGGGCTCGAGTTGACCGCCGCCGGTCCCGTGCTGCGCTTCAACTGCGAGGCGATCATCGCGCTGTGCGGCGCGCGGATGCCGGCCGAGCTCGATGGCAAGCCGCTCGCCTACTGGACTGCGCATCGCGTCGCAGCCGGATCAGTGCTGCGGCTGGGGCCGGTGCAGGGCAACGGCGTGCGCGCCTACCTCGCGGTGCAGGGCGGGTTGCAGGTGCCGGACTACCTCGGCAGCAAGTCCACCTTCACCCTGGGCCGCTTCGGCGGTCATGCGGGCCGCACCCTGCGCACCGGCGACGTGCTTCACGTCGCTGCGATCTCGGCCCCGGAGGTCACCGGCCTGCGCCTGCCGCGCACGCTGGTTCCCGCGCTGGAGGATGTCTGGACCATCGGTGTCCTGTACGGACCGCACGGTGCACCGGACTTCTTCACCGAGGAGGACATCGAGGTCTTCTTCGCCACCGAGTGGGAAGTGCACTACAACTCCAGCCGCACCGGCGTGCGGCTGATCGGCCCCAGGCCGCAGTGGGCGCGGCCCGATGGCGGCGAGGCCGGGCTGCATCCGTCCAACATCCATGACAACGCCTACGCGATCGGCGCCATCGACTTCACCGGCGACATGCCGGTGATCCTCGGGCCCGACGGTCCCAGCCTGGGGGGGTTCGTCTGCCCGGCGGTCGTCGTGCAGGCCGAGCTGTGGAAGCTCGGCCAGCTCAAGCCCGGTGCGCGGGTGCGGTTCATGCGCGTGAGCCAGGCCTGGGCGGCTGCGCACGAGTCTGCAGCCGAAGAGGCGCTCGCCACGTTGACCGTGCCGCAGCGCCCGGCGATCTCCGCGACGACGGTGAACGCACCGGCGGCGTTACGCGAACCGATCCTGCATCGCATCCCGCCGGGGCCCGGCCAGCTGGAAGTGGTCTACCGCCAGGCCGGAGACAAGTACCTGCTGGTGGAGTACGGGCCGCTGGTGCTCGACCTCAACCTGCGCTTCCGCGTGCACGCACTGATGACGTGGCTGCAGGGGTGCCGGCCTCCGGGCATCGTCGATCTGACGCCGGGCATCCGCTCGCTGCAGGTGCACTTCGACAGTCGCGAGCTCGCGGTCGAGGACCTGCTCGACCTGCTCATCGACGGGGAGTCCGAGCTGCCGGCCATCGAGGACATGGAGGTGCCGACGCGCATCGTGCACCTGCCGCTGTCGTGGGACGACCCGGCGACCCGGCTGGCGATCGAGAAGTACACCCAGTCGGTGCGGCGCGATGCGCCCTGGTGCCCCAGCAACATCGAGTTCATCCGCCGCATCAACGGACTCGGCCACGTCGACGACGTGCACCGGATCGTGTTCGAGGCAAGCTACCTGGTGCTGGGCCTCGGCGACGTCTATCTCGGCGCGCCGGTCGCGACACCGGTCGATCCGCGGCACCGCCTGGTCACCACCAAGTACAACCCGGCGCGCACCTGGACACCCGAGAATGCGGTGGGCATCGGCGGCGCCTATCTCTGCGTGTACGGGATGGAAGGCCCCGGCGGCTACCAGTTCGTCGGCCGCACCCTCCAGATGTGGAACCGATTCAAGCAGACCCGTGACTTCCGCGACGGCAAACCCTGGCTGCTGCGCTTCTTCGACCAGATCCGCTTCTACCCGGTGAGCGAGCGGGAGCTGCTGCGCATGCGCGAGGACTTCGTGCAGGGCCGCTTCGCATTGCAGGTCGAGGAGGAGGTCTTCAGCCTGCGCCGGTACAACGACTTCCTGCGCGCGCACGCGGCTTCGATCGCACGCTTCAAGTCACGCCAGCAGGAGGCGTTCGAGGCCGAGCGCGAGCGCTGGCGTGTGGCGGGGCAGGCGGAGTACGCGGCCGATGCCGCGGTCGCGGCAGCCGGCGTCGACACCGAGCTGGACCTGCCGCTTAATGGCCGCGCCGTGGCCACGCACGTGGCCGGCAGCATCTGGAAGGTGGCGGTGAGCGAGGGCGCGGCAGTCAAGGCGGGCGAGCCGATCGTCATCGTCGAGTCGATGAAGATGGAGATCGCGATCGCGGCGCCCTGCGACGGGCGCGTGCACCGCCTGTACTGCAAGGAAGGGGCGCAGGTGGCTGCGGGACAGGACCTGCTGGTCATCGAAGCGGCCGCGTGACTGCACGGCGGGCGCCGATGCGCTAGCCTTCGCTCCTCTCCTGTCGAGGAATCGAGCGATGTCGGAGGCCCATTCCGGCGGCTGCCTTTGCGGTGCCGTCCGCTACCAGGTGCGGGGCAGACCCGCCTTCGTCGCCGTGTGTCACTGCAAGTTCTGCCAGAAGCGCCTGGCAAGCGCGTTCGCGGTGGTGGCCGGGTTTCCCGAGCAGGCCGTGGAGCTGCTCCAGGGCACGCTCAGCGAATACGAGCACCATTCGGACGAGAGCGGCCGCTGGCTGCGGCTGGGCTTCTGCCCGCGCTGCGGGTCCAGCATCTGCCATACGGCGCAGGCGCGTCCGGGCATGCGGATGGTCGCCGCGGGAACCTTCGACGAGACCGACTGGCTGTCGATCGACCGCCACATCTGGCTGCGCTCGAAGCAGAGCTGGATGACGATTCCGGCCGGCGTGCCGGGCTACCCCCAGGGCGCGCCGGCGGCGCCTGCGAGCCCAGGCGAGCCGCGATGACCGCCGACGAAACGGGCAATCTCGAGGTCGTGCGCCGCTACTTCGATGGATGCAACTCTGGCGATCTCGACGTGCTGCTCGGCACGCTGGCCCCCGACGTGGTGCACTACTTCCTGCCGCAGCGCTTCGCGCCCATCCGCGGCGCGGAACACCTGGCCCGGCACTGGCGCAAGTACCAGCGCATGCTCGACCCGCGCTGGACGATCGATCATGTCATCGCCAGTGGCGTCGAAGTGGTGAGCGAGTGGAGCTGCCTGTGGACACCCCCGGATACCGGCCGGCGGGTGATGATGCGCGGCAGCGAGTGGTACGTGCTGCGCGCGGGGCGGATCGCCGAGATCAGGGCCTATCTGATCGACGATCCCGCGCGCGACACCGAACTGATCGGCTTCCCGTACGCGGAACGCGGGTACCTCACGGCCGGCGAGCTGTGAAGCGTCGGAGGCCGTTGCAGGACGCCAGCGCGGCGCGCCGTCTCGCGGCGCGCCGCGGCCGGTCAGGGGAGGGACTCGAGGGAGTACGACAGGACGTAGATGTCGTCCAGGGTGAGTTCCTTTACCACACCGTGCATGACCGGGGACTGGCGCAGCTTGTCCTGGATCGCCTGCATCTGCGTGCCCAGGTAGTATGCGTTCTGGCCGGCCAGGCGCGGGAACACCGACATGCCTTCGGCCTTCGGGCCGTGGCAGGCCGCACACGGTGCGATGCCGCGCGCGCGGTCGCCCTTCTGGTACAACGCCTCGCCGGCGGCGATCTGCCCGGGATCGCGGCCGCTGGTGCGCCCCGGCCCCGGCGGCTGCTTCGAGTAATAGTCGGCCAGCCCAGCGACAACGTTGTCGTTCAGGGTGGAGGCGATGCTCCACATGAACTCGTGCGCATTGGGATCGCCGCGCTGCCTGCTGCGGAACGCCTTCAGCTGCACTTCCAGGTAGTCGCGCTGCTGTCCCGCCAGGCGCGGCACCTTCGGTTCCGCGCTCACCCCGCCCGGACCATGGCAGGTCGAGCACATGTTCACCGCCAGGCTCTCGGCGATGCGCCGACTGGTCTCGTCGGGCGGTGTCTGCGCGGACGCGAGCGTGCCGAGCGTTGCCAGGGCGACGGCCGCTGTCATGGCCGCCGCGCGGCTCCGCATTCCCGCGCCGCGCAAGGCTGGGGAGGCGTCGGAAGCTGCGCCGAGTGTGGATCCATCGTTCGTCATGTTCTTCTCACCGGGTTGCGTGCCGGTCGGCGGCGGTCTGTCGTCCGCGCGATGCCGCGCGGGCGCAATTCAGCCCGGGGTGATGCCGATCCATCTCCCCGGGGCGCCATTGCAATGCGCCTGGGGCAGGCTAACGCGGCGGTGCAGCAGCCAGACTGATGTAGGTCAAGGTTCCTGGCGGACGCGGCCTCGCGCATGCGTCCGGTATGATCCGGACGCCCGCCGACCCGCACACGCCGGGCGGCGGTCTGGGTGCACAGTCGAGGGATTCAGCGGTCATCGGGCTGCCGTACGGCGAAGCCTGGGACCGGAAGGGGACGGCGAGGGCCTCGTCGAAGTGATCGGGTGGCCTGCCTCGATCGCACACGCTCAGCGCGGCTTGCGCCGGGTGCGCAAGGTCCACTCGTGCACGCGCCATTCGCTCGGGTTCTCGCCGCCGATGCGTACCACATCCTTGACCGGCGCAGCGAGCTCGGCGGGGTTGAGCGCGATTGCTCCCTCGAGGAACGGCAGGGTCGAGAGCTGGATGCGCCAGGCGTGCGCGGCGCGCCGGCCGAAGCTGATCTCGAAGTCCACCAGCTCGCGCATGCGCCCGTCCCCGACCTTCTCCCGCTGCGCGAACGAGAGCAGCGATGCAGCCGCATCCAGTTCCTCGGCACGGCCGCGCACGTGCATGAAGTACTGCCCCGAGACCAGGTACCACTCCGGCTGCTCGACTCCCGCCACCAGCCGCTGCAGCACCGCCTCGGCACCGGTGCTGTCGGGCAGCTTCTGCCAGACCTCGAGATAGCGCGACTCGACGCCGGTCTCCACTGCGAGGTCGGGTCGCAGGAACACCATGTGGCCGATGTCGCGCAGCCCGGTGGGCGGCTGGAAGTCCGCATGCCGCTGCCACTGGCAGGTGCTCTCCTGCACGTGGGTGATGCCGGCGAACCCCTGCTGCGCGGCGAGCCAGTCCAGCTGCGCCCTGCTGCATTGCTGCAGGCCGGTGATGCCGGAGAAGTCCGGCCGGTTCACCGGGATCCGCAGGTCGGCGTGCCAGGATGTGGTCTGCAGCCAGAACGCCTGGGTGGTGATGTCGCAGGGCTGCAGATCGGTCTGCAGGATCAGGCGCTGCCAGACGCCCAGGTAGCGTTCCGGCATTCGTGAGGGTTGGGACAACGCGTGGCCTCGGCGTGGGTCGAGCGCGGTTGCGCTGAAAGGGCGACAAGATAGCCAAGGGGCCGGTGACGTGCAACCCGCGGCCCTGCGCCAACGTGCACTATTCGTGAAATGCCGGGAACTGCGGCAGCGTGCGGAAGAAGGCCATGTCGTGATTGGGCCACAAGTGCGCGCCTTCCTCTGCGGCGATGCGCTTGAGCTTGCGGATGCTGGCGACTGCCAGGTCCTCGCGCTCTTCCCAGCACAGCCCGGGCGCGACCTCGTCGTCCAGGTTCTCGGTGAGGTCGGCGGCATCCCCGCACAGGATCACCGGCGGCCCCTGGGGCAGCTCGATGAACATCGACATGTGTCCCGGCGTATGGCCGGCGCTGTCCACGGCGCGCACGCCCGGCACCAGGTCGTACTCGCCCTGCCTCAGGCTGAAGCGGTAGTCGCCGGTGAAATCGGCCGGGAAGTAGCCCGGACTCCTGCCGCTGCGCGCCGCCTCCATCTCGGCACGCTGGACGTGCACCTCGCACCCCGCGACGTCGCACAGGCCGCCCGCGTGGTCGAAGTGCATGTGGCCGAGGAACACCACGTCCACGTCGGCGGGCGTCAGTCCCATCCGCGCGAGGTGATGGGGGAGGCGCTGGCTCTCGTCCATGTCGGGCGCGCCGAACTCGAACACCGCGGGATCGAAGTACCGCGCGCGCAGCGCCGGGTCGGCGATCTTGGCGTAGTCGCAGCCGACGTCGTAGAGGATGCGGCCGTTGCGGGTCTCGATCAGGTAGGCGAGGATCGGCGCCTCGATGATCTGCCCCGCGCCGCGCCCGCGGGTGGACAGCGTCTTCTCGTAGCGGTGGGTGGCCGTCAGCAGCGGCCACAGCCTCAGGACCTGGCTCATCCCGTCATGTTGCCAGCACCCGGGCGATCTCGCCCGCGGTGCAGACCTCTCCGAAGATTCCGCCCTCGACGCCGATCATGCGCAGCGCGGCCTCGTGCAGCGCGCGGTCGGCCGACGCGCATGCGTCGGACACCGTGAAGCAGCGGTAACCGCGGTCCACCGCCGCGCGCAGGGTGGAGCTCACGCATACCTCGGTGGTGATCCCGGTGATGAGCAGGGCATCGATGCCGCGCGTGGTGAGGGCCGGCGCGAGCGACGTCGCCTCGAAAGCGCTGTAGCCGGGCTTGTCGATCACGATTTCGCCTGCGCGCGGCTGCAGCGCATCGATGAAATCGTGGCCACGCTCGCCGCGCACCAGCAGGCGCCCCATCGGGCCGGCCGACCCGATCTCGGCGCCTGCGCGGCGGCTGCGCTCGAGCTTGTACGGCGGGCAGTCCGACAGGTCGGGGAGGTGACCCTCCCGCGTGTGGACGACGGTCAGGCCGGCGCGGCGCGCGGCCTCTAGCACCACGCGGACCGGCTCGATCGCGGCGCGCAGCGGCTCGATGTCCATGCCCGTGCGCGCGGCGTAGCCGTCCGGATGCAGGAAGTCGCGCTGCATGTCGATCACCAGCAGTGCGGTCCGGCGCGGATCGAGCGCCGTCATCCGAGCTCCTTGCGCACGGCAGCGGAGATCTCGCGCGTGAGCTCGACCGCCATCAGCTCGCCCTTGGCCCGGTCAGCGGTCTTCGCCGAGGACAGCACGCCGGAGGGCGGCACCCACTGCGTGCGGGTCGGATACACGTCGTACGGCGGGAAGTCCGCCGGTCCGTCGGTCGGAATGAGATCGAGGCGCACGAGACCCGGGTGGTAGTGCAGCATCATCGACGTCTCCAGCACCGCCGCATGCTCGAGCGCATAGCCGGGGAAGCCTTCGGGGAAGATCCTCGCCAGCGTCGGCGCGGTGAAGAAGTCCCAGTACTCCAGCCGCATGATCTCGACGCCCGAGCCACGCACCTCGCGCATGGCGAGGTCGATGCCCTCGATCAGGAACCACTGGTTCTCGTAGTGGCCGTTCACGACCACCAGCTTCCTCGCCCCGTGGCGCACGAACTCGCGCACGGTGTCGCGCACGTGGCCGATCAGCGTGGACGCGTCCAGGCTGGTGGTGCCGCCGAAGTGCTGGCCGCCGCCGCACTTGGGCTGCGACTTGTAGCCGTAGCACAGCGTGGGGGCGACCAGTCCGTTCACGGCGTCGGCGACGTCGCGCGACACCGCACCGGCGAGCATGGCGTCGGTTCCCAACGGCAGGTGCGGCCCGTGCTGCTCGGTTGCGCCGACCGGCAGGAATACCGGCGCATGCTCCTCGCGCACGCGAGCCTGGTACTCCACCCAGCTCAGACGGTCCATCGCGACTTCCCTCATGCGGGGTTCTCCTGTGGGGTTGCACCGGCGCGCGCTTCGATCAGCGCCGCGCCGGTGATGCAGGCGGCGCCGAGCCACTCGACGCCGTCGAGCCGCTCGCCGCCGATGACCATGGCCGACACCACCGCGGCGACGAGCTCGAACACGAGCAGGACCGAGGAGCGGCCGGCCTCGAGATGGGTGACGCCGTACATCGTGGTCCACATCGCACTGGTGAGCCAGAGGCCGCCGAAGGCGAGCAGCAGCACCACGAGCAGCAGATCGATGGAGTGCGGGAACGAATGGCCGACGAACGGGAACAACAGCAGCGACACCAGGCCGCTGCCGGTGAACACGGCGAGTGACTTGGAAGCGAGCGGGATGCGCGCGCCGGCGCGCATCGCGACGTTGGTGAGCGCGTAGAACATGCCCGCGCCCAGCCCCAGCAGGTCCGCAACGTTGGGCGGCTGTTGCAGCGCGCGCGGACCGCCCACCACCAGGAACGCGCCCGCAACGGCCAGGAGCATGGCGCCGCCCCGGGCCGGCGTGATGCGCTCGCCCAGGAACAGGCTGCCGCCGAGCACGCCCCATACCGGCGCGAGGTAGAAGAGCAGCATCACCCGCACCACCTCGCCGTACATCAGGCCGGTGATGAAGCAGTTGTTGGCGATGCCGCCGAGCAGGCCGGCGAGCAGCAGCACGCGCGCCTGCGGGCGCCACGCGGCCCGCTGCATCAGGATGAAGGGCAGCGCGAACAAGCCCACCACGCCGTAGGTGGACAGGGTCAGGGCCACCCCGCCGATGCCCTGGGCGCCGAAGTACTTGAGCGGGATCCACGCCAGTCCCCAGATCAGGCCGCTCACCAGCAGCGACAGGACAGCGAGACGCTCGGTGCGAATGTCGCTCATGCCATGAACGCGCCGCCGTTGGCCCCCAGCACCTGGCCATAGAAGAAGCTGGCCTCGTCGGAGGCGAGGAACAGGGCGGTCGCGGCGATCTCCTCGGGGCGTCCGACGCGCTGCGCGGGGATCGCCCGCTCGCGCTCGAGCACCAGGGGGCTCATGTTCTCCAGCGAAAGCATGGGGGTATCCACGGGGCCGGGGGCGATGGCGTTCACCCGGATCGCAGGCGCGAACTCGCGTGCGAGCGAGCGCGTCAGCCCGATCACGCCCGCCTTCGCCGCGCAGTAGGGCACGTACAGCTCGCGCCCGAGATAGCCCAGTTCGGAGGCGACGTTGATGATGGTGCCCCGCCCGCGCCCGACCATGCCGGGCAGCACCGCGCGGCAGGTGATGAAGTGCGCCTTGAGGTCGGTGTCGACGACGAAGTCCCAGTCCGCCTCGGTCAGATCCAGGAATGGCTTTTCCAGGATGACGCCGGCGTTGTTGACCAGGATGTCGATGGGGCCGAGGGACTGCTCCACCTTCCGCGCCATCGCGGCGACCTGTTCGCTGCTGCGCACGTCCGCCTCGACGGGGAGCATCGAGGGGGCGCGGGCCGCGGTCTCCTCAGCGGCCGGCTGCTGGCCGAGGTGATTCAGCGCGACCCGTGCGCCTGCGTCCGCGAGGCGCAGGGCGATGGCCCGGCCGATGCCGGTCGCAGCGCCGGTCACGAGGGCCACGCGTCCGGCGAGCGGCGTCGGATTCAGGGGCATGGCGGGGGCTGACTGTCAGACGACGGTCAGGAAGGATACGCCGTGTGCGCCGATGAACGTGTCCGCGCGACCAGCGCCCGGCGCACCGACGTAGCCGTAGTCATCGTCCAGCACCCGGCGCAGCCGGTTGCGGTGGAAGGTCCGGAGCAGCTCGGGCAGCGCCATCAGCTCGCGCGGGCTGTCGGCGAACAGCTCGCGGTGCAGCGCGGGCAGGCGGTACCAGGGCACCGCGGCCCGTTCGTGATGCGCGTTGTGATAACCGAAGTTCAGCGTCAGCAGGTTGAGCACCGGCCAGCGGCCGGAGAGCACGTTGGAATAGGTGTTGGCCTGCTCGAAGGCACGGTCACGGCCGTTCATCGGCACCGGCGTGTCGGCATCGACGAAGTACTGGTCGAAGGTGTGGTGGAACGCATCGAAGAAGTTCAGGGTGGCAAGCAGCAGTCCGTAGGCCACGAAGTAGAGCAGGACGGCCTGGGGCGAGATCAGGGCGATCGCGGCGAGCAGGGCGACGCGGATCGACAGCACCGTCGCGACGCGCCTGCGGTGTTTGCGCTGCCCCGGCTCCACGAAGGGCCGCACGATCACCTGCAGGTGCATGATGATCTCGATGGCCGGGACGTGCGCCCACTCCAGCGCGTAGGCGAGCCTCGTGAGCCGCGGGCGGCGCTTCAGGAACGCCTTGTAGTCGAAGCAGGTGACGTCCGCGCGGTCGCGGTGGTGGCGCAGGTGGAGGTGGCGGATGCGCTCGAACGACACGTATGCGCTGCCGGCGATGAAGTTCATCAGCTCGCCGGCCAGCAGGTTGTGGGCCGGGCGCGCGAAGAGGGTGTAGTGCGCGGCCTCGTGGATCAGGTAGGCGGCGATCACCATCGCGTGGGCGGTGAGCAGCACGCCGGCCACGTTGAGCAGGGCCGAGCCTGACGCCATCAGGAAGAAGCCCGCGACGTAGCCGGCCACGGCGTAGCCCAGCGCCAGGCTGTTGGGGATTGCGCCCGCCGCTTCGCGCCAGAGGCCGCGCGGGAGCACTTCGCTTGCGCTCGAGCTCATGCGGGGCAGTGCCTATACGGCGGTCAGGAAGGACACACCGGCCGCGCCGAGGAACGTGTCCGCCTTGTTGCGGCCCTCGCCGACGCTGCCGTAGTCGTCCGACACGACCCGTGCCACCCGGTCCCGGAGATAGCCCCTCAGCAGCGTGGCCATGGGCAGCACCTGCACGTATTCGCCGGGGAACAGCTGCGCGTGCAGCTTCGGCAGCCGGTACCACGGCTCGATCGGGCGCTCGTGGTGGGCGTTGTGGTAGCTGAAGTTGAGCAGCAGCAGGTTGAGCCAGGGATGTGCCACCGACACCACGTTGGAGTAGGTGTTCTTCTGCTCGTACTCGCGGTCGCGGACCTTGTCGTCGGGGACGTCGCCGCTTTCCAGCACGGCGAAGGCATCGTAGGTGTGCTGGTACGCATCGGTGAAGCGCAGCACGTGCAGCATGATCATGTAGGCGACCAGGTACAGCAGCACGGCCTTCACCGCGATCCACGCCAGCAGGCCGAACAGCGCGATGCGTACCGCCAGCACGCCCAGCACGCGGCCGCGCTCGCTGCGCCGCTCGGGCTTGAGGAAGGGCAGCAGCACCACATAGCCGTGCATGATGAACTCGACCGCCGGCACGTAGGCCCACTCCATGGCCACCACCAGCCCGCGGACCCAGCCGGGCGAGCGCTTGAGGAACGCCTTGTAATCGAAGGTGAGCACATCCGCGCGGTCGAGGTGATGGCGCATGTGCTTGCGGCGCAGGGCCGCGAACGGGGCGTAGCAGCTCCCCGCGATCCAGCTCATCAGCACGCCCCAGCGGCTGTTCGCCTCCGCGCTCTTGAAGATGCTCTGGTGGGCGAACTCATGGATGAAGTAGGCGGCGTAGATGAGGGTGTGCGCGGTGAGCAGCACGCCTAGCAGGTTGGGCAGCCAGTGCTCTGCCGTGAGCAGCGCCACACCCCCGGCGTAGCCGCCGAGGGTGTAGGCGAGCGCCGCGGTGTTGGGGACGACGCCGGCCGGATAGCGGAAGTATTGCGAGATCATGGGTCGATCCCCGATTGCGTGGCGCGTTGCTGCAGGAAGGCTACTTCTTCATCGCCTTGACGATGCTGTCGTCGAAGGTGTCCTCGGTCTTCGGGATGCTGGTGATCTGGCCCTTGGCCTTCAGGATCGGAGCGATCACGGCGCCGCTGCCGAACAGCGAGGTGGTCTCCTTGCTCTTCACGAACACCTTGCCCAGCTCGTTGCCGGGCATGTTGTACACGCCCGTCAGCTGTTCCTTCACCTCGGCCGGGCTCACGCCGAGGAACTTGCCGATGTGCTTGTAGGCGTCCTCGGGGTTCTTCTTCATGTACTCCAGGCCGTCGATGTAGCCCTGGATCAGCGCCTGCACGATCTTGGGGTTGGCCTTGATGTACTCCTGCTTGAACACCAGCACGTCGGTGATCAGGCCGGGTGCGTCCTTGGACGAGTAGACGACGTGGAACTTCTTCCCGCCCTCCATCGCGAGGATCTGCGAGACGCTCGGCTCGTAGGTCACGCCGATGTTGATGCCGCCGGAGGCGAGCGCCGCGGGCACGGCCTCGGGCGTCATGTTGACCGACTGCACGTCCTTCTCGCCGAGCTTGTTCACCTGCAGCGCGTAGGAGAGCAGGAAGTCGGACGGCGACAGCGGGTTGAAGCCGACCTTCTTGCCCTTGAACTGCGAGACCTTGGTGATGTCCTTGGTCGCGACGATCGCATCGCCGCCGTTGGAGTAATCGATCGGGGCCACCACGCGCTGCGTGCTGCCCTTGGCGACCACGCCGATGACCTGGTCGTAGGTGAGCATGCCGCCGGCCACCGCGCCGCTCTCGATCGCGGGCGGGATGAGCGCCGGGTCGGTGAAGACCTGCAGCTCGAACTTGACGCCGGACTTCTTGTAGAGGTCGAGCGCTTCGGCGACGTAGTAGGGGCCGTAGCCGATCCACACCACCGTACCGATCTTGATGGTCTCGGCGGCGTGGGCTGCGGATGCGAGGCTGGCAACGCCCGTCACCGCGAGGGCGGCGAGCAGGGTGCGCAGGGAACGGACGGTGCGAGTGAGCATGCGTTTCTCCGGGAGTCAATAGGCACGGAGAGCAGCTTCGCTCTCCCGGGCTTTTATCCCTCCGTGGAGCCTCGTCGCCGCTGAGGGCTGTGAGACCGGAGTGCTCTCGGACCAGGCGCCGGCCGGCTCGCGATGACGAACCGGACGGCCGGAACCCTAGCGCTCCTGCAGGCTGGTCGTGCGCACGTGACGCAAAACCGCTCACCGTCTGCACCCTGCTTTCGCAAGAGCGGTGCCATCGGGCGCCGGTGCCGGGTGCTCGGGCTAACCCCTTGCCGGGCAACGCAAAGGCGGATCCGGTTGCGGGGTACCTGCGCCCGCAGGCGCACCATCCTGAGTCGTGCGCCGGATCCCGGGCCCGTGAATGGTGCGCGCGCCTCAGCGCGGGGATTGCCGCGGCACCAGCGCGACTTCGACCGTATCCACCCCGTCGGTGATCCAGGCGTGACCTTCCTGGATGGTGAACTGCAGTTCCATCGTGCGGGTCGCGAGGCCGGCCAGTGCGTTGCTCGAGGGATAGCACAGCTCGATGACGGACAGGTTGCGTACCCGGCCGAGCGCCGGGCCGTTCTGGGTCCACCACACGTCCACGGCACGGCCGCCATATGCATACAGGAACACGTCCCGGGCCCGGCCGCCGGCCTTGCGCAGACGCCGCTCGTCGGGCAGCCCGACATCGATCCAGCGCTGGATGACGCCGGTGAGGTCCTTGCGCCACAGGTCGGGCTCGTCGTCGGTGGACAGGCCCCGGCCGAACTCGAGCGCCTCGTCCGCATTGAGGGCAAAGGCGATCAGCCGCACCAGCATGCGCTCGTCGGTCTCGGAGGGGTGGCGCGCGATGGTCACGGCATGGTCGCCGTAGTAGCCGCGGTCCATGTCGGCGATGCCGAGCCTGGCCTTGAAGATGGTTGCCCTGAGTGCCATGCCGGGAAGTCGGGGTGGAAGGCGCGGCACTGTAGCAGGACGGGCGACGCGCCGCCGCGGATCGTGTAGCCTCGCGCGGATGAGTGAATCGCAAGCGTGGGAACCGGCCGCTGAAGCCATGCCAGGCGGACTGGCGATCTGGGTCGACGCCGATGCCTGCCCGGCCGTGGTCAAGGAAATCCTGTTCCGTGCCGCCGAGCGCGAGCGCGTATGCGTCACCCTGGTGGCGAACCAGCCGCTGCGAACGCCGCCGTCCCGGTACGTCCGGGCCCTGCAGGTCGCCCGGGGCTTCGACGTCGCCGATGCGGAGATCGTCGGCCGCGTGCGGGCGGGCGACCTCTTGGTGACCGCGGACATTCCGCTCGCGGCCGCGGTGATCGAGCGCGCCGCCCACGCCATCGATCCCCGCGGCGAGCTGTACACGCGGGACACCATCCGCGAGCGGCTGACGATGCGCAACTTCATGGACGACCTGCGCGCGGCCGGCGTGGAAACCGATGGTCCCAGCGCCTTCAGCGCCAGCGACCGCAAGGCGTTCGGCAACCAGCTCGATCGCTTCCTGTCGGCGCGCCGGGCGGCGCGTTGAGCAGCGATCAGGATGCCATCTTGATGCGGATCGAGGACTTTCGCCAGCGCCTGCGCGACCTGGGCGCCAAGCCCGCCCATGAGGAGGCGGTCGTGCGGGCCTGGCTGAGCGGGCTGCCGCTGGATCGCAGCCGCAGGGCTGCGGAGGCCTTCCTCCCGGGTTCGCTGAGGGCGGCACTGCCCGCCCTGGAAGACCGGCTCGCCACCCTTGCGAGCGTGCAGTCGGAGCACGCCGGGGAAGATGGCTCGGCTCGCCTGCTGGTCAAGTTGGCCGACGGCCAGATGGTCGAGAGCGTGCTGCTTCCGCGTGACGGCGTGTGCGTGTCGACGCAGGTGGGCTGCGCGGTCGGCTGCACGTTCTGCATGACCGGACGCAGCGGCCTGCTGCGCCAGCTCGGGTCCGCCGAGATCGTCGCACAGGTGGCGCTCGCGCGCGCGCGCAGGACCGTGCGCAAGGTCGTCTTCATGGGCATGGGCGAGCCCGCGCACAACCTGGACAACGTGCTGGCCGCGATCGATCTGCTCGGTACCGCAGGCGGCATCGCGCACAAGAACCTGGTGTTCTCCACCGTGGGCGACCCGCGTGTGTTCGAGCGCCTGCCGCAGGGCATCGTCAAGCCTGCCCTCGCGCTGTCACTGCACACCACCTACCCCGACCTTCGCGCGCGGCTGCTGCCGCGCGCACCGCGCATCGACCCGGCCGACCTCGTCGGGCTCGCCGATGCCTATTCGCTGGCCACGAGCTATCCGGTGCAGTACCAGTGGACGCTCCTCGAGGGCGTCAACGACGGTGACGACGAGGTCGAGCGCATCGCCGCCTTGCTGCGGGGGCAGTATGCGGTGATGAACTTCATCCCGTACAACGTCATCGAGGGCACCGGGTACCAGCGCCCCTCGTGGCAGCGGGCGGCGGAGATGGCGCGGATGCTGCACCGGCGCGGCGTGCTGGCCAAGCTGCGCCATTCCGCCGGACAGGACGTGGATGGGGGCTGCGGGCAACTGCGGGCCCGGACCCTGACTGCCACGGCAGCGACGCCAGGCAAAGCGGCCTGAGCCTGCTGTCGGGCGGCCGTAGTCGCCCGATATCGAGGTCCGCGCCTCGATCTGCCGACGTTTCGCGTCACCCCTCGCCGTGGCGGGAGCGGCGGTGCGGCGCCGGGCTCGCGCCCCTCGGGCGTTTCCTCAGTGTCCATGCAACCATGGCGGCAGAGCAGCGGCCGGGCCCGGTTACGCGCATGGTCTTGCCTCGTAAAATTCCCGTTTACTGAATGTGCATACAGTATGACGGAATGCGCCGAGCGGCTCCTCGGGCCACCCCTCCGCGACACCCAGGTCGCGATTTACTGTCAGATAAACCGACAACGATGATGCCTACAGAAGACGTTGTAAATCAGTGGCATGGTCCGTGCAGAAATTGCACTCACCTGCATCGCCGGCCACTCGCTCATGCCGTTCCTCTCCCGCATGCGTTGCCCATCGCAGCACACGCCTGCCCGCATGCGTGCAGGGCCGAGGCGCCTCACATGGGGGCTCGCCCTCTCGTGGCTGCTCGCGCCATCGGTGCATGCACTCGAGGCTGAGCTTGGCCTGGGCATCTCCAAGTTCACCCTGGCCGCGAATGGAACCTGGTACCAGGATGGCAACGCCTACGACGTGAACCTGATCTCGCCCGCATTCGCGGTTGGCCTCAGGTCCGATCGGGATCTCGGTTGGGGTTGGCGGGCCGGCTACGAGTATCTCGGCCGGGTCACCTCCAAGGCGCTGGCCAGCGCCAGCGACGATGACTACTTCTCGGGCCGGAACGCCTGGCCACTGTCGCACTGGAACGGCTCCGGATCCGTGCAGGGCGTGTACGGCGGGGTCCTGTACCGCCTGCAGCGCTGGGGCTTGGCGATCGAGCCGGAAGCGGGCATTTACCTCTACCAGCCCACCTGGGAGATGCGCATCCCCGACTGGCGCGCGTGCCAGACCTGCGCGCCGCAGCCGGTCCATGTGCAGCACGATCCCGGCGTTCAAGGAACATGGTATGCCGGCGTCGCGCTCGGACCCTTCTCAGTGCGCTACTACGGTCTGGTCGATGCGAATGGAGACCAATGGCCAGCGATCTATGACGGCCCGGTCTGGCAGGTCCAGGTCCGGGTTTGTTTCGGGAAGCAGCAGCTCTCGTTCTGCTGAATTGCGAGGCGGGAAGGCTGTGGTCGTGCAGCAGCGAGCGGCGCAGGCTGCGGCGCTCAGCGGGGATGCCGCCGTGGGTCGACGCCCAGTGCGTTCCAGCCGTCCGCACCCAGCCGGCGCAGGGTTTCCAGGTTGCGCAGGTAGATCGACTCCGCGTCGGGGACTGCCTCGACCGCGGCATCGATGCTCGACTCGCGCAGCAGGTGCAGCGTTGGATAGGGCGAGCGGTTCGTGCAGTTGGTGATGTCGTCGGCCTGGGTGTCGGCGAACTGGTAGTCCGGGTGGAAGCTCGCAACCTGCAGCACCCCATCCAGTTCCAGCTGTTCCACCACGGCATCCGCGGTGTCGAGGAAGGCGTTGAACTCGACGAAGTCGACCAGCGCGCGCGGATGGATCAGGAGCGTCGTGTCCACCGCTTCCGCAGGCGTGTCACGCAGCGCGAGCAGCTCCTGCGCGAGCAGCTCCGCGAGCCTCTCCGGCGCATCCGTGTCGGTGACCACGTAGCGGATGCGCTCCTTCACGTAGACCGACCTGGCGAACGGACACAGGTTCAGCCCGATCACTGCACGCTCGATCCATCCGCGCGTCGCGGCGATCACTGCCTCCGGGGACGGCATCGCGGGACCAGGCATGGATCAGCGCTGCCCCAGCCCCTTCTCGAGCAGCTCGGCCACCACTTCGTTGACGCCGGCATTGCGCTCCAGCGCCAGCGCGTGGATGCGCTTGACGAGGTCGCCATGCAGCTTGACGGCGAACGGGACCAGGCCCGCGGCCTGGTCGCGCCGGCGCTGCTCGCGCCGGTCGACGCCCGGGACCGCTCCGCCGGCCAGGCGCTCGCGCCGCATGTCGTTCTCGATGCGTGCGCCCTTGAGTCTTTCCATCTCGACTTTCTTCATCGCTCAGCCTGCAAGGCAAGTTGTGGAGGCGTACCTCATGCGGGGACTCCGCTCACGTCGGCTGCGACCGGAGCATGGCCGCGCTGCCGCAGGAACTCGCGCAGCACTTCCGCGGTGTGGGATCCCGTGGGGTCGGCAACGATGTCCTCCGGGGCTCCGCATGCCACGATCCGTCCGCCGCCTTCGCCGCCCTCCGGGCCGAGGTCGATGATCCAGTCGGCCTCGGCCATGATGTCGAGGTTGTGCTCGATCACCACGGCGCTGTTGCCGGCCTCGACCAGCCGGTGCAGCACGCGGATCAGCTTCTCGACGTCGGCCATGTGCAGGCCGACGGTGGGCTCGTCGAGGACATAGAGCGTGTGCTTCTCTCGCGCGAGCTGGCGTGAGCCGGGCGGGGCGGCCTCGTTGCGCACCTTCGCCAGCTCGGTGACCAGCTTGATCCGCTGCGCCTCGCCGCCGGACAGCGTGGGGCTCTGCTGACCCAGCGTCAGGTAGCCCAGCCCGACGTCCTGCAGCAGGCGCAGGCAGTGGTGGACCGAGCGGTGCGCGGCGAAGAACCCGGTGGCTTCATCCACGCTCATGTTCAGCACCTCGCCGATGCTGCGACCCTTGAAGCGCACTGCGAGCGTCTCGGGCGAGAAGCGCTGCCCGCCGCACGCCTCGCAGGCGACCTTCACGTCGGGCAGGAAGCTCATCTCGATGGTCTTCACGCCCTGGCCTTCGCAGGCGTCGCAGCGCCCGCCCGCCGTGTTGAACGAGAAGCGGCCGGGACCGTAGCCGCGGATGCGGGCTTCGGTCGTGTCCGCGAACATGCGCCGGATCGCGTCCCAGAAGCCGACATAGGTGGCGGGGCAGGAGCGCGGCGTCTTGCCGATCGGGGTCTGGTCCACCTCGAGTACGCGGCCGATCTGCTGCCAGCCGGTCAGCTCGCGGCAGCCGAACAGCGCGCCGGTCTTGTGCTGGCGCTCCGCGGTCAGCAGCTGGGCGAGGTTGTCGTGCAGGACGTCACGCGCGAGCGTGCTCTTGCCACTGCCGGACACGCCCGTCACCACGCTCAGGCGTCCGAGCGGGATGCGGGCGCGCACTTCCTTCAGGTTGTGCAACGACGCGCCCGCCACCTCGATCACCGGCGTGCCGCGGTCCACCGGGCGCCGCGGCGCGATGGGGTGCCGCAAGGGCTGGGCGAGGAAGCGTCCGGTGATGGACTCCGGGTTGGCCATCAGTTCCTCGGCGGTGCCCTGTGCCACGATCCTGCCGCCGTGCGTTCCCGCGCCCGGGCCGAGATCGAGCACCTGCTGCGCACGCCGGATGGTGTCCTCGTCGTGCTCCACCACCACCAGCGTGTTGCCCTTGGCCTCGAGCTTCTCCAGGGTGTCGAGCAGGACGCGGTTGTCGCGCGGGTGCAGGCCGATGGTGGGCTCGTCCAGGATGTAGCACACGCCGCGCAGGTTCGACCCCAGCTGCGAGGCGAGGCGGATGCGCTGCGCCTCGCCCCCGGACAGCGTCGGCGCCGAACGGTCGAGCGCGAGGTACGACAGGCCGACCTCGTTCAGGAAGCCCAGGCGCGAGCGCAGCTCGGCCAGGATGTCCCGCGCCACCTCGCCGGAACGCCCTTCCAGCGAGAGCGCCTGGAAGAAGCGCTCGATCTCCTGCACCGGCAGGGCGGTGAGATCGGCGATGGAGCGGTCGCGGAAGCGCACGTTGAGGGCGGTGGGGTTGAGCCGCTTGCCCTCGCACGTGGGGCAGGCCTCGTCGACTTCCAGCCAGTCGATCCACGAATCGAGCACGTGGTCCTCGGTGCCCGTGCGGCTGCGTTCCTCGCTCCAGCCGACCTCGGCCAGCTTCATGCCGGTGCCGTAGCAGTCCTCGCACCAGCCGTGCTTGGAGTTGAACGAGAACAGGCGCGGGTCGAGCTCGGGGAAGCTGGTGCCGCACGAGGGGCACGCGCGCTTGGTGGAGAACACCACGTCGCGCAGCTTCGCGGTGCCTTCCATCAGCCCGTCGAGCGGCGCGATCAGGTGCACGATGCCCTTGCCGTACTCGATCGCCTGGGCCAGCCCGGCGCGCAGCGCCTTCTCGGCCGCCGGGTCGACGGTGAGGTCGGCCACCGGCAGCTCGATGGTGTGTTCCTGGAAGCGCGACAGGCGCGGCCATCTCGCCGTGGGCAGGAATGCGCCATCCACGCGCAGGTGCCCGAAGCCCTTGGCCGCGGCCCACTTCGCGAGGTCGGTGTAGTAGCCCTTGCGGTTGATCACCAGCGGTGCGAGCAGGCCGACGTGCTGGCCGCGGAAGTCGCGCAGGATGCGCGCCGCGATCGAGTCCACGCCCTGCGGCTCGATCGCCACCTGGCAGTCGGGGCAGTACTGCACCCCGAGCTTGACGTAGAGCAGCCGCAGGAAGTGGTAGATCTCGGTCATCGTCGCGACCGTGCTCTTGCGGCCGCCGCGGCTGGTGCGCTGTTCGATCGCCACTGTCGGGGGAATGCCGAAGATCGCGTCCACGTCGGGGCGGGAGGCCGGCTGCACGAACTGGCGCGCATAGGCGTTGAGCGACTCGAGGTAGCGCCGCTGGCCTTCGGCGAACAGGATGTCGAACGCGAGCGTGCTCTTGCCGCTGCCCGACACACCGGTGATCACGGTGAAGCGCTCGCGTGCGATCTGCACGTCCACGTTCTTGAGGTTGTGCTCGCGCGCGTTGTGGATGTGGATCGCGGCCTGCCCCGTCAGGCGGGGCGCCGACACCTCGGCGGAATAGGGCGCGGCACGCTCGGAGACCTGCGGCGTCGCACCCGCTGCGCGGGCCCGCACCAGTTCCTGCAGTGCGTCGCGGTACTCGCGCAGCGCAACACCGGTGTGCGACTGCGGGTTCGCCTCCAGCTCGGCAGGCGTGCAGGCCGCCACCAGCTCCCCGCCGCGGTCGCCGCCCTCGGGCCCCAGGTCGATCACCCAGTCGCAGGCGCGGATGACGTCGAGGTTGTGCTCGATGACCACCAGCGAGTGCCCGGCGGCGAGCAGCTTGCGGAACGCCTTGAGCAGGCGGGCGATGTCGGCGAAGTGCAGGCCGGTGGTCGGCTCGTCGAACAGGAACAGGTTGCCCCGGCGCAGGGCCGCCCCAGCGGCCGGCGTCTTCGCCGCCTGCGCCAGGTAGCCGGCGAGCTTCAGGCGCTGCGCTTCGCCGCCCGAGAGGGTGGGGACCGGCTGGCCCAGCTTGAGGTACTCGAGCCCGACATCCACCAGCGGCTGCAGGGTGCGCACGACCTCCGCCTGGTCGGCGAAGAATGCCACCGCCTCCGACACGGTCATCTCGAGCACATCGGCGATCGAGTGCTCGGCGTCGCTCTGCCTGCCCGACACGGTGACTTCCAGGACCTCGTCCCGGTAGCGCCGGCCGTTGCAGTCGGGGCAGCGCAGGTAGACGTCGGAGAGGAACTGCATCTCGACATGCTCGAAGCCGTTGCCGCCGCAGGTCGGGCAGCGGCCGTTGCCCGAGTTGAAGCTGAACGTGCCGGCGGTGTAGCCGCGGTCCTTCGCCAGCGGATGCCGCGCATAGATCTGGCGGATCGCGTCGAAGGCGCCGACGTAGCTGGCCGGGTTCGAGCGGGTGGTGCGGCCGATGGGCGACTGGTCCACCATCACCGCCTCGGCGATCTGCTCGTGGCCGAGCACCGCGCGATGTGCCCCGGGCGTCTCGGTGGGCTTGCCCTTGTGCTTGAGCAGGGCCGCGTACAGCACGTCCTGCACGAGCGTGGACTTGCCCGACCCGCTCACCCCGGTCACGCACACCAGCCGGTGCAGCGGGATCGCGACGTCGATTCGCTTCAGGTTGTGCTCGCTCGCACCGAGCAGTTCCAGCCTGGCGGCATCTCGGGGCGTTGCTCCCGCTGCCGTGGTGCCGTCGTCGATCTCCTTGTCGCCGGAGAGGTACTGCGCAGTCAGCGAAGCCGGGTGGCGGACCAGCTCCTGCGGCGTGCCGAAGAACACCACCTGCCCGCCGCGCTCGCCCGGTCCGGGCCCCATGTCGAGCACACGGTCGGCCTCGAGCATGATCTGCGGATCGTGCTCGACCACCACCAGCGAGTTGCCGGCATCGCGCAGCCGCTTCATCACCTCGATGACGCGGCCCATGTCGCGCGGGTGCAGGCCGATGGACGGCTCGTCCAGCACGAACAGGGTGTTGACCAGCGAGGTCCCGAGCGCAGTGGTGAGGTTGATCCGCTGCACCTCGCCCCCCGAAAGGGTGCGCGACTGGCGGTCGAGCGTGAGGTAGCCCAGCCCGACCTCGTTGAGGTAGCCGAGCCGTGCGCGGATCTCGGTGAGCAGCAGGTCGGTCGCCTCGTCGAGCGGTGCGGGCAGGTGCACGCGGCCGAAGAAGTCGCGCGTATGCTCGACCGGGAGCAGCATCAGGTCGTGCACGGTGAGGCCAGGCAGGGCGCGCAGGGCGTCATCGGAGCACTCGAACCCGCGGGGACGGAAGCGCAGGGCGGGGTCGAGCACGCCGTCCGCGTCCTCCTTGCTGCCCAGCCGCCACATCAGTGCCTCGGGCTTCAGGCGCGCGCCGTTGCAGGTCTCGCAGGCGGTGTAGGCGCGGTAGCGCGACAGCAGCACGCGCACGTGCATCTTGTAGGCCTTGGACTCCAGCCACTGGAAGAAGCGCCGCACGCCGTACCACTTGCCGGGCCAGGACTTCTTCCAGCTCACCCAGTCGGGATCGCCCTCCAGCACCCACTCGCGGTGCTCGGGCGGAAGATCGCGCCACGGGACGTCCATCGCCACCCCGTGCCTGGGCGCGTACTTCTTCAGGTCGTCCTGGCATTCGCTGAAGCTCTGCGTCTGCCAGGGCTTGATCGCGCCGTCGCGCAGGCTCTTCGACTCGTCCGGGATCACCAGGCCGAAGTCGATGCCGATCACGCGCCCGAAGCCGCGGCAGGTCTCGCACGCACCCACCGGCGAGTTGAATGAGAACAGGCTCGGCGTGGGTTCCTGGTAGTGGATGTCGCAGTCGGGGCAGTGGAGGTCGGCCGAGAAACGGAAGGCGAGAGGCGAGAGGCTGGAGGCTAGAGGTGAAGACGCGTCACTGCTTGCCGCTGGTGCGCCAGTACCGGAATGTCCCGGCAGTGAGGGAGCGGCTTGCGTACCGTCTCCCTCTCGCCTCTCGCCTCTCGCCTCTAGCCTATCGACGTATACGTTCACGCGCCCCTGTCCCACCCGCAGTGCCGCCTCGAATGCCTCGATGGCGCGGGCGCGCTCGACCGAGCCGATGCGGAAGCGGTCCTGCACGACCTCCAGCAGCGCGCCGTCGCGGGCGTGGATGCGGGTGTATCCCTGCTGCTCGAGCAGCTGGCGCACCTCCGCTTCGCTGAAGCTCTTCGGCACCGGGATCGGGAACGTCACCACCAGGCGCGGATCGCCGGCGGCGGCCGCGCGCTGCGTGAGGTCGGCGTGGATGGTGTCGGGGTTGTCGCGCCGCACCGGCTTGCCGCAGCCGCGGCAGTAGAGCCGGGCGGCGCGCGCGAACATCAGCTTCAGGTGGTCGTTCAGTTCCGTCATCGTGCCCACCGTCGAGCGCGAGGTGCGCACCGGATTGGTCTGGTCGATGGCGATGGCGGGCGGGATCCCGTCGATCCGCTCGACCGCGGGCTTGTCCATGCGGTCGAGGAACTGGCGTGCGTAGGGCGAGAACGTCTCGACGTAGCGACGCTGACCCTCGGCGTAGAGCGTGTCGAAGACCAGCGACGACTTGCCCGACCCCGACACCCCGGTCACCACCACCAACTCATTGAGCGGTATGGAGATGTTCAGGCCCTTGAGATTGTTCTGGCGGGCGCCGTGAATGTGGATGGCGCCGCGAGCGTCGGGCTCGAGGCGCAGGTCGCGTGGCTTCATTGGACGGGAGCGGAGAGGGCCGAGGAGGCCCGTCGGCTATTGTAAGTGCTGCAACGCCGGCGTTGTGGAGGCCCGGTGCGACCAGGCCGCCAGGGACTCAGCGCCGGCGCGCCGCAGCGGGCGCCGCCACGCCGTCGAAGGCGGCGGCCAGCAGGTAATCGACGATCTGCGCGTCGGTGTAGTTGCGCGTCATCCTGAGGTAGTCGACGCTCGGATCGCAGGTGCGCGCGTAGATCGAGAACACGATGACCTCGGAGGGAAGCGCGGTGGAGAGGCGGCCTTCCCGCTTGGCGGCCTCCACCAGTTCGCTCATCTGCTCGTTCATCGCGAGGATGCGCCGCACGTACTCCTTGTTGCGCAGCAGGCCGTCGCGCAGGGTCGCGCTGGTGGATGGCAGCAGCGGCAGGCCGCCCTGCAGGCGCAACTCCAGCGCCCACCGCAGGACGGACTCCAGCCGGTCGTAAGCGGGCAATGCCGGCGGCAGCCCGGCGATGAACGCCAGGGCGCGGTCCAGCAGGCGCGTCATCACCGCCGCCGCAAGCGCTTCTTTCGAGTCGAAGTGCTTGTACAGGCTGGCTTTTGCCACGCCGGCCTCGGCCGCCACCTCGTCCACGGTCATGAGGTCGAAGCCCTTGCGCGCGAGCAGCCCGTGGGTCGCATCGAGGATCGCATCCTCGCGCACCTTCTGTTGCTGTTCCTTTACCGATGGCCGTCCGAATATACCCATTGGTTCTAACTTTGAACTAATCAGTTCACGTATTGGTCTGTGTAGTCGCGGAACGGGCTGGCTGGTCTGCCCGGGCTGCACCGGGACCCTGCGGAACCGGAATGTTAACAGTTCGGGGCACCCGGCCATCGGATGTCGTTCGCATCGCTCGGACGCGGCGCAGGCGGCGGGCCCCTTTCCCCAACCGTGCAGTACGCCCGCGCGTGCGCGGGTGCAGACGAAGGAGACTCGCAACATGAATGCATCGCGCAGCCTGTTCGCCGCCGCCCTGGTGGGCGCCTCCCTGCTGTTGCCGCTGGCCCCGGCACAAGCCGCTCCCACCGAGACGACGCGCGCCGGATCGACCACGGTCGTGCTCTCGAAGGAATTCACCGACGCCCTTGGTGCGCTGGCGGTCAAGCCGGCACCGGTGTCCCCCGGACGGCTGTTCGTGCACAAGTGGAAGGGGACTCGCGCGGTCTTCCCGATCACCACCGGTGCCGTCGACCTCGGCACGGCCAAGGCGGAGATCGCGCACGGCGGCGGCCTCTCGCTCTCCGCGGCCAAGGGCACTATCGTGGTCGAGCTGACCAGCTTCATCATCGACCTGGCCGGTCCGGCTCCGGTGCTGACCGGGCTGGTGACCGCGAACGACAGCCTCGTGGGGCGCCTCAAGCTCTTCGAGCTGAGCCTCCCGGCCAACGCCCTGGACGGCACCAACGAGGACTTCCTCAAGGTGAGCGACGTCGCCGTCACCTTGCATCCCGACGCCGCCGCGGCCCTGAGCGCAGTGTTCGGCACCACCGTTCCGGCCGGACTCTCGGTGGGAACCGCCAGCGTTCGCGCTGTGCTCGAAATCGAACGGCACTGACCGGACGGCCCGGCCCCTGCAGGATCTCCCGCGGGTGCCGGGCCACTCTCCGGCCTGACTGCGGACGCCGCCGTGCTGCGGAGGTCCGCACGCCGCGCCGCACCGTGCAGGTCCAGGGGCGCAGCGGCGCCCCGCCCCTACTGCCGTCATACCCGACGCGTGTCCGCCGCCGGCTTGCCTGCCGGAGGCTGCGGCCCGACAATGGCCTTCCGAAGCCCGAGTCAGCGCTCGCAAACCCCTCCCGATGATCCCCGCCATCCCGCCGATCACGCGCGCGCTGATCGTGGTCAATGTCGTGGTCACCGTCGTGGCCTTCGTGGCCGGGCGTGCCATGCGCGACTGGCTGTTCGTGCACTTCGCCCTCTGGCCGCTGGCGCCTGCCGGCGGCTTCGAGCTGCGCCATGTCCCGCAGTTCCAGTCCTGGCAGCTGGTCTCCTACGCGTTCCTGCACGGGAGCCTGCCGCACCTGCTGCTGAACATGCTGGCGCTGTTCATGTTCGGCGGCGAGATCGAGCGGGTCTGGGGCGAGCGCCGCTACCTCGTCTACTACTTCGCCTGCGTGATCGGCGCCGCCGGCGCGCAGCTGCTGGTCACCAGCCTCCAGGGCGGGCCGCCCTATCCGACGGTGGGCGCATCCGGCGGCGTGTTCGGCCTGCTGCTCGCGTTCGGGATGATGTTCCCGCGCCGGATCATCGTGCTCATCTTCCCGCCGATCCCGATGCCGGCCTGGCTGTTCGTGACCGTGTTCGGCGGCATCGAGCTGGTGCTCGGGGTGACCGGGACGCAGGCCGGTGTCGCGCACTTCGCCCACCTGGGCGGCATGGCCGCCGGCTTCGTGATGATCCAGTACTGGCGCGGCCGGCGCGCGCGGCGCTAACCGGCTCGGCCGACCAGGTCGAAGTCGCCTGCGAGCACGTCGTCGATCCGCCCGGTACGCCAGCCCGCCACTGCGTCGCGCACCAGCGGTGAGGGCGCCAGGCGATAGCGGCGCACGATGGCGGTCGGCGCAGGGGTGCCGGCGAGGCAGGCGAGCGCATGCTCGAGCTCGCCCACGCTCGCGGCGCGGGGCTGCGGCGGCTGTGCAACGAGCCGCACGCGGGCGGTGTGGCGATCGAAGCCGCCGGCGGCATCCGGCACCTCCAGCACGTGCAGCCCGGCTTCGGGCAACAGGATGCCGTGCACGCCGAATCCCGAAACCGCGAGCACGAACGCGGCTGACTTCCCGCCGTCGCCCACTCGTGTCACGCGCATGCGGCGCTTGCGCGCCCATTCGAGGTACATCGTCCCGATCCTGCGGGTCCAGGCTGCGGCCTCCGGGTCGTCCAGGCGTTCGCCCGCCACCGGATCGACCGACAGGAAGACTTCCGGCGACAACCCGGCGTCGAGATCCACCAGCCCGTGCTCGAGCAGGTAGAGCTGCTGTGCCAGGTTCGCAATGATGCCTGGCGGTGCGCCCCGCGCGCAGAGCCGGCGCAGGAGCGACTGGGCCGCCTGCACGCCGGCCTCCAGGCTGTCGCGGTGCTCGATCTGCGCCAGCACGCCATGGCGCCCTGGACTGGACCAGAAGTCGGTGCGTCCCAGTTGCGCGAGCAGCGCTGCCTTCTCCCGCTGCCAGGGGTCGGATGCCAGGCGCTCCTCCAGCCTGGCCAGCGCCGCGGCGAGGAATGCGCGCTCGTGCTCGCTGCCTGTAGGCGCCTGCATGATCGCCGCATGGCCCTCCGGTGTCGCCCCGGCCGGCACGGCGGCGGGCTCGGTCCCGGCGTCCGGATCGACGAACTCCACCTCGATGGCGTTGCCGTCGCTGCGCACGAACAGGAACTGGTCGCCTTCCGGAAAGCGGTGGTCGACGATGGTCGCCGCGAGCGGCGCCAGCACATGCTGGTCGATCGCCCGGCGCAACGGCCGTGCACCCATGTCGCGGGTGAAGCCGCGGTCGAGGAGGAACTCGAGCGCAGACTCCTCCCACTCCACCGCCCACTCGCGATCGCGGAAGCCGCGCCGGCCCAGCACCGCGGCCAGCTCCTTGCGCAGGATGTCGCGCATCACGCCGCGCGAGAGCGGACGGAACACCACCACGCGGTCGAGGCGGTTGACGAACTCGGGTCGGAACGTGCTGCCGATCACCCGCAGCACCTGCGCCTCGCTGAACGTGCCGTCGCTGCTGGTGAAGCCGAGGCTGCCGCCGCGCTGGTCGGCGGCGCCGAGATTCGAGGTCAGGATGATGATGCTGTGGCGGAAGTCGGCGACGTTGCCGCTCGCATCGGTCAGCCGTGCATCGTCGAATACCTGCAGGAACAGGTCCCAGACGCGCGGGTTGGCCTTCTCGAACTCGTCGAGCAGGACGACCGAGAACGGCTGCTTGCGGATGCGGTTGACCAGCGCATCGGTGTCGGCGCTCTCGCCCGCTTCACCGATCAGGCGCGCCAGCGACTGCGGCTCCTGGAACTCGCTCATGTCGAGCCGGATCAACCGCTGCGCCGAGCCGAACAGGTACTCCGCGAGCGTCTTTGCCACCTCAGTCTTGCCGGTGCCGGTCGGGCCGGCGAACAGGAACACGCCGATCGGGCGGTCGGGGTCGGTCAGGCCGGCCTTGAGCATCACGATCCGGTCGACCAGGCAGCTCACCGCTTCGGGCTGCCCCATCACGCGCTGCTCGAGGAAGCTGCGCAGCGCTGCGCGGTCGAGCGCCTGGCGATCGTCGAGCACGTCGGCGGGGAGGCCGGTCATGTGCGCGAGCGTGGTCAGCAGGTCCGCGCGGGTGAGCGCGCGGCCGTCCGGCGCAGCTGCCAGCACGCGCTGGCGCGCCTGCTCCAGCAGTTCCAGCAGATTGCCCGGCGCCACGCTCGTGCCGAGGTACTGCCGCGACAGGTCGGAGGCGTCCTGGAGCAGGCTGGCGCTCGCTTGCACCGGGGCGAAGCGCGCTTCCACCACCTTCCGCGCGAGGTCCAGCGTCGCCGCGGCAGGCAGCGCCTCCAGCACCAGCGACCTGAACGCATGCCGCAAGCGTGGCCGTTGTTGCAGCACCTTCTCCAGCGCGGCCGGCCGCGCTTCGCCGATCATGCACAGCCGCCCGGTCTCGATCGCGGGCAGGATCAGGTCGAGCAGGCCCACCGGGCTGTAGCGGTGGCGGCCCGCGTAGTACAACTCGGGGAACGCGGGCACGTACCAGATCACCCGCCTGCGCGCGTCGAGGTTGGAGAGGAGCGCGCGGACGCGCTCCTCGAGCTCGCCCATGTAGGTTTGTCCGGCTACGATGTCCGCCGCAGTCGCCTCGAACACGGTCCACCCCTGCTGCAGCAGGCGGGTGCCGAGCGCGCGCACCAGGGCGCTCTTGCCGACGCCGGCTTCCCCCGTCACCAGGAACGAGGCAGGCGGGTCGCGCTGCAGGCCGGACATCGTCGTGGCAAGCGCTTCCTCCAGCGGTGGCGTCAGGATCGGCTCCGGCTGCGCGGGGCTGCAGCACACTCGGCCGACCGAGCCGAGCATGGCCAGGTCGATGCGCGAGTCGCGCCAGCGCCGCAGGTCCTCGCGCAGTTGCGCACCCGCCGGCGTGTCGATGCAGTCGAGGATGGCCTGCAGCTCCTCGGTGCCGGCGGGCGCGCGCTCCTGCAGCAGCGCCCCGAGATCCGGCTGCTCGCCGCGCATGACACGGGCGTCGATGAACGCGGCCAGGAAATGCGGCATCAGGGGATTGCGTGCCCACCAGTCGCGCGCGAGCAGCAGCACCGGAGCGACCACCGGCTCGTCTGCGTGCTTCTCGAGAAAGCGCAGGATGAAATAGGCGGTCCAGGTGTTGGCGTGCACCAGGTACGCCATTACCCGGGACACGGCTGCCGTGCTGTCCCTGCGGCGGGCCAGCGCCTCGGCAGCCATCGCAGCGAGCTGCGCGTTCGCGCCGACGCAGTAATTCACCACGTGCTCGAGCTGCACGCCGGGATCGGCCAGCCACGCTGCGCCGCGCTGGAACGCGGGGTCCGACTCCAGGTCCTGCGGGTGCGCGCTGGCTTCGTATGCAGGCTGCAGCGCCTGCGCGAGGTCCTGCAGGGTTTCCCCGCGCGGCGGCTCCGCCTCGCGCGGCGGCGCCGGTTGCGGTGGTGCCGGCGTCGGGTGCGCCTGGGGGTCGTCGCGCAGCCGGCGAAGGGACCAGCCAGCGAGGGTCAGGATGACCACGACACCGATTGTCACGAGCAGCCATTCCATCGTCAGGGTTCCTGCCAGGCGTTCGGGGCGCAGCGCCGGCGAGCGTCAGCGGATGCCGGGGACGAAAAGCGAGGGTGCATGAGCGTCGACAGGGCGTTGAGGGATGCGGTCCGCGTCTGCGGAGCCGGCAGTTGTACCAATGTTCTTCTCCAGGCTCGCGATCAGCTGCTGCGCGGAGTGCAGCGTACACCACGCCCGTCCTGCACCGCGGCGGTGCAGAGAAGCGGGAGTTTGAGGATCCTTTGACACTGATATTCGCACCTACCCGATCCGAATACACTGCGGCCGTCGATGCGCTGGAGTGCGACGAGCCGCGGATATCACCAAAGTGGCATACGCGGCCGCCACCCGAGCGTGTAACGTTGAGTTTGTCGCAGCACGAGGCGGCCACAGAGCTGCCGGAGCAATCGGCAAGGGAATCTTGCCGGGAGACCTCATCGGAGAGGACCGCGCCGGAACCGCCGGTTGCGGCCTTGCGCAGACCTCTGCGGTCCTCCGGCAGGGGCCTTTCGCCATCCTTCCCGAGCGGTGCCCGCCGCGTGCGCGGATCCAGGAGATC
Source organism: uncultured Burkholderiales bacterium (assembly GCA_964523885.1). Classification (GTDB taxonomy): domain Bacteria; phylum Pseudomonadota; class Gammaproteobacteria; order Burkholderiales; family SHXO01; genus SHXO01. The sequence goes on along the minus strand of CAZFYX010000087.1, from coordinate 155,901 downwards.
GCCTTACACATGAATGGTCCATTTACTGTCGAGCGCCGCATCTTCCGTCCTGCCAATGGCTGGCTGCGGGTGCGCCGGGGTGAAGACCTGGTTTCCTTCGCGCTGTGTCTCGCGGTGATCTTCATCGGTGTCATGCTGATGGCGCAGGCGCTCGAGCAGTACAACCGGGCCCAGGTGATGCGGGCGTGGCCCACCGCCCTCGGACGCGTGACCCAGGTGGGCATCGAGCCGGTTCCCGACGATGGCGAGTTGCGCTGGCGCCCGACCGTCAAGTACATGTACGACGTGCACGGCCAGACCGTCATCAGCAACGGGATCTCGCTCGCCACGGCCCGCGACAACTACAGCGAGGCGGACGCCCGGCGCATCGTGCAGCCGTACGCGCCCAACACCACGGTGGTCGTGTTCTACAACCCCGAGCATCCGACCGAAGCGATCCTCGACCACTCGCTGCCCAAGTACGCCTGGCTCTGCCTGTTCGCCGGGCTGGTGCTGGCGAGCGCCGGCGGTGCGCGCCTGCTCCTGGCCTACCGCGTGTTCTGGCGCTAGTTCACGCTGCGCGGCCAGCGGCTCGCCTCGTCGTCGCTGACCCGAACCCGCCCGCTCAGGTGCGGGCGAAGGGCTGTCCCCTGGGCTTGAGCCGGACTCCGGGCGCGAGGCTGGTCCAGGGAAAATCGCTGGTGTCGGCGAGCATGGGCCCGGGCGCGCGGCACACCAGGATCTCCTCTGCAATCGGGGCGAAGTCCGCCCGGAAGTGCACCGAGCTCTTGTTCACCAGCACCGCCTGCTGGGTGGGCTCGATGCCCACGAAGCGGTACATCTCCTGGTCGGCCAGTTGCGGCTTGTCACTCGCCACGACGACCCGCACGCCGCCGATGCGCAGGCACGCTGACGGTCCCAGCGCCATCCGCGCGCCGCGGTAGAACGGCCCCTTGCAGTCCACCCGACCGTCTGACAAGCGCTCCACCAGGAACCGGCCCTGGAACGGCCCGTCGCCGGGGATGCGGGATTTGCCGCCCAACGCAACCTCGATCGTCGCGCCGGCGCCGGCCGCGTGCGCGACGCGTGCCACGTCCGGATCCACCATCAAGCCGATCGCGGCGCGCTGCGCGTCCGCGGCCACCAGCGCGCGCAGCATGCCGGTCGTGTCCGAGTTGCCACCCGCCCCCGGGTTGTCCTGGGTGTCGGCGATGACCACCGGGCGGCGCGAGCGGGATGCGACCTGCAGCGCGCGCAGCACACCTTCCTCGGGGGTGTATACCGGGTAGTCGAAATCCCCCTCGCGTGCTTCGACTTCCGCGCGCAGTGAATCCGCGGCGGCGGTCACTGCAGCCGGGTCCTGTCCATAGACCAGCACGGCCGGGCCGCACTCGGGGAAGTCGGCCGCCGGGAAACCCGGCGTGAACGAGACGGACAGGACGCCGTCGGTCTCCCGTCCCGCCAGCGCGGCATACAGTGACTGCGCGGGCTCCAGCATCGTGCACTGCGCCTGCAGCGGGATGAGGAAGGGCACGCGCCGCAGCGACGCGCGCGGACGTCCCGCGCCGTCGAGCCGCTGCAGCAGGAACGCGGCGGCCCGTGCGCCGGTCTCGGCCATGTCGACGTGCGGGTAGGTCCGATAGGCGACCAGCAGGTCCGCGTGCTCGACCATGCGCTGGGTGACATTGGCGTGCAGGTCGAGGGACGCGACGACGGGCACACGCTCCCCGACCACGCCGCGCACGCGCGCCAGCAGTTCGCCCTCGCCGTCTTGCAGGTGCTCGGTGACCATGGCCCCGTGCAGGTCGAGGTAGACGCCCTCCACCTGTCCCGCGGTCCGTATCCGGTCCACGATCATCGCCGCGATGCGCTCGTACGCGTCGCGCGTCACGTGCGCGGATGGACTCGCAGCAGCCCAGGCGGTCGGGATGAGCTGGTGGCTGGTGCGCCTGAGCGCGTCGATCGCGCCGGTGATGGGGAGGTTGATGCCGGCCACCGCATCGAAGAGATCGCCGCCCTGGCACAGCGCAGGCCACCCGCCCCCGCGGGCGAAGTCGTCGAAGGTCGCCTTGCTCGGCGCGAACGTATTGGTCTCGTGCTGGAAGCCGCCGAGGGCGATGCGCATGAAGTGGATTCCACGGACTGTGAGGGTCGGAACGGTACCCTACAACGCGGATCCACGCCACGCGCGGACCGGGTGCGCCCGGCCGGGCGACCCGGTCGCGCGCCGGGGCGCTAGTTCAGCACCACGCCGCCGTCCACCGTGATCTTCGCGCCGGTCACGTAGCTGGCATCGGCCGAGGCGAGGTACAGCACCGCGCGCGCGACTTCCTCCGGTGCGCCCAGGCGCTTCATCGGCACCATGCCGGCCATGTGGCCCTTGAAGCCGGCGATCTGCTCGGCCGACATGCCCATCTTGCCGAAGATCGGCGTCTCGATCGGGCCCGGGCTGACCTCGTTCACGCGGATGCCGCGGCCCACCAACTCGTTCGCCAGCGTGCGCGCCAGGGACGACACGGCAGCCTTGGTCGCGCTGTAGATGCTGGCGGTCGCCATGCCGAGGTCGGCGGCGATGGAACTGGTGAGGACAATCGAACCGCCCTGTGGCATGAGCGGCAGGATCTGCTGGATCGTGAAGTACGCGCCGCGCACGTTGACTGCGAACATGCCGTCGAAGGCCTCCGGGGTGGCCTGCTCGATCGGCATGAACTGCGCGATGCCCGCGTTGATGAACAGGACGTCGACGCGCCCGGCCAGCGACTTCATCGTCCGCGCCAGCGCGGCGGCATCCTCGACGCTCGCGGCATCGGAGGGGATGGCCGTGACGGTGGGGAGGGCCTTGCGGACATCCGCCAGCGAGGCTTCGCTGCGGCCGGTGACGAACACCCGTGCACCTTCGGCCTCGAACAGTTGCGCGGTGGCCCGTCCGATGCCGGTGGTGCCGCCGGTGATCAGCGCGATCTTGCCTTGCAGTTTCATCGCAGTTGCTCCTTTATTGGAACGATCGGTCTGGAAATGGCGAAAAAACTCATGGAAGGGCAGCCAGCGCCACCTCCACGATCTGGTCGAGCGCCTTGCGGTCGCGCGTGGCCTTCGCCGTCACGGCGAGGCCATTGAGCGTGTTGACCAGGAACCGCGCGAGCTGCAGCGTCGGGCGGGCGGGGTTGATATCGCCGGCCTGCTGGCCGCGCGCGATCAGCCCCGCGAATGCGGTCTCGAGCTGGCGCGCGTTGGCTGCGCAGACCCGCGACACCCCTTCATCCTGTCCGGCCAGCTCCGCGGTGGCGTTCACCATGAAGCAGCCCTTCCAGTTGCCGGCCAGGAAGTTGTCGAGGAACTCGCTGAAGAAGCGCTGCAGCACCTCGCGCACGGGCCCTTCGCGGGCCAGCGCCTGGTGCATCGGCTGGGCGGCGAGCGTCCGGTAGCGCTCCAGCGCGGCGAGGTAGAGCTGGTCCTTGCCGCCGAACGTGTCGTAGAGGCTCTGTCGATTCACCCCGAGGTGGTCGACGAGGTCCTGGATGCTGGTCGCGTGGTAGCCACGCTCCCAGAACAGCTCCATCGCCTCGTCCAGCGCGGCGTACTGATCGAACTGCTTGGTGCGTACCATGACCGGCATTCCAGCATTTCTGGAACGATCGGTCAAGACCCTGGGATGGCGCGTTGGCCACAACCCATCCCGTGATCTGCTCCCCACCGCAGTCCGGTGCTCACGACGCCTGGCGAGGCACTTGCCACCCCGGCTGCCGTAGGTACAAAGAAGTTCCCGGCGCGTGCACTGGGGCGGCCCTGCCGCGGCGGCGGACCTCCTGCCTTTACGGCGTTCCCTGAGCCGGGATGATGTTTGCCGATGCAGATTTGTTAATGTCGTGACACAGCTTGTGTGAGCTCTCGGCGCATGGCAGTTTGCGCACTGTCGTACCGAACCAGAAGAGCGAGAACCAGAGACCGAGATGGAAGACAACACCACGCCTGAACCGCAAGCGCCAGCCGTCGAGAACGCTGGCCGTCGTGAATTCGCCAAGAAGGCTGCCTATGTCGCACCGGCCATCGTGAGCCTGGCAGTCGCACCCAGCTACGCCAAGGCCGGCTCCGAGAAGCCGACCGGCAACTATCCGCCTCCCCCCACCGACCCGCTGGATCCCCAGAACCCGGGTACGTGGCAGGCCTGGCTGGACTGGTTGAAGAAGGTGCTCGGGATCGCCTGACCGGTCCGGTGCCTCAGCGGCGGGAATTTTTTCCGCCGCGAATCCGGGCTTCCCCAGGCCGGGTACGAGCCGCGGTGTCCCTTCACCGCGGCGGGTGTTTCAACCGCGCCATGGCACCTCGCCGCTCTGTGCAGCGCCGCCACCGGAGCGCGGCATCCGACGCCGATGCAACTCGGCCAGGGCAGCGATCTCCTGGATCGCGGCCAGGTCGAAACCTTTGCGCTTGTCCCGTTGCGCGAGCATCAACTCCACCACGTACGCCTCCGTCTCCTCGAGCCCGTCCCACAGTTCGGCCAGGCGGTTGAGCACGTGTGGATAGCGGGTGGCGAGCGCGGGCACGCTGCGCGCCATCTTCAGCGACAGCAGCAGCCGGACCGCTGCGCGCGAGAGCCGACCGGCGGGCGGGCACGCGGGGTCCTGCTGCCCCTGCGGGCGCTCCTCGTCGGGAGCGTCCCACGTCCACGGCCTGCGCGCACCTAGGTAGAACACGGTTTCTCGTTGTCGGATCGGGGTGCCGGAGGAGGGAATCTCCTCCGAATGCAGCCAGATGGTGTCAGAGCGTCGCTGCGCCCCCAACAATCGCAAAACCACTGCAACAAGCGCTCGCTCGAGGAAAGGATCCGGTCATCGCGTGGTGGCTCCGCGCGCACCGGAGCAGGAAGGCGCGCGTGCTCAGGCGGCGGGCGCCGCCCCATGGAATGCGTAGCCCCGTCCCGGGGCAGCAGCCAGCAGGGCACGCGTGTAGGCATGCGCGGGTGCAGTGAAGAGGGCGCCGACCGGGCCGTGCTCGACGACCCGGCCGTGGTGCATGACCACCACCCGGTTGCAGATTTGCGCGGCGACCCGCAGGTCGTGGGTGATGAACAGCAGCGTCAGCCCCAGGCGCTGCTGGAGCTCCTCCAGCAGGGTGAGGATCTGCGCCTGCACCGAGACGTCCAGGGCCGAGACCGCCTCGTCGGCGATCAGCACCTCGGGGTCCACCGCGAGTGCACGCGCGATGCAGATACGCTGGCGCTGTCCGCCGGAGAACTCGTGCGGATAGCGGTGCAGCGCATGGGGCGGGAGCTTGACGAGCTGCATCAGCTCTCCGGCGCGTGCCCAGGCCGCTTCCCGGCTGGCGCCGAAGTTCATCGGGCCTTCCGCGATCGCCGCGCCCACCGTGCGGCGCGGATTGAGCGAGCGGTACGGGTCCTGGAACACCACCTGCACCTTGCGCCGGAACGCGTGGGCTGCCGCACCACGCAGGCGGGCGACCGGCGCGTCGTCGAGCACGATCTCGCCGCTGGTGGGTTCGAGCAGATGCGCGATCATGCGTGCCACCGTCGACTTGCCCGATCCCGACTCCCCGACGATGCCGAGCGTCTCGCCCTTCTGCAGGGCGATGTCCACCGCATCCGCTGCGCGGACCTCGCGGTGCTTGCCGAACCAGCCGCCGCTCGAGAACACCCTCGTCAGCCGCTGCGTGCGCAGCTGCACCGGCGTGCCGTCGGGCAGCGGTTGCTTGCGCGGCGCCAATGCGGGGACCGATTCGAGCAGCATCCGCGTGTAAGGATGGCGGGGGCGCGTCAACACCTCGGCGGCCGGACCCGACTCGACCAGCTCGCCCAGCCTGAGTACCGAAACCGCGTCGGCGATCTCGGCCACCACGCCGAAGTCGTGCGTGATGAACAGCACCGCGGTGCCGTGCTCGCGCTGGAGCTCGCGTACCAGCTTGAGGATCTCCGCCTGGGTGGTGACGTCGAGCGCGGTGGTGGGTTCGTCGGCGATCAGCAGCGCCGGCTTCAGGATCAGCGCCAGCGCGATCATGATGCGCTGGCGTTGCCCGCCGGAGAGCTGGTGTGGGAAGGCCGCGAAGATGCGCGGCGGATCCGGCAGGCGGACGTGCTCGAACATCTGCAGGATCTTCTCGCGTCGCGCGGGCGCCGGCATGGGGGTGTGCTGGGCGAGCAGCTCGTCGACCTGGGCACCGCAGCGCATGACCGGGTTGAGCGCGGTCATGGGCTCCTGGAAGATCATGCCCATCCTCTCGCCGCGCAGCGCTCGCAGGCGTGCCGGCGATGCAGACAGCAGCTCCTCGCCCGCCAGCAGGACCCGTCCCGCCGCCGCGCGGACGTTGCCGGGCAGCAGCCCCATCACGGTGTGGGCGATGATCGACTTGCCCGAGCCCGATTCGCCCACCAGGCACATCACCTTGCCCGGATGGACGTCGAAGCTGACTTCGCGCACCGCGTACTCGCGATCGGCTTCCTTCGGCAGGCGCACCGACAACCGGTCGACCTGCAGCGCGGGCGCGCTCATGGCCGGTCGCCCCGCCTGGAGAAGCGCGGGTCGAGCGTGTCGCGCAGGCCGTCGCCGAGCATGTTGACCGCGAGGACGGTGACCGCGAGGAAGATCCCCGGGAACAGCACGTTGTGCGGGAACTCCTGGAACTGCAGCCGGCCCTCCGCCATGATGTTGCCCCAGGTCGGGATATCCGTCGGCAGCCCCACGCCGAGGAAGCTGAGAATGGCCTCGACCAGGATCGCCGAAGCGGCGATGTACGTGCCTTGCACGATCAGCGGCGCCAGCGTGTTGGGCAGGATGTGGCGGTAGAGCATCGCCACGGTCGACGTGCCGACCGAGCGCGCGGCCTCCACGTAGGGTTCCTCGCGGATGGTCAGCACCAGCGAGCGCACCAGCCGGGTGACGCGGGGGATCTCGGGGATTGCGACGGCCAGGATCACGGTGGTCAGCGACGCACGCCACATCGCCACGAGGGCGATGGCCAGCAGGATGCCCGGGATCGCCATGATGCCGTCCATCACACGCATCACCACGGAATCCACGGCTCGCAGGTAGCCGGAGACCAGTCCGATCATCACGCCGAAGAACAGGCTCAGCAGTGCCACCGCGACGCCGACGACCAGCGACACGCGGCCGCCGTACAGGACGCGGCTGTAGATGTCGCGCCCGTAGCTGTCGCTGCCCATCACGAAGCGGTGGTCGAAGGTCTCGCCGGTGAGCAGCATGACCTGGCCCTGGCCGCCCGGCAGCACGTCGCGGTTGACCGGATCGATCAGTGTCGGGTCGATCGTGCCGAGCCACGGCGCGAGCACGGCGACCGCGGCGAGCAGGACCAGCATTCCGCCGCCGATCCGCACCGACCAGTTGCGCAGCACTCGCCGCCAGGACGCGGGCCTCCCTTGGGGAGCGGGAATCGATCCTTCCGCTTCGATCTCGGCTACGGGGGCGTCCATCAGTAGCGGATGCGCGGATCGAGCACGAGGTAGCTCAGGTCGATCAGCAGGTTGATCAGCACGTAGGCCACCGAGAACAGCAGGATGACGCCCTGGATGGTGGGGAAGTCCCGCGCCAGCACCGCGTCCACGGTCAGACGCCCGAGTCCGGGGATCGAGAACACGCTCTCGGTCACGACGACGCCGCCGATGAGCAGCGCAAGCCCGATGCCGATGACAGTGACGATGGGGACTGCGGCATTGCGCAGGGCATGGCGCAGCACCACTGCGACCTCGGGCAGGCCCTTGGCGCGCGCGGTGCGCACGTAATCCTCGGTGAGGGCCTCGGACACCGCTGCCCGGGTCACGCGTGCGATCAGGGCGACGTACACGATCGACAGCGTGACGCTGGGCAGGATCAGGTGGCGGATGAACGGACCTAAGCCCTCCGCCAGGCGCCGGTAGCCCTGCACCGGCAGCCAGCCCAGGTGCATCGACACCAGCCAGATCAGCAGGTAGCCGAGCACGAACACCGGGATCGAGAAGCCCAGCGTGGAAAAACCCATCAGCGCCCGGTCGAGCCAGCCGCCGTGACGCCAGGCGGCCAGCACGCCCAGCGGGACCGCGATCGACACTGCCAGCACGATCGTGCACAGGGCGAGTGCCAGCGTGGGCTCGATGCGCTGGCCGATCAGCTCGGACACCTGCTTCTTGAAGAAGAACGACTCGCCGAGGTCGCCGCGCAGCGCGTTGCCCGCCCAGATCGCGAACTGAGTGGGGATCGGCTGGTCCAGGCCCAGCCCCGCGCGGATGCGCTCGATCTGCTCGGTGGTGGCGCTGTCGCCTGCGATCACCGCGGCCGGATCGCCGGGCGTGAGCCGCAGGATCAGGAAGACGGCGATGGCGACGACCAGCAGGACCGGGATCGTTGCCAGCAGGCGCCCGGCGAGGAACCGGAACATCGTGCGAGGTCAGCAGCGCGTCAGGGTTTCTCGATCCCCCACGGCGCCAGGAAGTACCCGGTGACGATGCCCTTGAGATCCTTGCGTGCCGCGGACGGCGCGTTGTACTCGCCCAGCGGGACGTGCGTCACCACCTCCATCGCGCGCAGCTGGACCTGCTCGGCGAGCCTCTTGCGCTCGGCCTCGTCGTCGGAGCGGGCGAACTCGGCGCGCAGCTTCTCGATCTCCGCGTCGCAGGGCCAGCCGAACCACGCCTTCTCGCAGGCGGCGTTCACCGCCTGCATGGACACCGGGTTCATGCCATCGACGTTGGCCCAGACGGTGAAGAAGATGTTCCAGCCGCCCTGGCTCGGCGGATCCTTCTTCGCGCGGCGCGCCACCAGCGTCTGCCAGTCCATCGCCTGCAGGTCCACCTTGAAGCCGGCCTGCCGCAGCATCTGCGCCGCGATCACCGGCAGCTTGGCGATGATGGCGAGGTCGGTCGGCTGCATGATGACGATCGGCGTGCCGTCGTAGCCGGACTCCTTGAGCAGCTGCTGGGCGACCTTCATGTCCTGCTTCGCCAGCAGGTCCATGCCCGCAGTGGTGAAGTAGGCCGTGTTGCACGGATAGATGGAGAAGCAGGTGCGGTACATCTCGGGGATGCCGACCTGCGCGCGCAGGACCGGCGCCTGGCTGATCGCCGCCATCGCCGCCCGCCGCACCTTCGGGTTGTTGAACGGCGGCTGCAGGTGGTTGAAGCACATCAGGGCGTTGAACCCGAGCGGATTGGCCTCGACGATCTGCACGTCGGCGCTCTTGCGCAGGGCCGGGTAGGACTCGTGGGCCGGGGTCTCGATGATGTCGATCTCGCCCGCGATCAGCGCATTGGCCTGGGTCTGGGGATCCTTGATGATCACCCACTCGACCTTGTCCACCTTCACCACCTTGCCGCCGGCCGTGCCGCTGGCCGGCTCGGCGCGCGGCTTGTAGCGCGGGTTCTTCAGGTACACCACGCGCTCGCCGGGCTTCCAGTCGTCCTTGCGGAAGATGAACGGGCCGGAGCCGGTGTAGTCGTCGATCTGCTTGTCGGCCGGCGTCTCGGCGACCCGTCGGGGCATGATGAAGGGGACGTTCGAGCTGGGCTTGCCGAGCGTCTCGAGCACGTTCCCGTACGGCTCCTTGAGCTTCAGGCGGAAGGTCTTCGGGCCGACCGCCTCCAGGCCGGTGGAGAAGGACATCATCATCTCGCCCATCGTGTCGCGCTTGGCCCAGCGCTGCAGGGAGGCGATGACGTCCTCGCTCGTGACCGGCTTGCCGTCGTGGAACTCCAGCCCGTCGCGCAGGGTGAAGGTCCAGGTCTTCCGGTCCTTGCTCACCTCCCACTTGTCCACCATCTGCGGCTGCACCTTGCCCTTCGCGTCGGTGGCGAAGAGCGTGTCGTAGACCATGTAGCCGTGGTTGCGCGTGATGTACGCGGTGGTCCAGACCGGATCCAGGATGGTGAGGTTCGAGTGCGGGGTGATGCGCAGCACCTTCTCCTGCGCGGACACCGGCCCGCCCATGAGGGCGAGGACGGCCAGGCAACCGACCGCGAGCAGCCGATCCAGCGAAACCATATGCGACTCCAGAGTTGAACGGCGGGTCGGACCAGGGCGGGGTGCGGCGGCCTGTCCCGGTCGCTCTGGCGGAGTGCGCCGGGCGCACCCATCCGCGCGGATTCTACGCCATGCCATGCGGCCGCGGACGCTCAGCGGGCGGGCTTCTTCGCCGGCTGCCGACGCATGGCGCGGAACTGCTCCAGCTCCCACGGGCGCATCGCGATCACCAGCGTGACGGCACGGCGCTGCCCCAGCGGGAGATGGGCCTCGCCGTGGTGCGTCTCGGTGAACTCGTTGGCGAGCCGGCGCAGCTTGGCGGCCAGCGCGTCGGCGGAGCCGGCGCTCAGCATGCCGTTCACCACCAGCATCAGCTCGCCGGGACGGTCGAAGCGCGAGGCGAAGTAGTCGATCTGCGCGCGCGACTTGAAGAACTGCTGGATCGGCCCGTCGGGCAGCCAGGAGAAGGCCCGCGTCACCCGCAGCTTGATGCGGTCGCCGGGAAGCAGCTCGAGGAGCTGGATGCGGTCCAGCTTGACCAGCAGCGCGATGCACTCGGCCCGGGTCAGCGCGTAGGTCTCGACGATCTGCTCCAGGCTCATGTGGTTGAGCGCGCACAGCGCCACCAGCAGCAGCCGGGGGTCGGCCATGATCGCGCGCTCCTGCTCCGGGGTGAGCTGGGCGACGTCGTCCCGCACCCCGTCCACCGAGCGGGCCAGCTCGGTGATGCTGGTGCGGGCCAGCTCGCAGACCTGGTCGAGCCGCTCCAGCGTGAAGTTGCCTCCCGCGAACATGCGCTTGACGCTGGGCTCGCTCAGCTCCAGCGCCTTGGCGACCTGGGCGTAGGTGATGCCGCGCGCCTTGAGGGTCCTCTTCAGCGCCTCGACGATGGCAGATGTCTGCTGCATAACGCCTCCCGGTATCACCGGATGATACCCGGCGGCGCCCGGCCCGCAACTTTCCCGGTGCGACTTCCACTGCGCCCGCGGTCGCGACACCATGCGCACGCACCGGACGCGACGAGCCGGGCCAACCAGGGCAACAGGGAGACCGCCATGATCCGCAGCACGCTTTCCTCCGCCACCGCCGCCCGGCGCGCCGGCGACCAGCCCCGCCAGGAGATCGTTGTGCCGGCCGCGCAGGTGGCAGCGTTCGTCCCGGCTCAGCCGGCGCCGGCCCGGGTCGCGCCGCCGAGCGTCTCCGACGACGCGCTCCTGATCGCCGTGCGGCGCAGCCTGGCCTCCTGCCGGGACAGCTCGCAGCGCAGGATGCTGGCCGCGTTCGAGGCGACGCACTGATTCAGGCGGGCATCCGCGCTCTCGCGCGACGCTGAGGCTTCCTGCGTGCCTTGGGTGCGGGGGGCGGGACGTCGCGCGGCGGCGCTGTCGCCGACTCCACTGCACCGAGCAGCCAGTCCGCAAAGCGGTCGACCTGCTGCCGGCGCTCCGACCCGGGAACGCGCACCAGCCAGTAGGCGCGCTGGCTGACGGCCTTGAGCGGGAAGGGGGCAACGAGGCTGCCGTCGTTCACCAGGTCCTGCACCAGCGGCAGGCGCCCCAATGCCACGCCCTGGCCGGCGAGCGCCGCGCGCACGCACTGGTCGAAGTAGTTGAACCGCACCGCGCCGGCGGGCTTGAGGTCGGGCACGCCCGCCGGGACCAGCCAGTTGCTCCAGCCCAGCCACGGCGAGGGGTTGTCGGGGTCCTCGATGTGGAGCAGCACGTGGCGGGCGAGATCCTCGGGGCGGCGCAGCGGCCGCTGCGCGAGCAGCGCCGGCGAGCACATCGGCGTGAGCTCCTCCGCGAACAACCGCTGCCCGCCCGCCGGCGCCTCCTGCGGGCGGCAGTACCGCACCGAGATGTCGATGCGCTCGCGCGCGAGATCGAGCACGCGGTCGTTGGCGGCGACGCGCACGTCCACCTCCGGGTGGGCGCTGTGGAACTCGCCCAGCCGCGGCACCAGCCAGAGCGAGCAGAACGCCATGGTGGATGTGACAGTCACCCGCTGGCCCTCGGTCGCAGGCTGCAACGTCTCGATCGCGTCCTGCACCTGGCGCAGCGCGCCCTGTACGGCCCGCAACAGGTGCTCGCCCTCCGCGGTCAGTGCGAGACCGCGCCGCTTGCGCACGAACAGGCGCACGCCCAACCGGTCCTCGAGCGCGAGGATCTGACGGCTCACCGCGGACTGGGTGAGGTAGAGCTCGTCCGCCGCCCGGGTGAAGTTCAGGTGGCGCGCCGCGGACTCGAAACCGCGCAGCAGGTCGAGCGACGGGAGTGTGCGGCGTCCCGATGCCGCACCCCTGAATGCCGTTGTGCTATTCCTTGAGTGCATGACTAGCATTCCAAAAAGTCGTTTGTGCAGCGTTAATCGTGGGGTGAAAATCCATCGTGGAATGATCCTGTCGAATGGCTGGCCGGTCAAGCCGGCGGCCGCTGCAAGAGGAGACGCGCCATGAACGTTGCACTCGATGCCTCGACCCTGTCACTGGCCCGGGATGGTCTGATCGCCGTGCGCGATGGCCGGGGTTCCCACGTGCACTGCCTGAGCGGAAGCCTGTGGATCACCGAGGATCACTCGGGCCGCGACACCATCGTGGCGCCGGGCGAGACATTCACGCTGCGGCGTGACGGGCTGACGTTGATCATGGCGCTGCACCCGTCCACATTGCAGCTCACCGAGCGCAGGGAAACCGCGGGGGACCGGGTCCGCACCTGGATCGCACGGCTTGCGCCGGCACGGCGGGCAGCGTCGGCGAGCTGCTGACGGTCGCAAAATGGTGCGCGGGGCGAACGCGCTGCGCTGCGGTTGCGCAGTGCGCCGGCGGCGGCACCATCCGGGTGCGCTACGCTGCACCACCAGGCACCGCGCGCCCTCGCAATGGCGTCGCCTTCGGTGCGCCCGCGCACCACGTTGCGGCACTGCAAGATCGTGTTGGCGAGCCCGGGTTGCGCTCTGCTAGACTGCCTGCGTCCCGTTCGTGGAGTCTGCGCCGATGTTGAAGGGAAAGTCCGCCGTCGTGACCGGTTCGACCAGTGGCATCGGCCTCGGCATCGCGCGCGCACTCGCCGTGCAGGGCGTGAACGTGATGCTCAACGGGCTGGCCAACGGCAACGATCCCGGGGCGCTGTGTGCGCAGCTGGCCAGCGAGCATGGGGTCAAAACCGCCTTCTCCCGCGCCGACATGTCGCGGCCGGCCGAGATCGCGGCGATGTTCGCCGAGGCGGAGCAGGCCTTCGGCGCCGTCGACATCCTGGTCAACAACGCCGGCATCCAGCACGTCGCCCCGGTGGATGAATTTCCGCTCGAGAAGTGGGACCAGATCATCGCGATCAACCTGTCCTCGGTATTCCACGCCACGCGTGCGGCGCTGCCCGGCATGAAGCGCCGCGGCTGGGGCCGCATCGTCAACATCGCGTCCGCCCACGGGCTGGTCGCCTCACCCTACAAGTCGGCCTACATCGCCGCCAAGCACGGCGTTGTCGGCTTCACCAAGACGGTGGCGCTGGAAACGGCCAGGCAGGGCATCACCTGCAACGCCATCTGCCCGGGCTACGTGCTCACGCCGCTGGTCGAGAAGCAGATCGACGACCAGGCGAAGACGCATGGGATCCCGCGTGCCGAGGTCATCGACAAGGTCATGCTCGAGCGCCAGCCGAGCAAGGCGTTCGTGAAGATCGAGGAGGTCGCCGCCCTCACGGTGTTCCTGTGCTCCGCCGCCGCCGCCTCGATCACCGGCACGCCGCTCCCGATCGACGGGGGCTGGGTCGCGCAGTAGTGAATGTCGTCGTCATCCAGCCTGGCGGGCCGTACCACTGCAAGGGACACCTCGAGCTCGTCTCGGCGGATGGCGCGCTGCTCGGGACGGCGGGCGAGCTGTGGCTTTGCCGCTGTGGGCAGTCGAAGGACAAGCCCTGCTGCGACGGGAGCCACGCGCTGGCAAGCTTCGAGGACAGGACGTTCAGCGTCGCGACCGGCGCTGCGCCCATCGATGCCGATGCACCGCTGCGCATCCGGCTGCGGCGCGACGGGCCGCTCAAGCTGGAAGGACCGTGCGAGGTCCGTGCACCGGATGGCACGGCGCTGCTGCGCGGGGACGAGACGGCGCTGTGCCGCTGCGGGCAGTCGGGCAAGCGGCCGTTCTGTGACGGGTCGCACCGGGCGGTCGGATTCGTGGCTTGACCACCGCGACGGATACGGCGTGACAGATAAAGCGTGACGTGCGGCGACCATCTCCGCCGTGCGTCACGCCCGTCCTGTCACCGCCTCACAGCCTTCCCGAGCGCTTCACCTCGAGATACTGGTTCACCAGCGCGACCGCCAGCTCCTGCGGCGGCACGTCCAAACACACCACGTTCCCGAGCTTCAGCCGCCGGAATGCGGCGTCCCGCTGCAGCCGGTAATCCACCGCCGCCGCGTGCGTGAGCGCCGACTCGAAGTCGCGCACCGGTTGCAGGACTGCATCGTCCAGCACCTTCTCGCGCAGGCTGGCGAACAGGACCAGGTGGCGCTTCTGCAGCAGCTGCAGCGCCGGCAGCAGCGTGTCATCGTCCTCGTCGCGCAGGTTGGAGACGATCACGATCAGTGCGCGCTTGCGGACCCGATGGACGAGCGCCACGGCGGCCTGGTGGTAATCGGTCGTCAGCATGCCGGGCTGCAGGTCGTACACCAGGTTCAGGATCCGGTTCACCGTCCCGCGCGAGCGATGCGGCGCCAGGAAGCGCTCCTCGCCGCTCATGGTCATCAGTCCCACCGAGTCGCCCTGGCGCAGCCCCACGTAGGCCAGCAGCAGCGTCGCGTCCAGCGCGTGGTCGAAGTGCGAGCAGTCATCGTCCTTGGCGCGCATCCGCCGGCCGCAGTCGATCAGGAAGACGATCTGCTGGTCACGCTCCTCCTGGTAGTCGCGCGAGATCAGCTTGCCCAGCCGCTGGCTCGCCTTCCAGTCGATCTTGCGCTGGCTGTCGCCCTCCCGGTACTCGCGCAGCTGGTCGAAGTCCATCCCCTCGCCGCGGCGGCGGCGCTGCAGGATGCCGACGTCGGAGAGACGGTGGTCGGTCGCCAGCAGCGCATAGCCGGACAGCGCGGCGAAGTTGGGAAAGACGCGCAGGCTGGCCGGCTCGCCCGTCCGGACCCGCCGTTGCCACAGCCGCAGCGGCGAGCTCACCCGCAGCTCGATGCGGTCGAACTCGAGGTTGCCGCGGCTGGTCGGCCGCAGCCGGTACACCAGCTCGGTCCAGCCGCGTGCAGGCAGCCGCACGGCCTGAGGCTGGGCCTCGACCGTGCACTGCGCCGGGTGATGGTCGTGCACTTCGCATGCGAGCGGCAGCGCGGCGCGGCTGGCCAGCCGGATCGGCACGTCGATGGCAATGCCGAGTGCCGCCGAGCCGGGCAGGCGGCGCTCGCCCGTGATCCGGGGCAGGAGTGCGAGCAGCAGGAAGTCCACGGCGGCGATGCCGGCCAGCGCGAGCGAGGCGATCTGCCATCCCGGCAGGGCGCGCGGCCAGATCGAAGCCGCCACGGCGGCCGCCAGCCAGAGCAGCCCCGCGTGCAGCAGGTGGGCGGACGGGATCACGCGCGATCCGTCGGGGGCATCACGTGCGCGGCGCTTCGACCTTGCCCAGCAGCGTGGCCAGCACCGAGTCCGTGCTCTGGCCCTCGATCTCGAGCTCGGGCGCCAGCGTGATCCGGTGGCGCAGCGCGGGCAGCGCCATGCTCTTCACGTCGTCGGGCGTCACGAAGTCGCGGCCGCTGATCAGCGCGTGCGCGCGCGCGGCACGCACCAGCGAGATGCCGCCGCGGGGGCTGGCGCCGGCGCTGATGCCCGGCCAGGTGCGGGTGGCGCGCGCGACGCGCACCGCGTAGTCGGACACGCGCTCGTCCACCGTGAGGGAGGCGACGACCCGCTGCAGCATCAGCACGGCCTCCGGCGCGAGCAGGGTGCCGACCTGCTCGACGTTGAGCCGGTCGCCGACCTGGTTGTGGGTGATCTGCCGCACCATGCGATGCTCGTCCTCGTGATCCGGGAAGTCGATGCGGATCTTGAGCAGGAAGCGGTCGAGCTGCGCCTCGGGCAGCGCATAGGTGCCCTCCTGCTCGATCGGGTTCTGGGTGGCGAGCACCATGAACGGAGGCGCGAGCGCGTGCGCCACGCCCTCTATCGTCACCTGCCCCTCCTGCATCACCTCGAGCAGCGCGGCCTGGGTCTTCGCCGGCGCCCGGTTGATCTCGTCGGCGAGCAGCAGGTTGGTGAACACCGGTCCGCGGCGGGTGGTGAACTGGCGCGTGGCCTGGTCGTAGAGCGTGTGGCCGGTCACGTCCGCCGGCATCAGGTCGGGCGTGAACTGGATGCGGGCGAAGCTGCCGTTGAAGGTCTTGGCCAGCGCCCGCACCAGCAGTGTCTTGCCCAGGCCCGGCACGCCCTCGATCAGCACGTGCCCGCCGGCGAGCAGCACGATCAGCACCTGGTCGACCGCCTCGGCCTGGCCGATGAGGGCCTTGCCGATCTGCTCGCGGATCGCGGCCGTGGCGCGCAGCGCCTGCTCGGAGGCGGTGCGCGGGACAGCGGTACTGCCGTTGGCTTCGTTCATGGGGTGGAGTCCCGTCTGGTGCGGCGCACGAGCCGGCGGCGGAAGGCCGCCAGCGTGCGCACCGCGTTGGAGAATTCGTTGCGGGTGGAGACCGGCCCTTCGAAAGCCTGCAGCAGCTCGCGCGGGCGCAGGCCGGTCAGGCGCGATGCCTCGCGCAGGCGCGCGGGCCCTTCCAGCGTGGCGGCGAGCGGAGCCAGCCGTGCGAAGAGCGCCTGCGCATCGGCCCGCACCTCGCGCACCAGGCGTCCGAGCTGCTGGGCATCGGCCTGGAAGCGGCCGATCGCACGCAAGTGCTCGAGCAGGCTGCGCCGGTTCGCAGCCTCAGCCGGCCGCAGGGGGCCGAAGCGCGGGACCACGTGCCAGAGCCAGAGCAGCCCGAGCGCTGCGAGGGCAGCCAGCGCTGCCAGGGCGTGCTCGGTCAGCCACGCGAACAGCGAGAGCGCCTCGATGCGGCGGATCAGGACGACCTGCTGCCCGGCATCCTGCGTGAACGCCCAAAGCAGTGCGGCGTGATCGAGCTCGTCCAGGGCCTGGTTGCGGAACGGTGCGAGCGTGGTGATGACGATGACCCGTCCATGCCCGCGCTCGATCTGCATGATCTGCTCGCCGTCTTCCGGCGCCGGTGCCGGGCACTGGTACTCGGCGCCCTCGGCCGCCCGGGTCAGCACGATGGAGTCGCTCAGGCGCGCCTGCAGCGTCCTGCCGTCCGGCAACGTGACCGGGTCGATGCGTTCCTCCTCGTCGCCCCCGTCCTGCTCCCCCTCTTCTTCGTCGTCCTCGGACCAGCGTGCACGCACGCCGAGCGCCTTGAGCAGGGGATCCTTCGCGTAGGGGGTCTCGACGCCGAGGATCAGCCGGCCACCGGCCTCCACCCAGGCGAGCAGTTCGCGCACCAGCGCCGGGTTCATGTCACCCCGGGTGGGGGGCAGGACGACCACGGCGTCCGCGGGCACGCCCTCGAGCGAGCTCAGCGTCCCCCGCTGCGAGACCTGCTTGCCCATGCGCTCCAGCAGCAGCCCGGCCGCGTAGAAGGGGTTGGTGCGCGCCGCGCCGCTGTAGCCGACGTATTCACGCTCGGTGGTGAAGCCGAAGTTGCTGGTGAACCACCAGCCGAGCAGCCCGAGCACCAGGCCGGTGAGCAGCAGTACCACGGCGCGCAGCGTCACCCTGCGCTCCCCGACGCTGCGGGCCCGGCGCCGAAGTGTTGCGGCCAGTCCCGGCAGAGCGCCTCGACCTCGCTGCGCGCGACCTCGCGCCGGGCGTAGGCCAGGCGCTGCCAGGTGGCGAGCAGGGTCGCGAAGTAGCGATGCACGGGTTCGGGCACGCGTGCGCGGCTCTTGCGCAGGCAGTCGGCCTCGGTGTCGCCGCCCGCGAGCAGCACGCCGTCGCGGTGCAGAAGGGTCGAGAGCGCGCCGCGGTACAGCAGCGAGAGCGCCTGCAGGAGCATGCCGTTGCCCGCCAGCGCCGCGGCCGCTGCGGCGACGTCCTGCGGCAGGGCCTCGGGGCGCACGTCGAGGCCGAACAGCGTTGCCGGCCGCACTGGCGTGATCGCGTCGTTGCGCCAGACCAGGTCGAGGCGCCGCAGCAGGTGGTAGATGAGGAACACCACCGCCAGCCCGAGCGCGGCCCAGGCGAGGATGCGCAGGATCTCGCCCACCGCCAGGCCGAAGAGGTCGCCCCACATCCCCGGTCGGGAAGGCGCCTCGCGCTTCTTCCTGGGGCCCAGGTACTCCAGGCGCGTGCGCTCGGCGTAGGGGTCGAGCTCCGGGCGCTGGTAGATCTTGCGTACCTCTGCAGCGGGATCCGGCGCGGCGGCCTGAGCCGGTTGCGGGGCCTGCGCCTGCGCGCGCGGCGACGCGAAGGCGAGCAGCGCGACTGCCGCAGTGCCTGCGAGCACGGCGAGGGTCGTGGCCGCGGAGCGCTGCGTGCCGGCGGGAACCGTCGGCGCTGCCGCGCGCGTTTCGGCGCCATGCGCGAGCCGCTGCTCCAGGCGGCGCAGGGCGAGCTCGAGATCCCAGCCCTCCAGCGCGGTGCGCCGGTTGAGGTAGAGCGCGAAGCCGGCCGCGACGTAGGCCGGTTCGAGAGTCGTCACGACCGCGAAGTAGGTGAGTGCCATCGCCCACTGGGCGAGCCCCTGGTCGGGGCCGTAGATCAGCTGGAACAGGTCCAGGCCGTCGGTCTCGGGTCCGGGGACGAGCAGGTCGTAGAGGCCGGCCATCGACAGCCCCAGCGCCAGCTCGAAGTGGATGCAGGCTGCAGTCAGCCACACGGCATTGCCGCCCACCCGGCGCTGCAGCTGGCGCAGCCGCGTGCTCGCGTCGTGTCCGCGCTGGCGTTCGAGCTGCCAGACCGCCAGGTTGAACGAGCGGGCGGGTGCGAACCGCAGCCAGGTCAACGACGCGAGCAGGCCCGGGGTCAGTGCACGCGGCAAGGCCCGCAGCGTCGCGCGCACGCCGGGCAGGTCGCCGAACACGCCGCTGCCCAGCACGTGCAGCACCACCCGATCGAGCGCGGGCTTGAGCCACCACAGCACCATCGCTGCCCACTGCGGCGGCAGCAACAGCAGCGTGATTGCGTACAGCGGCGCAGCGACCGCGAGCCATGCACCGTAGACCTGCGGCATCCACGCGCGCGCCATCGCGAAGCCGAGGTCCATCGCCTCCCAGGGGTTGCGCAGGCGCAGCCGCACGGCGAGGCGCTCAAGCTGCATCGCGGCGTCCCATGAGTGCGAAGTAGGCCAGCGTGAGCAGCCAGAACGCGAAGCCCACGCCGAGCTTGAGCGCCAGCGGGAACTCCGTGCGCGGCGACCAGAAGCCCTCGATCAGCGCTGCCAGCGTGAACATCAGCGCGGCGCCGGTCACGAGCGGCATGGCCGCACGTGCTGCCAGGCGCAGGCTGTCCGCGCGTCTGCGCCGCCCGGGCGCGACCAGCGAGTAGCCCAGCCGCAGGCCGGCGGCCCCGCACAGCGCGATGGCGCTGAGCTCGAACGCGCTGTGGCCCGAGGTGAAGGAGAAGAAGTTGGCGCCGTGCCCGGCATGCACCACGTAGCCGGTGACCGCCCCGATGTGCAGGCCGTTGTAGAACAGGTAGAACACCGTGCCCAGCCCGAACACGAGCCCGCCTGCGAAGGTCTGGAAGCCGATGCGCACGTTGTTCCAGATGTAGAACGCGAACATCACCGTGTCGTCGCCGGCATCGCGGGTGCGGCCCAGCGACTGCGTGTCCTTGCCGTACATCTGGTCGAACTGCTCGATCTGCTCGGCGGGCAGCACGACGTAGGCGAAGTCCGGATGGCGCTGCAGGACGAAGGTGAGGACCAGCAGCGGCCCGAAGAACAGCACGGCGGAGACGAGCACGTAGCGCCAGTGCGCGCGCACCGCCGCCGGAAAGCCCTGCAGCAGGAAGCGCCCGATCGGCCCGGCGAGGCTGCCGCGCGCGCCATAGAGGCGCTGGTGTCCGCTCAGCGCGAGGCGGCTGAGGCGCTCGATCAGCTCGGCACCGTACTGGCGATCCTGCGCGAGCGCCAGGTGCTGGCAGATCTCGCGGTAGCGCGCCGGCACATCGGCCGGGTCGATTGCGTCCGGCGCCGGATCGCCGCGGCGGCGCGGCCACTGCTGCGCCTGCTCGAGCCAGGCCGCGAACGCGTCCCAGCGCGGCGCGAAGCGGGTCTCGAAGTCCTGCTGCCTCACCCGCGCCGCCCGATCAGGAAGCTGGCCATGGACTGCAGGCGCTGCAGGGCGGACGGACCGTCCTGCGTGCCGGTCAGATGCGGCACCAGCAGTGCGAGCTCCTGCGCGCGCTCCGCGGTGAGGCCCTGGCTGCGGGCGGCGAAGTCGAGCAGGGTTCGCTGCTCCCTCGGCGAGAGCGCCATCGCGGGCGCCGCCGGTGGGGCGTCGGGGATGGCGGCATGCCGGGCCGCCGGCTCGCGGTACACGACCACCGTGCCTGCTGCGAGGTCGCCCAGGCGCTTGAACTCGGGGTTGAGCATCATGGTGAGCAGGCCGACGCCATACAGCGCCGGGAAGAAGTCGATCGCGCGCAGGAGGTTGCGCGTGAACGAGGCCGGCAGCCGCACCGGGGTGCCATCGTCGTGCAGGACCAGCAGGCCGAGGCTGCGCTTCCCGGGGGTCGCGCCGTTGAACCAGACCTCGAACACGACGGGGTAGAGCCACTCCAGCGCGAACCAGCTGAGCAGCATGAGGGCCACGCCGAGCTTGCTCAGGGCGCCGGCCACCGTCGCGAGCGCACCGAGCACGACCATGCGCAGCACGAAGTCGATCAGCCAGGCGAGCGCCCGGGCGACCGGACCGGCCAGGCGCAGGGACAGCTCGATCCCCTCGGGCGTGGGCACCGCGCGGGCCGTGTCCAGCATGACGGGAGGATTCATCGCGATCGGGGCGGGAAATGGGTGCAGACCGAAGCATCACCTGTGCCGGAAGGGTAGCACCGGCCGCCAGGGGTTAGAATCGATCGAAGGTATACCCTCGGGACCGTCTACATGCCCCACGCAATGGTTCGCGCCGTGATCGTCGCCGGCCTCGCTCTCGCAGGCGCCGCCTCGCTGCGCGCGGGCAACGACCTGCCCGAAGCGCCAGACAGCTCCGCCGGCAGCTTCACCGTCCAGCGCTTCGATGCCGAGGCCTACCTCCAGCCTGCTCCCGGGCTGCGCGGCCCCGAGCTGCAGGCCTTCAATCGCGGCCGCAAGCACTTCGACAAGACCTGGGCTGCGGTCACATCGCTCGATTTCGAGTGGGGGCTGGGGCCGACTTTCATCGCGAAGAGCTGCCAGGAGTGCCACGTGAAAGGCGGCCGGGGTCAGCCGCCGGCCGCGGCCGCCGCGCAGCTGCGCTCGATGATCGTGCGCGTCTCGCTGCCCGGCACCGACGCCCACGGCGGCCCGCGGCCCGATCCGGCCTATGGCGACCAGCTGCAGAACGACGCCCTGCAGGGTCCCTTCCCGGACTTCGCCTATCACACCGCACCCGTGCCGCCGGAGGCCGCGCTGTTCCTGGAATGGGCGGAGCGCACCGAGGTCTTTCCCGATGGCGAAGCGGTGACCCTGCGCGCGCCGCGTCTGCGCATCGAGCAGCTCGCGTTCGGGCCGCTCGGGGAGGGCGCGCTGACGTCATTGCGCAACGCCCAGCCGCTGCACGGCATGGGACTGCTGGAAGCGGTGCCGGAGGAGACCCTGCTCGCGATCGCCGCACGCCAGCCGGAGCAGGGCGTGAGCGGTCGGCCCAACTACGTGCGCGACGACCTCAACGAGCGCACCGTCCTCGGTCGCTTCGGGTGGAAGGCGAACCAGCCCAGCCTGCGCCAGCAGATCGCGGCGGCCTCCCTCGGCGACATGGGCCTGACGTCGCGGCTGTACCGCGCCCAGAACTGCCCGCCGGCGCAGACCCTGTGCGCCATGCAGACCCCGGGCAACGATCCCGAGCTCACCTTGACCGACTGGGACGAGCTGGAGCTGTGGACCCGTGCGCTGGCGGTGCCCGCCCAGCGCGACCTCGACGATCCGCGCGTGCAGCGCGGGGCGCGGCTGTTCGCGGATGCACGGTGCAGCGCGTGCCACGTACCGACGCTGCGCACCGCCGCGCGGTTCGACCCTTTCCCCCGTGCCGCCAACCAGGTCATCCATCCCTACACTGACCTGCTCCTGCACGACATGGGCGAGGCCCTCGCCGACGGGCGGCCGGACTTCCGCGCCGGCGGCCGCGACTGGCGCACGCCGCCGCTGTGGGGCCTGGGCCTGTCCGAGCGCGTCAATGGCAGCGACGCGCTGCTGCACGATGGCCGCGCGCGCAACGTGACCGAGGCCATCCTGTGGCACGGCGGCGAGGCCGCAGGCTCGCGCGAGGCGTTCCGTGCGATGAGCGCTGCCGACCGCGCGGCGCTGGTCAGGTTCGTCGAGTCGATCTGAGCGCGGCGCCCTGCGGGAGGGTCAGCGTCACCCGCGCGCCGCCCAACCCGCTGCGGCCGACCTCGATCCGGCCGTCGTAGGCACGGACGATGTCGCGCACCACCGCCAGGCCGATGCCATGGCCAGGCACCGACTCGTCCGCGCGCACCCCGCGCTCGAGCACCTGCTGCGCCTGGTCCGCGGCGATGCCCGGCCCGTCGTCCTCCACGTGCAGCGAGAGCGTGGCCTCATCCAGGCTCGCGCCCACCCGGATGCGCCGCACGCACCACTTGAAGGCATTGTCCAGCAGGTTGCCGAGGATCTCGGTGAGGTCGCCCTCGTCGATGCGCACGCGCAGATCCCCGTCCACGTCGACTTGCACCCCGGCGCCCTTCTCCGCGTGAACCTTGATCAGGGCACTGGCGATGCGCTCGATCACCGGCCGCAGCGCCAGTGGCGCGACCAGTGCGCGGCGACCCGAAGTGGACGCGCGCTGCAGGTGGTAGCCGACGATGCCGTCCATGCGGCCGATCTGCTCTTCGAGACTGCGCGCTGCCTCGCGGTCGACGGACGCGTTGCGCAGTGACCCGCGCATCAGCGCGAGCGGGGTCTTGAGGCTGTGCGCGAGATCGGCCAGCGCATCGCGATAGCGCTGCTGCTGCGCGCGCTCGCGGGTGAGGAGCGCGTTGAGGTTGTCGGTGAGTCCGCGCAGCTCGGCGGGATAGTCGCCGGTGAGCTGCTGCTGGCGCCCTTCCTCCAGGCGGCCGAGCTCGTCGGCAACGTGCCGCAGCGGGCTGAGCCCCCAGCGCAGGGTGAGCCACAGCACGACCAGCAGCAGCGCGGCCATCGCGCCCAGCCAGCCCCACAGGCTGTGCCGGTAAACGGTGAGCTGCTGCTCGAAGGGTGCCAGGTCCTCCATCACTGCGAAGGTGAACGGATAGCTGCCGTTGCCCGTGGCCCAGCTCACGCCGTAGCGCTGGATGAACAGCCGCGTCCTGTCGGGAGCGGCAACCTGCCCGAACTGCTGCGCACCCGCTGCCAGCGGTTCGGCCGGGGGAAGCTGCGCCGACACCGCGGAGCGGGACTGCCAGACGGGCCTGCCCTGCGCATCGACGATGCGGGCATACAGGCCCGACCCCGGGAGCTCCAGCCGCTGGTCCAGTTGCGCCGGCGACAGCGTGAGCCTGCCCTGCCCATCGACCTCCGCTGCCGCCATGAGCAGGTAGACCTGTGCGAGCAGGCGCTCCTCGCGCGCGCTGCGCGCGCTGTCGCGGAAGGCGCGCTCCAGCGCGAACGCGGAGAGCACGATGAACACCGCCAGCACGAGGCCGGCGCTGAACGCTACGCGTGCGTTGAGCGAGCGCATCGCCTCATTCGAGCGTGAAGCGGTAGCCGCGGCCACGCAGCGTCTCGAGCGGCTGCAGCGCTCCGTCCGGATCGAGTTTGCGGCGCAGGCGGCCGATGAGCACCTCGATCACGTTGCTGTCGCGCTCCTCGTCGTGGGGGTAGAGGTGGGCGGCGAGCTCGTCCTTGGACAGTACCCGCGGACGCTCGCGCACCAGGTGCTCGAGCAGGCGGTACTCGAAGGAGGTCAGCTCGAGCTCGCTGCCTTCGCGCATGACCTTCTGCGCGCCCGGATGCAGGGCGATCGGCCCGCATTCGATGATGTCCTGCGCGCTGCCCGCGGCGCGCCGCAGGAGCGCCTTGAGCCGCGCGAGCAGCTCCTCGGGCTGGAACGGCTTGGTGACGTAGTCGTCGGCGCCGGCCTCGAGGCCCTCGACCTTGTCCTGCCAGCGGCCGCGCGCCGTGAGCACCAGGATCGGCAGGCGGCTGCCCTGCTTGCGCAGGCGCCGGATCACGTCCAGGCCGGACATGCCGGGAAGTCCGAGGTCCACGACGGCCGCATCGAACGGATACTCGGTGGCGAGATAGAGGGCCTCCTTGCCGTCCGCGGTCGTGTCCAGATCGTAGCCCTGCTGCAGCAGGTCCTCGCGGACCTGGGCCTGCAGGGCGGGTTCGTCCTCGACGAGCAGGATGCGCATGGCCGTGATCGTTCAGTGCATCTCGCCGGTGCGGGCGTCGACGTAGACGACGCGCACTTCGCCCCGGCGGGTCAGCACCTTGATGCGGTAGCCGTCGCCCGCGTCGCGCGCGTCGAGCACGCGGCCGCCGGTCTCGCGCTGCACGCGGTCGACGGCCTGCTGCAGGGAGATCCGGCGATCGGCGGACGAGCGCGGCGCATAGCTGCCGGGGCCATCACTGCCCGGCGCCCAGCGGTCCCGCGCATGCGCGGCGGGCAGGGCTGCCACGCAGGCGAGCGCGAGCGCGCAGCAGGTCCGCCGCAGGGTGGATCCGGTCATGGCGCGGATCATGGGCCATGAGAAGTGCATGCGCAACCCGGTCCGCCCTGCGGGTGACGGGGATCACCGGTCCCAGTCGCGACGACGGTCGTAGCCGTCACGCTCGCCCTCGGCGGGGGCGACGGAGACGTTCACCGCGAGCTTGCGGCCCGGGTCGTACGGCAGGACCGTGGTGTAGACGTGGCCGGCATACTCGTACACCACGCGATAGCCGGCCGGGCGCGACTCCCAGCTGTCCACCATGCGGCAGCGGCGCACCTCGCGCTCGGAGTACACCTCGCGGGGCGGGCTGCGGTCGGACAGGCGATCGCCGACGATCGCGCCAACTGCAGCGCCGGCCGCCGCGGCGGCCACCTTGCCGTTGCCACGCCCGACCTGGGCACCGAGCAGGCCCCCGGCGACTCCGCCGATCAGCGGCCCGGCCAGGCCGCTGCGGCCCGGTTCGTAGCGGCTCTCGGGCACGTAGTCCGACCAGCACTCCTTGCGCGGCACGTTGACCCGCTCGTACTGCGGGTCCACTTCCCGCACCTTGGCGTAGTCCTCGAACACGCCGCCGTCCCCGGCGTGCGCGGCGGGCGTGGCCGCCACCAGGGCGGCGGCGATGGCAAGCAGTTTCGTGTTCATGTCGGTTCCTCGTCTCGTTGTGCAAGCGGGCTCAGTCGATGCGGCCCTTGAAGATGATCGTGATCCCGTCGTCGTAGCCGTAGCGCGGACCCCAGCCGCCGCGGTGGTAGTGCGGCGGCGGGTAGTAGGCCCGCGGCGCGACCCAGTGCGGGTGATGGTGGTGATACGCGCGCGGCGCGGGGCGGTACCAGCCTTCGTGGCGGCCGCGATCGTGCCCGTTGCGATCGTCGAAGCCGCGGTGGCCGCGATCGTTCCAGTCATGCCTGCCGCCATGTCCGCCGCGATCCCGTCCGCCGTCGGCCAGCGCCGCACCGCTGCCGGCAAGCAGCAGCAGACCCGCGGCAACGCCCATCAGGTGCTTGGTGTTCATTTGCCCTACCTCCTTCTCGGTGACCCAGGACCGGCCTGGTGTGAGTGCAGATTACGCAGGGGGTGCTGAACGGAAGCTGAACCGAGAACGGGGTAAAAATCCGAGCGGAAACATGGGACAATGGCGGCCATACAAGGAGATCCATCGGTGGCGGACGTTCCGGGCAGCGGGGAGAACCTGGTCGAGATCGATGACCTGCACTTCGATCATGGCGATCGGCAGATCCTCAAGGGCATCAACCTGCGCATCCCGCGCGGGCGCGTGGTCGCCATCCTGGGCACCAGCGGGAGCGGGAAGACCACGCTCCTGCGCCTGCTCAGCGGCCAGCTGCGGCCCAAGCGCGGCCGCGTGCGCGTCGCCGGCAAGGTGGTGCACGAGCTGAACACCCGCGAGTTGTACAAGCTGCGCCGGCACATGGGGATGATGTTCCAGGCCGGCGGGCTGTTCAGCGACCTGTCGGTCTTCGACAACATCGCCTTTCCGATCCGCGAGCACACCACGCTGCCTGAGGACCTGGTGCGCGACCTGGTGCTGATGAAGCTGCACGCGGTGGGGCTGCGCGGCGCACACGCCCTGATGCCCGCGGAGCTGTCCGGCGGCATGGCACGCCGCGTCGCGCTGGCGCGCGCCATCGCCATGGATCCGATGCTCATCATGTACGACGAGCCGTTCGCGGGCCTCGATCCGATCTCGCTCAACGTGATCGCCAACCTGATCCGGCGCCTCAACGACGCGCTCGGCGCGACCTCGATCGTGGTCACGTACGACGTGTCGGAGTCCCTCAAGGTGGTCGACGACGCGTTCTTCATCTCCGACGGCGTGATCGCCGGACACGGCACCACGAAGGAGATGATCGAGTCGTCCAACCCGTTCGTGCACCAGTTCGTGTACGCCGAGCCCGACGGGCCGGTGGCGTTCCACTATCCGGCGCGGCCGCTCGCGGCCGACTTCGAGGACGCTGCCTGAGCGTAAGCCGGCGCGCGTCGTACGCTGTTCCCCGGCTGCAGGCCGGGTATGGCGATTGCCGCGCGAGCGCATGCGCGCTCGCATCGCCCGCCTGGCCCTGGTTTCCGCTCTCCTCGTGATCGTGGTGTGCGTGTGGGGCTACGTGATGTCGCGGGTCACCGATGCTGCGCCCGCGGAGCCGCTCCCGCGCTTCTCCCGGCACCAGGACGAGCCGCTCGGCGACGAGGCGCAGGCCACGCTGTCCGATCGCGAGCGACCCGCGGAGCGCCCCTCCCGCAGCGACTACGATGACCCCGCGCGGCGTGTGCGGGCCACTTCCATCGAGGCGCTCCTGCAACGCGTCGACGCCCGCGCGGACTGAACGCCCTCAGCCCCCCGGTGCCCAGGGGCCCGGCACCGCGAGCGCTTCGTCGTCTCCCGGCCAAGGTGGCATCGTCACCGCCACCGCCCGCAGCGCGTCTTCCCCGAATGCCCGGAACTGGAAGTGGGTTCCGCGCGGAATGCTGAGGCATACCCCCGGTACGAGCACGACCACCTCCTCACGTTCACCCTGGCGACGCCACATCTCGCCCCGGCCGCCGAGAATGAACCAGAGCTCCTCGACGGTGCGGTGGGCAACCGCTGCGGACGTGCGCCCGCCTGGCAGGTCGAAGTGACTCATGCTGCCCCCGTCGAGGCGCAGGAGGGTGCGCACGGCCGAGCCATCCGGCGCGAGTGCGTCGGGTTCGACGGGCAGGCGGGCAGCTTCGAACGGGCGCATGACTGGCCGGGACGCTACCACGCGCGACAGCGGGCGGGCAACGTGGCGTCCTGCTCGTCACGCCGAAATCCCCTACACTTGCGCCGTTCCGAGGTGATCCGCGGCCGACCCGGCCGCCGGATTTAAACGGGAAGCAGGTGCGCATGCCGGTTCACGTGCCACCCGATCACGCTTCGCAGCGCGGTCGGGCGGGCGCCGAGCCACCGGTTGCAACGCCTGCGCTGCCCCCGCAACGGTAAGCGAGCGTGGGCGCGCCAGAACGCCACTGTGCAGGGTCCGACATGGACCGCATGGGAAGGCGGCGCGCCAGATCTCGCGAGCCCGGAGACCGGCCTCGTGACGCAAGCGGAGACTCTGCGGCGGGCGGAGTGGCGCGGCGCCGGCAGGTCCTGCCCGGCCGCAGCAGTCTCCCGGAGCAACCAGGGATGTGCGAGGTGGCGCATCCCCAGGGAGACAACGACAATGAAGAAGCAGTTGCTCGCCGCCGCGTGGTCGGCGTGCGTTCCGCTCGCGGCCTACGCCGCCGAGCCGGCCATCACCACACCCGAAACCGTGGTCACCGCGAGCCGCTTCCTGGAGCCGCTGGGCGACCGGCCGGTCAACATGACGGTCATCACGGCGGAGCAGATCGCCAACAGCCCCGCGACCACCCTGCCCGAACTGCTCTCGATGCAGGCCGGCATCACATCGCGCGACTTCTACGGCAACGGCGGTGCCGGCGCCACGGTGGACATGCGCGGCTTCGGCGCGACGGCGGCGCAGAACACCCTGGTGCTGCTGGACGGACGCCGCATCAACGACATCGACCTGTCGGGCGTGGAGTGGGGCGTGATCCCGCTGTCGGCCATCGAGCGGGTCGAGATCATCCGCGGAAGCGGTGCAGTCCTGTATGGCAGCGGCGCGGTGTCGGGCGTGATCAACATCATCACGCGCAGCCCCGCGAGCGAGCAGCGTGCGCTGGACCTGTACGGGCGGGTGGGCAACTACGACACCCATCAGGAACAGATCACCGGCACGCTGTCGGGCGATAGTGCCGGCCTGATCCTCGGCGCATCGAACTACCACTCGGACGGTTACCGGGACAACAACACGAACAACACCAGCGCTGGATTCCTCGATGCGCGGTGGTGGACCGCCAACACCGTCCTGTCCTTCAAGGCGGGACTGGACCAGCAGGACCTGCGCCTGCCCGGGCCGCGACTGGTCGATACGTCCACCGGCGTCGACCAGCTCGAGACCGATCGGCGCGGAACCTCGACCCCCCTGGATTACGCCAATCGCGACGGTTACCGCGCGGCGATCGAGTGGGAGCAGCAGCTCGACAAGCTCGACTACAACATCGGCATCGGCTATCGCGACAAGGAGCAGAACTCCTACTACGACTTCGGCGGCTTCCCGGACTATCGCGAGGTGGACCTGGGCGTGTGGTCGGTGACGCCGCGCATGCGCGTGCCGTTGCTGGCGGGGCGCGTGTCGCTGGTGGCCGGGGTCGACTTCTATCACTGGGACTACCGGCTGTCGATCAGCAACTCGAAGCAGAACATCGACACCCCCATCAACCGGGTGAAGGCCGACCAGGACAACACGGCCGGCTACGTCCAGGCGGAGGCGCGGGTCACCGACACGACAAGGGTGACCGGAGGCTGGCGTTACGAAACGCAGTACATCGACGCGAGCGACCGCTACGATGCGGCGGCGCCCGGCGCGGCATTCGGATCCGGTGCACCGTCGGGCGACCAGACCGACAGCGAGACGGCCTGGGAACTGGCGGTGCGACAGGACCTGAGCCAGTCATGGGCCGCCTTCGCGCGCGCCGGCCGCGGATACCGCTTCGCCACCGTCGACGAGATCTACGAGTTCTCGCCGACGTTCCAGCGCGAGTTCCAGTTCCTGAAGCCGCAGACCTCGGTCGGCTACGACCTGGGCGCCGAGTACCGCACCGCGTCGGTGTTCGCGCGCGCCACCATCTTCCAGCTGGACGTGGACAACGAGATCTTCCTGGATCCGTTCCGGACCGGCGTCGGCAACACCAACCTACCGCCTTCGCGCCGCCGGGGCTTCGAACTGGAGGCGCGGTGGCTGCCGATCCAGACCCTGACCCTGACCGGCACCTACACCTATACGCATGCCGAGTTCCGCGAGGGTACCGCCGATGCGTACGGCACCACGGTGGATATCTCCGGCAATCGCGTCCCGCTGGTGCCGCTGCAGCACGTGAGCGGGCAGGCGGCGTGGGCGTTCGCACCGAGGTGGATGCTGACCGGCACGGTGCAGTACGTCTCCAGCCAGTACATGGAGAACGACCAGCCGAACACCGGCACGCAGATCCCGGGCTACACCACCGCGGACGTGCGGCTGGACTACACCATCGGCGCGTTGCGCTTGACTGGTGCAGTCGCCAATGTCTTCGACCAGGAGTACTACAACTACGCCGTGCGCAGCGCGTTCACCGAGACGCGCTACAACGCCTATCCGTTGCCGCCAAGGACGTTCTGGGCGGCGGTGGAGTACAAATTCAAGTGAGCGGGGCAGGCCGGCAATTGCGGCCAGCCAGGGGGTGACTGGTGATGCGTTCGCGGCTGGAGTTGCGTGTCGCCGGTCATCCCGGGCGGCAGAAGCCGGCACGCACTGTGCGTCCGACCCGGGTAGAGTGATTCCCGGAGCATAGTGGTGGAGTAGCTGGTGCTATATTCACCTGGCGTGGTGAGGCAGTACAGGGAGTGGGATTCAGCTCGCCCGATGCCGGGATCCCCTTCTGGCTGCAGCCGACGTTGACCATCTTGTGATCGCCCCCTCACGAAGACAATGAAAGAATCCCTCAAGCCCGGCATCAAGTACCAGCACAAGTTCAGGGTGCCTCCCTCGAAAACGGTCCCCGCCCTCTATCCGGAGGCCGAAGAATTCGCTGCAATGCCGGAAGTCTTCGCCACCGGGTTCCTGGTCGGTTTCCTCGAGTGGGCGTGCCTGAAGGCGATCAACCCACACCTCGACTGGCCGAAGGAACAGACCGTTGGCACCCACATAGACGTTAGTCACGAGGCCGCCACGCCGCCTGGGCTCGAGGTCACGGCAACGGTCGAACTGGTCGCCGTCGACGGAAGAAAGCTCATCTTCGACGTCGAAGCGCACGACGGCATAGACGTGATCTCCAGAGGCCGTCACGAGCGCTTCGTGATCGACAGGGAGAAGTTCGATGCAAGGGTTGGGGCCAAGGCCGGTGTCTGAGATTGCGGCCAACCGGGCGCGACGAGAGCGACCAGTTCCTCGCGATCACGGACGAGTGCTGACCCCGGATTCCGTTCGCAGGTGGAGAAGATCTCTGAGCAACCGCACGATGGCCATCCAGCCGTGACGACGCCACGCAAGCGGTTTCCCGTTGCCGCGGATCCCGGAAAGGTGGGCCGCTATCCGGCTGCCGTGCACGCCGGAGGCGGCTACGTCTGGGACGACGTGCTCGAGTACCGGGTCTGGTGCCATCCGGAGCGCGGGGCACCGGACCTCCACGACGGAAACGACTACTACTTCGCGTTCGCGACGTATCCGAAGGCACTCGCGTTCTCGCGCCGCACGCCCGGTGCAGAAGAGCCGCTGGTCCTGGTGCTGCAGAGGCAGTACATCGACGAGCCGCAGGCTGGCGTCTATGCGCACGTGAAGAAGCGGCGCATCACGGAATGGCGCGTGGCCTGGCTCAGCCGCCCGAGGCGGACGCCTGACACGATCCCGGACTTCCTCGCGCCGACGGCTCCGGCGAATCGGCTCGAGATCCTGCGCGGAGAGGTGAAGCCCAAGCGCAGGACCACCCCACGGAAGAAGGTCAACCGCAAGTAGCGCTGTCGGCTGTTCGCTGGTCGGAACGCCCTGGACTGCCTCCTACCCGGTAACGTGACCGACGATCCGGCGTACCCATGGTGCGACCACCGTGACGGTGGGAAACGCCACGGGCCACGTGGTGACGCAGCTTCGGATCCATCGAGCGGTGAAGTCTGCCTCGATTCTTTGCGTGATCGCGATAACGAACGCGGACACGAGGCCGACCATGATCACGGAGAGCAGGGCGCCGAATAGGATCGGTGCGAAGCGAGCGGGAATGCGCATTGCGTTCTCCTAGGGTTGAAACAAGCGCATGGCCTGGCCCGCGGCAAACAAGCCGAGGCCGAAGACCGTGTGGGTAACCACGCTGTGCAGCCGTGCCGCGCCAGGATTGGCTGTACGACGCGCGGCGATCCCCGCGCCCATGCCGGGCTGCATCAGCAGGAAGGGGGCGGCGACGGTTGCGATACCGACCAGGAGCGCCGGGCCAAGAGTCGGTTGGTGCATCCATTGCGTGCCCCAGATGCCGGGCAGCAGGGCCGCGAACGAGATCCCGACCACGTAGTGCGCAGTCCATCCGATCAGCCGCTCTCCGCTTACAGCCGGAGAAGCCGAGATGCGGTCATGGCGAAGTCGTCCGCTCAGTGCCATGTGGCCAAGCCAGCGCCCAACCAGGCCGTAATCCGGCGGGGGAACGCCCAGCAGGCGCTTGCGGACGACCATCCAGAGATCCATCATCATCGTCGCGCCAGCGCCTATGAGAAGCGTGCAGAAAAGGATATCCATGTCCGTCTCCAGTGACTTGCCTTCGAGCGGCAGAGCGGGCACAGTGCCACTTCAAGCCGACTTGAAGTCAAGAGGTGCGTGCAATGGACATCACCGAGGTCGCGCAGCGGTCTGGCGTTCCGGCGTCCACGCTGCGCTTCTACGAGGAGAAGGGCCTGATCGCGTCGGTGGGCCGGCGCGGGCTGCGCCGCACCTTCGATCCCCGTGTGCTGGAACGGCTGGCGTTGATCGCGCTCGGATCAGCCGCCGGCTTTTCCCTCGACGAGATTGCACGCATGTTCCTGGCAGACGGTCGGCCCAACATCGACCGTGGGATGCTTGCCGCCAAGGCGGGGGAACTGGACGCGACGATCCGCAAGCTGAGCGCGATGCGCGATGGCCTGCGGCACGCCGCCGCCTGTCCTGCACCGAGTCACCTGGAGTGCCCGACCTTCCGCCGTCTCCTGGCGCTCGCGGCGGCCGGGGCAGGAAAGAGGAAGCCGGGAGGGCGCCGGGTCGTATCGGGTGTCGGCAAGCCAGTCAGGTGAGCAAAGCCGCTTCGCCCGCCGTGCAGACTGGAGTCGAAAGAGGCAGTTCCAATGCGCTGTGCGCCTGCCGTAGCGCACCCCATCGGAGGAAGATCGAATGTCGGGAAGGCTCGAAGGCAAGCGCATCCTGGTTACACAGGCCGGCGAATTCATGGGGCCGGCGCTGTGCGCGGTGCTGGCCGAACACGGCGCGGAGGTCGTGGCCAGCGACGCAGCTCTGACCGAGCCAGCTGCTGCCGGGCAGGTGGTCGCCTGCGCCGGTGCCATCGACGTCCTCGTCGCCAACCTCGCACTGCCGGCACCGAGCACGCCTGCGGTCGAGGTGACGGACGCCGAATGGCAGCAGACCTTCGCCGCCCTCGTCGACCCGCTGCCCCGCCTGGTGCGCGCTGCTGTTCCCGGGATGATCGCGCGGGGGCACGGCAAGGTCATGGTGATCGGCAGCGCCTCGGCGCTGCGCGGCATCCGCAGGACCGCAACCTACAGCGCGGCACGCGGTGCGCAGCTGGCCTACGTCCAGGCAGTCGGGCTCGAGCTTGCACCGCAGAACATCAAGGTCAATGCGATCGCGCAGAACTTCGTCGACAACCCGACCTACTTCCCGGAGGAGGTGCAGAGCAATCCGCGCTTCCAGGAACGGCTCAAGCGCGAGGTGCCGTTGGGCCGACTCGTCTCCGCGCGGGAGGACGCCGAGTTCGTCGCTTACCTGTGCAGCGACGCGGCCGACTGTTTCGTCGGGCAGGTGTTCCCGATCTGCGGCGGGTGGGCGATCCGTTAGCGCCTCGCACTGACCGGGTGCGGGGGAACATCACGACAAGGGGAGAGGAGAAATGAGGGCAGCGCGCAGTGTGGCGTGGGCATTGGTCCTGGGGCTGCTGTCGGGCGCTGCCGCCAGGGCGGCCGACCTCCCGACCGCCGATCCGGAGACTCTCGGTTTCTCGGCCGCCCGGCTGGCGCGGATCGGCCCGGTGATCCAGCGCGAGATCATCCAGGGCCAGTATCCCGGTGCGGTGATGCTGGTCGCGCGCAACGGCAAGGTCGTCTACTCCGACAGCGTCGGCGTGCTCGATCCCGGCAGCGGCAAGCCGATGCCGAAGGATGCGATCTTCCGGCTCTACTCGATGACCAAGCCGTACACCTCCGTGGCCATCATGATGCTGATGGAGGAGGGCAGGCTGCGGGTGACCGATCCGGTGTCGAAGTACATCCCGGCGTTCGCCAACCTGCAGGTCAGCGTCGAGCGGACCGATCCGTACACGGGCGCCATCAAGTACATCAACGTCCCGATGGATCGCGAGATCAACATCCAGGACCTGCTGCGCCACACCTCCGGATTCGTCTACGGCGGGTTCACCTCGCATCCGAAGGTGAAGGAGCTGTACGCGAAGGAAGGAGTGGACTGGAAGGACGTGACGCCAGCCGAGCAGATCGAGCGGCTGGCGAAGGTGCCGCTCGCACACCAGCCCGGCACCACCTTCGAGTACGGGCTGTCCACCGACGTGCTCGGCCGCGTGGTCGAGATCGTTTCCGGCATGCCGCTGAGCCAGTTCCTGCAGCAGCGCCTGTTCACGCCGCTCGGCATGAACGACTCCGGGTTCGTGGTGCCGCAGGAGAAGGTCGACCGCCTGGCCCAGCCGTTCGCGACCGACCCGGCGACGAAGACGCCGATCAAGCTCCTCGACGTCACCGTGACGCAGAAGAACGATGCGGGCGGCGCGGGCAGCGTCGGCACCGCATCCGACTACCTGCGCTTCCTGCAGATGCTGCTGAACGGCGGCGAGCTCGACGGTGTGCGCTTCCTGAGCCCGACGACGGTGCGCTACATGACGGCGGACCATCTGGCACCGGACACGAAGTTCTCCGGCGTGACGACGCTTCCCGGCGGCACCGGGTTCGGACTGGGTTTCGCGGTACGCAACGAGACCGGCCGCTTCGAAGTCACCGGCAGTGCGGGCGAGTACTACTGGGCCGGCGCGGCCGGAACGGGCTTCTACGTGGATCCGAAGGAAGGCGTGATCTGCGTGTGGATGACGCAGGGCCAGTTCGGCATGGCCCGGCGCTACGATCGCTACCTCTTCAAGCAGATGGTCTATCAGGCCATCGGCAAGTGACCGGCGGGCCGGGCGCCCGGCCATTGACGCCACGCCCGGTCGCGGGTAGCGTTCCGACATCGACGAAGAATCCCATCCCCCGGCAGACAGCATGATTCGGCGGGATGACCATGTCTGCACTGCCCGCGAGCATCGGCTCGCACCTGCCCGCACCGGGCCCCGTCAGCGAACTGACCCCCGCCGAGGTCGCGATCAAGGACCTCGGCAAGTGCCTGCTGCCCTCCCCCGTGGCCGCGCACCTCGGCGAGACCGCCATGACCTTCGTCGGTGCCGCGGACAAGGTGCTCGTGGACGACAGCCAGCCGCGCCTTGCCGGACAGAGCGTCGGCGCCACGACCCTGCCGGCGTTCGAGCTGGCCGGGCCGCGCAACAAGATCTTCTTCGATCCGCGCACCGTCCGCTGCGGGATCGTGACCTGCGGCGGCCTTTGTCCCGGACTTAACAACGTGATCCGCGGCATCGTGCTGGAGCTCGCTCGCGGCGACGGCGTCCGGCGCATCCTGGGGTTCCGCTTCGGCTACGAGGGCCTGATCTCGCGTTTCGGCCACGAGCCGGTTGCGCTGACGCCCGATCTCGTCGCCCACATCCACCACCAGGGCGGCACCATGCTGGGCTCGTCGCGCGGATCGCAGAACGCCGCCGAGGTGGTGGACAACCTGGAAGCCAACGGCATCGACATCCTGTTCGTGGTCGGCGGTGACGGTACGATTCGCGGCGCCATGCAGATCACCGCGGAGATCGAGCGCCGGGGCCTGAAGATCGCCGTGGTCGGAGTGCCCAAGACCATCGACAACGACATCCACTTCATCGATCGCAGCTTCGGGTTCGAGAGCGCCTACTCGGCGGCCGTGGAGGTGATCCGCAGCGCGCACGTCGAGGCGACCGGTGCGCGCGACGGCATCGGCCTGGTCAAGCTCATGGGGCGGCATTCGGGCTTCGTCGCCTGCCAGGCAGCGGTCGCCTCCACCGACGTCGACCTCGTGCTCATTCCGGAGGTGCACGCGGTCCTGGAGGGCGAGCGCGGCGTGCTGCGCTATCTGGAGAAGGTGCTCGACCGGAAGGGGCACGCCGTCGTCGTGGCCGCGGAAGGCGCGGCGCAGGAACTGATCGCCGCAGAACCCGGGACGAACGCCGCGGACAAGAGCGGCAACGTCAAGCTCAAGGACGTGGGGGTGTTCCTGCGCGAGCGCATCAGCCGGCATTTCGCGGACAAGGGGCGGGAGGTGACCTTGAAGTACATCGACCCCAGCTACGCCATCCGCAGCGTGCCCGCAACGCCGTCGGACAGCGTCTACTGCTGGAACATGGCGCGCAATGCGGTGCATGCCGCCATGGCCGGGAACACCGAGATGCTGATCGGCCGCTGGCATGGCCGCTTCGTGCACGTGCCGATGGCGCTCGCCACGCAGGGCCGCAAGCAGGTCGACCCGGGTTTGGATCTGTGGAACTCGGTGATCGAGTCGACCGGGCAGCCGAAGGTGTTCGTGTAGCCTCGACTCCCGGCTGCGCCGCTCATGCGCGGCGTACGCGGTCTGTCGCATGGCCAACGTCCCGCGGCGCCCAGGGCGGTCGCCGGGAAGGCTTGCCTGCATTCCTCTATGCTTGCGTCGCAGGCGCCCACGCCCGACTGCCAGAACGCTGGCGCGAGCCCGAGGGTGCCGGGCGATGCAACCTTCGATGCCGTGGGGCGACAGCTCGAGACCCCGATGCACCCATGCGGGAAGCCATTGACCCTCCGCTGCGCGCGACGCAGCGATGACCGCCGCTGATGCCATGTCCTACGAGCTCACGTTCACCAGCGGACCGAGCTACCTGCACGTGCTCGTCACGGGACGCAACACGCGGGAGAACGTGCAGGCCTATCTGCAGGAGGTCGCACGCGAGTGCACGCAGCGTGGTTGCGCCCGGGTGCTCATCGAGGAGCGTCTCGAGGGCCCGCGGCTGGACATGCGGGACGTGTTCCGGATCGCATCGGACGGCAGCAGGCGGGCGCAGGGCGCCTTCACTGCCATCGCCTATGTCGACACGCTGGCGCAGGGTGATCTGATGCAGTTCGCCGGAACCGTGGCTGCGAACCGCTCGGTGCCGGTGCGGGTCTTCGCCA
The DNA here is from genome assembly GCA_964523885.1 of uncultured Burkholderiales bacterium. Lineage (GTDB taxonomy): Bacteria > Pseudomonadota > Gammaproteobacteria > Burkholderiales > SHXO01 > SHXO01. Next base: position 119,062 of record CAZFYX010000087.1, on the reverse strand, counting down.
CCGTCGGCGAGGCGCGTACATGGCTCGAGAGCTCGCCCCCCGCTGGTGCGTGACCTGCACGCCGTTGACGGGCAAGCGCCGGCCGCGGCCTAGCTGCCCTGCTTCCCCCACGAATCGCGCAGCGTCACCGCGCGGTTGAACACCGGCGCACCGGCCTTCGAGTCGATCCGGTCGGCCACGAAGTAGCCGTGCCGCTCGAACTGGAAGCGGTCCTCCGGCTGCGCGTCCTTCAGTGCCGGCTCCAGGTACGCATCGATGATGCGCTTGGCCTCCGGGTTGAGGTCCTCGAGGAAGTCGCGGTCGCCTGCACCCGGATGGGGCACCTTGAACAGCCGGTCGTAGAGCCGGACCTGCGCCCGGTAGCCGCTCTGCGCGCACACCCAGTGGATGTTGCCCTTGACCTTGTACTGGTCGGCCCCGGGCGTACCCGACTTGGAGTCGGCGAAGTATTCGCAGTGCACGGCAGTGATATTGCCCGCAGCATCCTTGTCCGCGCCCGTGCACTTCACCACGAAGCCGAAGCGCAGCCGCACCTGGTTGCCCGGGAACAGACGGAAATAGCCCTTGGGCGGGGTCTCGGCGAAGTCCTCGCGCTCGATCCACAGCTCGCGCGAGAACGGCATCTGGCGCCTGCCCCAGTCCGGCTTCTGCGGATGGTTGGGTGCCTCGCACAGCTCGGTCTTGCCCGCCGGATAGTTGTCGATGATCAGCTTGACCGGGTCGAGCACCGCCATGCGGCGCGGGGCGTGCTCGTTCAGGTCGTCGCGCATCGCGTCTTCCAGCACCGAGTAGTCGATCCACGAGTCCGCCTTGGACACGCCGATGCGCTCGGCGAACAGGCGGAACCCCTCCGGCGTGTACCCGCGGCGGCGTGCGCCGACCAGGGTGGGCATGCGCGGGTCATCCCAGCCGTCGACGTGCTTGCCCTCCACCAGCTGGATCAGCTTGCGCTTCGAGAGCACCACGTAGGTGAGGTTGAGGCGTGCGAATTCGTACTGCTGCGGGAGCGGCCGGCGCAGCAGGCCGAAGTCGGCCAGGCGCTCGTTGAGCCAGTTGTACAGCGGGCGATGGTCCTCGAACTCCAGGGTGCAGAGCGAATGGGTGATGTTCTCCAGGGCGTCCGACACGCCGTGGGCGAAGTCGTAGCTCGGATAGATGCACCACTTGTCGCCGGTGCGGTGGTGATGCGCGTGGCGGATCCGGTAGGCGACCGGGTCGCGCAGGTTGATGTTCGGCGCGGCCATGTCGATCTTCAGCCGCAGGACGTACTTGCCGTCCGGGAACTCGCCCGCCCGCATCCGGCGGAACAGGTCGAGGTTCTCCTCCACGCTGCGGTCCCGGTGCGGGCTGTTGCGGCCCGGCTCGGTGAGCGTGCCACGGTATTCGCGCATCTGCTCCGCAGTGAGGCTGTCCACGAAGGCCAGCCCGTGCTCGATGAACGCCTCGGCGAACTGGTACAGGTAGTCGAAGTAGTCGGAGGCGTGGTAGAGGTTGGGGCCCCAGTCGAAGCCCAGCCAGTGCACGGCGTCCAGGATCGACTCGACGTACTCGGTTTCCTCCTTCACCGGATTGGTGTCGTCGAAGCGCATGTGGCACACCCCGCCGTAGTCGCGGGCGATGCCGAAGTTCAGGCAGATTGACTTGGCGTGGCCCAGGTGCAGGTAGCCGTTGGGCTCCGGCGGGAAGCGGGTGCGCACCGGCGAGGGGTCCTGGGGAGCGCCGGCCTGCACCGCCGCGGGGCCCGGATGCCCGGCCCAGGTGCGGCCCTGGTAGCGGCCGGCGGCCAGGTCGGCCTCGACGATGTTGCGGATGAAGTTGGTGACGTGGCCTTCGCCGCTGGGGGGCGGGGCCTTGACCGGGGCAGACGACATGTAGGCTCGCGTGGATGGGCTTCGGGGTGAATTTTACGCGAGTGCAGGCCGGTTCCCCAGGGAAGCGGCACGAAACCTGCCATGCGGCGGCGCGCGGTCCCGGTCCGGTTCACGGAGGAGGGCCGCGCCCGCGGTATCCTTGCGCCTCATGAAGCTGCACATCCTGTCCGACATCCACCTCGAGTTCGCGCCGTTCGACCCCCCGGAGACCGATGCCGACGTCGTGATCCTCGCCGGCGACATCGGCCTCGGGCCTCCGGCCGTGGAATGGGCGGCCGTCACATTCCGGCAGCCGGTCGTGTACGTGCCCGGCAACCACGAATACTACGGCGGCCACCTGCAGAACACGCTCACGCGGATGCGACGAACGGCGGAGGGCACGCAGGTGCGGGTGCTGGACGGCGAGGCCATCACCCTCGGCCCGGTGCGGTTCCTCGCCGCGACGCTGTGGACCGACTTCCAGATCATGCGCGACCCGCAGCGCGCCCAGCGCGAGGCCGAGGCGCACATGACGGACTATCGCCGGATCAAGGCCGCTGCATACCGCCCGCTGCGGGCGACGGACCTGCGGGCCGCGCACTTCGACGCCCGCCGGTTCCTGGAGCGGTCACTGCAGCAACCCTTCGACGGTCCCACGGTGGTGATCTCCCACCATGCGCCCTCACCCAGGTCGATCTCGAACCGCTGGCGCAGTTCCCACCTCAATGCGGCCTATGCCAGCGACCTCGAGTTGCTGATGGGGCGCGAGGTCGCCCTGTGGGTGCACGGACATACCCACGACTCGCTGGACTACAGCGTGCGCGACACCCGCGTGGTGTGCAACCCGCGTGGGTACATCCCGGTGGAGCCCAACCCCGGCTTCGATCCGGGGCTGGTCGTCGAGGTGTGAACAGACGCCCGGCCATCTGCGAGTTGTGATGGTGGCCTCGCCGAAAACGCCGGGGATCTCAGGGATCGGCGGGGTGGCCGGCGACACGCTGGACGGCGGCGAACGCGAGCAGATATGCCGCTGCGTTCCACGACTGGCCCGGCATGCCGCGCGGCTGCAGCGTGCGGCCATGCAGCCATTCGTTGAATTCCCAGCGGCGCAGCGCATTGGCACGAGCGAGCTCCGCCAGCGCATGCCGTGCGCGCGTCGTCTCGCCCGTGTGGGCGAGGGCGGCGACCCAGAAGCCGCCCACGAACGGCCAGATGCCCCCGTTGTGGTACTGCCACGCCAGGTTCTGCCGATGCCGGTTCATGTAGTCGCGCCAGAGCGGGTCGCGTGGCGCGATCGGATCGCACGCCACGCGCACGGGATAGCCGTGGTCGACCCGCCGTGCCTCGAGCGCGGACATCACACGTGCCGCGGCCTTTCGGTCCGCGAGCCCGAACAGCACCGCGAGCAGGTTGCCGAAGACGTCGCCCTCTTCGCCGAAGTAGGAGAAGTTGACGAAGCTCAGGTAGAGGTCGCGATTGCGTGCCCCGCGCCTGGGATAGCCGGCGAGCAGCCGCGCGCGCCGGTACTCCGACAGCGGCGCCGAGAACGGATGGAACAGCTCGTTGAACGAGCGTCGCGTGCGCTGGGCGTGCGGCAGCCCGTAGAGCCGCTTGACGCGGTACCACAGCGCGTTGCTGTAGAGCACGAAGCCCGAGCGCGGCATGATATCGGCCCAGTCGCTCGCCTCGCCCTGCATGACGAGGTGGAAGCGCTGGTGCTCCTGGCATGCGAGCCAGTCGAGTGCGCGGGCGATGGGGCCGGCGAGCCGCTCGCGCAGGTCGCGGGGCAGTCCGCAGCGGGCGAGGTAATCGACCGCGATCAGCCACCACAGGGTTGCGTCGATGCAGCCCAGGTACCAGAAGTCTGCTTCGCGGCGCCGCGGGTCGACGAACTTGGGGATCTGTCCGTTGGGGGCCTGGTGGTTCGCGAGCGTGAGCAGGCCGGTGACCGCAGCACGTGCGAGCGCGGCGTCACCAGACAGCGCCATGCCGATCGCGCAGATCGCCGCGTCGCGACCGAAGATCGCTTCGTAGCCGCGCCGGGCCGCCTGCGTGCCGACGCTTGCAGCGCGCATGCCGTGGGGTCCCAGGTTCACATGCAGCAGCTCGACGGCCCTGCGGCGGCACTCGAGCACCAGGCGCTCGGACTGCACGCGCGCCAGCGAGTCGGGAGGAGATGCCATGAGCGAACTGTAGCCCAAAGGTGGTCGGGAATGCGCGTTGCTGAGGGGTCCCTCCAAGCCCTTTCGAGCGCGGCTGCGGATGCTCCGGTGCAGTGCTCGACGCGGGGATCCCCGCAGATCGAAGCGCAACCTGCGGCACTGCGAGGTTTCGCCGCCCGTGCCCGGGCCTGGAGCGCTCAGGCGAGCGCAGGTCCAGAGGGCGCTCTCATCCCGGACAGGAGAACAAATTGCACCTGGTAGAGAAAGCTACGACAACAGCGGTCCGCCACGATCCGGCGGCAAAGCGCATCGACAGCGACGTCGAACGCCTCGCGGCGATCCTGCGCCAGGTCGCCTTCCGTGCAGACGATCTGATCGCGGCCGTGCGCAAGTCGGGAGGGGCGCGCTACCAGGACTCCGTGCGCAGGCTCGAGCGCCAGCTGCGGCGCACGCAGGCCGACCTCGAGCAGCTCGAGGCGGGCATGAGTGACCGTGGCGGGCCAACGTGGCGCACGATGGACGGCGTCGCGCGCGACCATCCTTATGCCGCGGCCGCCGCCAGCCTCCTCACGGGTGCGGCGCTGGGCACGCTGGTGGCCATGTTGCTGACGCGGCGCTGACTACCCGCCATCCAGTTCGGCGACCACGGGAAGGTGGTCCGATGCGGTCCGGATCTCCCGGCCCGTTGGCACGAACACCTGCGCGACGAGCGTGCGTGGCCGTACCCAGATCCGGTCCAGCGCGAATACCGGCAGCCGGGCAGGGAATGTCGCCGGAGCGGGCGTCGCACCGAACCACGCCCGCAGCCAGCGCAGCGGCCGGCCCCACAGGAACCACTCGTTGAGATCGCCCATCAGGACCGTGGGCATGCGCGGCGCGGCTTCGAGCCGCCGCAGCAGCCGGCGCAGCTGCCGGCGCCGTTCGTAAGGCAGCAGGCCGAGATGGGTGGCGAGCACGTGCAGTGGCCCGCTGCCTGCGTCCAGCACGACGTCAATTGCGCCGCGCGGCTCGTGGCGCCCGACGCTGAGGTCGACCAGGTCGGTGCGCAGCACCGGCAGTCGCGTGAGCAGGGCGTTGCCGTAGTGACCCTTCCGGCGCAGCAGCGTGGGACCCGGAATCGCCTGGTAGCCGAGCTGTTGCGCGAATGTGGCCAGCAAGTGCAGGGCCGCGCCGGGGTCCCATTCCACCTCCTGCAGCGCCAGGACGTGCGCATCGAGCTTCTCCAGCACCCGTGCGATGCGGCCGATGTCGTGGCGGCCGTCGCCACCGACACACTGATGCACGTTGTAGGTGGCGACGCGGACCCGCATCAGGGCCCTGCGCGCCCGGCGGCGGCCGCGCTGCGCGCGGAACGCCGGCGCAGCGCGCTGCGCAGCCAGTGTGTCGCGGCGGCGATGCCCAGCACTGCGGCGACGAGGGTGGCGATGGTGAGCGGCGAGGGATGCCGAATGGTTGCAACGATGCGATCGGAGAACAAGGTGATGGCGAGGATCCCGGGCAGCATCCCGACCAGCGTGCCGATGGCGAAGTCGCGGAAGCCGATGTGCGAAGCGCCGGCGGCGAGATTCACCACCGTGAACGGCGCCACCGGGATGATGCGCACCGCGGCGACCGTGAGCACGCCACGCCGTGCGAGCCTGCGGCTGAGCAGGTTGAGCCGACGCCCGGCCAGGCGCCGCACGGCATCGCGTCCCAGCGCGCGGCCCAACCCGAAGGTGACCGCTGCGCCGAGGAGCGATCCGCCGAGCGCATAGAGCAGGGCTGCGAGCGGCTCGAACACCAGGCCCGTCACGAGGATCAGCAGGCTGATCGGAAGCGCGACGAGGGAGGCAAGGACATAGCCGGCCAGTACCAGGACGGGTGCCGCCGGCGCTTCGCGCAGCGCTTCGGCGACCGTGGCGAGGTGGGCGAGCTGCAGCCACTGCCCCAGGGGGCTCCAGCGCCACAGGATTCCCAGCAGTGCGAGCAGGAGGAGCAGCGCGACGCCTGCAAGCAGGCGCCGTGAAGCGCGCCGATGCGCCCGGCGCGGCACCAGCTGTGCGGCCAGCTCGTCGACCTGTACCGGCCGCTCCGGATCGATGAGGGACGGGTCGAACGGCAACACGTTCGACGCGGCCTCGCTGTCCAGGGGCTCGAGGGAGTGGACGTGCCCGGAGAGCGCCTCGATGCCGCCGATCAGCGAACCGGCCTCGCGCACCCGGCGTGCGACCTCCTCCGGCGCGGTGCCCAGATGCTCGGCGAGCAGACGCTCGCGGAAGGCCGCGATGGCTCCTGCAACGCGCGCATCGTGCCCCTCCAGCGCGAGGTCGCACTCGCTGTCGTACCCCATCGAGCGGTTGTTCAGGTTGGCCGAGCCCACCCGCACGAAGCGGTCGTCCACGATCATCAGCTTGCTGTGCAGGTTGATGCACTGCTCGCCCAGGCCCTCCCGCTGGGGGTAGTAGAGACGCAGCCGGCCGTACGTGTCGGCGCCGCGCAGGACCTGCATCATCTGCGCGCGCAGTACGGTCATGGTGTTCTCCTCGAGCCAGCCGCCACCGCGCAGCCGCGAGAGGATGACGATCTCCGGGCCCTCGGCGCGGCGCAGCTGCGGCGCCAGCGCATCGACGATCGCCGGCGCGGTCAGGTACTGGTTCTCGATGTAGATGCAACGGTGCGCGGCCGCGATGGCGTCGAGATAGAGCTGCTTGACCTCCTGCACCTGCGGATGGTCCAGGTAGCGCGGCTCGGTGCGGGCGATGCCCACCGGCACGTCGGTGACGTCGGGTGCGACGTGCGGCGGCCACGGGTCGCCACGCACCCGCCGGCGCGTGCGCGGCAGGCGCCCGGTGGCCCGGCGCCAGCGCTCGCGGGCCAGGCCGCCGAGGGCCGCGGCGGCTTCCCCGTCTACCATCATCTGCACGTCATGGAAGGGCGGGTAGCCCTCTCCGCCCGGCTGGCGCCGGCGTGGGTCGCGGGGCGCGTGCTCCTGCGTGTCCCAGCGCCCATGGGTGAGGTCGAGCCCGCCGACGAATGCCACGCTGTCGTCGATCACCACGATCTTCTGGTGGTGCGAGCCGCCCACCGGGTGCTCGCCGTCCAGCTCGAAGCGCAGGCGCCGGTGGGTGCGGGTGCCGAGCGCGTACGCCGGCAGCAACTCGCGGTCGCCCTGGTAGAGCATGAAGAAGTCCCAGTCGAGCACGTACGCACGCAGTCCGGGCCGGTCCCTCACCAGCGCGTCGAGGAAAGCGCCGAGCTCCTGCGGCCAGCCGTCGTCCGGCGCACCCGGTGTGAGCAGCATCCGGCTGTCGATGTCCCACGCCAGGATGAAGATGCTGCGGGTCGCGCGCATCGCGGCCTCGCGGAACGCGTGGAAATAGGCCTGGCCGTCGATCAGCCAGGCCACGCGGTGCGCGTGTGCCGTGCGCCAGCAGTTCCGCCCGGCGGCGAGCAGCGCCGGTTCGCACGCTGGTGCTTCGCGCGCGCCCGGAGGTCGGGCATTGCGGCGGACTGCGGTGCCAGCCGCAGCAGCGGGCAGCTCCATGGAGCGAAGGTGGGGCGGACAGGGAGCGCTGGCTGCGGCATCCGGCGTGCCTGGTGGATGACCGTGACCCGTGATCCGTGAACCGGTTTCCGCGGTTCACGGTCGCCATCGGGGAATGCTTGATGCCGGTCATGCAAGGGAGTCGGGCCAGGCGACCCGCCTGGCGCATCACGAATCGCACGTTCCGACCATCACCGCCACCGGGAAGTGCGCGAGGGCGTCGCGCAGCAGGAGGCGCGGCGCTTCGCCCTCCAGTTTCAGCCCTTGTCCGCTCAGCACGTCGATCAGCTGCTCTCTCCCGTGGCCGGGCGAGAGCAGGACTGCGGTGTCCTGCCACACCGCGGCTCCCAGCGGCATCGCAGTGCCCGCATCGGGCAGTCCCGCGTACAGGCGGGGCACGATGACCACTGCCACGTCCGCGTCATGCAGGCGGGCGAACGCGCACACGCGTTCGGCCTGCGCGCCCTCCACCGCGAGCGCTTCGTATGCGCCGTCGCGGAACAGGTTGGCGTTGGCGGCGCGCAGGGACAGCAGGCGCCAGATGAGATAGAGCTTTGCGCGCCCGTCGTGCAGCGTATCGAGCAGCCCGGTGACATGCCTGGCCAGCCCGTCGCCGCCGGCATCGGCCCACCCTGCGATCTCGTCGAGCATCCCGGCCAGCCGGCGATAGTCGACGGGACGCCGGTTGTCTGGATCCACCAGCGAGAAGTCCCAGGTCTCCGTGCCTCGATAGATGTCCGGGACCCCGGGCACCGTGAGCTTGAGCGCCGTCTGGGACAGGCTGTTGTACAAGCCCAGGCGCGCGATCGGCGGTGCTGCGGCCAGGAAGTCGTCGAGGAACAGGTTGCTCTCGCGCCGCCCGAGGAGCCCGCGCACGAAGTCCGTCAGCGCCTGCTCGTAGGCCGCGTTCGGGTTGATCCAGCTGCTGTGCAGCTTGGCCTCGCGCACCGCCTTGAGCATGTAGGCCTCGATGCGCTCCCGCCAGGCACCCAGCGCCGCTTCGTCCAGGTCCGCCGGCGGCATCGTGCCGATCAGGGTCTGGTAGAGCAGGTATTCGTCGCGGCGGGACGGGGCTTCGGCCCCGTCCACCCGGCGCTTGCGGCTGCGGTTGAGCCGGCTCCAGCGTCGCAGTGCCAGGCGCCAGCGGGAGGGCAGCTCGGAGAGCACGTCGATGCGCGTGCGCACGTCCTCGGAGCGTTTGGTGTCATGGGTGGACGTGGCGAGCATGGTGTCCGGCCATTCGCGCGTGCGGGACTGGTTGGCGCGATGAAATGCACCCACGCTGGTACCGAAACGCTCAGGACCGCCACCCACTTCGTTCAGCGAGGCCAGCGGGAAGTAGCGGTAGAAGGCGGTGTCCTCGATGCCCTTGGCGGTGACCGGCGCGGTGAACTGCTGCAGCTTCGCGGTGAAGGCCAGCATCTCCGTGCGCATCGGCGCCTCGGCGCCGCCCGCGGGCTGCGCCAGCAGCACCGACTCGAGAAAGCCGAAGGCGCTCACGTCGGCCGCCTGGCTGCGCGCCCGCGCCCGCTCGAGGGCCCAGTGCAGATAGCGCCGGTCGCTGGCGCTCACCTCGTCGCGCACGTAGGTGCGGTACACCGGGAAGCAGGCGACCAGCTCGGACAGTGCGGTGCGCAGGGTGCTGTAGGTGAAGTCGCGGGTGCGCCGGTCGCTGCGGGCGATGCGGACCAGGCGGTTGGCGAGCACGGTCAGCTCGCTCGCGAGCGCCGTGCGCATGATCAGCCGGCGGGCATAGTAGGTGACGTCGTCCCATTGCTCGTCGTCACCGGTGAAGGTGCGGTAGGCCCGCTCGATCCGGCGGCGGGCGGCCTGGTCGACGAACAGCCCGTTGACCAGGTTGGCGAAGCGGTAGCCGGTGGTGCCATGCACCGGCCAGTCCTGCGGCAGCCGCTCGTGGCTCGCGGTGATCTTCTCCACCACGACGTAGAGGGGCAACGCGGCGGGGCGGCCAGCCAGGCCCGCGTCGGCGCCCACGGCGGCGGCGTAGCGCTCCTGCAGGCGGCGGAAGTATTGCGCGGGATCGTACAGGCCGTCCGGATGGTCGATGCGCAGGCCGTCGACCTTGCCCTCGGCGAGCAGGTCGAGCACGCGCCGATGAGTGGCTTCGAACACGACCTCGTTCTCCATGCGCAGGGCAGCGAGGTCGTTGATGTCGAAGAAGCGCCGGTAGTTGATCTCGTCCGCCGCGACCCGCCAGTAGGCGAGCCGGTAGGCCTGCTGCTCGATGAGCTCGTGCAGGGCGTCGAAGCTGGCCGGCGTGCCGGGCGAGCCGTTGAACGCGCCCACCGCCGCGTCCACGCCCTGGCGCAGCTGCGGGTGCGCGCCGAGCAGCGCGAGCAGGCGCTGGCGGTGCAGGAACTTGTCGCGGTGGCGCTCGATCCGCTCGCGCCCGGCGGTGGCGCTGCGTGCCGGCAGGGTGGCGAACGCCCGCGTGAGCGAGGAGAACTCGGCACGCGCCGATTCGGCCAGCTCGTGCGGCGGCGCGAGCCGCCCTGCACGTTCGAGGATGCGCGGATACTCGCGCGGATCCACCGGGAAGCGGTGGGTGTGGTACCACACGTCGAAGCTGCCGAGGCCCTCGTCGTAGGCCAGTCTGAGCTCGCCGCGCTCCAGCACCGCGCCGTACTGGTCGCCCAGGACCGGCAGCAGCACCTTGCCGGAGAGCATGGTGTTGTTGAGCGGGTGCCAGTCGATGTCGAAGAAGTCCGCGTAGACCGAGGCCGGGCCGTTCTCGAGCACGTCGAGCCACCAGCCGTTGTCCGCGCCCATCACGCCCATGTGGTTGGGCACGATGTCCAGCACCTGCCCCATGCCGTGCGCGTGCAGCGCCTGCACCAGCTGGTCCAGCTCGGCCTCGGTGCCGATCTCCGGATTGAGCTGGTTGTGATCGACGATGTCGTAGCCGTGCGTGCTGCCGGGGCGCGCGCGCAGCCACGGGGAGCAGTACACGTGGCTCACGCCGAGCCGGGCGAGGTAGGGCACCAGCTCGACAGCCTGGCGCAGCGTGAACTCGCGGTTGAGCTGCAACCGGTAGGTGGCGCGCGGGATGCTGGCCGGCCGGGGCGCAGGCAGCGTGCGGGCACGCGGATGCGGACCGCCGCGCACCGCCCGCAGTGCGTCGCACAGGCTGGCGAAGCGGTCGTCCTGGGGCCAGCGCTCCAGCGGCAGTGCGAGCTTGCGGCGCCAGTTGGGGTGCTCCGTGGTGGTGCCCGGCAGGTTGGCCTGCTCGCGTGCCCCGATCACGTCCTCCATCTGCACCAGCATCACCTTGGAGGGCGCGCGCGCGATGAACGCGTGGAAGGCACGCGAGAGCTCGGGCGTCATCTCGCTGAAGGCCAGTGAGTCGGCGGTGCCGTTCTGCGGCAGCAAGCCCTCGCGCTCGAGCATGAGCAGCAGACGCGTGCGCTGTTCCGCGCGCGCGACCAGCTGCGCCTGGCGCGCCTCCTCGCTGGGGAACAGGCCGAGCTCGTTGCGTACCGCGATGTCGCGGCCTTCCCAGAATCCCGCCAGGGTGGGCAGGTCGTGCGTGGAGACGGCCACCAGGGCCTGCGGCGGATAATCCCGGGCCGGCTTGAAGTAGCCGCTCGCGTCGCGCTCGAAGTACAGCAGGCGGTAGGACAGCACGCCCATGCCGGCCAGGCGGGCACGCAGGTCGTCGGGCACGGTGCCGAGGTCCTCGCCGACCACCAGGCAGCGGTTGCGTTCGCTCTCCAGGGCGAGGATGCCGAGCAGGTCGTCGAGCGGATAGCGCACGTAGGCGCCGTGGCTCGCGTCGCCGCCGGGCGGGATCCAGTACAGCCGCATCAGTCCCAGCGCGTGGTCGATCCGCAGCGCGCCGTGATGGCGCATGAGCCGGCGCAGCAGCACGATGAACGGCGCATACGCGGCCTGCTGCAGGCGCCCGGGAATCATCGGCGGCAGGCCCCAATCCTGACCCTTCATGCTGAACTCGTCCGGCGGCGCGCCCACGCTGGCATCCACGGCATAGAGCTGCTGCTGGGCCCAGACCTCGGCGCCGCCGCGATCCACGGATACCGCGAGGTCGCCGTACAACCCCACGCCGAGGCCCAGCTCCAGCGAGCGGCGACCAGCCTCGCCCAGCTGGAGATCGGCCTGCCACTGCAGGTATTCGTAGAGCTCGACGGTCTCGCTGTGCTCGCGCTCGAAGCGGGCGACTGCGGGAGACGCAGGATCGCGGTACTCCCCGGGCCATGCCGGCCAGCCCCAGACCGAAGGGTCCTCGCGGCACAGCGTCGCCTGCAGCGCCTCGAACAGCGCATGCTGCCGCAGCGGCCGGCCCTCCGTGGCCTGGAAGGACCGGAAGGCGCGGGCCCGATCGGTGTCGCGGGCCAGGTGCATCACCTGGAAGTGCGCGTACAGCAGCCGCAGCGTCTCGAACTTCAGCGCCGCCACGCCCGGGTAATCGATCAGCTCGGCGCTGCGCAGGCCCTGCGCGATGGCCTGGAACTCGGGTGAGGCGACCACCGCGCGCGCCTCCTCGCTCTCACGGAAATCGTCGATGCGCTCGGGGTCGATGTAGAGCGGGTTGAGGAACAGGCGGCTGGACGGGCTGTAGGGGCTGGCATGCGCGGGGTTGTGCGGAAACAGCGCATGCAGGGGGTTGAGCGCCACCACGTCGGCGCCGCGTGCGCTCCACTGCTCCATGATGAGGCGCAGGTCGGAGAAGTCGCCCATGCCCCAGTTGCGCTCCGAGCGCACCGAATACAGCTGCACGGACGGGCCCCAGACCCGCGACTCGCCCTGGATCGCCTGCGGCCAGTAGCAGCGCGAAGGCGTGACGATCAACGTGGACTCGGCGAGCACATCCGCGTCGTGCAGCAACGCGAGGCGGTGGTAGCCGCAGGGCACCGGCGGCGCCGGCACGTCGAAGGACAGGTGCTCGCAGCCATCGATCGAGGCCTGCTCCACCGGGTCGACGCTGCGAAGGTCGAGGCCGTGATGCTGGACATCGCCGTGCTCCAGCGCGATGCGCCACTGGAGGCGCTGTCGGCACTGTGCCTCGCCCAGCCGGATGCGCAGCGGTTCGGCGGTGTCGATGGAACGGACGATGACCGGGCGCAGCACCTGGCGCTGCCGCTCCCGGTGGGCGGCCTGCAGCGAAGCCTCGACCTCGCCGGCATTCCCCGCCGCGCATCCCATGCTGCGGAGCACCGCCCGCAGCGCGTCCGGACTGGTGTGGTGCCAGTTGCCCCAGATGTCGTGATAGCCGGGCTCGATGCCGTGCTCTCCAGCCAGCGCCAGGAGCCGGTCGTGGTCAGCCATGCGCACCTTCGAGGGACCACACCACGGTCCAGCCGGGCAGTGCCTTGCTGCCGGTCAACGCCGGACCGAAGTCCGCGTCGCTGGTGTAGAGCACGCGGCCCGGCACCTGCACGGTGTTGTCGACCGGCTGCGCAGCCAGGTTCGCGAGCAGATGCAGCCGCGTGCCGTCGGTGCACGCCCAGTCCGCCCGCACGCCTGCCCGCCCGACCAGCGCGCTGCCCTCTGCCCGGATGCCGGCCAGCCGCGGGACGATCTCGCGCCGCCGCAGCGCCAGCAGCTGGGTGGTGAATTGCAGCCAGCCGCGGTGCGGTTCGCGTTGCGGGGCCGACCAGTCGAGGCGACAGCGCTCGAAGGTGTCGGCTGCACACGGATCCGGGATGAGCAGCCGCGCGGTGTCGTCCGCGAAGCGAGCGAACCCGGCGAACTCCCGGCTGCGCCCCTCGCGCACCCTGGCGGCCAGCTCCGGCTCGAAATCGCAGAAGAACAGGAAGGGCTCGGCCGCGTTCCACTCCTCGCCCATGAACAGCAGCGGCACGTTCGGGGCCATCAGCAGCACGGCCATCGCGGCGCGCAGCGCCTCGGAGGAGGTGAGCCGGCCGATGCGCTCGCCGAGCGCGCGGTTGCCCACCTGGTCATGGTTCTGCAGGAAGCCCACGAACGCGGTGGGCGGGAGGCCGGCGCTGCGCTGGCCGCGCACGCGGCCGCCCCGGTACGGCGAAGGATCGCCCTGGTAGGCGAAGCCCTCGGTCAGCGCCCGGCCCAGCAGGGCAGGGGCGGCGTCATAGTCGGCGTAGTAGCCGTCCCGTTCGCCGGTCAGCAGCACGTGCAGCGCGTGGTGGAGATCGTCGTTCCACTGCGCGTCGAAGCGGTCGCGCTCGGTCCTGCTGCCGCGCAGGAAGCGCGCCTCGTTCTCGTCGTTCTCGAGCACCAGGTGAACGTACCGGCCGGAGCCGACGTGCTCGCGCACGCGCTGCGCGAGCTCGTTCAGGATGTGCGGGGACGAATCGTCCCGGATCGCATGCACGGCATCCAGCCGCAGGCCGTCGAAGTGGAACTCCTCCAGCCAGTACAGCGCGTTGTGGAGGAAGAAGTCACGCACGGCGCGGCTGTGCGGACCGTCGAAGTTGATGCCCGCGCCCCAGGCGGTCTGGTGGCGGTCGGTGAAGAACTGGCAGGCGTAGGCGTGCAGGTAGTTGCCTTCCGGGCCGAAGTGGTTGTACACCACGTCGAGCAGGACCATGAGCCCGCGCTGGTGGGCCGCGTCGACGAAGTGCTTGAGGTCGTGCGGGGCGCCGTAGCTGGACTCCGGCGCGAACAGCAGCACGCCGTCGTAACCCCAGTTGCGCCGGCCCGGGCATTCGGCCAGCGGCATCAGCTCCACCGCGGTGACACCCAGGTCGACCAGGTGATCGAGGTGGTCGATCGCGGCGCGCAGCGTTCCCTCCTGCGTGAACGTGCCGACGTGCAGCTCGTACACCACGGCTTCGTGCCAGGGACGGCCGCGCCACTGCGCGTCCGCCCAGTCGTACGCGTGCGGGTCCACCACCAGGCTGTGGCCGTGCACGTCCTCGCGGTTGCAGCGTGACGCCGGGTCGGGCACCTCGAGCCCGCCGTCGATGCGAAAGCGGTAACGGGTGCCATCGCCTGCACCGGCCACGACCGCCTCGTACCACCCTTCTCCTGCGGGCGTCATCGCCACGCGCTCGGGCACGCGGTCCGGAAGGCAGAGCTCGACCCGGGAAGCGCTCGGCGCCCACAGCCGGAAGCGCGTGCTGTGCGCGTCCAGCACCTGCGCCCCGAAGGGCATCCGATGACTGCGTCTCATGGAATCGGGGGAAGCTCCAGTGCCAGCGCCAGGGAGCGGCCGTTGAGGCTGTAGCGCGCGCCGGCGCGGAACTTCCCGTCGCGGGCGAGGCCCTGTGCGAAGGACGTGTCGAGCACGACCTCCCATCCGGCGCCCGCATGCAGCTCGGGCAGCAGGAAGTCGATGGACTCGTGATGGGCGTTGAGCAGCAGCAGGAAGCTCTGGTCGTGCAGCGGGCGGCCGCGTGCGTCGGGCTCCTCCAGGCCATCGCCGGCCAGGTAGACGGCGATGCTGCGGGCGAAATCCTGGCTCCACTCCTGGTCGGTCATCTCGCCGCCTTCCGGGTTGAGCCACAGGATGTCCTTGACGCTGCCGCGAATCGAGCGGCCCTGGAAGAAGCGGCGGCGGCGGAACACCGGGTGCTCGCGGCGCAGCCGGATGGCGCGCTGGACGAACCGGGCCAGGTCGGCGTTGCGCTCGAGCAGGTCCCAGTCCACCCACGAGATCTCGTTGTCCTGGCAGTAGGCGTTGTTGTTGCCGCCCTGCGTGCGGGCGAATTCGTCCCCGCCGAGCAGCATCGGCACCCCCTGCGAGAGCATCAGCGTGGCGACGAAGTTGCGCATCTGGCGGCGGCGCAGCTCCAGGATGTCCTCGACGTCGGTGGGGCCCTCCGCGCCGCAGTTCCACGACAGGTTGTGCGAGTGGCCGTCGCGGTTGCCTTCCTGGTTGGCGTCGTTGTGCTTGTCGTTGTAGCTCACCAGGTCATGCAGGGTGAAACCGTCGTGGGCGGTGATGAAGTTGATGCTGGCCGACGGTGTGCGTCCGCTGCCGGCATACAGGTCACTCGATCCGGTGAGGCGGCGCGCGAACTCGCCGATCAGGCCGCCATCGCCCTTCCAGTACGCGCGCATGGTGTCGCGATACTTGTCGTTCCACTCCGCCCAGCCGGGCGGGAAGTTGCCCACCTGGTAGCCGCCCGCGCCCACGTCCCACGGCTCGGCGATCAACTTGACCTGCGACAGCATCGGGTCCTGCGAGATGACGTCGAAGAACGTGCCGAGGCGGTCGACGTCGTAGAGCTCGCGAGCGAGTGTGGAGGCGAGGTCGAAGCGGAAGCCGTCCACGTGCATCTCCTGCACCCAGTAGCGCAGTGAGTCCATCAGCAGCTGCAGCACGCGCGGATGGGTCAGGTTGAGCGTGTTGCCGGTGCCGGTGAAGTCCATGTAGTACCGCGCGTTGTCGGGCACGAGGCGGTAGTACGAGGCGTTGTCCATGCCGCGGAAGGACAGGGTCGGGCCCATCTGGTTGCCCTCGGCGGTGTGGTTGTAGACCACGTCGAGGATCACCTCGAAACCGGCCGAGTGGAAGGTCTTCACCATGGTCTTGAACTCGCTGATCCGGCCGCTGGCGGAATAGCGCGCCTCCGGGGCGAAGAAGCCGATGGTGTTGTAGCCCCAGTAGTTGCGCAGGCCGCGTTCGAGCAGGTGGCGGTCGTCGATGAAGCTGTGCACGGGCATCAGCTCGATGGTGGTCACGCCCAGCCGCTTGAGGTACTCGATCACCGGTGCGGTGGCCAGGCCGGCGTAGGTGCCGCGCAGGGGCTCGGGCACCTCCGGGTGGCGCATCGTGAAGCCGCGCACGTGCAGCTCGTAGATCACCATGTCGCTCCAGGGGATGCGCGGGCGGCGGTCCTCGCCCCAGGTGAAGGCCGGATCGACCACCCGGCACTTCGGCATCCCCGCGGCATTGTCGCGGCGGTCGAAGGACAGGTCCTCCCGGCGCGAGCCGATGCGATAAGCGAAGTGCGCGTCGCTCCAGCGCAGCGGTCCCTCGAGGTGCTTGGCGTAGGGCTCGATCAGCAGCTTGTGGGGATTGAAGCGGTGCCCGTGCTCGGGCTTGTACGGTCCGTGCACGCGGTAGCCGTACAGCAGTCCCGGCCGCGCTTCGGGCAGGTAGCAGTGCCAGATGTCGTTGGTGCGCTCGCGCAGCTCGAGGCGCTGCAGTTCGCGCCGCCCGGAGGGATCGAACACGCACAGCTCGACCTTGTCTGCATGGGCGGAGAACGCGGCGAAGTTGACGCCCTCGCCGTCCCAGGTGGCGCCACGCGGGAACGGCGAGCCGGGCCAGACGGCCGTGATCGGGCTGGGCATCGGGTCGCCGGGGCTAGTGGAAGCGCGTGCTCTCCGGGGTGTAGGGGCCCTTCTCGAGCACCACGATCCCGGACTCGGTCACGAAGCGCTGGCTCGCGCGGTCGGCGTCCAGGTCATGCCCGATCACCGAGCCGGCATCCACCACGTTGTAGCGGTCCACGATCACGCGGCGCAGGCGTGCCCCGCGCCGCACCAGCGTGTGGTCCATGATGATGCAGTCTTCCACCTCGACGTCGTCCTCGATGACGACCTCGCGCCGCAGGATGCAATTGCTGACCGAGCCCCCCTTGATCAGAGTGCCCGCGCCCAGCGTGGCGTTGCGCACCGTGCCGTCGAGGATGCGGGCGCTCGGGCCCTGGTAGTTGCTCGAGCGCACGGTCCACTGCGGGTTGAAGAGGTTCAGCCGCGGCTCCCGGCCGAGCGTGTCGAGGTTGGCGTCGAAGTAGGCGTCGATGGTGCCCACGTCGCGCCAGTACCCGAACTCCTCGTAGTCGCGCAGGCCGGGGATCCGGTTGGTGTGGAAGTCGTAGGCGTACACCCCGTGCGACTTCACCAGGCGTGGCAGCACGTGGCGGCCGAAATCGTGCTCGCCGCGCTCGTTGGCCTCGCGCAGGGCGCGTACCAGGACGTGGGTGTCGAAGATGTAGTTGCCCATCGAGGCGTAGGCGCGGGCCGGGTCGCCCGGCATGCCGGGCGGATCGTCCGGCTTCTCCAGGAATCCGCGGATGCGCCCGTCAGCGGCCGCGTCGATCACCCCGAACGCGCTGGCCTGCGCGCGCGGCACCGGCAAGGCGGCCACGGTGACCTGCGCGTTGCGTTGGCGGTGAAAGTCCACCATCTGGCAAACGTCCATGCGGTAGATGTGGTCCGCGCCGAACACCGCAACCAGCTGCGGGGTGTGGGCGTCGATGAGGTTGAGGTTCTGGTGCACAGCATCCGCCGTGCCCTGGAACCACTCCGGGCCCTCGCGCATCTGCGGCGGGACGACGGTGACGAAGTGGTTGGGCAGGGTGATGCTCTGCAGCCAGGCGCGGTTGATGTGCTCGATCAGCGATTGCGACTTGTACTGCACCAGCAGGTAGATCGAGTAGATGCCGGAGTTGACCAGGTTGGACAGCACGAAGTCGACGATGCGATGCCGGCCGCCGAAGGGGACCGCGGGCTTCGACCGCTGCGAGGTGAGGGGCGCGAGCCGGGTGCCCTCGCCTCCCGCGAGCACGATCCCCAGCACGTTCACGCCGTTAAGGTCTGCCATCGTCCTTCTCCTTGTCGGGCCAGCGCCGGTGGCGCGGTTGCGCCGGCCACCAGCGCTCCAGCAGCGCCGCCGCCCAGCCTTGCCCGCCCAGGCCGAAGGCGAGCGCCAGGGCCAGCACCACGCCCGCGAGCAGGATGAGGAAGGTCTGCCGCACGATGTCGCCGCCGATGTTGAGCACGTCCAGCGCGATCAGGACGACGAAGACCATCACCGCATACTGTGCGATCCGGCCCAGCAGCAGCGAGTCCTGCACTTCGATGCTGCGGAAGTAGGTGGCGGTCGCCTCGCCGATGAAGCGCGCGAAGTAGATCCCGAACGCGAACACCACCACGGCCACGATCACGCGCGGCAGGAACATCAGCAGCCGCATGAGCAGGTCGGTCACCGCGGTGAGCCCCAGCCCGTTGGACGCGATGACCAGCGCGCACAGGACGGCCACCCAGTAGGCCAGCCCGCCGAGGATCGCCACCGTGTCGGTACGCATGCCGCCCTGCGCGAGGAACCCGTCGATGCCCGCACGCTGGGCCAGCACGTGGAAGTTGATTGCGCGCAGCGCCTTGATCACCGCGAAGCGCAGCGCCTTGGCGATGAGCCAGCCGGCGAGCACCACCACCAGGGCCAGTGCGAGGCGCGGGAGGAAGGCGCCGATCTGCAGCAGGATCGCGCGCAGCGGTTCGAGCATGACGTCGACGCGCTCCATCACAGCCTCCCGACGGTGGTTGCGGACGCGGCGAGACGAAGCGCCTGCCGCCAAGGACGCCAAGTGCGAGCGACAGGCCCAGGCCGGCTCCAGACCGTCGCCGCCGCGCTCGCAGGATGCAACAGTGGACGTGCGGTGCCTTGGCGTCCTTGGCGGTTGGCGCTTTCCTTGAACTTGACCATGCAGGAAGGTCCTCCTCAGTCGACCCCGATCAGCCGCAGGATCCCGCGCACCGGAATGGCCACCCAGTCGGGCCGGTTGTCGAGCTCGTAGCGCAGCTCGTAGAAGGCCTTCTCCAGCTCGAACAGCGCGAGCAGGCCCTGCATCTCGGTAAAGGAGCGGAACAGCACGCCGCCCTGCGTGGCCTGCTCGTAGGCGAGCAGGAAAGCCCGCCGCGCCTCGGTGTCCCAGCGGCGCGCGAGCGGCTCCAGCCGCGCGAGATCGTCCGGGCGCCCGCGCGTGGCATTGAGCAGCGCGCTCGACTGCGCGTAGTCGAACGAGCGCAGCATCCCGGCGACGTCGCGCAGCGGTGACTGCCTCGTCCGGCGCTCCTGGAGCGGGCGCCCGGGTTCGCCCTCGAAGTCGGTGATCACGAAGTCGTTGCGGCTGAGCAGCACCTGGCCCAGGTGGTAGTCGCCGTGGTAGCGCGTCTTCAACGCATGGGCATCGGGCGGGGTGATCGCGTCGATGCGTTGCATGGCCTGCTCGCGATGCTCCAGCAGGCGCCGGCACGGCCCTCGCTCCGTCTCCGGCAGGTCCGGCAGCCGCCGGCCCAGCAGGTCCAGGCTGAGGGTGGCTTCCTGCAACACGCGGGCCTTCCAGGCCTGAAGGTCCCCGGGCTGGACCGGCTCCGGGTCGAACGCGGCATCTCCGCTGCGCATGGCCAGGGCGAGGTGCAGCTCGCCGGTGCGCGTTCCCAGGGTCTGCATGAGCGCGAGGTAGGCGCCGTGAACCTCGGGGCCCGGCGGTGCGGCTTCGGTCTGCTGGCCTTCCAGGAAGCGTTCGAGATAGTCCAGGGTGTAGCGCCAGCCGTCGCCCTGGTTCTCGACGTAGCCCTGGAGCACGGCGAGTGTCATGACGCTGCCGTCCCGGGCAACGTACTCGACGGCTCCCGCCAGCGGGACCGCGTTGGGGAACCCGGCGACCTCGGTGAGGAAGCGCCCCACCTCGAGCTCGGGATTCTCCCCCTCGCGCAGGCGACGGTAGCCCTTGAGGAAGAAGCGCTGGCCGAGCGTCACCACGGTGTTGGTGCTCATCGCCTTGGGCATCTGCACCGGCAACGCGGCGAGGTCCGCTGCATCGTCGGAGAAGGCGCGGGTGCGGGTGAAGCGGATCGTGCCTTCGGCGGCAGGCAGCGTGCGGCGCTCCGCGATCGCCTGCAGCAGCGCGAGGCAGAACGACTCGTCGGCGAAGGCGTCGGCGAGCACGCCGGGCGTGGCCTGCTGGCGCATGCGCGCGACCGTGACGGCACCAAGTGCGCGCAGGCGCTCCTCGTTGCCGTCCTCCCATGCCAGCGCAAGCGGGACGAAGTAACGGCTCTCCTGCCCGGTGGCGGCCGTCACCTGCAGGACGGTCATGAGCGCCCCGCCGCGCGGGGTGGCGAGCAGCGCGTGATCCGCAATCACCGCGCGCACCGCCCCTTCGCTCTTGCCGGCGAACCAGCGCTGCCGCAGCAGGTAGCGCGGCAGGGTTTCCTGCTCCAGCGTCGCCCGAACCCGCTCTGCCATGCCGATGCGCCACGGCACGACCCGGTCACGGAAGAAGCTGCTCCAGCCGTCGAACAGCACCAGCACCGGGACGTCCTCGGGCGGGAGGCGCTCCTCGTGCCATCCCGGCACATCCGCGTCGAGCGTCAGGCGGAACCAGTAGAACCCGTAGCCGGGCAGGGTGAGCAGATAGGGCAGATCGCCGACGGGCGGGAACGCGGTGCGGCCGAGCATCTCTACCGGCACCCGGCCCTTGTAGCGCGTCAGATCGAGCTCGACCGGCTGGGCCGAGCGGCCGAGGTTGGCCACGCACAGGATCGCGTCGGTGCCGTACTCGCGCAGGTAGGCCAGCACCTTGCGGTTGCCCGGCTTGAGGAAGTGCAGGCTGCCGCGGCCGAAGGCGTGGGTGGTCTTGCGCACGGCCAGCATCCGCTTCATCCAGTTGAGCAGCGACGACGGGTCGCGCGACTGGGCCTCGACGTTCACCGCCTCGTAACCGTAGACCGGGTCCATGATCGGCGGGAAATACAGGCGCTGCGGGTCCGCCCGCGAGAACCCGGCGTTGCGGTCCGGGCTCCACTGCATCGGCGTGCGCACGCCGTTGCGGTCGCCGAGGAAGATGTTGTCGCCCATCCCGATCTCGTCGCCGTAGTAGATGATCGGAGAGCCTGGCATCGAGAGCAGCAGGCTGTTGACCAGCTTGATCCGGTCCGGATCGTTCTCCATCAGCGGGGCAAGGCGCCGCCGGATGCCGAGGTTGATGCGGGCCCGCGCGTCGGCCGCGTACATGCGGTACATGTAGTCGCGCTCGCGGCTGGTCACCATCTCCAGCGTGAGCTCGTCGTGGTTGCGCAGGAAGATGGCCCACTGGCAGGCGTCCGGGATGTCGGGCGTCTGCTGCATGATCTCGACGATCGGATGACGCTCCTCCTGCGCGATGGCCATGTAGATGCGCGGCATCAGCGGGAAGTGGTAGGCCATGTGGCACTCGTCGCCGTTGGCGAAGTAGTCGCGCACGTCCTCCGGCCACATGTTGGCCTCGGCCAGCAGCATGCGGTCGCCGTAGTGCTGGTCGAGCGCGCGGCGGATCTCCCTCACCACTGCGTGCGTTTCGGGCAGGTTCTCGTTGCTGGTGCCCTCGCGCTCGATCAGGTAGGGAATCGCGTCCAGCCGCAGCCCGTCCACGCCCATGTCGAGCCAGTAGCGCATGGTGCGGATCACCGCCTTGAGCACGTGCGGGTTGTCGAAGTTGAGATCGGGCTGGTGGCTGAAGAAGCGGTGCCAGTAGTAGGCCTTGGCGACCGGGTCGAAGGTCCAGTTCGACGTCTCGGTGTCGGTGAAGATGATGCGGGTGCCGGCGTAGCGCTTCGGGTCGTCGCTCCAGACGTAGTAGTCGCGCTTGGCGCTGCCGGGCGGCGCCCGGCGCGCCGCCTGGAACCATGCGTGCTGGTCGGAAGTGTGATTCACGACCAGCTCGGTGATCACGCGGATGCGACGCCTGTGTGCCTCGCGCACGAAGGCGCGGAAATCGTGCATCGACCCGTACTGGGGATGCACGCCGTGGTAGTCGGCGATGTCGTAGCCGTCGTCCTTTCCGGGCGAGGGGTAGAACGGCAGCAGCCAGATCGCGTCGACGCCGAGGTCGGCGATGTAGTCGAGCTTCGCGGTGAGGCCGGGGAAGTCGCCGACGCCGTCGTTGTTGCTGTCGAAGAAGGCGCGCACGTGCGCCTCGTAGATGACGACGTCCTTGAACCAGAGCGGCGGGCGCAGCGGGGAGGGCAGCGCCCGGCCGCGGGTGGCGTGCTCGAGCTGCGGGTCGCGGTCCATCATCTCAGAGGAAGTAGTCGAAATCCCGCTCGCTGCGCACGCGGCGGCGGATGAGCAGCACGTGGGCCGGCCCCTTGGAGGGATCCAGCGCGACGTAGTTGCGCCGGCCCTGCCAGAGGAAGCGGGCCTCCGACAGCAGGTCGTGGGCCTGGAACCGCCCGCCATCCTCGAGGCCCAGCGCCGCGAGGTCGAGGTCGAGCCAGCCGGACTGGGCATGGTGGGGGTCGAGGTTGACCACGCACAGCAGCGTGTTGTGGCCTGCAGCGCTGCGCTTGCTGTAGGCGATCAGCGCCTCGTTGTCGATGGCATGGAAGTGGAGGCTCCGGTCGGATTGCAGTGCCGGGTTGTCGCGGCGGATCCGGTTCACGCGGGCGATGAACGGTGCCAGGCTGTCCGCACGCTCCAGGTCCCAGACGCGGCGCTGGTACTTCTCCGAGTCGAGGTACTCCTCCGAACCCGGCTCGCGCGGCTCGTTCGCCTGCAGCTCGAAGGCCGGTCCGTAGATGCCGTAGCTCGCGCCGAGCGTGGCAGCCAGCGTGAGCCGCACCATGAACCCGGCGCGGCCGTTGAACTGCAGGTACTCGGTCAGGATGTCGGGTGTGTTGGGCCACAGGTTGGGCCGGAAGTACTCGCGCGCAGGCGCCTGCGCCAGCTCGGTGAAATACTCCACCAGCTCGGGCTTGGTGTTGCGCCAGGCGAAGTAGGTGTAGGACTGGGTGAAGCCGAGCTTGGCCAGGCGGTGCATCACCTTGGGTCGGGTGAACGCCTCGGCGAGGAAGATCACCTCGGGGTGGCGTGCCTTCACGCTGCCGATGAGCCACTCCCAGAAGGCGAACGGCTTGGTGTGCGGATTGTCGACCCGGAAGATGCGCACGCCCTCGCCGATCCAGAAATCGACCACGCCCTTCAGCTCCCGCCACAGCGCCTGCCACGCCGGCGTCTCGAAGTGGAACGGGTAGATGTCCTGGTACTTCTTGGGCGGGTTCTCGGCGTACTGGATGGTGCCGTCGGGTCGCAGGAGGAACCATTCGGGATGCGCGGCCGCGTACGGGTGGTCGGGACTGCACTGGAAGGCGAGATCCAGGGCGATCTCGATGCCGCGGTCGCGCGCGGCAGCCACGAGCGCGCGGAAGTCCTCCAGCGTTCCCAGTTCGCGGTGCACGCTCTTGTGGCCGCCTGCGCTCGAACCGATCGCCCATGGACTGCCCGGATCGACTGGGTCCGCATCGAGTGCATTGTTCGCGCCCTTGCGGTTGGACGAGCCGATCGGGTGGATCGGCGGGAGGTAGAGCACGTCGAATCCCATCGACGCGATGTAGGGCAGGCGTGCGATGCAGTCGCGCAGCGTGCCGCTGCGGTCCGGGTCCCCCGAGGCGGAGCGGGGGAACAGCTCGTACCACGCGGAGAAGCGCGCTCGCACCGGGTCCACCGTGAGCGGAAGCTCGCGCGGATACCGGGCCATCAACCCGGGCTCCGGATGTTCGCGCATCAGCGCCTCGAGCTCCGCATCGAGAGCGTGCAGGTACCGCGCCTCCGGCTCGGCCTTCTCTTCCGCAAGCCGGCGCGCATGGTCCGACAGCGCTTTGCCGCTTTGCGAGGATCGGCCCGCTGCGGCCTGCACCATCTGCGCGCCGCGCAGCAGCTCGATGTGCAGGTCCTGTCCTGCCGCGTGGCGCTTCACGAGGTCGCGCCGCCAGGTCTCGAAGTGATCGACCCACGCCTGCACGGTGTAGACCCACCGGCCGAGTCGATCCGCCACGAAGCGGGCACGCCAGCGATCGTTGACCAGCGGCTCGAAGCGCTCGGTGCGCCATTGCGCATCCGCGCTATGCCGGTACAGGAGCAGGCCGGACACCTGGTCGTGTCCGTCGGTGAACAGATCCGCCTCGACCTCGACCGGCTCGCCGAGCACGCGCTTGGGGGCGAAGCGCCCGCAGTCGACCTGCGGCGCCACGTTCTCGATCATCACCCGTACGCGCCCGTCCTCGGGCATGGTCGACTCGCCGGGCAGGGAACCGGTCATCGCCATCTCACGCGGGCTTGAGGAACAGCACACCCAGCGGTGGCAGGCGCAGGTTGAGGGAGTGATAGCGTCCGTGCGCCGGCAGCGGCACGCTGTCCACGCTCCCCCCGTTGCCCTGGCCGCTGCCGCCATAGAGCGCCGCATCGCTGTTGAGGCACTCGCGCCAGGTTCCGGGGCGCGGCACGCCGATGCGATAGTTCTCGCGCACGACCGGCGTGAAGTTGCACACGACCAGAACAGCGTCATTGGCCGCGCGGCCCTTGCGCAGGAAGCTGATCACGCTCGCCGCGTTGTCGCAGCAGTCCACCCACTCGAACCCCGCCTGGGCGAAGTCCTGCTCGTGCATTGCACGCTCGCCGCGGTAGAAGGTGTTGAGGTCGCGTACCCAGCGCTGCACCCCCTGGTGGAGCGGGAGATCGAGCAGGTGCCATTCCAGCGCTCCCTCGTGCTGCCATTCGCTGCGCTGGCCGAATTCGCCCCCCATGAACAGCAGCTTCTTGCCGGGGTGGCCCCACATGTAGCCGAACAGCAGGCGCAGGTTGGCGAAGCGCTGCCACTCGTCCCCCGGCAGGCGTGCGAGGAGCGAACCCTTGCCGTACACGACTTCGTCGTGCGACAGCGGCAGGAGGAAGTTCTCAGTGAACGCGTACCAGAGCGAGAAGGTCAGCTTGTCGTGGTGGAAGCGGCGGTAGATCGGGTCCTGGCCGAAGTAGGCCAGCGTGTCGTGCATCCAGCCCATGTTCCACTTGAGCCCGAAGCCCAGCCCGCCGCGGTAGGTCGGGCGCGACACCAGCGGCCAGGCGGTGGACTCCTCGGCAATGGTCTGGGTGTCCGGATACTCGCGGTAGACCGCCTCGTTGAGCGACTTGAGGAAGGCGATCGCCTCGAGGTTCTCGTTGCCGCCGTAGCGGTTGGGAATCCACTCGCCGGCCTTGCGCGAGTAGTCGAGGTAGAGCATCGAGGCCACCGCGTCCACCCGCAGCGCGTCGGCGTGGTAGTGGTCGAGCCAGAACAGCGCGCTGCTGGCGAGGAAGTCGCGTACCTCCGCGCGGCCGTAGTTGAAGATGTAGCTGCCCCACTCCGGGTGGTACCCCTGGCGTCGGTCGGCGTGCTCGTAGAGGTAGGTGCCGTCGAAGTAGGCCAGGCCATGACCGTCCTGCGGGAAGTGCGAGGGCACCCAGTCGAGGATCACTCCGATGCCGCGCTGGTGCAGGTGGTCGACGAGGAACATGAAGTCCTGCGGGGTGCCGTAGCGCGCAGTGGGTGCGAAGAACCCGGTGACCTGGTACCCCCAGGAGCCGTAGAACGGATGCTCCATCACCGGCATCAGCTCGACGTGCGTGAACCCCATGTGGTGGACGTATTCGGCGAGCCGCGGCGCGAGCTCGCGATAGCCGATGTAGCTGCCGTCGGGGTTGCGCTGCCACGAACCGAGATGCACCTCGTAGATCGAGACCGGCGCATCGAGCGCATTGCAGGTGCCGCGCTGGAGCATCCAGTCACCGTCGGCCCAGGCGTGGTCGAGCCGGGTGACGATGGATGCAGTGCGCGGCGGGACTTCGGTGCGCAGCGCGTAGGGATCGCTCTTGTCGAAGATCTCGCCCTGGCGCGAGACCACGCGGTACTTGTAGCACGCGCCGTCCGGCACGCCCGGCACGAAGCGCTCCCAGATGCCGCTATGGTCCTGGCGGGGCACCAGCGGATCGCGCTGCGGATCCCAGTCGTTGAAGTCGCCGAAGACGCTCACCGCGTGGGCATTGGGCGCCCAGGCGCGGAAGAACACGCCGGCCTGGTCATCCTGATCGCCGGGGTGTGCGCCGAGCTTGTCGTATGCCCGGAACAGGTTGCCTTCCCGGAAGAGATAGACATCCTGCTCGGTCAGCCTGTCCACACAGCGCCTCCGCTTGCGATGGGTTCTTGTGCGCACCGGGCGACGGTGCGGTCGCTTCGCCCGGTATAGGGACACCCGGCGACGCGATTGGTTGCGCGACGCACACCGGCGTGCGCCGACGACAGAGGCGACGGGTTGCGCTACGTCAGCACGGCACGTTCCGGGTGCAGCCAGGAGGCTGTGTAAGATCTGCAGAGACGACTCCGGCCCCCAGTACCGCGACCGGGTCGCCGCAGAAAGAGAAAGCGGGCCAGTGGCCCGCTTTCGTGACGCGTGAGTGCAGCGACCCCGCTACTGCGACCAGCCGGGCTCGTCCCGGTCGAGTAATCTTTTCAATGCGGCGAAATGGAGCTCGGATTGCTGCCGCTCGCCCTCGATGTCGCGGCAGGTCTTCGCGGCCATCTCGTCGCTCACCAGCCGCAGGCGCCGACCGGTGCTGAGCGCCCTCACCTGGACCATGCAGGAGCGCTCGAGGTAGTAGAGGTCGTCGAACGCGTAGTCGATGCGGTCGTTGCAGACCATCACGCCGTGGTGCGCCATGAAGACGATCTCCTTGCCGCCCGCGGCGTGGGCGATGCGCTCGCCTTCGTCAGCCGCCAGCGCCGGGCCGCCGAAGTCCATGTCGTAGCCGACGCGGCCGTGGAACCGCATCGCATTCTGGTTGGCGCGCGTCTCCAGTGTCGGGTCCTCGAGCAGGGTGAGCGCCGTGGCCCAGGGCATGTGCGTGTGCAGGACGCACTTCTTCTTCACCACCTTGTGCACGCCGAAGTGGATGAAGAACGCGGTGGGCTCCACCGCGTGCCGGCCTTCGACCACCTTGCCGCTCGAGTCCACCACCATCAGGTCGCCCGGCGTGATCTCGGACCAGTGCAGGCCCTGCGGGTTGATCAGGAACTTGTCCGGATCGCTCGGCACTTCGAGACTGAAGTGGTTGCACACGCCTTCGCTGAAGCCCATGCGCGAGGCCAGGCGCAGGGCGGCGGTGAGGTCGATGCGCGCCTGGCGCACATCGTATTGGCGGCTGGCCGGCTGCCTGGTGGCAATGCGCTTGATCTCGCTGACGTCCATCTGCTCCTCTTCCAGTGAAGACGGTCGGGAAGCGCGGATTCTATGCGAACGCCGGCCGCGGTGTGCCGTTGTCTCGCCTCGAAGGCAGGGAAGGGACGTCACGCACTGCTGTCACGCAGTGCTTTGCCACGCCTTGTCTGTCACCGACCTCGGAAGGCGGAACGGATGCGCCTGCTCGTATGCCCGGGCGGCTCGCAGCACGAGCGGGTCGTTCCACTTCGCCCCGACGAGCTGCATCGCGACCGGCAGGCCGTTGCCGGCGAAACCGCACGGCACCGTGGCGGCAGGCTGCTGCGTCAGGTTGAACGGATAGGTGAAGGGCGACCACTCCCACCAGCGCCGCATGCCGTTGTCCGGCGGCACCTCGTGGCCGACCTCGAACGCCGTGGTGGCGAGCTGCGGGGTCACGAGCAGATCGTACTGCTGGTGCAGCAGGTTGAAGCGGCGCGCGAGTGCCTCGCGCTGCTTCTCGAAGGCGCGGTACTCCAGCGCGCTCATCCCGAATCCCGCCTCCGCGATGGCCAGCAAGGGCTGATCCATCAGGCTGCGCTGCCGGGCACTGAGCGGCTGCACTGCCATGGCCAGCGCGACCGCCCAGAGCGGCTGCATGATCTCGATCGGATCCGCGAGCGAGAGATCGATCTCCTCGACCTGCGCGCCGAGCTCGCGCAGCCCGCGTACGCCCTCGTCCACGCACCGCGCCACGTCGGCATCCACTTTCGCGTAGCCCAGCGTGCGGTCGTACGCGATGCGCATGCCGTTCACCCCGTCTTCCAGCCCCTTCCGGAAATCGATGCCCAGCGCCGGGCCGGCGTAGAAGTCGCGCACGTCCGGCTTGGAGATGACCGTGAGCATCAATGCCGCGTCGGTGACGGTGCGGGAGATCGGCCCCTGGTGCCACAGGGTCAGGGGCGGCGGATGCGGGTGCACGGGCACCAGGCCGAAGGTCGGCTTGAAGCCGAACATGCCGGTGAAGCCGGCGGGGATCCGGATCGAGCCTCCGCCGTCGGTGGCGATGTGCATCACCCCCATGCCGCACGCACACGCGACGGCCGCGCCGCCGCTGCTGCCGCCGGGCGTCATGGCCGGATTCCAGGGGTTGCGCGTGGTGCCGGTGAGCGGACTGTCGGTCACGCCCTTCCAGCCGAACTCCGGGGTGGTGGTCTTGCCCAGTATGACGGCGCCGTGCTCGCGCATGCGCGCGACCGACGCACTGTCCTCGTCCCAGGCCTGGTCCGGGTCGATGGTGAGGGAGCCGCGCAGGGTGGGCCAGCCCTTGGCGAGCAGCAGGTCCTTGACCGTGGTCGGCAGCCCGTCGACGAGGCCGCGCGGTTCGCCGCGAACCCAGCGTGCCTCGGACTCGCGCGCTGCCCGCAGCGCGTCCTCTTCGGCCACCCGCACGAACGCGTTGTAGACCGGCTGCAGCGCATGGATGCGCTCGAGTGCTGCGCGGGTCACCTCGACCGGCGAGAGCGTGCGGTTGCGGTAGTGCTTGAGCAGCTGGGCGCCTGACAGGGAAAGCAGGTCGTCTGCCATGAAAGTCTGCCGGAGAAAAAAGACGGGCGAGGAACCGCACTCGCCCTCCAGCGCCCCGCGCCTCGAATCGCGGCCGCTGGGCGATACCCTCGGGGGGTGACCGGGGACCGCCGCGAGCGGCGGTCCCCGGGTAACGCTTTACGCTTTCTTGTTCTTGATGCCTTCGAGCACGGCTTCCGGCGTGATCGGCATGTGCCGCACGCGCACGCCCGTTGCAGCGGCGATGGCGTTGGCGACTGCCGGTGCGATCAGCGTGGAGGCCGGCTCGCCCACGCCCACCGGGTGGTGCCCGGACTGGATCAGCGTGATGTCGAACTCGGGCACGTCCACCTGCCGGATCGGACGGTACTCGTGGTAGTTGGACTGCTCCAGCGCGCCGTTCTTGAAGGTCAGGCGCTCGGACATCACCTGGCTGGTGCCCCACAACGCCGAGCCCATGATCTGGGCCTTGATGTTCTCGGGGTTGATCGCGATGCCCATGTCCATGGCGATCCAGACCTTGTTCACCTTGTACTTCCCGGTGGACGGGTCCACGGTCACCTCGGCCACGCCGGCGACCCAGGTCGGGCTCTGGCGCTCTTCCGCCGAGGAGACCGCCAGGCCGAGCCCGGTATTGGGCGGCATCTTGCGGCCCCAGCCGGCCTTGCCCGCCGCTACCCGCAGGCAGTTGGCGAGGCGGTTCGCTCCGCCTACGGTGCCCGACTCGTACGGCGGCCAGGTACCGTCCTTCGGCCATGGCAGCGAGATCCACAGCTGGTCCATGTAGTAATCGGACGGCGTGCCCGCGGGATAGCCCGAATTCGGGATGCCGCGGTTGCCACCCTTGCCGTTGAGCATGGACAGGCGGAACTCGAGCGGGTCACGGCCGGCCGCCTTGGCCACCTCGTCCATGAACGACTCGACCACGAACATGTTGTACGAGTTGGACACGGTGCGCAGCGCGCTCGCCTGGATCGCCCAGGTGGTCTTGTCGCTGTTCCACGCGCGCACCCGGTGGTTGGGCACGTCGTACCAGTGATCGCTGCCGCCGATCGACCACTGGTCGATGTCCTCCTTCTTGCCGTCGACGGAGTCCAGCTGCAGCCAGTCGGTGCCGTTGTTGAACTGCTTGCCCACGCTGAAGCGCGGGCCCATCCAGCCGCACACCAGGTCGTGGTTCATCGCGGTGAGCTGGCCGTTCCTGATGCCCGCCTTGAGGCGATGGAAGGTCGGCGTGCGCGGGAACGACGTGGCGAACTGCGACTCGCGGGTCTGGATGAACTTCACCGGCCGGCCGATCTCCTTCGCGCAGTAGGCCGCGGCGAGGATGTCGTCGTAGTCCTGCTTGCCGCCGAAGCCCCCGCCCACCAGGTACTGGTGGATGTACACCTTGAGGTCCTCGGCCTTCTTGCCGGTGACCTTGGACAGGTAGCCGGTCAGCGTCATGCGCGCGAACGAAGTGCTCTGCGTGCCCACGTGCACGTGCCAGCTGTCGTCGGAGGCGTGCTGCACCACGCAGTTGATCGGCTCCATGAAGGCGTGGCACACCATGTCGCTGGTGTACTCGGCCGACACCGTCTTCTGCGCCTGGGTCATGGCCTTCTCCACGTCGCCTTCGAGCACCCAGGCGCGGCTCTCCTGCGGCTTATTCGACATCTCGGAGAACTCCTCCATGATGTCGTTGAGCGAGAGCTTGCCGTAGGGACCGGGGTCGGCGTCGATCTTGAGCGCCTTGCTCGCCTTCACCGCGGCGGGGTAGGTCTCGGCCAGCGCGACCACCCAGCCCGTGCACTTGCCCATCGAATCGTCGATCTTCACCGACTTGATGTAGCCGGGGATCTTCTTCGCCTCGCTGTCGTCGATCGACAGCACCTTGGAGGCGTAGCGCGTGCGCGGGATCGCCAGCGCGCCGTAGGCCATGCCGGGCAGGAACACGTCGATGCCGTACTTGGCCTGGCCATTGGTCTTGGCCGGGATGTCCAGCGCCTGCACCGACTGGCCGATCAGCTTGTACTCGCTGCGGTCCTTCAGCTTGACCTTCTTGAAGTCGTCCGGGTAGGAGAACTTGCGGTCGATCTTGACCTGCTGGAGGATCTCCCCGTAGCTCACCGAGCGGCCCGAGGGCTTGTCGAAGACCCGGCCGTTCTCCGCGTAGCAGTTGGCCACTGGCACCTTCAGCACGGTCGCACCGGCTTCGGTGAGCGCGATGCGGCCGAGCGCGCCGGCGCGCAGCAGGCGGTCGAACTCGGTGGTCACGCTGCCGCTGTTGACCGTGTAGGCCAGCCCGTAGATGCCGAAGTTCTCGGCGCTCTCCAGCGGCATGTCGAGGCGGATCTTGTCCCACGGCACTTCCAGCTCCTCGGCGATGATCTGCGCGAAGGCGGTGCCGATGTGCTGGCCCATCTCGGCCTTGATGATGTGCATGGTGGTCATGCCATCGGGCGTGATGGTGAACCAGATCGAGGGCGTGAACTCGGGCGTGGCGCTCATCGCCGCTTCGGCCTTGCCGCCGCCGAGGATGGAAGGCGGAACGGCCACGCTGAGGAACGCGCCGCCGGCCACGGCGGCCGAGCGCACGAGGAAGTCGCGGCGGGTGATGCCGGAGGTCTTGGTGTCAGCCATTGCTGGTCTCCTTCATCATCTCGGCCGCACGGCGGACGGCCCCGACGATGCGCGGGTAGGTGGCGCAGCGGCACAGGTTGCCGTTCATGCCCTGCACGATCTCCTCGTCGGTCGGGTCCGGGTTGGCCGCCAGCAGCGCGGCGGCCTGCATGATCTGCCCGGACTGGCAGTAACCGCACTGCGGGACCTGGATCGCGACCCAGGCCTTCTGCACCGGGTGGGCGTCGGCCGGATCGAGGCCCTCGATGGTGGTGATCACGGCGTTCTCGCTCACATCACCGAGCTTGATCGCACAGGAGCGCACGGCCTGGCCGTTGATGTGCACGGTACAGGCGCCGCACAGCGCCATGCCGCAGCCGTAGCGGGTGCCGGTGAGGCGCAGCTCCTCGCGGATCACCCACAGCAGGGGCGTGTCCGGGGGTGAATCGGAGAAATAGCTCTGGCCGTTGATCTTCAGTGATGGCATTTGCGGTTCCTCTTCGAGAGACGACGGTTTTTTCTGGTGACGGCTGTGGACGGGTTCTGGTTATGGGCTCGCAACCGCGAGGCCGTGTTGCATGGCCCGGGCCACGCCACGCCGGCACGCACGGTTGCAATGGAAACAATCGCCTGCAGGGGTCCTGCACGGAATCTCGCGAGTGGCCGTGCCTCTTGAAAGGGCGCTTGATCCACTCGCCGCACCATCGGCGTGCTGGTGAGACGATGCGAGCTGACACAGGACAGGAAGATTCTCGTTGCCGCGCGCGTGACCCGCCATCGGGCGGAGGAGCGAATCGGGCGTGGGCTTTGGGGGGAAGGGCCGCTCACCCTTTCGGGTGAGGCGGAAACCGGAAATCCGCGTGCATCGAAGGGTTGTGGGGAGCGGCCGGCGCGTGACGTCGACCGCAAGGCTAGAACTTCACCAGCCCGCGTTTGGCAGCCAGCGCGATCGCCTCGGCGCGGCTGGTGACGTCGAGCTTGACGAAGAGCGTCTTGAGATGGCTCTTCACGGTGCTCTCGGTGATGAACAGGGCTTGGCCGATCGCGCGATTGCTCTTGCCTTCGGCCAGCAGCTTGAGGATCTGTTCCTCGCGCTCGGTCAGGGCCTCCTCCTGCATGCGCTGTGCGAGCTTGGCGGCCACCCGCGGCTGCAGATAGGCCTCGCCGGCGTGCACCGCACGGATGCAGCGGAACAGCTCCTCGGGCTGCACGTCCTTGAGCAGGTAGGCCTTCGCTCCTGCGCGCAGGCCCGCATAGATGTCCTCGTCGTGGTCGAAGGTGGTGAGCACGATGATGCCGGCCGAAGAGTCTTCGGCATGGATCTGCCGGATCGCCTGCACGCCCTCGACCTTGGGCATGCGCAGGTCCATCAGGGTGACGTCGGGGCGCAGCCTGCGCCACAGCGCGACCGCCTCCTCCCCGTCGCCGGCCTCGCCGACCACCTCGGCGTCGTCTTCCATGTTGATGATGGCTGCGAGCCCGCGCCGGACCAGCGGATGATCATCGGCGATGAGCACCCGGATGGGGCGCGCGGCCGAGGGCTTCGCGGGCGGCGGGCCTTCAATCTGCTGGCGGCGTCCCAGCATCAGCCCGACTCCGCCGCCGGCATCGTCCGGTGCGGTACGCGCACGGTGACGCGCGTGCCGCTCGCCGTGCTCGCGACCTTCAGCTCGGCACCGATGCGCTGCGCGCGCTCGTGGATCCCGAGCAGCCCGAAGCCGTCGTGCAGGCCGTCGGGATCGAAGCCGACGCCGTCGTCGGCGATGCTCATGGTGACGCCCTCGGGGTCGCAGTTGAGCGTGACCTCCACGCGCTGGGCGTGCGCGTGCTTCAGCACGTTGGTGATCGATTCCTGCGCGATGCGCAGCAACTCGCCTTCGATGTCGCGCGACATCGGTGCCGGGCTGCCGCGGACGACGACCTGCGCCTGCGCGCCGCTCGCCTGCATGCGTTCGACCTGCGCCTGCAGGGCCTGGACGAGGCTGGCGTGCTGCAGCACGTCGGGCCGCAACGCCCGCACCGAGAGCCGGGCCTCGTCGAGGCAGCTCTGCGCCAGCCCGCGCGCGTGCTCGATGTGCTCGAGCGCCACGTCCATGTTGTCCTTCTTCAGCGTGCGGCTGGCGGCCTCGAGGTTGACCACGACGCCGGTGAAGCCCTGGGCGAGGGTGTCATGGATGTCGCGGGCGATGCGGTTGCGCTCGGCCAGGATGGCTGCTTCCCGTGCCCGCTCCCCCAGGCGGGCCATCTGCACGGCCAGGGTCGCCTGGCTGGCGAGTGCCTCGGCGAGCGGAATCTTGCTTTCCATCTCGCTGGGATCGGCCCGACCGCTGCGCACGCAGATCCACCCCACCGCCTCGCGTCCCAGCAGCATCGGCACGGTGAGCAGCGTGCGCACCCCGATGGAGTTGATGTAGGCGCGGTTCTCCTCGGGCATGCCAGCCACCGTCGAGGCCAGCACGTAGGTTTCCGGATGCTCGGTGGGGAAGGTGGAAACGCCGCGCCCGCCGACGGGCAGCGGCCGCAGGACGGCGGGGTGGTGCGACTCGCTTGCGGACACCACGCCGGTGTTCAGATACTCCAGGTGCAGCCGCACGCCGCCGCTGAGCGGATCGGGAAACCACAGCGTGCCGCCGACGCCCTCGAGCTGCTGGACGGTCACGCGCAGGACGTGACCGAGGAACTTGTCCAGGTCGTTCTCGGCGGCGAGGATGCCCAGCGACTCGATCAGCATCTGCGACTGGTCGCGGGCGAGCTCCTCGGCACGGCGATGCTGCACCACTTCCTGTTCCAGCGCGCGCTTGGCGTGCTCCAGCGCCTTGACCTCGGCCTCCAGCGCACGCAGCCGGGCCGCGATGCGGCCGGGGTCGGCGCGCAGCCGCCCGTCTTCCCAACGCGGCGGGGTGAGGTCCCGGGTCGTCATGGAAGGATTATGTGACCGGGACCGGATGGGCGTCCAGCCGGCCGCTAACCCCTTTCGCCGCCTGCCTGCGTTTATAGTCGCATCGCCCACGACGAACGAGGAAACGCCTGTGCAACGCGCCTTCTGCCTGACCCTCCTGGCTGCCGCCATCGGCGGCGCCGCAGCCGCCCGTGCGGAGGACCCGTTGGCCAACGCGCTGACCATCTACAGCAGCGCTGCGCCGGGGGCGGTGCCCCCGGAGCTTTATCGCAGCGGCGGCCAGCCCGGGTACGCGGTGCCCGGCTTTGCGGTGGTGCGCCACGAACGGCGGATCGACCTGAAGAGCGGGCGCAACGACCTGCGCTTCACTGACGTGGCCGGCTTGATCGACCCGACCACGGTGTCGTTCAAGTCCCTCACCGACCCGGACGGTACCCGGGTCGTGGAGCAGAACTTCCAGTTCGACCTGGTCAGCACCGACAAGCTGCTGCAGAAGTACATCGATCGCGAGATCACGGTCGAGCAGTCGCGCGGCAGTGCGCTCGAGAGCTTCACCGGCACGCTGCTGTCCACCGCCGGCGGCCTGGTGCTGCAGATGCCCGACGGATCGGTGCGCACCGTGCCCCACAATTCGGGCGTGAAGCTGCCCGGCCTGCCGGGCGGGCTGATCACGCGTCCGACGCTGGTCTGGGATGTGGCGGCGAAGCAGGCCGGGGAGCAGCTGGCACGGGTGGCCTACCAGACCGCCGGCATCACGTGGTGGGCGGACTACAACCTCACTTATGCGGAGGGCCGCGACGCCAACAGCTGCAAGCTGGACACCGGCGCATGGGTGAGCATCCTCAACCAGTCCGGCGCCTCCTACCCGGACGCGAAGATCAAGCTGATCGCCGGGGACGTGCATCGCGCACCCATTCCGTCCTCCCTGGGGATGGCGAAACGCCAGGTGATGGCGGCGGCCGAGATGCGCGACGAGGTGGCGGGCTTCGAGGAAAAGTCGTTCTTCGAGTATCACCTGTACACGCTGGGACGGCCCAGCTCGCTGCCGGACAACTCGACCAAGCAGATCGAGCTGTTTCCCAAGGTCGACGGGGTGCCCTGCGAGAAGAAGCTGGTGTACTACGGCCAGGACCAGTTCTACTGGGGCTATGGCGGCAGCCCGTACACCGACCGCAACTACGGGCTCACCGGCAACAAGAAGGTCGACACCTACCTGAGCTTCAGGAACAGCAAGGAGAACGGGCTGGGCATGCCACTGCCCGCCGGCCGGGTGCGGGTGAGCAAGCTCGATCCGGCGGACGGCTCGCTGGAGTTCATCGGCGAGGATCGCATCGACCACACGCCGCGCAACGAGACCGTGCTGCTCAAGCTCGGCTCTGCCTTCGACGTGGTGGGTGAGCGCCGGCAAGTGGACTTCCAGATCGACACCAGCCGCAAGCTGATCACCGAGGAGATCGAGGTGAAACTGCGCAACCGCAAGGACGAGCCGGTGCGCGTGACCGTGAAGGAGAACCTGTACCGCTGGGTGAACTGGCGGATCGTGTCCAGCTCGCACGACTACGAGAAGCAGGATGCGCGGACGATCCACATTCCGGTCACGGTGCCGGCGGACAAGGAAGTCACGGTGCGCTACACGGTGCGGTACACGTGGTGATCGGATCGCGGTGACCGCAACTGCGTGACAGCCACCGCGGTGACAGAAACGCGTGACGGAAAGGCGTGACCGGGAAGCGTGACCGAGCTTGTATGCTGCGCATACGGATGCGAGAGTCCGCGGGAGCGTCACCTCGGCCTGGGCGCGCGCTCGAAGGGCTGGTCGGTCACGGTCTTGCCGTAGTAGAGGAAGAGCACGTCGAGGAGGTGGCGCGACAGCGACTCGCGGCTGGCGTAGCCGGCCGTGTGATAGGCATCCCCTTGCCACACGATGATGCTGTCGCTCGGGGGCTGCCTGGTGCGAATCAGCTCCCGGGCCTTGGCGCCGTCGAGAACGGTGATCTGTAGCCAGCTCGGGTAGACATAGCGATAGACGACCCCGACGTTTGCCGTGGCCACCGACTCCGACTTTGCATAGCCCAGCGCCAGCATCTTCTGCTCGAGCTGGGTGACGAGGATCTCCTCGGCGACGCTCGGGATGGCACCGGACGGGTCGGCCGATGCGATGACGAAGGCAGGGCGCTCCGGCGGCTCGCTCTTCGCGACCGTGGTGACCTTGCCGACGATGGGCTGGGGTGACGTGGCGCACCCAGCCAGCAGCAGAAGCACCAGCGCGAGCATTGCACCCACCAGAGGGAGACGCCTGCTCCCGTCACCTGCGCAGGTGATCATCGGGTTCGTGCCAACGAGGGTGCGGGTCCTTGCCATGCGGCGAGCATGGTACGCGAAGCCGTGCGACGGCTGCACCCCGTCACGCTTCTGCGTCACGCCTTTGGGTCACTGCACCCCGGGCACGCAGTGCCCGATCGACCTCAATCGGCCAACCGCAGCACCTTGTAGCGCGCGATCTGGTAGCCGTCGCCGGACTCGACCAGCTGCGCCGGGATGAGGCGGTAGCGGTGGTCGTAGGCGCGCATCTCGCGCGCGGCTGCGGGTGAGAACAGGCGGGCCGGCAGCAGCAGCAGGACTTCGTCGCTGGCGGTCTCGCCGGCCGACAGCAGCGCGCACAGCACGCCCTCGCCGGGGTCCTTGCGGGCCGCGGTCGCGAGCGGGAGGATGGTCACGCCGGCTCCGCCGTGCGCAATGACCTCCACGCCGACGCGCCGGGCGTCGTCGGTGGTGCGGTGCACGCGCCGCACGATGGCGGTGATCCAGGTCGAGTCATCGGCCTTGCGCAGGGCCACCAGCGCGCCCACCTGCACCCAGCGACCCTGGGGGCTGGCGATGGAGAGCTGCATGCCGCTCTTGCTCTGGTTCTCGACGATCCAGTGTTCTTCCTCGCTCACGAAGGGGTAGTCCACCGTGAGCCCGCCGACGTTGGCGGTGACCTCGTCGAAGCCGTGCACGACCGCGACCCGTGCCACCTCGCGATGGCGTTCGTGCCGCCTGACCGGCAGCGGTGGGCCCCAGTGGCGGATCACGTGGCGCAGCGTGGCGAGCACGATCTCGGGGTCGAACTCCGCGCTGAGCCCCAGCTCGCGCGGTGAGATGCGCTCCTCGTCGAGCGCCTTCTCGAGGGCATGGAGCTGGTTGATGCCGCGCCCGGCGCCGAAGGTGCGCGCGGTCTCGGCGATGCGGCGCACGGTGGCCAGCCGTCGCGGCCCCGCGTCGGAGCGCAGGTCCACGAAATGGTGGTGCAGCACGCCCGGCTCGGCCGCGAGCGTGAAGCTGCGCTCCACGCGCGCGACGATGCGTTCGGCCACCTCGACCTGCTCGGGCGTGAGTGACTCCGGTGCGGCGGCCGAGAGCATCAGTGCCTTGAGGAACTCCTGCTCGACCGAGGTCTCGGCGGCCGCTCCACGGTAGAGCGAAACGCTGGCACGCGAATAGTCGGCCGCCTCGGCCAGCATGTACAGCCCGTTGATCTCGTCCCACTCGCGCAGTGCCGGCGCGTGGTAGCGCAGGTAGGACCACTTCAGGCGCGCCGCGCACAGCCGGATGGCGCGCGCGGTGATCAGGGGCAGCAGGCCGGCGAGCTCGCCGGAGCCTTCCGCGCCGACCTCGAAGCGGGCCAGGCAATGGCGATAGCCCT
Source organism: uncultured Burkholderiales bacterium (assembly GCA_964523885.1). Taxonomy (GTDB): domain Bacteria; phylum Pseudomonadota; class Gammaproteobacteria; order Burkholderiales; family SHXO01; genus SHXO01. The sequence goes on along the minus strand of CAZFYX010000087.1, from coordinate 81,099 downwards.
GGCAGAGCTCCTGGATGTAGGTGGCGACCGCGTTCCACAGCTGCTCGTCCTGGAACTTGGTCAGCCTGCGCTGGCCCAGCACGTACTGGTGCGCGGCCTTGCGATAGTGCGCCCGGCCGCTGCGGTCGACCAGGTCCACGGCTTCGAAGACGTGGAGCGGACGCAGCCGTCCACCGGTGCGCAGCCCGTCCAGGTGCTCCGCCAGCTCGCCGAGCAGGGCCGGCGGGGCATCGCCCTGGAGCCGCTCGACCAGCGCGCGCGTCGCGGCGAGCGGGTCAGGAGCCGCTGCGGGGGCGGGTGCCCGGTCGATCTTTGTCTTCGATTTGTTAAGGCCGAACATGTCTGGAGGTTCCGAATGTCACGGTTAAGCAAAGCGCGGGCCGGAAGGCGGGTGTGGCCGGGGCAACGTCGGGGTACCGCTTTCCAGTATCCTGCGTGGATGATCCAGCCTTCCGATATCGAAGCGGCCGCGCAGCGCATCGCCGGGCATGTGCGGGTGACCCCGGTCATCCAGCTCGAAGCCCGTGCCTTCGGATCGCCCGTCCAGCTCACGCTCAAGCTCGAGCTGCTCCAGCACAGCGGCTCGTTCAAGCCCCGCGGCGCCTTCAACCGCATATTGTGCGCGCAGGTGCCCGATGCGGGCGTCATCGCTGCGTCCGGCGGGAACCACGGTGCAGCCGTGGCTTATGCGGCGCGCCAGCTCGGTCATGTGGCCGAGATCTTCGTCCCGGAGCCCACGCCCGACATCAAGGTCGACCGCCTGCGCCGCTACGGTGCGCGGGTGATGCTGGTGGGCGCCAGCTACGCGGAGGCCCATGCGGCGAGCCGCGAGCGCGCCGCGCAGACCGGTGCGCTCGAGGTGCATGCCTATGACCAGCCCGAGGTGGTGGCCGGCCAGGGTACCCTGGGTCGGGAGCTCGAAGCCCAGATGCCCGGCCTCGACACGGTGTTCGTGGCCGTCGGCGGTGGTGGCCTGATCGGCGGCGTGGCGGCGTGGTTCGCGGGCCGCGTGAAGGTGATCGCGGTGGAGCCGGAGCGCTGCCCGACCCTGTTCGCGGCGGTGGACGCGGGCGAGCCGGTGGATGTCGAGGTCGGCGGCGTCGCAGCGGACTCGCTCGGTGCACGCCGCATCGGTGCCCTCGCGCACGAGGTGGCGCAGCGCTACGTCGACAGCGTCGTGCTCGTCAGCGACGAGGAGATCCGCGCGTCACAGCGGGCGCTGTGGGACAGCCTGCGCATCCTGGCCGAGCCCGGCGGTGCCGCGGCGCTCGCGGGATTGCGCTCGGGCAAGTATCAGGCAGCGCCCGGCGAGCGGGTGGGCGTGATCGTGTGCGGGGGGAATACCGATCCGTCGCGCTTTGCCGCTTGACCGGCTCGCACGGGAACCGCGTTGACCGCAGAGGAAAACCTATGGGTGAGTGCTGCCACCGGGATACGCTTGCGCGTCCTGCACGGGAGTGCGGCCTTCCCTCTGCGTACCTCTGCGTCCTCTGCGGTGGATGAGGTTTACCCCTTCTTCCCCCGCGCCTCGAAGAACTTCTGCATCGCCGCCTGCGGCTCGCCCGAGCGGTAGGCTTCGCGCTGGATCTCCTTGGCGGCGACCAGCGCCGCGTCGAAGCCGGGCTGGCTCAGCTCGCGGAAGCGCTTCTTGGTCAGCCGCAGTGCGGTCGCGCCGAGGCGGGTCAGCGCGCTCGCCACTTCGATTGCCTTGGGCAGCACCTGCTCGCGCGGGACGAGGTAGTTGACCAGCCCGATCTCGTAGCCGCGCTGGCCGGTGATGAGATCCCCCGTGATCGACAGCTGCTGGTTGAGCGACAGGGGCAGCTGCAGGCTCATCAGGTAGGAGCCGACGATGCTGGCGAGCCCGGCCCGGATCTCGGGCTGGCCGAGCTTGAGCTCGGGATAGCCCACCCGGAGGTCGGCGCAAAGGCCGATCTGGTAGCCGGCGCCTGCGGCGACGCCGTTCCACGCCACCACGCAGGGCTTGTCGAGGTCGCGTACCGCCTGATACATGGCGTGCTGGCGGGTGAGCCACTCGTCGACGTCGTCGATGGTGTACGCCACCGTCTCGGCCAGATCCTGGCCGGAGCAGAACGCGCGGTCACCGGCTCCGGTGATGACGACGGCACGCACCGCGTCATCGGCATCGGCCTGGGCCAGCGTGGCGATCAGGGCCTCGCGCAACGCCCGGTTGACCGCGTTGAGCGAGTCGGGCCGGTCGAGGGTGACGAGCGCAAGGTTGTCCCGGCGCTCGAGCTTCACTTCGGCGGTCATCGCGTCTCCCTTCGCGGTGCCAGGCCGGACCGACGCACGGCCCCGCGCGCTACCTGCCCTCGAGCATCTCCGCGGTCAGCAGGGTCTCGCGGGCCGTGGTCTCGTCGACCAGATGCAGTTCCGAGGGGCCGCGCAGGAAGCCCGGATTGAGGTCCTGCCAGACGTAGTACACGCCGCCCGGCTCGGTCTTGATCTCGAGGACCGCCGGCGGGCTGGCCTCGGAGACCAGCACGTGCGGGCCGGGTTCGACCTCCCACCGGAAGTAGGTGTCCTTGCGGCTCGATCCCATCGGCTGGCCGTCGAGGGAGAGCGGCACGTCCCGCTGCCACCAGTTGCCCCAGTCCCGCAGCAGGTAGATCACGGCCTTGCCCGGCACCGGCTTCAACAGGCGGGCCTGGGCGTCGGTGAGCAGGTCGGCCCGGCTCTGGGCCAGGGCGGGGAGGGGGGCGGCAGCGCCGAGCAGGAGCAGGCAGAGGCCGAGCAGGGGGGCGATTCGCATGATTCCTCGCTTTGGAGACGCGGTCGAAGCCGATCCGGCAAGCACGGTACGCGCCAGATCATACATAGGCCGGTCCCTCGATCACAGGGTGGGCCGCAAGGAAGGCCTCGTCGACCTCCACCCCGATGCCGGGCTGCTCCAGCGGTGCCACGCAGCCGTCCGGGCCCACCGCGTAGGGGGTGGAGACCAGCTGGTCGCGGAACCGGTTGCCGCGCGAGACGTCGCCCTCGAAATAGCCGGCGTTGTCGATCGCACACAGCAGGTGGATGGTGGCCGCCATGTTGATCCCGGTCATCGAGGTGTGGGGGTTGATCGGCAGCTTCCACGCCGAGGCCAGGTGGGCGATGCGCAGGCACTCGGTCACCCCGCCGGACTTGGACAGGTCGGGTTGCAGGATGGTGACGATGCGGTCCTCGATCAGGCGGTGGAACTCGAAGCGCGTGTAGTGGTTCTCGCCGGCGGCCAGCGGCACGCTGGAGAACGTGGACGCCTGTGCGTAGCTCGCATGGTCGTGGGGCGGGAATGGCTCCTCCAGCCAGCCCACGCCGAGCTCCTCCAGGGCGGGCATGGCCCTGCGCGCGTCGGCCACGGTGTAGCCGGTGTTGGCGTCGGTCAGGATGACGATGTCGTCTCCCAGGGCTTCGCGCACGGCGCTGACGCGGGCGATGTCGCGCGCCGGGGTGTCACCGATGCGCAGCTTGATCGCCTTGTAGCCGGCGGCGATCAACGGCTGGGCTTCGGCCAGCAGTGCACGAGGCTCCTGGTAACCAAGCGAAACGCCGCCCGCGTACGCCGGAACCCGGCGCGCGCTCCCGCCCAACAACCGGTACAGCGGCAGGCCGGCCGCCTTGCCTCGGATGTCCCACAGCGCCTGGTCGATGCCGGACAGCCCGATGGACGCCGCGGCGCCCATGCCATGGCTGCCGAGCTGCTTCTCGTACACCCGCGCCCACACGCCGACCACATCGTGTGCGTCCATGCCCAGCACCAACTGCTTCAGCGTGTGGTTGATCAGGTGTGCAACGGTTCCCGGTGCGCGCCCGTGATGCGCCTCGCCCCAGCCGACGATGCCGTCGGCCGTGGTGACCTTGACGATGACGGCGTCGCGCTTGACCGCGCGGCCGACGCCGAGCGTCACGCTGTGCCTGGGGTCCACCGGGAACGAGGTGGGAAAGGCCTGGATGTCGGTGATGCGCTGCGGGCCGCCGGGCATGTGCGCTCCTGTTGGTCGATGCGTCAGTTCGATGCGCGCGGGGCCTGGACCGCCAGCGTCTGCTCGAAGCGCAGCTCGGATGAGTCCACGACCTCCGCGCGCAGCTGCCCGTCCTGGACCGGCAGGAAGTAGAACCGGAAGCTCGGGTTCTCGCTGATGGTGAAGTCGACCTCTGCGGTCATCACCAGGCGGTCGGCGTAGTAGACCCTGACCTCGCGCACGAAGTGCGGCGCGACGCTGGAGTTGCTGGCCATGCCGGAGAACTGCGGGTGCTGGACGTTGAGCTGCGCCATCAGCGGTTCGCCCGGCTGCGCGATCTCGTCCTCCACGCGCAGCTTCATGCGGCCGACGTTCTGCGCGATGCCGCCGGAGACCGGCGCCGAGCACCCGCCTGCACCGAACACCATCGTGCTGTTCATCCACAGCGAGCCGTCGTTGAGCTCCGCCACTGCCCGCACCGGCGAGGACGACTGCAGCCGCACCCGCGTCTCGATGTCCGCGCGCCCGCTCTCCGGGGTGAGGGTGAACTTGACCCCGAACGGCGAGGGGTTCTCGTCGATGATGAGGTAGATGTGGCGGATGTAGCGCTCGGGCTGCTGCTCGATGCGCGCGCGGATGGTCACCGGCACGACGGCGGCGTTCTCCGCGTTCGCGGGGGCGAACACCTGCAGGATGTTGGCGGCATTGACCTTCACCGGACGGTCGCCGAACAGGACCGGCTTGAGCGCCAGCCAGGCTGGGTTCTCGTCGCGGTCCTGCGCGCGCAGGGCGGTGCATGCCAGGCACCCGGCGAGGACGATGGCAAAGCGCAGGACGGTCGGGAGGCGCATGGGATCGGATCGTGTTCCGGAGCGCCGAATCATACGACAGGCGCCGGCTGCGAGCCCGGAGCGCCGCTTGCAGCGCCTCCCTGCCCCTGACTGCCCGGTCCTCCCATGCGCCTGCTGCCCGACGCCAGCATTTCCGAGGCCGCGCTCGCGCGCGGCAAGCAGGCGTTGGTGCAGGACGCGGCCTGGGCGAGCCTGGCGGGCTCGCTATATGGCGGGGTGATCCTGATCGGATTCGCCCTCGAGCTGGGCGCGAGCCCGTCCGTGGTCGGCCTGCTCGGCGCCATCCCGCTGCTGGCGCAGTCCGCACAGCTGCCCGGGATCGCGCTGGTCGAGCGGCTGCGTACGCGCCGGCGCATCACCGTCACGGCAGTGACGCTCGCCCGCGTGATCATCCTCGCGCTCGCGGCCGTCCCCTTCCTGCCCGGCCGGTCGCTGCAGCTGGGCTGCGTGGTGGCCGCTCAGGTCGCGATCACCGTGCTCGGCGCCATCGGCGGATGCGCGCTCAACTCGTGGCTGCACCAGTTGCTGCCGCGGGACGGGCTGGGGCGGTTCTTCTCGCAGCGGCTGTTCGCCAGCACGGTGCTGGGCGGCGCCGGTGCGCTGGCGGCGGGGTTGCTGGTCGATCACTGGCCGTTCGGCTCCCGCCTGCACGCCTACTCGGTCGCGTTCGCCTGCGCCGGCCTGGCCGGGTTCGTGAGCTCGCGCTTCCTCGCCAGCGTGCCCGAGCCGGCGATGCTGTGGAGCGGACCGTCGAAGCCGATCCACCAGCGCCTGACCGCTCCGCTGCGGGACGCGGGCTTCCGCCGCTACATTGGACTGATGATGAGCTGGGGCTTCGCGTCCAACATCGCGGCGCCGTTCGTGGCGGTATTCCTGCTGCGGCAACTGGGCTATCCCCTGAGCACGGTCACCATGCTCTCGATCGCCAGCCAGGTGAGCAACGCGCTCACGCTGTACCTGTGGGGACGGCTGTCCGATCGGCTGTCGAACAAGTCGATCCTCGCGGTCGCGCTGCCGGCCTACTTTGCCAGCCTGCTCGGCCTGGCGTTCGTCGCACTGCCGCAGCCGGACGCGGCGACGCTGCCGCTGCTGCTGTTCGTTCACCTGGTCATGGGTGCGGCGGCAGGCGGGATCGGCCTGGCGACCGGCAATCTCGGCCTCAAGCTGGCGCCGCCGGCCCATGGCACCACCTATCTGGCGTCGGTGAGCCTCGCCGGCGCGATGGCGGGCGGCGTGGCGCCGCTCCTGGGCGGGGTGCTGGCGGACTGGTTCTCCTCGCGCGAGCTGGCGCTGACCGTGCAATGGGTGTCGCCGCTGCGCAGGAGCGACATCACGGTTCTGATGTTTCACCACTGGGCGTTCCTGTTCGCGATCTCCGCCGCGCTGGGCCTGTACGTCATGCACCGCCTGTCGCGCATCACCGAGGGACGCGAGTTCAGCGAGCGGGTGGTGATGCAGGAGTTCGGCCTCGAAGCGCTGCGCGGGATCGACCAGCTGTCGTCGATCGCCGGCATGCGGCTGGCGACCATCCTGTCGCTGGGCCGCATGGCGGCGGAGCGGCGCGGCTCGGTGCGCGCGCGGGCCGCGGGGGAGCCAGGCGTGCAGGACGCAGACCGGACCCGGGACGGCTGAGCAGCCAGGCGAGATCACGCCGCCGCGCTCCGGGGCCGGTGCACCCGCTCTCCAGCTGCAGTCGAGGGTTCCTCCGCAACCGGTGCTCGACGAAGGCCGGGTCCCGGTGCGTGCGACGGTGACTTGCGCTGGCTCAATCCGGCGGCTGGATGTCCGGCTATCATGACGGATGTCACCGGCAACCGCCGGCCGAGAATGGAGAACCACATGCAACAGGTCACCACCGAGAAGCTGATGCAGGACCTGCGTCTGGTCATCGAGGACGGCGAGGCGCTGCTCAGGGCCACCGCGGGGCAGGCCGACGAGAAGATCGCGCAGGTCCGCGCCCGCGCCGAGGAGTCGCTGCGCCAGGCGCGCATGCGGCTGCAGGACGCAGGCATCGAGATCGAGGCGCAGGTGCGCGCCACTGCCAGAGCGGCCGACGAATACGTCCACGAGAACCCGTGGCAGTCCATCGGGGTGGCCGCGGGCGTGGCCTTCCTGGTCGGCTATCTGATCGGCCGGCGGTGAGCGATCCGCAGCCTGGAGCCCGGCGCGAGCCGCCGCCGGGCCTGCTGGGATCGGCGCGCGCCCTGCTCGCCACCCTGGTGGCGATCGGGCACAACCGGCTCGAGCTGTTCAGCGTCGAGATCCAGGAGGAGGTCGAGCGCGTCGCCTCGCTGCTGCTGTGGAGCGTGGCGGCCCTGCTCGCCGCCTTCGGCGGCCTGCTCATGCTGGCGGCAGCGCTCGTGCTTGGGGTCGATCCGGTGCACCGCTGGATGACGGCCGGGTTGCTCGGCCTGGCGTTCCTCGCCGGGTGCGCGATTGCGGCGATGCGCGCGCGCTCGCGCGTGCTGCACAAGCCGCGCCCGTTCGATGCCACGTTGTCCGAGCTGCGCAAGGATCATGACCTGCTCAAGCGCTGACGCGCCTGCACGATGATGAGGCACCGACGTGGCCCCTAGCCGCCTGGATCAGCTGTCTGCGCGCCGGCGCGCACTGACCGCGCGCTCCCAGGCGCTGCGTACGCAGGTGATCGGCGACTGCGCGCGCGTCAGCGACTCGATGCAGGCGCCCCAGCTCGCGGCTGCGGGGCTGCGCTGGCTCACGCGGCGTCCGCTGGTGGCCGGGAGCGTCGTCGTGGGCGTGCTGGTGATCGGCCCGCGGCGCGTGCTGCGCTTCGCAACCGGGGCGGTCGGTGCATGGACCCTCGCCACCCGTGCACGCGACCTCGGGGTCGCACTCTGGAGGCTGCTGCGGTACCGCTAGGCGGCTGAGGATCGGCGTACCTGCACGCCGTCCTGGCGCAGCAGGTCGGGCAGCAGCCGGGTGCCCAGGCCGGCCCCGGCGAGCGGATAGATGAACCCATCCTTCACCTGCGGCACCTCGGTGATGACGTCCTTGTACCAGGTGCTGTAGTAGGCGCGCACCGCCTCCATCACCAGCGCGTTGGGGATGTGCATCATCAGGTGGATGGAGGCCACCCACACCACCGGCCCGTTGCAGTCGTGCGGCGCCACCGGGCGCTGCCAGCTCTCGGCGAGCGCGCAGATCTTGCGGGCCTCGGTGAGCCCGCCGCACCAGCCCACGTCGAGCATGACGATGTCGACCGCCTGCGCCTGCAGCATGTCGCGGAACGGCGCGGTGCCTCCGAGGGTTTCGCTGCCGCATACCGGGATCGACGTGGACTGCGCATACGCCTTGAGCGTGGCCGCGTCGCACATCTTGATCGGGTCCTCGGACCAGTAGGGCCGGAACTCCTCCAGCGCGCGGGCGATCTGCCTGGCCTGCTGCAGGTTCCACAGCGAGTGGAACTCCGCCATCACCTCGATGCGGTCGCCGACCGCCTTGCGGATCCTGCGCCACGGCTCCAGCCCCAGCTCGAGCTCCTCGCGCGCGAGCAGGCTGCCGGTGGTGCGCTCGGCCAGCGGGTCGAACGGCCAGATCTTCATCGCGGTGAAGCCCTCTGCGAGCAGGCTCTCGGCCAGTTCGTCGGCGTGGTGCGTGAAGGCGATCTGGTCGTCGTACGGACCCGCGGCGCGATCGCTTGCGCCGATCTGCCTGCGCGCCACGCTGCGGGTGTTGTAGTTGTAGCCCGCGCAGGTGTTGTACGCACGGATGCGGTCGCGGCAGGCGCCACCGAGGACCTGGTGGATGGGCTGCCCGACGGCCTGGCCGAAGATGTCCCACAGCGCCAGGTCGACCACCGACGCTGCGCGCACCTCTGCGCCCGCGCTGGCGAACCCGAGGTACGTGCCCATGAGCTGCCGGTTGTGCAGCTGGATCGCGAGCGGATCCTTGCCAAGCAGATACGGTGCGACCAGGTCGTGGATCTGCGCCTCGACCGCCAGGGCGCCGCGCGAGGTCTCGCCGAGGCCGATCAGGCCCTCGTCGGTGTGGACCTGCGCGAGCAGGAGGTTGGGCCGGCCCGGCAGCCGGATGGTCTCGATGGCGGTGATCTTCATTCGGCCTTGATGTCCCGGTCGCGCACCAGCTTGCCCCACTTGGCGGTTTCGGTCCTGACGAGCGTGCCGAGCCGCTCGGGCGTGCCGCCCCACACGTTGAGATCCACTTCCTCGAAGCGCTTGAGCACGGCGGGATCCTTGAGCACTTCGTTGAGGACCTGGTTGAGCTTCGCCACGACGGCAGGTGGCGTCTTCGCCGGTGCCAGCACGCCCCACCACGGTTCGATCACGAAGCCGGCAAACCCGGCTTCCTCCATCGTCGGCACGGTGGGCAGCGACTTCGACCGTTTCGCCCCGGTGGTCGCGAGCGGGACCAGCGGCCCGGCCTTGACGTGCGGCAGGATCGAGGGCGCGTTGTCGAAGAACATGTCGATCTGGCCCCCGCGCAGGTCGACGATGGCCGGGGCCGAGCCCTTGTAGGGCACGTGCGTGATCTGCACGCCGGCCATGTCCTTGAGCAGCTCGCCGGCCAGGTGCGGCGACGAACCGTAGCCGGACGAGCCGTAGGTGAGCTGGTCGGGCTTGGCCCTGGCGAGCTGCACGAGCTCCTTCACGGTCTTTGCCGGGACGCCGGGATGGATCGCGAGGACGTTGACCACCCCGCCGATCACGATGACCGGCACGAAGTCCTTCTGGATGTCGTAGCCGGGATTGGCGTAGATGCTCGCGTTGATGGCGCAGGTGCCGATGGTGCACAACGACAGCGTGTACCCGTCGGGTGCCGCACGCTTGACCAGCTCGGTGCCGGTGTTGCCGCCTGCGCCCGGACGGTTCTCCACCACCATCTGCTGCCCCAGCCGGCGCGAGGCGTGTTCGGCCACGATGCGCGCAACGATGTCGGTGGTGCCGCCGGGCGGGAACGGCACCACCAGCTTGACCGGGCGGTCGGGCCAGGCCTGTGCGTTGAGTGCGGCCGGTGCGCAGGCGAGCAGCAGTACGGCCAGATGCGCGAGCCAGCGGCGCGGGGTGGTGAACATCCTGGTTCTCTCTCGCTGACGGAGGGGGGCGGTGTCAGTGCGGCGGCAGCAGCGCCACCGCGACCACCCGGTAGGCTGGCCGGTAGGTGGTGCGGTAAGTCTCGGAGTGGCGCACCACGGGATAGCCCTGTGCCACGACGGGATCGAAGTAGGCCGCGACGTCGCTGCGGGTGAAGGGCAGTGCGCCGGATTCGGCGAAGTCGCCCAGGCAGCCGCAGAACTTGGCCAGCTTCTCGGGTGTGCCCGGATGCTGCTGCGCGGTCAGGATGAACGCCTGGGCCAGCGCATCGACGTCCCGGGCCGCGGCGAGCCACGCGCGCAGGTGCACGCGTGCGAGCTGCCCGTCGGGCGAAATCGGGTCGACGAGCGGGTCCTGGCCGCCGGGCTCGAGTGCCGCGCACTCGCTGCGCAGCGCATCGCGCGCCTGCGCCGGGTCGCGCAGCGCGTGCCCCGGGCCCATCGCCGCCTGGTGCAGCAGCTTGTAGACGTCCGCCAGCTCCATGCGCGGGTAGCGCTGCAGGTGCCGGCCCAGCAGCTGGCCGATGAACTTCATGCGTGCCCCTCCTGTGGTTAGCTTACCGCGTGTGCGGGCGGTCCGCGCATCGGCTTAGAATCGCGACGAGGAAAAGTCGAGGGCCAACCCCGGGGAGCCGAAGCAGATGAACGATTCGATCGAAACCATGCAGCAGGTCAAGACCACCGCCATCAACCTGGCGCTCCAGTTCGGACCCAAGTTGGTGGTGGCGATCGTCATCCTGGCCATCGGCGTGTTCGTCGGGCGCTGGGTGGGCGGCCTGATGAACAAGATGCTGGTGCGGCTGGACCTGGACGTCACCGTGCGGCTGCTGCTCGTGCGCCTGGTGCGGCTGCTGGTGTTCGGGCTGTTCGTGATCATGGCGCTGCAGAACCTGGGCGTCGAGCTGCTGCCGCTGATCGCCGGCCTCGGCATCGCCGGTGCCGGGGTGGCGCTGGCCTTGCAGGGGGTGCTGGGCAACCTGGCCGCGGGCCTGACCATCGTCTTCACGCGCCCGTTCCGGGTCGGTGAGTACATCTCGATCGTGCACGAGGAGGGCGAGGTGCAGCTCATCACGCTGTTCAACACCACGCTCAGCCACACCGACCGCTCCAAGGTGGTGATCCCCAATCGCAAGATCGTCGGGGAGATCCTGCACAACTACGGCAGGACGCGGCAGCTCGAGTTGTCGGTCGGAGTGGCCTACGACACCGACGTGGTGCGCGCGCTGGCGGTGCTGCAGGACCTCGTCGCGCGCAATGCGCGCGTGCTGCAGGACCCGGCGCCGGTGATCCAGGTGGTGAAGCTCGACGACTCCGCCGTCACGCTGTGCGCGAAGCCTTGGGTCAAGGTCCCCGACTACGTGGATGCGGCCGGCGAGCTCAACCGCGACATCCTCGCCGCCTTCCGCGGCCAGGGCATCGTCATCCCGTTCCCGCAGCGCGAGGTCCGGCTGCTCGGAGCAGGCGCCTGAGCGCCGTCAGCGGTACACGATGACCGGGATCTTGGAGTGCGTGAGCACCTTGGTGGTCTGGCTGCCCAGCACCAGTCCGGCCAGTCCGGTTCGGCCGTGCGAGGCCATGAAGATGAGGTCGCATTTCTTCTTGCGCGCGGCCTCGACGATCGCTTCCCACGGCGCGATGCTGGACAGGAAATACCCTTCGTAGGGCACGCCTGCCGCGGCGGCCTGCTTCTCCACGAGCGCGAGGTTGCGCTCGGCGGCCTTGCGCGCGTTCGCCTCGAACTCCTCCTGCGAGAGCAGGCTGGGCGGGATGTACTCGCTGTACATCAGCGCGCGGTAATCCTCCGGCGAGAAGAAGCCCACCACCGACGCGTTGATCGACTTGGCGAACTCGATGCCCTTCTTGATCGCCTTCTTGGACAGGTCCGACCCGTCGGTCGGGAGCAGTATCTTCTTGAACATGTCTCCTCCCTGGATGTGAGCGTGCTCGACGCGGGCGGCGCGCCGCTGCGGCATGACGGGCAAGTCTGGCGGCAGACGCCGTCGCACCGCTTGACACAGATCAACCGGCAGTATATCCGCGTCGGCGCTTGCGCACCCTGCGGGCTTTGACACTGGCCCGCGTTTGCATTAGCGTTGCGTGCCTCCTCTGTCCGCCCACGCGCATGACCCGGTCCGTTCCGACACCGCTGACCTTTCGTGTGCTGCGCCTGCTCGCCGACGGCGAGTTCCAGTCCGGCGAGAAGCTCGCGCGCACGCTGAAGGTGTCGCGCACCTCCGTGTGGAAGGCGCTGCAGGCGGCCGAGGCCTGGGGCGTGACGCTGTTCAAGGTGCACGGACGCGGCTACCGGCTGGTGACAGCGGTCGACTGGCTCGACGCTGCGCGCGTGCGCGAGCACCTCGGCGTCCATGCAGATACCTTCCAGGTCGAAGTGGTGGACCTGGCGGACTCGACCAACACCATCCTGCTCAACGAGGCCCTGGCCGGTGCCCCCGCCGGACTGGTGGTGGCGGCCGAACTACAGACGCAGGGCCGCGGCCGGCGTGGACGCAACTGGCATACCGGCCTGGGCGGCGCCCTGACCTTCTCGCTCCTGTGGCGCTTCGAGCAGGGCGTGCGCGACCTCGGCGGACTCACCCTTGCAGTCGGGGTGGCCCTGGTGCGGGCACTGCGCGCATCGGGCGCGGAAGGGGTGCAGGTCAAGTGGCCCAACGATCTGGTCTGGCAGCACCAGAAGCTCGGTGGCGTGCTCACCGAGATCGAGGGCGACGTGATGGGTCCCAGTGCCGCCGTCATCGGGATCGGCCTCAACGTCTTCCTCGAGCCCGATGTGCGCCAGCGCATCGACCAGGCGGTGACCGACCTCGCCAGCGTCGGTGTGCGCGTGGATCGCAGCCGGCTGCTCGGTGCCTGCCTCGCGCAGCTCGCCGATGTCCTGGAGGTCTTTGCACGCCAGGGCCTGGCACCGCTGCGCGCCGAGTGGGAGCGCATGCACGCGCTGGCCGGCCGCACCGTCGCAGTGGCGATGGGCGATCGCACGCAGCAGACCGGCATCGCGGCGGGCATCGCGGACGACGGCGCCCTGCTGCTGCAGACCGAGAGCGGGCTGCGGCGCTGCTACTCGGGCGAGGTCAGCGTGCGTCCCGTGGAGCCCGCGCTGCGCAGCGCATGAAGCGGCGGCGGCCGCCGGTATAATCCATCCGCATCGCCGTGGCAGCTGCCAGCCGCGGCCCCCTTCGCTGTGCTCCACCACCATGATCCTCGCCATCGACGCCGGCAACACGCGCATCAAGTGGGGGCTCTGGGAAGACCGCGGCTTCGTCGCGCAGGGGTCGATCCTCACCTCACGCGCGGAGACGCTGCCAGACGCGCTGCACATGCTCGCGCGTCCGACCGCGGCGGTCGGCTCGAACGTCGCCGGCGCCGCCGTGCGCACTGTCATCGAAGCCGCCTTGTCCCCGTGGCGGATCGGCGTGCGCTGGGTCATCAGCGCCGCGGCGCAATGCGGGGTGAGCAGCCGCTACGAGAACCCGCAGCAGCTCGGCACCGATCGCTGGGCGGCGCTGGTCGGCGCGCGGGCGCGCTGTGCGCAGGCGTGCGTGGTGGCGAATGTCGGCACGGCGGTCACCGTGGATGCCATGACTGCGCAGGGGGAGTTCCTCGGCGGCCTGATCCTGCCGGGACTCGATCTCATGGCGCGCGCGCTGGCGAGCGGCACCGCGGACCTGCCGCTGCAGCCCGGCCGCTATGAGACCTTTCCCGTCAACAGCGTGAATGCCATCCGCAGCGGCGCGACGCAGGCGATTGCCGGCGCGATCGAGCGCATGGCGCGGAACATGGCCGAGGCGGGGCACGGCGATCCGCAGCTGATCCTGAGCGGCGGTGCGGCGGAGATGATCGTGCCGGTCCTCAGGCAGCCGTGTGCCCTTGTGCCCACACTGGTGCTCGAGGGACTCGTCGCGATCGCTCAGGCATGAAAGCGCTGTTCACGCTCCTGCTGATCGTCAATCTCGCACTGGCGGGCTACGCGCTGCTGGCGTCGCAGAATCCAGGGATGGACCCGGGAGCGGCGCCCGGGCAGCTCAACGCCGACCAGATCCAGATCATCCCGCCCCGACCGGCCGCCCCAGCACGGCCGTCCGCCTGCATCCAGTGGGGTACCTTCGCCGCGACCGAGCTGGAGAACGTCCGGCGCGCGGTCGCGGGTGCGGGGCTTGGGACGCGGGCGACCGAGACGGCCGTCCCCGTCGTGGCCGGATGGTGGGTGTTCATCCCGCCGCAGGCCGATCGCGGGGCGGTGGATCGCACGCTGGCCGAGCTGCAGGGGCTGGGCGTCAACGAGTACTACGTGGTCGAGGCCGAAGGCCCGACGCGCAACGCGATCTCGCTGGGCATCTTCCGCAGCGAGGAGTCGGCCCGCGCGTACCTGCAGGGGCTGCAGGGCAAGGGCGTGCGGGCCGCGCGCGTCGGGGCGCGCGAGCACCGCGTCACGCAAACCGCGGTGATGGTGCGCGAGCCCGATGCGCAGGTGTCGGCGCGGCTCGCGGAGCTCGCGCTGCGCTTTCCCGGCAGCGAGCTGCGCGCGATCGACTGTCCCGGCAGCTAGCCGCGGGCGGTCGGCCGGGGTTCAGGACGCCGAGCCGGTCAGTCGCGCCGGCCCCGATCCGTCCTGGGCTAGCGTGAGCGTCCGGTCGTGGAATTCCTCGACCGCGGGCCGGTGCGCGATGCTCACGATGGTGGTGTCACCCAGCCGCGCGTGCAGCAGCCGATGCAGGTGCGCCTGCGATTCGTCGTCCAGCGCAGAGGTCGCTTCGTCCAGGAACAGCCACCTGGGCTGGTGCAGGAGGGCGCGCGCGAACGCGACGCGCTGCTGCTCGCCGCCGGACAGCTGCATCGACCAGTTCGCCTCCTCGTCGAGTCGCTCGCACAGGTGCGGCAGGCCCACCGCGGTGATCGCCTCGCGCACCTGGTCGTCGGAGAACTTGCCGGGGACCGCGGGATACACCACCGCCTCACGCAGCGAGCCGAGCGGGAAGTAGGGGCGCTGCGGCAGGAACAGGCCCTGGAACTGCACCGGCAGCGCGATCGAGCCCTTGCCGAACGGCCAGATGCCGGCGATGGCCCGGAACAGCGTGCTCTTGCCGGTGCCCGACTTGCCGCGCACCAGCACGTGCGTGCCCGCGGGGATCTCCATGGTCGCGTCGGCGAGCAGCGTGCGGCCGTTGGGCAGCAGCAGGTCGACGTGGTCCAGGCGCAGGCCGGTCCCGGTGCCCGGGTGCACCTGCACGCCCGGCTCTTCGCGCTGCTGCGCCTGGGCCTTCATCACCGCGTTGTGGAAGCCCGTGAGACGGTCGACCGTGGCCTTCCAGGTCGCGAACAGCACGTAGACATTGATGAACCAGCTCAGTGCGCCCTGTACCTGGCCGAACGCGCCGGCAGTCTGGGTCAGGTCGCCGAGGGTGAACTTGCCGCTGAAGTAGCGCGGCGCAGCCACCAGGAACGGGAAGACGTTGGCCAGCTGGTTGTAGCCGAAGCGGAACACGTTGAGCAGCTTGGTCCGCGTCATGATCGACCACCAGTTGTTGACCAGGTTGGCGAAGCGCGTCCGGAAGCCGTTCAGCTCGCCCAACTCGCCGCGGTAGAGCGCGACGCCCTCGGTGTTCTCGCGGAAGCGCACCAGGTTGTAGCGGAAGTCGGCCTCGTAGCGCTGCTGGTTGAACATCAGCCCGATCAGCTTCTTGCCGACCTTGTGGGTGATGAACGTGCCCACGATCGCATAGGCGAGGGCGACCCACACCATGTAGCCGTACAGCTCGTAGGTCTGGCCCTGCCAGCTGAACTCGATCGATCCGGACAGCCCCCACAGGATGAAGAGGAAGGCCAACAGCGTCGTGAACGCGTTGATCGCCCCCAGCACCAGGTCCAGCGTGCTGTCCACGAACATCTTCAGATCCTCGGCGATCCGCTGGTCAGGGTTGTCGGTCTCCGACGCGTTGAACTGCATCCGGTAGTACGTGCGCTCGTGCAGCCATTCCCGCAGGTAGCGGTCGGTGAGCCAGCGTCGCCAGCGAATCTGCAGCCACTGGTTGACGTAAGTGTTGTAGATCGCCAGCACGATGTAGACCGCCGCCAGGATGCCGAAGGTGCCCATCAGGCGGAAGAACTCGGCCTGGTCCTTGTTCTGCAGCGAGTTGAAGAACGCGTTGTTCCAGCGGTTGAAGCGCACCTCCATGTAGACCAGGCTCAGGGTCAGCCCGACCACGCCGAGCAGCAGCGCCCAGGCGCTCCACTTCTCGTCCGACTTCCAGTAGGGGTGCAGCAGCGCCCAGAGGTCGCGCCAGAAGCCCGGTCTCGTCTTGATGATCATCATTGCCTTCGGGAGGAAGCGGGGCGCCGGCTCAGCTGCGGCGGATCCGAGCCAGCGTCGCCGTGGTGGAGCGTTCGTGCAGGAACGGGATGGAGTGGACGGTGCCGCGCCAGGACTGCACCTCGGCGGCGCCGACGATGCGCTCGATGGGCCAGTCGCCGCCCTTGACCAGGACTTCGGGCCGGGCGCGCAGGATCAGTTCCAGCGGCGTGTCCTGATCGAACCATGTGACCAGGTCGACCGATGCGAGGGCGGCCGCGACCGCGGCGCGGTCCTCCAGTCGGTTGATCGGGCGGTCCTCGCCCTTGCCGAGCCGGCGCACCGAAGCGTCGTCGTTGAGCGCGAGCAGCAGGCTCGCGCCCAGCGCGCGGGCCTGGGCCAGGTAGGTCACGTGCCCGCGATGCAGGATGTCGAACACCCCGTTGGTGAACACCAGCGGGCGGGGCAGGCGCTGCACCGCCTGGATCAGGCGGTCCGGCGGGCAGATCTTGGCTTCGAAATCGGGGGGCTGCATGGGGAGGCGATGATACCCGCGCCGCCGGCCGGTCCCAAGCGCCGCCGGGTGGTGCTAGGCGGCCTGCCCCACCGGGGACAGGCGCGTGGCCACTTCCTTGCGATAGCGATTGAGGTCCTGCAGGGTGGCGATGTGCGTGTCAAAGAGCTGCGAGAGGTTGTGCAGGATCATCGTCACCACCCGGCCTTCCCACTCGCGGCCGAACTGGATCTGCTGGTCCAGCCAGTGCTCGAGCCAGTCGGGGTCCGGCAGCCGGCTCTGCACGGTGTCGTTGGGGAACAGGCTCTGGTTGACGTGCAGGTTGGTCGGGTGCAGCGCCTTGTTCTTGCGGTGACTGCTGGCCATGAGCAGGCCGATGCGGGCGAAGGCTGCGCGGGCGACGTCGCCGGCGGTGGCGAGTGCCTTCTTCATGTACTGGAGGTAGGCTCCGGCGTGGCGCGCCTCGTCCCGTGAGATCAGCTCGTAGATGCGCCGGATCACCGGCTCGGTGTGCCAGCGCGAGGCGCAGCGGTACCAGTGGTTGAGCCGGATCTCGCCGCAGAAGTGCAGCATCAGGGTCTCGTACGGCGGAGCGGGATCGAACTCGAAGCGCACGGCGTGCAGCTCGGTCTCGGTGGGCGCCAGGTCGGGGCGGAAGCGGCGCAGGTATTCGGCCAGCACCAGCGCGTGCTTCTGCTCCTCGAAGAACCACAGCGACATGAAGGCAGAGAAGTCGCTGTCGCCGCGGTTGTCGCGCAGGAACATCTCGGTGGCGGGCAGGGCCGACCACTCGGTGATCGCGTTCATCTTGATGGTGCGCGCCTGCTCGTCGCTCAGCAGGCTGGCGTCGAACGCTTCCCAGGGGATGTCCTGCTCCAGGCTCCAGCGTACGCGCTCGAGCGACTTGAATATGTCGGGGTAAAGCATGGGGTTGCGTCGATTGTCAGGGTAAGGCGCAGCGGGTCAGTCCGCGCCTTCCGGACGAAACCGGACGCCGGCCGCACGTGCCGCCAGCGTCGCCCCTGCCGGCGCCGGAAGTGCCGGCGTCATGGGCGGCCGCGAGTATAGCGCCTTTCCCGGGCCCTGCATGCGGCGTTCCTAGCCGGCAGTACCATCCGCCTTGTGGTGCTGCCTGCGGCAGCGATCGGAGCAGAACTTCACGCCGTGCCAGGTCAGGGCCCACTTCCTGCGCCAGGTCATGGGTCGCCCGCACACGATGCACTGCTTGCGGGGGAGGTTGGATTTGTCGGGCATCGGTGACTTTCGAGGCGGGGTCAGGCGCCCGGGTGGAGCGCGCGCCACTCCTTGATCGTGTCCAGCAGCGTGTCCAGCTGGGGGATCAGCTCCACGCCGGGCACCGGCTTGCGCAGCCGCTCGATGCTGGTGCCGCCGGCCCAGATCCGCACCTGAGGGCCGAGCATGGCGCGCAACTCGGCGAGTCCGGCCGCCGCATGCTTATCGTTGAAGGCGGCGCTGAAGGAGAGGCCCACGATGTCGACGCGGTGGGCGCGAGCCGCACGGGCGATCTCCGGCAGCGGCGTCTCGGTGCCCAGCGGGATGCAGGTCGCACCCTCGACCACGAGCATCGCTTCGACCATGAGCAGGCCGAGGCTGTGCGGCTCGTTGGGGAAGGTGGTCAGCAGCACGCGTGGCCCGCGTGCCTGTGCCGGGATCGACGAGACGGCGTTGCGCAGCACCCCGTCCACCTGCTCGGTGTACAGGTGCTCCTCGAACACCGCGATCTCGCCGCGCATCCAGGCGTCGCCCACCGCGTGGTTGAGCGGGGCGATGGTGTCCATCACGAAGCGCTGCAGGCCCTGCTTCATCAACGTCTGCGAGAGGTGACGGCGCAGCTCGGGCAGCTGGTGCGCGCGGATCATCCGCAGGAACAGCTCGAGCTCCTGGGTGACGCGGGCGCCGTGAGGTGCCCGGCTGCCCAGCGCAAGCAGCTCTTCCATGGCGAGCGGGATGATCTTGCCGGGCCGGTGCCCGCGCTCCATCAGCCGCTTGATGAGCTGCAGCTTCTCGACCTGCCCCACCGGGTACACGCGCTCGCCGTTGGCGTCGCGCAGCGGCTCCGGGAAGCCGTAGCGGCGCTCCCACATGCGCAGGGTGTCTTTCGACAGTCCGGTGTCGCGCTCCACCGCGCTGATGCTCAAGGTGAGCGCCGGAGACGTCTGGCTGGCTTCTGAGCTCACAGGGTTTGTGCTGGTATGTCCAGGACAGAGGTTTGACAAGAACGATGCATGCCCGGTATTCTACGCCTAACAGATCGATCTGACTAGGACAAACATGCGCAACCTTATGCGTACAACCCTTATGGCCACGCTCGCAACCGGGCTGACAGGTGCTGCGCTCGCGGCCACTGCTCCCGCCGACTGCACCGCAGGCCTGCATCTGGGGCAGGCGAGCCATCCGGTGTCCAGCCAGGAGCGGCTGAACGAGTACCTGGAGTTCCATGCCGACGTGACCCAGTCCAATGGCCCGTCGCCGCTGCTGCCGCGGCCGGCCGGGCCGCGCGGGACGAACTGACGCGCCGGAACAGAGACATGAACGCTCCCGACAAGTTTCTGCTGCCCGACATCCAGTCGACCGCGGACACGCGCCGCGTCGCCATCCAGCGCGTCGGCGTGCGCAGCCTGCTGCATCCGTTGCAGGTGCGCACGTCCGCCGGCGCGGTCCAGTCAACCGTGGCGGAGGTCGACATGTACGTGGGCCTGCCGGAGACGGTGAAGGGCACGCACATGTCGCGCTTCGTCGAGATCCTGCAACGTCAGCACGAGCCGATCGATGCGCACGCGTTCGAGCGTCTCACTCGCGCCGTGCTGCAGCGGCTCGAGGCGGCCAGCGGCTACGTCGAGATGCGATTCCCGTACTTCGTCAGCAAGCGCGCGCCGGTGTCCGGCGTGGAAAGCCTGCTGGACTACCGCGTGACGCTGCGCGCGGAGGTCGACGTGCGCGGCCGCTACCGGTACAGCTTGCAGGTGCTCGTGCCGGTGACCAGCCTGTGCCCGTGCTCGAAGGAGATCTCGGCCTACGGCGCGCACAACCAGCGTTCCCACATCACCATCCGCGCGCGGCTTGCCCGCGACATGAGCATCGAGGCGTTGATCGCGATCGCGGAGGCGCAGGCCTCCTGCCAGCTGTGGGGCCTGCTCAAGCGTCCGGACGAGAAGTACGTGACCGAGCGCGCCTACGACAACCCGAAGTTCGTCGAGGACCTGGTGCGCGACATTGCCCTGGCGCTGGACCGCGACGAGCGCGTCAGCGCCTACATCGTGGAGTCGGAGAACTTCGAGTCGATCCACAACCACTCGGCGTACGCGCTGGTCGAGCAGGACAAGGAGAGCCCGATCGTCTAGCGCGATCCTCTCACCATCAAGTCCGCGGGGCCCGGCACGAAGGCACTCTCCTCCTCCCGGCCCGAGTCTCCGGTGCCCCCGCGGCCCCATCTGTCCAATCCGGAAAGCGTACAGTGACTCAAAGGATCGCGGTGGTCGGGTCCGGGATCGCCGGGCTGACGGCGGCGTGGCTGCTGTCGCGCCGCCATGGCGTGACCCTGTTCGAGGCCGAGGACTGGCTCGGCGGCCACACCCACACCATCGACGTGCGCGTGGACGGCATCGAGGCTCCGGTTGACACCGGCTTCCTGGTCTTCAACGATCGCACCTATCCGAACCTGCTGGCGCTGTTCGAGCACCTCGGTGTGGGCTCGGCGCCGAGCGAGATGTCGTTCAGCGTGAGCCTGCCCGGGGCGGGGATCGAATGGGCGGGGTCGAGCCTCGCCACCCTGTTCGCGCAGAAGTCCAACCTGCTGCGGCCCAGCTTCTGGGGAATGGTGCGGGACATCCTGCGCTTCAACCGCGAGGCCGTGGAACTGCTCTCCCGCGGCGTGCCCGAGGACCTCACGCTCGGTGCGTTCCTCGAGCGGCAGGGCTACGGGGCGGCGTTCCGGGACTGGTACCTGCTGCCGATGGCGGCTGCGATCTGGTCCTGCCCCGCGCGCCAGATGGCGCGCTATCCCTGCGCCACCTTCCTGCGCTTCTGCCACAACCACGGCCTGCTGCAGATCAGCGACCGGCCGCAGTGGCGCACGGTGGAGGGCGGAGGCCGCGAGTACGTGCGTCGCATGGCTGGTGAGATCGCCGACGTGCGCCCGGGTACGCCGGTCCGGCGCATCACGCGCCTCGCCGATGCGGTCGAGGTGCGCTCGGCGGATGGGACGCAGCGGTTCGACCAGGTCGTGCTCGCGTGCCACTCCGACCAGGCCCTCGCGCTGCTCGCAGACGCGCATCCGGACGAGCGCCGCCTGCTGGGCAGCATCCGCTATCAACCCAACCGGGTCCTGGTCCACACCGACGAGACCTTCATGCCGCGCGCGCGGGCGGCGTGGTCGTCGTGGAACTATGTCAGCGCCACATCGGACGCCGGCCGGCGTCCCGTAAGCGTAAGCTATTGGCTGAACCGTCTCCAGCCGCTGCCGTTCCGTACCAACGTGATCGAGACCCTGAACCCGCACCGGGAGCCGCGCGCCGACTCCGTCCTTGCACGCTTCGACTACAGCCACCCGGTATTCGATGAGGCCGCGGTGCGCGCGCAGCGGGAGCTGCCGATGATCCAGGGGCGCTGGCGCACCTGGTACTGCGGGGCCTGGTGCGGCTTCGGCTTCCATGAGGATGGGCTGAAGTCGGGCCTGAGCGTGGCCAATGCGCTCGGCATCGCCGCTCCGTGGCAGCCGCCGCAGGCCGCGGCCGCACAGCGCGAGGCGGTGGCCGCATAGCGGTCGCGCAGGCCATGGAGGCGCTCCTGTTCTCCGGCGAAGTGATGCATTCGCGCCTGCGGCCGCGGCGCAACCGCTTCCGCTACCCGGTGTTCTTCCTGCGCGTTCCGGTCGACCGGCTCGACCGGCTGCGCCGGCCGCTGCTCTCGCTCGATCGCTGGAACCTGTTCAGCCTGCATCGACGGGACCACGGCGCCCGCGACGGCTCCGACCTGCACGCGTGGATCCGCCGCATCCTAGAGCTCAACGGCATCGACCGGGCCGACGGCGAGGTCTGGCTGCAGGCCTTCCCGCGGGTGCTGGGGTATGTCTTCAACCCGGTCAGCTTCTGGCTCTGTCACGACCGCCAGGGCGCGCTGCGCGCCGTGCTGTGCGAGGTCAGCAACACCTTCGGCGAGCGGCACAACTACCTGCTGGCGCATCCCGACCAGCGCCCCATCGAGGGGGGAGACTGGCTCTCGGCCCGCAAGGTCTTCCATGTCTCGCCGTTCTGCGAGGTGCGCGGCAATTACCGGTTCCAGTTCTCGCTGGCGGGAAGCGCCTGCGCCATCCGCATCGACTACGACGACGGCAACGGCATGCTGCTCGCCACTGCCGTGCGCGGGACCGCGCGTCCGCTCACCAGCGGCGCACTGGCGCGCGTGTTCCTGCTCCATCCCTGGATGACGCTGGCCGTGATCGCCCGCATCCACTGGCAGGCCTTGCAGCTGTGGCGCAAGGGCGTGCCGTTCTTCCGCAAGCCGCTGCCCCCTGCCCAGGAGACCACCCGATGACCGACAAGGCGGCCTCGCTCGACCTGCGCCCCGCCGCGTCGCTGCCGCGTGCGGCGCGCCTGCTGTTCCAGGTGCTCTCGCGTCTGCGCCATGGTGAGTTGTGCCTCAGCGGCCCCGGCGGCCAGCGCTTCGCGTTTCCCGGTGCCCTGCCCGGGCCGGTCGCGACGCTCGCCCTGGACGACTGGGAGGTCTGTGGCGAGATCCTGCGCAAGGGCGACATCGGCTTCGCCGAGGCCTGGCTGGACGGACGCTGGTCCACGCCCGACCTTGCGGCCCTGCTCACGCTGGCGGCACTCAACCACGCCGCCCTCGACGAGGCCATCTACGGCGGCGTGTGGGGCAGTCTGTTCTACCGCCTGCGCCACCTGTTGCGCCCGAACACGCGGGCGGGCAGCCGGCGCAACATCCATGCGCACTACGACCTCGGCAACGACTTCTACGGCCGCTGGCTCGACGCGACCATGACCTACTCGGCCGCGGTGTTCGGCGGTGATCATTCGCTGAGCCTGGAGGATGCGCAGCTGGCCAAGTACGAGCGCATCCTGGCCCTGATCGATCCGCTTCCCGGTCAGCGCATCCTCGAAATCGGCTGCGGCTGGGGCGGCTTCGCCGAGTATGCGGTGCGTACGCGCGGATGCTCGGTGCACGGCATCACCGTCTCGCAACGCCAGCTCGAGTATGCCCAGGCGCGCATCCGGCGCGCAGGGCTGAGCGAGCGCGCGACCTTCGCCTACTGCGATTACCGCGACGTGCAGGGCCGCTACGACCACGTGGTCTCGATCGAGATGTACGAGGCGGTGGGCGAGCGCTACTGGCCGGGCTACTTCGACGTCATCGCCGCGCGCCTCGGGCGCGGCGGGAAGGCGGTGCTGCAGGCGATCACAATCGACGACGGGCTGTTCGAGCGCTACCGCCGCGGCACCGACTTCATCCAGCAGCACGTCTTTCCGGGCGGCATGCTGGCATCGCGCGCCGTGCTGGGCCGGCAGGCCGAGCGCGCGGGGCTCGCGGTGCGCAGCGCCTGGTCCTTCGGCGCGGACTACGCCGAGACACTGCGGCGCTGGAGCGAGCGCTTCAACGCCGCCTGGCCGCAGCTGCAGCCGGGCGGCTTCGACGCGCGCTTCCGCCGCCTCTGGAACTTCTATCTCGCCTACTGCGAAGCGGGATTCCGCGCGCGCACCACCGACGTTCTGCACCTGGAGATGAGCCATGCGTGACCTCGTGCTGCGCAGCGTCCTGGCGGGCCTCGCGTTGATTGCGAGCGTGCAGGCCCGCGCGGCAGTCGATCTGCCGGAGAGCCTGAAGCCTGCCGCGCAGGATTACCGGCTGCTCGGCAGCGGCCGGATGACCTGGTTCGGCCTGCAGCTCTACGACGTTGCCCTGTGGACGCCGGCGCGCCGCTTCGATCCGGAGCAGCCGTTCGCGCTGGCGCTGCGTTACCTGCGCGGCTTCAAGGGCGAGCGCATCGCCGAGCGCAGCGTGGTCGAGATCGAGCGGCTCGGGCTGGGCGATCCCGCCCGTCGAGCGCGCTGGGGCGAGGCGATGAAGGCGATCTTCCCGGACGTCCAGCCCGGCGACACGCTAACCGGTGTGTACCTGCCGGGGAAGGGTGCCCAGTTCTTCCATCGGGATCTCGCAATCGGCACCATCGACGATCCGGAGTTCGCCCGCGCGTTCTTCGCCATCTGGCTGGACGAGCGCACGCGCGAGCCGAAGCTGCGCGCACGGCTCATCGGCAACCGATAGCCGCCGCGATGACCGTCGATCGCCTTGCCCGGCGAGACCTGCTCGCGTACGCGGCCTATGCGCTGCCGCTGGCGATGGCCGCGCTGCCGGTCTACGTGCACGTACCCAAGCTCTACGCCGACGAGCTCGGCCTGCCGCTCGCCACCGTGGGCGCGGTCCTGCTCGGCTGCCGGTTGTTCGATGCCGTGCAGGATCCGCTGTTCGGCTGGCTCAGCGACCGCGCGAGCGGGCAGGGCCGGGGACGCTCGCGGCTGGTGCTGCTGTCGCTGCCGCTGCTCGCCCTGGGCTTCGTGGGCCTGTTCCATCCGCCCGCGGGGGGCGGCGCCATGCTCGCATGGTGGCTGACCGGCTGCCTAGTGGTGGCCTACCTCGGCTTCAGCATGGGCAGCATCAGCTACTACGCGATGGGGGCGGAGCTGTCGGACGACCCGCACGAGCGCACCCGGGTCACGGCGACGCGCGGGGCGCTGGCGGTCTGTGGCGTGCTCGTCGCCGCAGCCGTGCCCGAGCTGCTGTCGGCCCGGCTTGGCGCCACCCGCGGGCTGGCCCTCTTCAGCCTGGCGTTCGTGCCGGTGCTGCTCCTCGCTGCGGCGATCACGTTGCGCGCGGTGCCCCGTGCGCCCAGGCCTCACAGCCCGACAGCGGCCAGGCCCGAGAAGCTGTACCGCGCGCTGCTCGATCCGCTGCGCAATCCGGCTTACCGGTGGCTCATCGCGGTGTCCATCCTCAGCGGCATCGCAGCCGCGATCCCGGGTACGCTGATCCTGTTCTACGTGCAGGACGTGCTGGTCCGGCCGGACCTGTCCGGCCTGTTCCTCGCGCTCTACTTCCTGTTCGCCGCCGCCGGCATGCCGTTCTGGATCGCCGCATCCCGCCGCGCAGGCAAGAAGCGGGCGTGGCTGCTCGGCATGGTGCTCAGCGTCGCTGCCTTTGCCTGGGCCTATCTGCTCGGTGCCGGCGACGTCACCGCCTTCGCCATCGTCTGTGCCCTGTCCGGCATCGCCTATGGCGCCGAGCTCGCCATACCGCCGTCGATCCTCGCCGACATCGTCGACCGGGATCCGGCCCGCCACCGCCCGGATGGGGCCTACTTCGGCGTTTGGCAGATGATGGACAAGCTCAACCTCGCGCTCGCCGCCGGGCTGGCGCTGCCGCTCCTGCAGTGGCTGGGCTACACGCCCGGCATCGTGCAGCCCGCGCAGACAACGCTGTCCCTGATCTACGCCCTCGTCCCCTGCATCATCAAGCTGGCCGCGATCGTCTGCCTGTGGTTGGCGCCGCTCCAGCTGCCGCAGCGCCTGCCAGTCGCCCTGAACCGAACCGGAGCCTGCACGCCATGATCCGCCGCCTGTTCCTGCTCGCCTGCCTCGCGCTGCTCGCCGGGTGCGCTGGGCCCGGACCCGAGGTCTACCGCGACGACAAGCCGGTGCTCGACCTGCGTACGTACTTCGACGGCACCGTCGACGCCTGGGGCTATTTCCGCGACCGCAGCGGCAAGGTCGTCAAGCGCTTCACCGTCGAGATACGCTGCACCTGGGATGGCGACGTCGGCACGCTGGACGAGTCGTTCAGGTACGCCGACGGCACCACCAGCCGGCGCGTATGGACCGTGACGCGCAAGGATCCGAACACGTACGTGGGCCGCGCCGACGACGTGGTCGGCGAGGCGCTCGGCGAGGCATACGGCAATGCGCTGCGCTGGCGCTACGTGCTGAAGCTGCCGGTGGACGGCAAGACCTACGAGGTGGACTTCGACGACTGGATGTTCCTGATGGACGAGCAGGTGATGCTCAATACCTCGGTCATGAGCAAGTTCGGCTTCCGGCTGGGCGAGGTGGTGCTCTCGTTCCGCAAGCGGCCGGCCTGATGCCGCTCAACCCTCCGATCAGCGACTGGACCGACCGGCGCGTCTGGCTGATTGGCGCGAGCACGGGAATCGGCGCAGCATGCGCCGCGGCGCTCCTCGCGCGCGGCGCGCGGGTCGCCGTGTCCGCACGCAACCGGCCGGCGCTGGAGCAACTGGTGCGCTCGGCACCGCCCGGCAAGGCGCTGGTCCTGCCGCTCGACGTGACCCGGCCCCCCGAGCTCGCGGCCGCATACGAAGCGCTCTGTGCGCAGTGGGGCGTGCCGGACCTCGTGCTGGTGCTGTCCGGCACCCACCGTTCGGTGCGCACGTGGGAACTCGACAGCGAGACCGCCCGGACGCTGGTCGAAACCAACCTGATGGGGACCCTCAACGCGATCCAGGCGGTGGTACCGGGCCTGCTCGCGGCACGGCATGGCGGCATCGCCATAGTGGCCAGCGTGGCTGGGTATCGCGGCTTGCCCACCAGCCTGGTCTACGGGGCCACCAAGGCTGCGCTGATCAACCTCGCGGAGACGCTGTACCTGGATCTCAAGCCGCGCGGGGTCGATGTCTACCTGGTCAACCCGGGGTTCGTGAAAACGCCGCTGACCGACCGCAACGCGTTCAGGATGCCGGCGTTGATCAGCGCCGAGGAGGCCGCCGAGGCCACCTTGGAGGGAATCGCGCGCGGGCAGTTCGAGATCCACTATCCGCGCCGCTTCACCTGGACCATGAAGCTGCTCGAGATGCTCCCCTACCGCCTGTACTTCCCGCTGGTCCGGTGGATCACGGGTCTGTGATGTCCGCGGCCCCGCTCGACCGCCTGGTGCGGTACTTCGAGACGCTCGATCCCGACGGCGTGGCTGCAATCGGGGACTATTACA
This sequence comes from uncultured Burkholderiales bacterium, assembly GCA_964523885.1. GTDB lineage: Bacteria > Pseudomonadota > Gammaproteobacteria > Burkholderiales > SHXO01 > SHXO01. Next base: position 54,365 of record CAZFYX010000087.1, on the reverse strand, counting down.
GCGCGGATGCCTGGTTCAAGGATCCGTTCAACGAGGTGCGCGGTGCCGAGGCCATCGGTGCGATCTTTGCCCGGATGTACGAGCAGGTGGACGCCCCCCGGTTCGTGGTGAAGGGCCGGGTGGGCGAGGCGCCGGAGGCGTTCCTGCTCTGGGATCTGGAGTTCCGCTTCCGCGGCCGCCGTGCGCAGTCCTGCATCCACGGCGTGAGCCACCTGCGCTTCGGCGAGGACGGGCGGGTGACCTACCACCGCGACTACTGGGACACCGCGGAAGAGCTCTACGCGAAGATCCCCGGGCTGGGCAGCGCCGTGCGCTGGCTGCAGCGCCGGGCGCGCTGATGGCACAGGCGTACGATCGCGCGCTGGTGTGGTTCCGGCGCGATCTGCGCCGGGAGGATCACGCCGCGCTGCACGAGGCGTTGCGCGCCTCGCGCGGGGTCTGGTGCGTGTTCGTGTTCGATACCGAGATCCTCGGCCGGCTGGGAGCGGCCGCGGACCGGCGCGTCGAGTTCATCCTCGCGAGCGTGGTCGAGCTGCGCGAGTCGCTCGAACGGCTGGGTGGGGGACTGACCTTGCTGCATGGCCGCGCACGCGACGAAGTGCCGAGACTGGCTCGCGCGCTGCAGGTGCAGGCCGTGTACGTCAACCACGACTACGAGCCCGATGCCATCGCGCGGGACAGCGCGGTCGAGCGCGCGCTGCTGGATGCCGGCATCGCGTTCCACAGCTTCAAGGACCAGGCCGTCTTCGAGCGCGACGAGGTGCTCTCGCGCGAGGGCCGGCCCTTCAGCGTCTTCACGCCGTACAAGAACGCCTGGCTGGCGTGCCTGCGCACGCACCCCGTGCGCACGTTCGACGTCGCCGCGCACGCCGGGCGGCTGGCGCGTGGGCAGCCCTCTGCGGTCCCGACGCTGGAGACGATGGGCTTCGAGCGGACCAACCTGTCCGCGCTCCAGCTGCCGCTGGGAAGCAGCGGCGCGAAGCGGCTGCTGGCCGACTTCGCCACCCGCATCGCGCACTACCACGAGCGGCGCGATTACCCGGCGGTGAGGGGGCCGTCGTACCTCTCGGTGCACCTGCGCTTCGGGACCATCTCGGTGCGGGAGCTGGTGCGGCTCGCCCTCGAATCGGCCACCGAAGGCGCCGCCACCTGGCTGTCCGAGCTGGTCTGGCGCGACTTCTACTTCATGATCCTGTTCCATCATCCGCAGGTGGTGGCGCATGCATTCAGGCCGGAATTCGACGCGATCGAATTCCCCGGCGGCGATGCGGCGTTCCGCGCATGGTGCGAGGGGCGCACCGGCTATCCCCTCGTGGATGCCGCGATGCGCCAGATCAACCAGACCGGCTACATGCACAACCGGCTGCGGATGGTGACCGCGTCGTTCCTGGTGAAGGACCTGCATGTGGACTGGCGCCGTGGGGAGCGCTACTTCGCCGCGCACCTCAACGACTACGACCTGGCGGCGAACAACGGCGGCTGGCAGTGGGCGGCTTCGACCGGCTGCGACGCGCAGCCGTACTTCCGAATCTTCAACCCGGTGACCCAGTCGGAACGCTTCGACCCGGAGGGCCGCTTCATCCGGCTGTACCTGCCGGAGCTGGCGAACGTGCCGACCGCGCACATCCACGCACCGTGGCGCATGTCACCCCTGGAGCAGCAGGCGTGCGGGGTGGTGATCGGACGGGACTATCCCGCTCCGCTGGTGGATCACGCGGCGGCGCGGGACGTCACGCTGAAGCTGTACGGGAAGGCCAAGGCGCGTGGCTCGTGACGCGCGCGCGCCGGGTCGCAGCAGTGATCGGGCGCTTGCTCTCCAGGCTTGCGAGGGCCGACGCAGCGAGCGACCCTTCTCGAAGCCTCCGGCCTCAGATCACGGATTCTCCGTGATCTCGAACACCCGCACCACCTTCTGCACGTCCCCCGTGGTGCGCGCGATCTCGGTGGCCTCGTCGGCCTCCTTCGGCGTCACCAGGCCCATCAGGTAGACCGTCGCGTTGCGCGTGACCACCTTGACATAGTTGGCCTGGAACTTGTTCTCGGTGACGAAGCGCGTCTTGACCTTCGAGGTGATGTAGCTGTCCTCCGTGGTCTGGGACAGCGTCTCGGGCTCGGCGATGCGCAGCTCGTTCTGCACGTTGCGCACGTTCTCCACGCCGAGCGTGATGACGCCGACGTCCTTCTTGATCTCCTCGCTCGGCACTTCGCCGGTGAGCAGCACGAAGCGGTTGAACGACGTGCAGCTGACCGCGACCTTGTCGTTGGTGCCGTACTTCTTCGCGATGGCGCTGTGGCACTTGAGCTCGATGTTCTGGTCCTCGAAGTAGATGCCGGTGGTGCGGCGGTCTTCGGCGACCAGGGCCGTGCCTCCCACCGCCGTGGCGGCGACCGCGAAGCAGCCCTGCAGCAGCGGCACCAGGCCGGCCAGCAGGAGGAGGGTCAGGATGCGCGTGATCATGCGTTATTCGACTCCGAGCAACATGCAATCGATGGCGTCGCACATGCAGTGGATGCACAGGATATGCACCTCCTGGATGCGCGCGGTATTGGTATGCGGCACGCAGATATGGATATCGTCCGGGCCGAGGATCTCGGTCATCAGGCCGCCGTTGCGGCCGGTCAGGGCGATCACCCCGACCTGGCGGTCATGCGCCGCCTGGACCGCCTCGAGCACGTTGCGCGAGTTGCCGCTGGTGGAGATGGCCAGCAGCAGGTCGGCAGGCTGGCCCAGGGCACGGACCTGCTTGGAGAACACCTGATCGAAGTCGAAGTCGTTCGCGATCGAGGTGACGGTGGACGCGTCGGTGGTCAGCGCGAAAGCGGCCAGCCCGGGGCGGTCCATCTCGAAGCGGTTGAGCAGCTCGGCGGTGAAGTGCTGCGCGTCGGCTGCGGAGCCGCCGTTGCCGCACGCCATGATCTTGCCCTCGCTCATCAGGCACTGCACCATGCGCTCGGCGGCACGCCGCAGGGGATCGGCGAGCGCCTTCACCACCTCCAGTTTGAGGTTGGCGCTCTCGGTGAAGTGCTGATTGATGCGGGCGATCAGGTCGATCGACGCGGCATTGGTACTCATGCGCGGATTATTGCATAAACGCCATGACGTCCTGGTCGCTCGCGGGAGACAGCCGCGCGGCGTGCAGCCGGCCTACGCGCCGAATGCGTCCCGGATCCACTCGACCTGGCCCTGCCCATCCACCAGCACCGCGTCGAAGCGGCACGCGGGCAGCGTACGCTCGCGCGCGAGGTAGTGGCGGGCCGCGGCGATCAGGCGCCCCTGCTTGCGCGCAGTGATGCTCTCCGCGGCGCTGCCGAAGCGTGCACTGCGGCGCTGGCGCACCTCGACGAAGACCACCGTCTGCCCGTCATCGAGGATCAGGTCGATCTCGCCCAGGCGGCAGGCGTAGTTGCGCGAGCGCAGCCGCAGACCCTGTCCGGTCAGGTACCGCAACGCCAGTTCCTCGGCTGCGCGGCCCCGCTCGTTCATCGCCGCTGTTCGTCGGCCAGCACCCTGATCTCGCCCTGCACGAACTGCGCCGCGATCGGCTCGCGCACCACGCGCCGCTCCCGGTCCATGGTGATGGTGCCGGTCACGCCATCGATGGTGATGCTCGCCTCGCGCGGGTTGAGCAGGGCCTGGGCGACACGGTAGGCGTCGATGCCCAGCGCATAGAAGCGCAGCACCTCGGTGCTGGCTGCATCGGGGCGTGCGTAGGTCATCACGGCGGGATGATCGGGCAGCAGGAGCCACGGCATGTCCACGAAGGTCACGCCATTGAGCTCGAGAAGCCCGAGCTGGTCGCTGCCGGCGTTGACCAGGGAGGTGGCGTAGATCGGCATGGACAGACCGAGGTAGGAGCGGATCGACTTGCTCTGCTGTGCGTCGAGCGCGAGGAAGACCATGTCGGCGCTGCCCACCGCGAGCGCATCGCGCAGCTTGCCGAGCTCGGCCGCATCACTGGTGAAGGCGAACTCCTCCACCACCTGGTTGCCGCGCCGCTGCCACTCCTCCGCGAACGCGTCGTGCAGGCGCTTGGACAGCGCGTTGCGCGCGCTCACCACGAGTGCGCGGCGGCGGCCCTGCTGCGCCGCGAGGCTCGCGACCTGACGGGCCTCGTTCTCGACCTGCAGGCCGAAGACGAACAGGTTCGACGGCAGAGGAGCGTCGCCCTCCGGCGCATTGAGCGCGAGCGTGGGCACGGTCACCACGGTGCTGTTGGCCAGCGCCGACACCGCGGAGCGCGTGAGAGGGCCGATCACCAGCCGCGCGTCCTGCGCCACCGCCTTCTGGTACTCCTGCATGATGTCGAAGGCATCGTCGCTGGTCGCGTAGACCACCAGGCCCAGCCCGGGCGCGGGTTGCACCTTGTGCGCTTCCCAGGCGCCGCGCCGCACCGCGTCCGCCGCACGGGTGAACGGGCCGGACTTGAGCGGCAGCAGCAGGGCGATGTGCGGACCGGCCCTGGACGCGTCGGTGGCGGGTTGCTGCGCCAGGGCGATCGAATTGCCCGGCCCGAAGGGCGCGCAGTATAGTAGCGACGCGAGCAGGGCGAGGAGGGCCGTACGACGTTGCATGGCGAGGCGCAGGCGCAGGGGGACGCGGCATTATATGTCGTGGCCACTCCGCTCGGTAATCTGCAGGACGTCACGCTGCGCGCGCTGGAGGTGCTCGCCTCGGTCGACCTGGTGGCGGCGGAGGACACGCGCGTCACCCGCGTGCTGCTCGACCGGCACGGCATCCGCACCCAGCTGCTCGCGCTGCACGAGCACAACGAAGCGCGCGCCGCGCAGCGGCTGATCACGCTGCTGCAGGAAGGCAGGTCGGTCGCGCTGGTCAGCGACGCGGGCACCCCCGCGATCAGTGACCCTGGCGCGGTGCTGGTGCGCCGGGTGCAGGAAGCCGGCCTGCGCGTGGTGCCGGTGCCTGGCCCCAGTGCGATCACCGCCCTGCTCAGCGTCGCCGGCCTCCAGGACGGGCGCTTCGCGTTCATCGGCTTCCCGCCCGCGCAGTCCGGGGCGCGGCGGAAGCTGTTCGAGTCGGTGCGGGCGCTGCCCTGTGCGGTCGTCCTGTACGAGGCGCCGCACCGGGTGCGTGAGTCCGTCGCCGACCTCGCTGAGGTGCTCGGCCCGGATCGCCGCCTGGTGATTGGCCGCGAGCTGACCAAGGTCTACGAGAGCGTGCACGCGCTGCCCCTGGGCGATGCGCTCGACTGGCTGGATGCCGACGCGAACCGGCTGCGCGGCGAGTTCGTGCTGGCGGTGGAGCCCGGCCGCGAGGCGGTGGACCGCCAGGCGGAGGAGGGCGAGCGGATCCTGCGCATGCTGCTCGCGGAGCTGCCGCTGAAGCAGGCGGTCAAGCTGGCCGCGGAGATCTCCGGCGCGAAGCGCAACGCGCTCTACGAGCGGGCGCTCGCGCTGAAGGACGAATGAGACGGATGTTCTGACATGGACCAGATCACGATTCGAACCCCCGACGACTGGCATCTGCACCTGCGCGACGGCGTGCACATGCGCGCCGTGCTGGGCGATACGGCGCGTTGCTTCGCACGCGCGGTCGTCATGCCCAATCTCAAGCCGCCGGTGACCACCACCGAGCTCGCGCAGGCCTATCGGGGACGGATTCTCGCTGCACTCCCGCGCGGTGCGCAGTTCCAGCCGCTGATGACGCTCTACCTCACCGACAACACGCGCCCCGCGGAGGTCGAGCGCGCCAAGGCGAGTGGACTGGTGCACGCGGTGAAGTACTACCCGGCGGGCGCCACCACCAACTCCGATTCCGGCGTGACCGACATCGCGCGCTGCTTCGACACGCTGGAGGCGATGGCCGCGGCGGGCCTGCCCCTGCTCGTGCACGGGGAGGTCACCGATCCGGCGGTGGACGTGTTCGACCGTGAGCGGGTGTTCATCGAGCGCACGCTCACCGCGCTGGTCGAGCGCTTCCCGAAGCTGAAGATCGTGCTGGAGCACATCACCACGGCCGATGCGGCGGCGTTCGTCGAACGGGCGCCGGGCAACGTCGCCGCGACGATCACTGCGCATCACCTGCTGATGAATCGCAACGCGATCTTCCAGGGCGGCATCCGGCCGCACCTGTACTGCCTGCCGATCCTCAAGCGCGAGGAGCATCGGCAGGCGCTGGTGCGGGTGGTGACCTCGGGCAACCCCAAGTTCTTCCTCGGCACCGACAGCGCACCGCACGCGAAGCACACCAAGGAGCACGAGTGCGGTTGTGCCGGATGCTACACCGCGCATGCGGCGATCGAGCTGTATGCCGAGGCGTTCGCGGCTGCCGGGGCGCTGGACCGGCTCGAAGGTTTCGCGAGCGAGCACGGCGCCGATTTCTACGGCCTGCCGCGCAACGCCGGAACGCTGACGCTGAGACGCGAGTCCTGGCGGGTGCCGGAGTCCCTTGCGTACGGGGGCGATCTGCTGGTGCCGCTGCGGGCGGGTGCAGACGTGCGATGGAAGGTGGCCTGAGCGCCGCGCAGGCGGCGGGAGCGGACCGCGGCGCACTGGTGCGCTTCGCCTGGCTGTCGATCGCCACGGCGCTGGCGACGATCGCGATCAAGGCGTTCGCGTGGCGGCTGACCGGCTCGGTCGGTTTGCTCTCGGATGCCCTGGAGTCGCTGGTGAACCTGGCTGCGGCGATCGTGGCGCTGACCATGCTGCAGGTCGCGGCGAGGCCGCCGGACGCCGAGCATGCCTACGGGTACAGCAAGGCCGAGTACTTTGCCAGCGGGCTCGAGGGCGCATTGATCGTCCTCGCGGCGGCGGCGATCATCTGGACGGCCTTGCCGCGCTTGCTTGCGCCCGTGCCGCTCCAGGAACTGGGCGTGGGGCTGCTGCTGTCGCTGGGCGCCACCGTGTTGAACCTCCTCGCGGGCCTGCTGCTGATCCGTGTCGGGAAGCGGCACAACTCGATCGCGCTGGAGGCCGACGGCCGGCACCTGATGACCGATGTGTGGACATCGGCCGGCGTCGTCGCCGGGCTGCTGGCCGTGCTTGCGACGGGCTGGTGGTGGCTCGATCCCGTGATCGCGATCGGCGTGGCGCTCAACATCCTGTGGATGGGCTATCGGCTGCTGGGCCGGTCTGCGCGGGGCCTGCTGGATCAGGCGTTGCCCGTCGAACAGCGCGCGGCGATCGCGGCGGTGCTCGACCGGTACCAGGCGCAGGGACTGCAGTTCCATGCGCTGCGGACGCGGCAGGCGGCCGGTCGAGGATTCATGTCGGTGCACGTGCTGGTGCCGGGGACGTGGACGGTGCAGCGCGGGCACGACCTGCTGGAGGAAATCGAGCAGGAAGTGCGCAGCGCCGTGCCGCACATCACCGTGTTCACGCATCTGGAGCCGATCGAGGATCCGGCGTCGATGCTCGATCGCGGGCTGGACCGCTGACCTGGAGGAGCAAGCCATGCCGGAAGTGCTCGAAGGAGGCTGCCTGTGCGGTGCGGTGCGCTATCGCACCGACGGCGTGCCGACTCACATCACGCATTGTCATTGCAGCCTCTGCCGCAGGGCGGCCGGAGCTGCGTTCCTGAGCTGGTTCACCGTCCCCGCGGCGAGCTTCTCCTTCGTGCGCGGGGCGCCCGCGCGCTTTGCCTCGTCGGAGAAGGCGGTGCGCCAGTTCTGTTCCGGGTGCGGGACGCAACTCACGTTCCAATTCAACGCGACGCCGGATTCGATCGATGTGACGCTGTGCAGCCTGGACGATCCGGACTGCCTGCAGCCGGAGGATCACATCTACACCAGCACGCGCCTGCGCTGCATCGCCCTCGCGGACGGCTTGCCGCAATCCCTGAGCAGGCGCGGGAGCGGAGTGGTTTCTCAACCGTAGCGTCATGCTGGTTGGTGTCATCTCCGACACGCACGGCCTGCTGCGCCAGCAGGCGGCCGATGCACTAAGCGGCGTGGATTGCATCGTGCATGCGGGAGACATCGGCGCGCCGGAAATACTCGATGGCCTGTCGCGCATCGCGCCCGTGTACGCGATCCGTGGCAACAACGACCGCGACGAATGGGCCGCAAGCCTGCCCGACACGCGGCTGCTCGAACTGGATGGAATCGCGATGTACGTCATTCACGACGTGAATGACCTTCGGCGCCAGCCGCCCGCGTCAGCGGTGAGCGTCGTGATCTCCGGCCATTCGCATGCGCCGCAGGCGCGCGAAGAGGCCGGCGTGCTGTACATCAATCCCGGCAGCGCGGGGCCAAGACGTTTCCGTTTACCGGTATGCGTCGCGCATCTGCAGATCAGTCACCGCAAGCGCCAAGCAACACTGCTCGAACTTGATATCCCGTGAACACCGCCTTCGACGCCGCATGCGAGGGCGACGAGAGGACAACGTCGCGGCTACGCCGCGCCGTTGCGGCGCAGGCTGACTTGCGCCCCAGCGCAAGTTAAGGCTGCCCTTCGAGGGCAGCCGGGCCGAAGCCAAAGTCCGGGCTCCATCGAAAAGCGCCTTTCTCCCTCTGCATAACGTCTAGAATTAGGAGGGTGAAGTCAGCCGGGCAGTCGCTGTCCCTGAAAAGGCAGAGGAAAGTCCGGGCTCCACAGAGCAGGATGCCGGCTAACAGCCGGGCGCTGCGAGGCGACGGACAGTGCAACAGAAAGCACACCGCCGATGGCCCGCGCGAGCGGGATCAGGCAAGGGTGAAACAGTGCGGTAAGAGCGCACTACCCCCACGGTAACGGCGGGGGTCGGCAAACCCCATCCGGAGCAAGACCAAATAGGGGGGCGATAGCGTGGCTCGCGCTGCCCCCGGGTAGGTTGCTTGAGCGGCCGGGTAACCGGCCGCCCAGAGGAATGACTGCCGCAGGGGTTCGCCCCTGTACAGAACCCGGCTTACAGGCTGGCTTCACCCTCCCCTCCACAGGCCCGTTCTGTCGGCCTGTTGCGACAGGCTCCTGCGATCCTGTTCCACAAAGTACATTAGAAACCTCCTCTAGGTGTCTATTTTTCCGCATTTTTTGCGTTGACTTTTGTTCATTGTCAACGATGACGCATAAGTCCCTGTCCCTGAAACAAAAATCCCGGTTTGTTGCTTGACCGGGATGGCCGCTTTCAATATAGTGGCGTGATGTGGGGAAAAGTGGGGGATCGTGGGAGATCCTCTCGAATCAGGGGGATAAGTGTTCCGCGGCGTAACTGCTCTGACGCTCGACAGCAAGGGCCGTCTCGCGATGCCAGCCAGGTATCGGGAGGTGCTGCAGCTTCGTGCGTCCGGAAAGTTAGTGGTCACGGCAGATTCCGCCTCCTGCCTGCTCATCTACGCTGCGCCGGACTGGGAGCCCATCCAGCAGAAGCTGATGGGCCTGTCCAGCTTCAATCCGCGCACCCGGGATCTCCAGCGCCTGCTGGTGGGTAACGCCTCCGACGTCGAGATGGACGCCGCCGGCCGCATCCTGGTGCCGGCACCCCTGCGCAAGTTCGCTGGCCTGGACAAGGACGTCGCCCTGGTGGGGCAAGGCGCACGTTTCGAGCTGTGGGACGAAGGCAAGTGGGGCGAGCAGATGGAGCGGTCGATGGCGCTCGACGAGAGCAGCATCCCGCCCGAACTGGAAGGGTTCTCGCTCTGAGCGCCCGGCAGCACGTTCCCGTCCTGCTCGACGAGGCCCTCGTCGCCCTCGACGTGAAGGGGGATGGCGTCTATGTCGACTGCACCTTCGGCCGCGGCGGCCACAGCCGGGCGCTGCTGGCCCGCCTCGGGGATGGCGGGCGGTTGATCGCCCTCGATCGCGATCCGCAGGCGGTGGAGGTTGCCCGCGGCTGGAGCGACCCCCGGTTCCACATCCATCACGCGAGCTTCGCGCACCTGTCGGACGTGCTGCGCCTCGAGGCGCTCGAACACGTCGATGGCGTGCTCATGGATCTGGGCGTGTCCTCGCCGCAGCTGGAGGACGCCGTGCGCGGCTTCAGCTTCCGGCTCGACGGTCCCCTCGACATGCGGATGGATACCAGCCGCGGCGTGACCGCCGAGCAATGGCTGCAGACCGCCGAAGAGGACCACATCAGGGAGGTGATCAGGACCTATGGCGAAGAACGGTTTGCTGGCCCGATTGCAAGAGCGATTGTTGCGGCTCGATCGCGGGGAGCTCTGCACACCACCCGACAGCTTGCCCAGGTCGTGGGTGAGGCCGTCCGCACGCGCGAGCCTCATCAGGATCCGGCGACGCGGACATTCCAGGCTGTACGGATTTTCGTCAATCAAGAGCTTGAGGAGCTTCCGCTAGGCTTGTCCCAGGCGGTCGAGGCGCTCGCCCCGGGCGGTCGCCTCGCGGTGATCAGCTTCCATTCGCTCGAGGACCGCATCGTCAAGCGCTTCCTGCGCAGCGAGTCGCAGCCGCCGCCGGTACCGAAGGGGCTCGCGGTGCGCGAGGCCGAGCGCCCGCGTCCGCGCCTGAAGCTGGTGGGCAAGGCGGTACGGCCCGGCGAGGCCGAGGTGCGCGCCAATCCCCGCAGCCGCTCCGCGACGCTGCGCGTGGCCGAGAGGCTCGCGGCATGATGCGCATCAACCTGGCCCTGTTCGCGGTGCTGGTCGTCTGCGCGCTGGCGCTGGTCACTTCGCAGCACCGTGCGCGCAAGCTCATCAACGAGCTGGAAGAGGAGCAGCAGGCCGCGCGCCAGCTCGATGTCGAGTGGGGCCAGCTGCAACTGGAGCAGAGCACCTGGGCGATGCAGTCGCGCATCGAGAAGATCGCCAGTGGAAGCCTGCAGATGCGCGTGCCCCCGCAGGAGCGGGTGCGGATGGTCCCCTCCGGACCGCCCCAGCCGGGGAGCAGGCCGTGAGGGTGATGAATCCGGCCCTTGCGCTCAAGCTCCCGGTCGGGCGCTCGCGCGTGCTCCTCGGCCTGCTCCTGCTCGGCTTCATCGTGCTCGTCGGCCGTGCGCTGTGGCTGCAGGTGCTCAACGACGACTTCCTGCAGCGCAAGGGCGAGTCGCGCTATGCCCGGATCCTGGAGCTGCCCGCGCACCGGGGCCGGATCACCGATCGCAACGGCGAGCTGCTGGCCATCTCCACGCCGATGGAGTCGGTTTGGGCCGCGCCCGAGGATGTCAAGCTGAACCCGGGGCAGCGCCGTGAGCTGGCCCGCCTGCTCGATCTCTCCGAGCGCGAGCTGATGCGGCGCCTGTCGGACACCGATCGTGAGTTCGTGTACCTCAAGCGCCGCCTCGCCCCCGAGGTCGCTGCGCGGGTGGTGCAGCTCGGCGTGCCCGGCGTGTCCCTCAAGCGCGAATACGGCCGCTACTATCCGGCGGGCGAGGTGTCCGCGCACCTGCTCGGCTTCACCGATGTCGACGACCGCGGTCTCGAGGGACTCGAGCTCGCCTACCAGGACTGGCTCGCGGGCAAGCCCGGCAGCCGCCGCGTGATCAAGGACCGGCTCGGCCGCATCGTCGATGACGGCGAGAGCATCCGCACGCCCGTGGAAGGGCGCGACCTGCAGCTGTCGATCGATGCGAAGATCCAGTACCTGGCCTATCGCGAGCTGAAGAGCGCGGTCCTCGAGCACCGCGCCAAGGCCGGTGGGATCGTGGTGCTCGATGTGAAGAGCGGGGAAGTGCTGGCCATGGCCAACGTGCCGGCCTACAACCCGAACAGCCGCGCCAGCCGCGACCCCGATCGCGCGCGCAACCGCGCCGTCACCGACCTGTTCGAGCCGGGCTCCACGCTAAAGCCGTTCACCGTCGCCGCCGCGCTCGAGGCGCGCCTGGTCCGTCCCGACACCGCGATCCAGACCGCGCCGGGCTACATGGTGGTGGGCGACCGCCGCATCCACGATGTCCATCCCGCGAATGTGCTGACTGTCTCGCAGGTGATCCAGCGCTCGTCCAACGTCGGCGTGGCCAAGATCGCCCTCGCGCTGCCGCGCGAGCAGCTGTGGAGCGTGCTGTCCGCCGCGGGCTTCGGCGCGCCGCCGCAGAGCGGCTTTCCCGGTGAGGTCGGCGGCCGGCTGCGCGACTACCGGAACTGGCGGCCGATCGAGCAGGCGACCATGTCGTACGGGCACGGCATCTCGGTGAGCCTGCTGCAGCTCGCCCGCGCCTACACGGTCTTCGCGACCAACGGCGAGCTGCGTCCGCTCACCCTGATCAAGCGCGACGCTCCGATCGAGGGCACGCGCGTGATCTCGCCGGCCACCGCCCTGGCGGTGCGCGCCATGCTCGAGTCGGTCGTGCAACCCGGCGGGACAGCAGTGCGCGCGCAGGTGCTCGGCTATCGCGTGGCAGGCAAGACCGGCACCGCGCACAAGCTCGAAGGCGGCGCCTATGCGCCGGACCGCTATGTCTCCTCCTTCGTCGGGATGGCGCCGGCCTCCGATCCGCGCCTGCTGGTGGCGGTGATGATCGATGAGCCCGAGGGACGCGAGTACTATGGGGGCGTCGTCGCAGCACCGGTGTTCAGGTCGGTCATCGCGGACGCCCTGCGCATGCTGTCGATCCAGCCGGACGCGCCCATGACCATCGTCGAGCCCGGCGAGCCGGTGGTCGACGCGAAGGAAGAGGTATGAGCCGGTTCGACCCCGCCCAGCTCGAGCAGCTCGGCGTGCGCGTGGATCGCCTGCGCACCGACAGCAGGCAGGTGCAGCGCGGCGACGTGTTCGTCGCGTTCCCCGGCGAACGCACCGACGGGCGTCAATTCATCCGACAGGCGGTGGCTGCGGGCGCAGCCGCGGTGATCTGGGAAGCGCGCGGCTACCAGTGGGACGCGAGCGTGGGCGTCCCCAACCTCGGCGTCTCCGACCTGCGGCACCAGCTGGGTGCGCTCGCCGCGCACGTCTTTGGCGATCCCTCGCGCCAGCAGTGGATCGCGGCGGTGACCGGGACCAACGGGAAGACGTCCTGCTCGCACTGGATCGCGCAGGCGCTCAACGGCGTGGGCCGGCGCACTGCGGTGATCGGCACGCTGGGCAACGGCTTTCCCGGTGCGCTGGTGCCGGCCACGCACACCACGCCCGACCCGATCATCCTCCAGGAGCAGCTGGCCGCTCTGCTGGCGGCCGGTGCGCGCTGCATCTCGATGGAAGTCTCCTCCCATGGGCTCGACCAGGGCCGGGTGAACGGCGTGGCGTTCTCCGCCGCGCTGTTCACCAATCTTTCCCGGGACCACCTGGACTACCACGGGACGATGGAGCAGTACGGTGCGGCCAAGGCCAGGTTGTTCCAGTGGCCTGGCCTGCGCCACGCCGTGATCAATCTCGACGACGCATTCGGCGCCCGGCTGGCCGCCTCCGTCGACCGCACGCGGGTGGAGGTTCTCGGCTACGGTTTCGGCAAGGGCGAGATCTCCGGGCACCGGCTGGACCTGAGCCAGCGCGGGCTGAGGCTGGAGATCGAGACACCCTGGGGTCCCGCGGCCGTGCAGAGCCGCCTGCTCGGTGGCTTCAACGCCGCCAACCTGCTGGGCGTGCTCGGGGTGCTGCTCGCGGCCGGGATCGACCTCGACGCGGCGGTGCACGCATTGGCAGAACTGGAGCCGGTGGCCGGCCGCCTGCAGATGCTGCGCGAGCCGGGCAAGCCGCTGGTGGTGGTGGACTACGCCCACAGCCCCGACGCGCTGCAGAAAGTGCTGGAGACGCTGCGCGACCTGCTCGAGGCCAATGCGCGGCTGATCTGCGTGTTCGGCTGCGGCGGCGACCGCGACGCCGGCAAGCGGCCGCTGATGGGCGAGGTGGCGACCCGCCTGGCGCACGAGGCCGTCGTCACCAGCGACAACCCGCGCAACGAGGATCCGCTCGCGATCATCGAGCAGATCGTCGCCGGCGCGCACGCCAACCACCACGTCGAACCGGACCGCGCCGCGGCGATCCACCGCGCCGTGCACAGCGCCCGCGCGGGCGACGTCGTGCTGATCGCCGGCAAGGGGCACGAGCCCTACCAGGAGATCCGCGGCGTACGCCTGCCGTTCTCCGATGCGGAAGTCGCGGGCGCCGCCCTGCGCGGCAAGGTGCACTGAGATGCTCGACCTCGACACTGCGGCAGAGCAGATCGGCGCCGGCCGCCGCGGCGCGAACGCCAGCTTCGGCGGCGTGACGACCGACAGTCGCGAGGTGGCCCGCGGCGACCTGTTCGTGGCGCTGCGGGGCGAGCGCTTCGACGGCCACGCATATGTCGATGTCGCGCTGAAGGCGGGTGCGGCCGGCGCGCTGGTGTCGGACGCCGACGCTGTGCGCACGCACAACGCCGGCCTGATCCTGGTCGACGACACCCTCGCAGCGCTGGGGCGTCTGGCGGCCGCATGGCGCAACCGCTTCGATCTTCCGCTCATCGGCATCACCGGCAGCAGCGGGAAGACGACGGTCAAGGACATGGTGGCTGCGGTGCTGCGCGCGCATGCCGGCGACGCGAGCGTGCTGGCAACCAGCGGCAACCTGAACAACGCGATCGGCCTTCCGCTGATGCTGTTGCGCCTGCGCAGCCAGCATCGCTATGCGGTGATCGAGATGGGGATGAACCACCTCGGCGAGATCCGCTACCTCACCAACCTCGCCCGGCCCACCGTGGCGGTGATCAACAACGCCGGCACTGCCCACATCGGCGAGCTCGGATCGCGCGAGGCCATCGCCCAGGCCAAGGGCGAGATCTACGAGGGGCTGCAGGCCGGCGGCACGGCGCTGATCAACGCTGACGATCGCTTCGCCGACTACTGGCGCGGACTCAACCATGGCCGCAAGGTCGTGGAATTCGGCATCGAGCGGCCGGCGCAGGTGCAGGGGCGAGTACGCGGCAGTGTGCTGGAGGTGCGCGCCGCCGGCGAACAATACAGCGTGCAGTTGCGCGTGCTGGGCGAGCACAACCTGCGCAACGCGCTGGCGGCGTGTGCAGTGGGACACGCGCTGGCCATCCCCGCAGAGGCGATCGCCGCCGGCCTGGGCGGCTACACCGGCGCGAAGGGACGGCTGCAGGCCAAGACCGCCCTGGCCGGTGGCCGTGTGATCGACGATACCTACAACGCCAACCCCGACTCCATGCTGGCCGCAATCGCGGTGCTCTCCGCCATGCCGGGCACCAGGATCCTGGTGCTGGGCGACATGGGTGAGCTGGGTGCCGACGGCCGCGCGCTGCACACGGAGGTCGGGGCCGCAGCGCGGCGAGCCGGAATCGACCGCCTGCTCGCGCTCGGCGAGCTGTCCGCTGCCGCGGTCGCTGCATTCGGTGCCGGCGCGGAGCACTTCGCCGACATCGACGGGTTATGCACGCGGCTGGAAGCCGCGCTCACCGGGAAGGAAACCGTGCTGGTGAAGGGCTCGCGCTTCATGCGGATGGAGCGTGTGGTCGAGCGTCTGGTGCACGGCGAGGCCGCAGCGGCTGCGGCGGGGGGTCACTGACATGCTGCTCGAGCTCGCCCAGCTGCTCGCCGACGACGTGCGCGCGTTCAACGTATTCAACTACATCACCCTGCGTGCGGTGCTGGCGACCCTGACTTCGCTGGTGATCTCGTTCATCGTCGGACCGGCGATGATCCGCAAGCTGACCGCCTACAAGATCGGCCAGGCGGTGCGCAGCGACGGGCCGCAGACGCACCTGACCAAGGCCGGGACGCCGACCATGGGCGGTGCGCTGATCCTGGTCGCCATCGCGATCAGCACGTTGCTCTGGGCCGACCTGTCCAACCGCTTCGTGTGGGTGGTCCTAATCGTCACGCTCGGCTTCGGCTGGATCGGCTGGGTGGACGACTGGCGCAAGGTCGTGCACCGCAACCCGAAGGGCTTGTCGGCCAAGGCCAAGTACTTCTGGCAGTCGCTGATCGGGCTGGCCGCGGCTTCGTTCCTCGCATTCAGCACGACGCTGCCGGCGCAGACCGAGTTCATCGTCCCGTTCTTCAAGCAGGTCGCCTATCCGCTGGGGATCTGGGGCTTCATCCTGATGACCTACTTCGTCATCGTCGGCACCAGCAACGCGGTGAACCTGACCGACGGCCTGGACGGCCTCGCCATCATGCCCACCGTCATGGTGGGTAGCGCGCTCGGGGTATTCGCCTACGTGGCCGGACACGCGGTGTTCTCCAAGTACCTCGGTTTCCCTCACATCCCGGGGGCTTCCGAGCTGACCATCTTCTGCGCGGCGATGGCCGGCGCGGGGCTGGCGTTCCTCTGGTTCAACGCCTATCCGGCGGAAGTGTTCATGGGTGACGTGGGCGCGCTCGCCCTGGGTGGGGCGCTGGGCACCGTCGCCGTGATCTGCCGCCAGGAGATCGTGCTGTTCATCATGGGCGGCGTGTTCGTGGTGGAGACGCTGTCGGTGATGATCCAGGTGGCGTCCTTCAAGCTCACCGGCAAGCGCGTGTTCCGGATGGCGCCGCTGCACCATCACTACGAATTGAAGGGCTGGAAAGAGAACCAGGTTGTCGTCCGCTTCTGGATCATCACGATGATGCTGGTATTGGTCGGACTCTCGACCCTGAAGTTGCGCTGACAGGAATGCGACTGGAGCTCGACGGCAAGCAGGCGTTGGTGCTGGGGCTGGGGATGACCGGCCTGTCGATGGCGCGCGGGCTCGCGCGCCACGGCGCACGCGTGCGCGTTGCCGACACCCGCGCCACGCCGCCCGGCGCTGCGCAGCTGGCGGTCGAGCTGCCGGAAGTGCGGGTCCATGCAGGCCCGTTCAGCGATGCGCTGTTCCGGGACGCCGACCTCGTCGCGCTGAGCCCCGGCATCGCGCTGAGCGAGCCCCCCATCGACGCCGCCGTGCGGCGCGGGGTGCCGGTGGCCGGGGACATCGAGCTGTTCGCCCAGGCATTGCCGCACATCGGTTCGACCAAGGTGGTCGCAATCACCGGATCGAACGGCAAGAGCACCGTCACCGAGATGGCTGGTGCGATGTGCCGGGCCGCGGGTCTGCGCACGGTGGTGGCGGGCAACATCGGCCTGCCCGTCCTCGACATCCTGCTCCAGGTGGAAGCCGATGCGAAGCGGGGCGAGCCGATCCCCGAGGCTTTCGTGCTGGAACTGTCCAGTTTCCAGCTCGAGACGACGCACAGCCTGGATGCGCACGTCGCCGCATGCCTCAACCTGAGCGAAGACCACCTGGATCGCTACGTCGGCATGGAAGCGTACGCGCGAGCCAAGGCGCGCATCTTCCACGGCACGGGCATCCAGGTCCTCAACCGCCAGGACGCCTGGACCGCCGCGATGGCGATGCCGGGCCGCCGCATCTACACCTTCGGGCTCGATACGCCCGCGAACGAGCGCGAATGGGGCCTGCTCAGCGCCGATGGCGAGAGCTGGATGGCGCAGGGTGACCACAAGCTGATGGCCGTGTCGCGCCTGCGCGTGGCCGGGCTGCACAACGCCGCCAACGCGCTGGCCGCCCTCGCACTCATGCGTGCCATCGACCTGCCGTACCAGCCGCTGCTGCAGGCGCTGGCCCAGTTCGAGGGCCTGCCGCACCGCGTGCAGAAGGTGGCCGAGATCCGCGGCATCACCTTCTTCGACGACTCTAAGGGCACCAACGTGGGCGCGACCGTGGCCGCCCTGAATGGCCTGAGCCAGAAGGTGGTGCTGATCGCCGGCGGCGATGGCAAGGGCCAGGACTTCTCTCCGTTGCGAGGTCCGGTCGCGAACCGTGCACGCGCGGTGATCTTGATCGGGCGTGACCGCGAGCGCATCGCGCAGGCAGTGGCCGACAGCGGCGTGCCGCTGCTGCGCGCGCAGGACATGGAGGAGGCGGTGCGCGCCAGCTTCAGCGCTGCCCGCGAAGGCGATGCCGTGATGCTCTCGCCCGCGTGCGCTAGCTTCGACATGTTCCGCAATTACGAGCACCGCGCCCAGGTGTTCGTCGATGCGGTCAAGCGGATCGCGGAGCACGCATGAACGCGACTGCGATGCTCTCCCGCCGCTCCGCCGCCGCCTTGCGGGAGATGGACGACGCCCTGATCTGGGTGAGCGCCCTGCTGCTCGGCATCGGCCTGGTGATGGTGTACTCCGCCTCGATCGCGCTGGCCGACGGCGCCCGCTTCACCGCAGGCAACACCTCGTACTTCCTGGTGCGGCATGTCATCGCCCTGGTGATCAGCGTGACGGCTGCCTACATGGTGTTCCAGGTGCCCATGCGGCTGTGGCAGCCGATCGCGCCATATCTGTTCCTGTTCGGCGCCGTGCTACTGGTGCTGGTGCTCATTCCCGGGATCGGGCGCGAGGTCAACGGCAGCCGCCGCTGGCTGCCGCTGGTGGTGATGAACCTCCAGCCCTCGGAGCTGGTGAAGCTGTTCGTCGTGCTCTACGCCGCCGACTACACGGTGCGCAAGGCGGCCTGGATGCACAGTCTGAAGAAGGGCTTCCTGCCGATGTTCGCCGTGATGCTGTTCACCGGCGCGCTGCTGCTGCGCGAGCCCGACTTCGGCGCATTCGCGGTGATCGCGGCCATCTCGATGGGCGTGCTGTTCCTGGGCGGGATGAACTGGAAGCTGTTCGTCGGCCTGTTCGCGCTGCTGGTCGCGGGGTTCATCCTGATCATCGTGACCTCGCCGTACCGCATGCAGCGCATCCTCGGGTTCATGGATCCCTGGGCGGACCCGTTCGGCAAGGGCTACCAGCTGTCGCACGCGCTGATCGCGTTCGGCCGCGGCGAATGGCTCGGCGTCGGACTCGGCGGCAGCGTCGAGAAGCTGTTCTACCTGCCCGAGGCGCACACCGACTTCCTGCTGGCCGTGATCGGGGAGGAGCTGGGCCTGGTCGGCGTCACCGTCGTGATCCTGCTGTTCGCATGGGTGGTGATGCGGGCCTTCACGATCGGCTCCCAGGCGGCCCGACTGGAGCGCTACTTCAATGCGCTGGTGGCGCAAGGCATCGGCATCTGGCTGGGCTGGCAGGCGCTCATCAACATGGGGGTGAACATGGGGCTTCTACCGACGAAGGGGCTGACGCTGCCGTTCCTGAGCTTCGGCGGCAGCGGCCTGCTGGCGAACTGCGCAGCGCTCGCACTGCTGCTCCGGGTCGACTTCGAGAACCGGCAGCTGATGCGGGGGCGGAGCGTCTAGGCAAGAGGCAAGAGGCTAGAGGCAAGAGGCTAGAGGCTAGAGGCGACAGGGACCTGAAGATGGCGGAAGCAGAGACGACCAGGCAAGGCGAGCGCGGCGAGACGATCCTCTCGCCTCTCGCCTCTCGCCACTCGCCTCGCACGATTCTGATCATGGCCGGCGGCACCGGCGGCCACGTCATGCCCGGACTCGCCGTGGCGGGCGAGATGCGCAAGCGCGGCTGGAAGGTGGTCTGGCTCGGGACGCCCGGCAGCATGGAGGAGGACCTGGTCGGCCGCCACGGCTATCCACTCGAGCTGATCCGCATCCGGGGGCTGCGCGGCAAGGGCCTGCTGCGCATGGCGTTGCTGCCGCTGCACCTGCTGATTGCGTTCTGGCAGAGCGCGCAGGTGCTGTTCCGCGTGCGTCCGGACGTCGTGCTGGGACTCGGCGGCTATGTGTCCTTTCCGGGCGGGATGATGGCGGCGCTGTTCAACCGTCCGCTGGTGGTCCACGAGCAGAACTCGATCGCCGGACTGGCGAATCGCGTCCTGGCGGAAGTCGCCGATGCGCGCCTGGCCGGCTTCCCCGATGCGCTGCGCAAGGCGCAATGGTGCGGCAACCCGGTGCGGCCGGAGATCGCCGGCATCCCCGCACCCGAAGCGCGCTTCGCCGGCCGCAGCGGGCCGCTGAATGTCCTGGTGGTCGGCGGCAGCCTGGGCGCCCAGGCGCTCAACGAGATCGTGCCGCAGGCGCTGGGCCTGATCCCGGAGGCGCAGCGACCGCAGGTCACGCACCAGGCCGGCGCGAAGCACATCGAGCAGCTGCGCGCGCACTACCGCACGGCCCGGGTGACGGCAGAGACGCTCGCCTTTATCGATGACATGGCCAGCCGCTACGCCGGCGCCGACCTGGTGATCTGCCGCGCGGGCGCGCTGACCGTGGCCGAGCTGGCGGCAGCCGGCGTGGCCAGCGTGCTAGTGCCGTTCCCCCATGCGGTCGACGACCACCAGACCCACAACGCGCGCGTCCTCGAGCAGGCGGGCGCGGCGGTGCTGGTGCAGCAGCGCGACCTGACTGCGCGCGGGCTCGCCGACCTGCTGCTCGGATTCACGCGCGAGCGGTTGCTGGACATGGCCCGGCGCGCGCGTGCGCTCGCGCGCCCGGACGCAACGGGTACGGTCGCCTCGGCGTGCGTCGCCGCGGCGGCATGAACCATGACGACGAGGAGCTGTGCATGAAGCTCAAGACCCGGAAGGCAGCCAAGGCGGTGACGCCGGCACTGGCTCGCGTGCGTGCGGTGCGCCCGCAGACCGCCGTGACTCGCGGCCAGGACCTGGGCGATCGGCGCCTGCAGCTGCTGCTCGGCATCAAGAGCGGCACACGCTGAGGATGGCAGCGGCAACCAGCGAACCGGCATGAAGCACAAGGTCAAGCGCGTTCACTTCGTGGGCATCGGCGGATCCGGCATGAGCGGGATCGCCGAGGTGCTGCTCACGCTCGGCTACCAGGTCAGCGGCTCCGACCTGTCCGAGAACGCGGTGACCGAGCGTTTGCGCAGCCTCGGCGCGCGCGTGTTCAAGGGCCACGAGTCGGCGCAGGTCGTCGGTGCCGATGCGGTGGTCGTATCGACTGCAGTGAAGCCGGACAACCCGGAAGTCGCGGCGGCCCGGGCGCGGCGCATTCCAGTCGTGCCGCGTGCGCTGATGCTGGCCGAGCTGATGCGGCTGCGCCAGGGAATCGCGATCGCGGGCACGCACGGCAAGACCACCACGACCAGCCTGATCGCCAGCGTGCTGGCCGAGGCCGGCATGGACCCGACCTTCGTGATCGGCGGGCGGCTCGAGGCCGCCGGGACCCACGCCCGCCTCGGCCGGGGCGAGTTCATCGTCGTCGAGGCGGACGAGTCCGACGCCTCGTTCCTGTACCTGCAGCCCGTGCTGGCGGTGGTGACCAACATCGACGCCGACCACATGGAGACGTACGGCCACGACTTCAGCCGGCTGCGCCAGGCGTTTCTGGACTTCCTGCAGCGCCTCCCGTTCTACGGCATGGCAGTGTTGTGCGTGGACGATCCCAACGTGCGCGCGATCATGCCGCTGCTCACCAAGCCGATCACCACCTACGGGCTGTCCGAGCAGGCGCAGATCCGCGCGACCAACATCCGCCACGAGGGCGGGCGCATGCGCTTCACGGCCGAGGTGAAGGGCAACGGCGCCCCCGGGAAGTCCCTCGAGATCCTGCTCAACATCCCCGGCGCGCACAACGTGCAGAACGCGCTCGCCGCAATCGCGGTGGGACTGGAGGTGCAGGCGCCCGAGGACGCGATCCTGCGTGCACTGGCGGAGTTCCGCGGCGTGGGGCGGCGCTTCCAGCGCTACGGCGAGATCCCCCTGGCTGCGGGCGGTCGCTTCACGCTGATCGACGACTACGGCCATCACCCGGCCGAGATGGAGGCCACGCTATCCGCCGTGCGCGGCGCGTTCCCCGGCCGTCGCCTGGTGCTGGCATTCCAGCCGCACCGCTACACCCGCACGCGCGATTGCTTCGAGGACTTCGTGCGTGTGCTGTCCGGCGTGGATGCGCTCCTGCTCACCGAAGTCTACGCCGCGGGCGAAGCGCCGATCGTGGCGGCCGATGGTCGCGCGCTCGCGCGTGCCGTGAGGGTGGTCGGCAAGGTCGAACCGGTGTTCGTGGAGCAGGTGGCCGATCTTCCCGCCGCGATCCTGGACGCGGCCCGGGATGGCGATGTGGTGGTGACCATGGGCGCGGGCTCGGTCGGCGGGGTGCCGGGGCAGCTGAGGTCGGCTGCGGCAGCACCGCCGCGCACGGAGGGCGCCGCCTGATGCGCGCGTTCATTCTCAGCCACGTCGTCGAACCCACGAGCGCCCATGGACATGAGTGAGGTGCGGGCGATCGACGCCATCGGGCCTGCCGGCGAGCTGCGCCGCGACGAGCCGATGCGCCGGCACACCAGCTGGCGTGCGGGCGGGCCGGCCGAGCAGGCCTACTTCCCGCGCGACCTCGATGATCTCGCGCGCTTCCTGCGCCGGCTCGCGCCCGACGTGCCGGTGCACCTGGTCGGTCTGGGCAGCAACCTGCTGGTGCGCGACGGCGGGGTGCGCGGGGTCGTGGTCTTCACCCACGGTGCCCTGAAGACCGTGCGCCTGGTCGATCGCCCGGGGCGGGGGCCGCTGCTGTACGCAGAGGCGGGCGTCGCGAGCCCGAAGGTCGCGCGCTACGCCTGCACCCACGACCTGCGCGGGGCCGAGTTCCTCGCCGGCATCCCGGGCACCGTCGGCGGGGCGCTGGCGATGAACGCGGGCTGCTACGGGTCCGAGACCTGGGACGTGGTGGAGAGCGTGCTGACCCTCACCCGCTCCGGCGAGATGGTGCACCGGGCCCGCGACGAGTTCGGGATCGCGTATCGCCACGTGGCCCTGCGCAGCGGCAGCGACGTGTACTTCGCCGCGGCGTCGTTCGCCTTGCACGCCGGTGATGGCGGGGACGGGCGGCGCGTGATCCGCGAGCTGCTGCAGCGGCGCATCGCCAGCCAGCCGCTGGACCAGCCCAACGCCGGCTCGGTGTTCCGCAACCCGCCGGGCGACTACGCGGCGCGCCTGATCCAGTCGTGCGGGTTGAAGGGGTTCGCCATCGGCGGGGCGATGGTCTCGCCGAAGCACTCCAACTTCATCGTCAACACGGGCAGCGCCACGGCGGCCGACATCGAATCGCTGATCGAGCACGTGGGTGCCACCGTGCAGGCGCGCACCGGGGTCGCGCTGGAGCGCGAGGTGCGCATCATCGGAGAGCGTGCATGAGGGCCGGCCCTGTCTGGTTGAGCAGACGATCGCCGTCGTCTGCGGAAAATTTCCGCGCAACGGGCACTCGCCCGTTGCCCACGAGGTCTGTGTGCATTACGGTTGAGCGGGCAGCATGAACGCGAAGAGCTTCGGAAAGGTGGCGGTATTGTTCGGCGGGCGCTCCGCGGAGCGGGAGATCTCGCTCATGTCGGGCAGCGCGGTGCTGGCGGCCCTGCAGCGCGCCGGCGTGGACGCGCATGCGTTCGACCCGGCACAGCGCGACCTCGCGGAGCTCAAGCGCGAGGGCTTCCAGCGGGTTTTCATCGCGCTGCATGGCCGCTACGGCGAGGACGGCACGGTCCAGGGCGCGCTCGAGCTGCTCGGCATTCCCTACACCGGCAGCGGCGTGATGGCCTCGGCGCTGTCGATGGACAAGGTGCGCACGAAGATGGTGTGGGTGGCGGCGGGCCTGCCGACGCCGAAGTGGCACGTGCTGGACGCGCAGAGCGACTGGCACACGGTGGCGCGCGACCTGGGACTGCCTCTGATCGTGAAGCCCGGCCGCGAGGGCTCGACGCTCGGGCTGACCAAGGTCCAGCGCGAGCAGGACCTGCAGGCCGCCTACCAGCATGCGGCGAAGTACGACACCCTGGTGCTGGCCGAGGAGTTCGTGCAGGGCATGGAGCTCACCGCCGCCTTCCTCGGCGAACAGGCCCTGCCGCTCATCTGGATCGAGGCACCCCAGGGCAACTACGACTACCAGAACAAGTACTTCAGCGACGAGACGAAGTACCACTGCCCGTGCGGGCTGGCGCCCGAGGTGGAACTGCCGATCCGCGCACTGGTGCTGCGTGCCGCGCAGGTGCTCGGCTGCAGCGGCTGGGGCCGCGCCGACCTGATCCGGCGTGCCGACGGCAGCGTGTCGCTGCTGGAGATGAACACCTCGCCGGGCATGACCGGACACAGCCTGGTGCCGATGGCGGCCAAGGCCGCCGGGCTGGACTTCGAGCAGCTGGTGCTGCGCATCCTGGAGATGGCGCATGTGGGATGATCATCGCCTGCTCAACCAGGTCGCCTCGGCGCTGTTCGCGCTCGCGGCTCTGGTCGTGCTCTACGGGGCGGTGATGCTGGTGATCCGCATGCCGGCATTCGCGATCCGCGAGGTGCACGTGTCGGGCGACATCCGTCACACCACCCGCGAGCAGGTCACGTCGATCGCGGACGAGCTGCGCGGCACCTTCTTCACCGTGGATCTGGAGCGCGCACGCACCGGATTCGAGAAGCTCCCCTGGGTCCGCAAGGCCCAGCTGCGGCGCGAATGGCCCGACCTGCTCGAGGTCACGCTCGAGGAGCATGTACCCCTGGCGCGCTGGCGCGACATCGGCGTGGTGAACACGCACGGCGAGCTGTTCCAGGCCGCGACCGACGCCACCCTGCCGGTGTTCGTCGGGCCCGACGGCACCTCGGAGGAGATGACCGGGCACTACGTGCAGTTCCGCGACACGCTCGCCGCCATCGGGCGCGCGCCGGCGGAAGTGCGCCTGAGCAGCCGGCGCGCGTGGAACCTGCGCCTCGACGACGGCCGGGTGCTGGAGCTGGGCCGCCAGGATGTCGTGGGGCGGCTCGCCCGCTTCGCCGCCGTCTATCCACGCATCGCCGGGCAACTCCCCGACCAGCGCCATCGCATCGACCTGCGCTATTCCAACGGCTTCGCCGTGCGCGTGCCCGGCCTGCGCTGGGGTGAGCGCGCCGCCTGAAGGCCGCCGACGAGATGAACAAGCCCAAGGACAACAAGAACCTGCTGGTCGGACTGGACATCGGGACGTCGAAGATCGTCGCGATGGTCGCCGAGATCAAGCCCGAAGGCGGCTTCGAGGTGATCGGCTACGGCAGCCATCCCTCGCGGGGGCTGAAGAAGGGCGTGGTGGTGAACATCGAGTCCACGGTGAACGCCATCCAGCGCGCGCTGGAGGAGGCCGAGCTGATGGCCGACTGCAAGATCAAGGAGGTCTACACCGGGATCGCGGGCAGCCACATCCGCAGCTTCAACTCGCACGGCATGGTCGCGATCAAGGACCGCGAGGTCAGCCAGGTCGACGTGGACCGCGTGATCGAGACGGCCAAGGCGGTGAACATTCCCACCGACCAGCAGATCCTGCACATCCTCAACCAGGAATTCATCATCGACGGGCAGGAGGACGTGCGCGAGCCGCTCGGCATGAGCGGGGTGCGGCTCGAGGTCAAGGTGCACATCGTGACCGGTGCGGTGTCGGCGGCGCAGAACATCATGAAGTGCGTGCGGCGCTGCGGGCTGGAAGTCACCGACCTGATCCTGCAGCCACTCGCCTCGGCCATGGCGGTGCTCTCGGACGACGAGAAGGACCTGGGGGTGTGCCTCGCCGACATCGGCGGGGGCACCACCGACATCGCACTGTTCACCGAGGGCGCCATCCGGCACACCGCTGTGATTCCGATCGCCGGCGACCAGATCACCAACGACATCGCCATGGCACTGCGTACGCCGACCAAGGACGCCGAGGAGATCAAGCAGAAGCACGGCTGCGCGCTGCGCGAGCTGGCCGATCCGGCCGAGATGGTGCAGGTGCCGGGCGTGGGCGACCGCGGCTCGCGGCAGCTGTCGCGGCAGACCCTGGCCGAGGTGATCGAACCGCGGGTCGAGGAGCTGTATTCGCTGATCCAGGCCGAGCTGCGCCGCTCCGGATTCGAGGAGCTGCTCTCGTCGGGCATCGTGCTCACCGGGGGCAGTGCGCTGATGCAGGGGATGGTCGAGCTGGGCGAGGAGATCTTTCACATGCCTGTGCGGGTGGGCACGCCGGGCTACATGGGCAGCCTCAGTGAGGTGGTGCGCAACCCGCGCTACTCCACCGTGGTGGGCCTGCTGTTGTCGGGAGTGGCCCAGCACGAGAGGCAGCAGATCGTGCGGTTGCAGGGCACGTCGTTCAAGCACGTGTTCGGGCGCATGAAGACATGGTTCCAGGGCAATTTCTGAAGCTTCGCATCGGGGTGCGCGGCAGGGCGGTTTTCAACATCTGAGAGGAGGTCGGTATGTTCGAGCTGGTCGATATGCAGCCGCAGGAAGCGGTGATCAAGGTGATCGGCGTGGGCGGCTGCGGCGGTAACGCGGTGGACCACATGATCGAGGCGGGCGTGCAGGGCGTGGAGTTCATCGTGGCGAACACCGACTCCCAGGCGCTCAAGCGCAACAAGGCGCAGGTCCAGCTGCAGCTGGGCGGCAGCGTGACCAAGGGGCTGGGCGCGGGCGCCAACCCCGAGATCGGCCGCCAGGCGGCGATCGAGGACCGCGAGCGCATCATCGAGCTGATCGAGGGCGCCGACATGCTGTTCCTGACCGCCGGCATGGGCGGGGGCACCGGCACCGGTGCGGCCCCGATCGTGGCCGAGACCGCCCGCGAGCTGGGGATCCTGACGGTGGCGGTGGTGACCAAGCCGTTCGCCTTCGAGGGCAAGCGCCAGCGTGTCGCCCTGGAGGGACTGGAGGCGCTGTCCAAGCACGTCGACTCCCTGATCGTGATCCCCAACGAGAAGCTGATGCATGTGCTGGGCGACAACGTCAGCATGCTCGACGCCTTCAAGGCCGCGAACGGCGTGCTGCACGGCGCGGTCGCGGGGATCGCCGAGGTGATCAACTGCCCTGGCCTGGTCAATGTCGACTTCGCGGACGTGCGCACGGTCATGTCCGAGATGGGCATGGCGATGATGGGGTCGTCCACCGCCTCCGGGCCCCACCGCAGCACCCAGTCCGCCGAGCAGGCCGTTGCCAGCCCCCTGCTGGAGGACGTCAACCTCGCCGGGGCGCGCGGCGTTCTCGTCAACATCACCGCCAGCGCCAGCCTCAAGATGAAGGAGGTGCATGACGTAATGAGCACCATCAAGGCGTTCACCGCGGAGGACGCGACCGTCATCGTGGGCACGGTAATTGATGAGGCGATGGCCGACCGGCTGCGCGTGACCATGGTGGCGACCGGGCTGGGCTCTCCGATCAGCCGCAAGCAGGACAAGCCGCTGACCGTGATCAAGACCGGGACCGACCCGGCGCCGGTGGAGGTGGTGGACTACGCGCAGCTGGACACGCCGGCAGTCATCCGTCGGCGCAATCGCGAGTCGACCATCGAGGCCATGCGTCAGTCCGGGGTGGACCTGCTCGATATTCCCGCGTTCCTGCGCAAGCAGGCCGACTGAGGCACAGGCTAGGCGGGATAATGCAGTGCAAGCGATCTGGCGGCCCTTTTGCCGCGGCGCGGTATGAAGTGCCCAGGGTTCGCCAGATTTGATATAGAATTAAGGGTTTGGGCTTGGGGCAGATGATCAGACAGCGAACGCTGAAGAACGTGGTCCGGGCCACCGGGGTGGGGTTGCACACCGGTCGCAAGGTGTACCTCACCTTGCGCCCGGCCCCCGTGGATGCAGGCATCGTGTTCCGGCGGGTGGATCTCCCGATCCCGGTGGAGATCCGCGCGCACGCCACGTCGGTGAGCGAGACCCGGCTGTCCTCCTGCATCGAGCAGGACGATGCCCGGGTGTACACCGTCGAGCACCTGATGTCGGCGTTCGCCGGGCTCGGCGTGGACAACGCGTACGTCGACCTGACCGCCGAGGAAGTCCCGATCATGGACGGGAGCGCCAGCCCGTTCGTGTTCCTGATCCAGTCTGCGGGCCTGGAGGAACAGGCCGCGCCCAAGCGCTTCATCCGCATCCTCCAGGCCATCGAGGTGCGCGACGGCGACAAGTGGGCGCGGTTCGAGCCCTACGACGGCTTCCGGATGGACTTCAGCATCGAATTCAGCCATCCCGTGATCCAGAAGGGCAGCCAGCGCATCGAGATGGATTTCGCCTCCACCTCCTACACCAAGGAGATCGCGCGGGCCCGCACATTCGGCTTCATGCAGGATGTGGAGAGCCTGCGGGCACAAGGGCTGGGGTTGGGCGGCAGCCTCGACAATGCCATCGTGGTGGACGAGTTCAACGTGCTGAACTCCGACGGCCTGCGCTACGACGATGAGTTCGTGAAGCACAAGGTGCTCGACGCGATCGGGGACCTCTACCTGCTCGGGCATCCCATCCTCGGGGCATTCGTGGCACACAAGTCAGGGCACGCGCTGAACAACAAGCTCGCGCGCGAACTGCTCGCCCGCGCCGCCGCCTGGGAGCTGGTCAGCTTCGAGCGGCAGGAAGAGGCGCCCGCGTTCGTGAGCCTGCAGGCGCAGTTCGCCTAGGGGCGCCAGGTCCGCCCGCGCTCCCGATGAGCGCCGTCCTGCTGCGCATCATCGGCTTCATCGTGCTCATCACGATCGGGGCCGGCGTGGCCACCTACCTCTTCACCAACGACCGTCGCTGGCTGCGCTTCTCCTGGCAGGTGCTCAAGTACGCCCTACTCGTGGCTGCGATCGGTCTCGCCTTCCTCGCGCTCGAGCGACTGATCCTGGCGGTCTGAGCGGCGCTGCCGCTCCAGCAGGCGCTCCAGCGCACTGCGCAACTCCCCGGCTGGCAGGGATCCTGCAAGGCCGGCCAAGGCACTCCGGCCCGTCGGCTGGATGCGACGAACTGGCCCTTCGGGAACTTGTGCGCGCTGCACAATCCCCGCCTCGCATCGGACCCGCTCGATGGTGGGGAAGCGGGCTCGGATCGCCGCCAGCAGCCGCGGAGTCAGGTGCCGGACCTTGGCCGCAGTTGCGCCCCCATCCGCTTTAAGCAGAACGGATTTTCCATCTTCGTGTACGACCATCACGCGTCTGCGCAGCGTGTATGGAAGCGCTTGCTCACATAAATGCTGCATCGCAGCGAGGCGACCCAGTTGCACGCTAATTGCTTTTAAGCCCGGCACCGAACTCAACAGGGAGCCGACGCTTCGGCTGGTCGTGGGCATGGCCATGAGGCGTCCCGGAGAAGCGATGAACATCATTCTAGTTTCCGGCCGCACGTCGGGGGCGCGGTCGGTCACGCTGGGTTCGCGGCAGCTGGCCCTGGCCGGTGCCGGGGTCGGCCTCGCGGTGCTGCTGCTGGCTGCGGCGATCCACTACTTCACCCTGCGCTACGCCGTTTCGCACGACAGTGCCTACCTGCGTCCGCTGCTGGCCAGCATGCAGGCCCAGGAGAATCAGCGCATGCAGGCCTACCTTGGGGAGAGCCTCAAGACCATGGCCTCCAAGGTCGGGGAACTGCAGGCGCGGCTGGTGCGACTGGACGCGCTGGGAGACCGGCTCTCCAAGGTCGCGGGCCTCAAGCCGCAGGACTTCATGTTCGACCGTCCGCCGGGGCAGGGTGGTGCGGACTCGGCGATTCCGGCGAAGCAGTTCTCGATGCACCAGTTGACCGAAGAACTGGACCGCCTGGCGCGCGACCTGGAAGACCGCGGCGACAAGCTGCGCTTCCTGGAATCCACCCTCACCGCCGAGCACGCCAAGCAGCAGCTCATCCCCAACCGCATGCCGGTGCAGGAGGGCTACTACTCGTCCGGCTTCGGCTGGCGCATCGATCCGTTCAACGGCATGAATGCCTTCCACGAAGGGCTCGACTTCACCGCCGCCGAGGGCACGCCGATCCTGGCCGCCGCAGGCGGGGTGGTGGTCTTTGCGGCTGCGCACCCCCAGTATGGTAATATGGTCGAGATCGATCACGGCAACGACCTCGTGACGCGATACGCCCACGCTTCCCGGCTGACGGTGAAGGTGGGCGACGTCGTTCTGCGGGGGAGCAAGATCGCCGAAGTCGGCAGCACGGGCCGGTCCACCGGCACCCACTTGCACTTCGAAGTGCGCTACAGGGGTGTTGCGCAGAACCCGGCGCGCTTCCTGCGAACGCCCGGCTGAATCGCCAGCAATTCGGCGCGTGAGGGGTGAGGGGTCAGGCTGGCCCCTCGCCCCTCATGCTTTCTGGGGGCGCCCTTGCCGCTTCTGCGCTGCCTGCCCCTTCCCGTCCGGGGTCGTCGCCCACACCTGGACGACAGATGATTAACAACCTGCTCAAGAAAGTCTTCGGCAGCCGCAACGACCGGCTGGTGAAGCGCTACATGCAGCGCGTTCGCGCCATCAATGCGCTGGAGCCCGAGGTCGAGCGCCTGAGCGACGAGGAGCTGCGCGGGCGCACGGAGGCGTTGCGTCAACGCTACGCCGCCGGCGAGACGCTCGACCAGCTGCTGCCCGAGGCCTTCGCGGTGGTGCGGGAGGCGGGCAAGCGCGCCCTGGGCATGCGGCACTTCGACGTGCAGCTGATCGGCGGGATGGCACTGCACGACGGCAAGATCTCCGAGATGCGCACCGGCGAGGGCAAGACCCTCGTCGCGACCCTGCCCGCATACCTCAACGCCCTGTCCGGACAGGGCGTGCACGTGGTCACGGTGAACGACTACCTGGCCGGCCGCGACGCCGCGTGGATGGGCCGGCTGTACGGCTTCCTCGGGCTCACGGTCGGGGTCAACCTGCCGTTCCACGAGATGTCGCACGAGGAACGTCAGAATGCCAAGCGCGCCGCGTACAGCTGCGACATCACCTATGGCACCAACAACGAGTTCGGCTTCGATTTCCTGCGTGACAACATGGTGTATCAGGTCGACGAGCGCGTGCAGCGCGGGCTGACCTACGCCATCGTCGACGAGGTCGACTCCATCCTGATCGACGAGGCGCGCACGCCGCTCATCATCTCGGGCCAGGCCGAAGACGTCACCGAGATGTACATCAAGATCAACCAGCTGATCCCGCAGCTGACCCGCCAGACCGAGGAGAACGGGCCGGGCGACTACTCGATGGACGAGAAGGCCCACCAGGTGCTCCTCACCGAGGCCGGGCACGAGCATGCGGAGGAGATCCTCACGCGCTCCGGCCTGCTCTCCGAAGGCAGCAGCCTGTACGATGCCGCCAACATCACGCTGATGCACCACGTGTACGCCGGGCTGCGTGCGCACGCGCTGTACCACCGCGACCAGCACTACGTGGTGCAGAACGGCGAGGTGGTCATCGTCGACGAGTTCACCGGGCGTTTGATGCCCGGCCGGCGCTGGTCCGAGGGCCTGCACCAGGCGGTCGAAGCGAAGGAAGGCGTGCGCATCCAGCGCGAGAGCCAGACCCTGGCGTCGGTCACGTTCCAGAACTACTTCCGCATGTACGGCAAGCTCGCGGGCATGACCGGCACGGCCGACACCGAGGCCTACGAGTTCCAGCAGATCTACAACCTGGAAACGGTGGTCATCCCGACGCACATGGCGATGGTCCGCGAAGACCGCATGGACCAGGTCTTCAAGACCAAGAAGGAGAAGATCCAGGCGGTCATCAACGACATCAAGGACTGCTACGAGCGCGGCCAGCCGGTGCTGGTGGGCACCACCTCGATCGAGAACTCCGAGGAGCTCTCGAGCTTCCTGACCAAGGCCAAGCTGCCGCACCAGGTGCTCAACGCCAAGCAGCATGCGCGCGAGGCCGAGATCGTCGTGCAGGCGGGGCGCCCGAAGATGGTGACCATCGCGACCAACATGGCGGGCCGCGGCACGGACATCGTGCTGGGTGGCAGCCCCGAGCCCGAGATCGCGCGGGTGCGCACGGACGAGAGCCTGAGCGAGGAGGACCGCCAGGCGCGCATCGCCGAGATCCGCATGCGCTGGCAGGATCTGCACAACCAGGTCGTCGCCGCAGGCGGGCTGCACATCGTGGGCACCGAGCGCCACGAGTCGCGGCGGGTGGACAACCAGCTGCGCGGCCGCTCGGGCCGCCAGGGCGACCCCGGCTCCAGCCGCTTCTACCTCTCGCTGGAAGATCCGCTGCTGCGCATCTTCGCGTCCGACCGGGTGGCCGCGATCATGGACCGGCTCAAGATGCCCGAGGGCGAGGCCATCGAGCATCCCTGGGTCACGCGCGCGATCGAGAACGCGCAGCGCAAGGTCGAGGCGCGCAACTTCGACATCCGCAAGCAGCTGCTCGAATACGACGACGTCGCCAACGACCAGCGCAAGGTGATCTACCAGCAGCGCAACGAGCTGCTGGAGAGCAGCGACATCACCGAGACGCTGGACTCCATGCGCGAAGGTACTGTCACCGACACGATGGGGCAGCACGTGCCGCCGGGGACCGTGGAGGAACAGTGGGACATCGCCGGCCTGGAGCGCGCGCTGCAGGCCGAGCTCACCCTCGAGCTCCCGATCCGGCGCTGGCTCGAGCAGGACACCAGCCTGGACGAGGAAGCCCTGCGCGGGAAGCTCGTCGAGGCCGCGCACGAGCACTATCGCAGCAAGATGACCGGGGTGGACCGCGAGGCGCTGCACCAGTTCGAGCGCTCGGTGATGCTGCAGACGCTGGACAACTACTGGCGCGAGCACCTCTCCGCGCTCGACCATCTGCGCCAGGGCATCCACCTGCGCGGCTTCGCGCAGAAGAACCCGAAGCAGGAGTACAAGCGCGAGGCCTTCGAGCTGTTCTCGATGATGCTGGACTCGGTGCGCAACGAGGTGACGCGCGTGCTCATGGCAGTGCAGATCCGCAGCCAGCAGGACATGGAGAAGGCCGAGGAGCCGGTGGAAGTCACCAACGTCCGCTATCAGCACGCCGACTACGAAGAGGCGCTGGCGGAGGGCGACGATGCCCAGCCGGACGCCGAGGCGCAGGCCCAGGGCCCGAAGGGGCGCACCTTCGTGCGCCAGGGCGAGAAGGTCGGCCGCAACGACCCGTGCCCGTGCGGTTCCGGGAAGAAGTACAAGCAATGCCACGGCCGGCTCGAGTGACCGTGCGCACGTTGAAACCGCGGGCGCCCCTCGCCCGTTCGGCTTAAAGACTGATCATGGCTGTGGGACTGACGGCGCCAGCGCCGGAACGGCTGCACCCGGTGCCCGGCGTGCGTCTCGGCATCGCGCGCGCGGGCATCCGCAAGGCCGACCGGCGCGACCTGCTGGTGGTCGCATTCGACCCGGACACGGTTGCTGCGGGCGTCTTCACGCGCAACCGCTTCTGCGCCGCGCCGGTACTGGTTTGCAGGGAGCACCTGCAGGCCGGCCCGGAGATTCGCGCGCTGGTCGTCAACACCGGCAACGCGAATGCCGGCACGGGGCCCCAGGGTCTCGCGCACTCGCGCGAGACCTGCGCGGCGCTCGCGCGGCTGCTGCGCCTCGAGCCGGTCCAGGTGCTGCCGTTCTCCACCGGGGTGATCATGGAGCCGCTGCCCATCGACCGGGTGGTGGCCGGCCTGCCCGCATGCGTGGACGACCTCCGGGAAGACAACTGGCTCGCGGCGGCCGAGGCCATCATGACCACCGACACACTGCCCAAGGCGGCCTCGCGCAGGCTGCGCCTCGAGGGTGCGGAAGTGACGGTCACCGGCATTGCCAAGGGCGCCGGCATGATCCACCCGGACATGGCGACCATGCTCGGCTTCGTGACCACGGATGCCGCCGTGAGCGGGGATGCGCTGCGCGAGATCCTCGGATACGCCACGCAGCGTTCGTTCAACGCCATCACCGTCGATGGCGATACCTCGACCAACGACTCCTTCGTGCTCGCGGCAACCGGCAAGGCCAGGATGCCGCTGATCGAAGGGGAGCACAGCCACGGCTATGCAGCCCTGCGCGATGCGGTCACTGCGGTATCCATCGAGCTCGCCCAAGCCATCATCCGCGACGGCGAGGGTGCGACGAAGTTCATGACCATCCAGGTCGAGGCGGGGAGCAGCGAGGACGAATGCCGCAAGGTGGCGTTCGCGATCGCGCACTCGCCGCTGGTGAAGACTGCATTCTTCGCATCCGACCCCAACCTCGGCCGGATCCTCGCTGCCATCGGCTACGCCGGCATCGCCGACCTGGATGTCGGGCGCATCCATCTGTTCCTCGACGAGGTGCGGGTGGTGAGCGACGGCGGGCGCGATGCCGCTTACCGTGAGGAGGACGGCCAGCGCGTGATGAAGCGCAGCGAGATCACGGTGCGCGTGGTGCTGGGCCGCGGCGCGGCGAGCGCGACCGTGTGGACCTGCGACCTGTCGCACGAGTACGTCACGATCAACGCGGAGTACCGAACTTGAGGCCCTAGGCTCCAGGCCCCAGAGGGGCTGGGCGGCGCGAGGCGCCGCGCTTCTCTCCTGGCGTCTTGAGCCTGGAGCCCAGGAGCCTGCAACGATCATGTCCAACCTCGACCAGCTCATCGACCGTGCCGACGCGCTCCTGCAGCGCGTCGAGCGCCTGCTTCCCCCGGACTTTCCCCAGCCGGACTTCTCCGCGCACATCGCCTTCCGCTGGCGCAGCCGCGGCGAGCGCGGCTACCTGCAGCCGGTGAAGCATCCGCACGGCATCCGCCTCGAGGACCTGCAGGACATCGACCGCCAGCGCGATCTCGTCGACCGGAACACCCGGCAGTTCGTGAGCGGGCTGCCGGCCAACAACGTGCTGCTGACCGGTGCCCGGGGGACCGGCAAGTCGTCACTGGTGAAGGGGGCACTCAACCGCTACGCGACCGAAGGGCTGCGGCTGATCGAACTGGACAAGCAGGACCTGATGCACCTGCCCGACGTGGTCGAATGCATCGCCGAGCAGCCGTTCCGCTTCATCCTGTTCTGCGACGACCTCTCGTTCGACTCGGACGAGCCGGCCTACAAGACCCTCAAAGCCGTGCTCGATGGCTCGGTCTCGGCCACACCCGCGAACGTGCTGATCTATGCCACGTCCAATCGCCGTCACCTGATGCCGGAGTACATGCAGGAGAACCTCGAGACCCGCTATGTCGGCGACGAGGTGCATCCGGGCGAGACGGTCGAGGAAAAGATCTCGCTCTCCGAGCGCTTCGGGTTGTGGGTGTCGTTCTATCCCTTCAGCCAGGACGAGTACCTGGACATCGTCCACCATTGGCTGCGCGAGCTCGGCGTCGCCGACGTCGAGGGCGACGAGGTCCGCCGCGAAGCGCTGCAGTGGGCCCTGCAGCGGGGATCGCGCAGTGGACGGGTCGCCTGGCACTTCGCGCGCGATTGGGCCGGGCGGCTGCAGGCGTCGCCCCCCGCTTCCGCTTGAGCGACACACCGTCCGGGCGGCCGGCGCTGGTCGAGGTCGCGGCGGCCGTCATCCTGCGGCCCGACCACAGTTTCCTGCTCGGCCAACGGCCTTCCGGCAAGGTCTACGCGGGCTACTGGGAGTTCCCGGGCGGCAAGGTCGAGCCGGGCGAGACGCCGCACGATGCGCTCGCGCGCGAGCTGCGCGAGGAGCTCGCGATCGAGGTGGTCCGCGCCTATCCCTGGATCGTGCAGCGCTTCGTCTATCCGCATGCGCACGTATCGCTGAACTTCTTCCGGGTTACGCAGTGGCGGGGCGAGCCCCGGCCGATCGAAGACCAGGCGCTCGCATGGGCGCGGGTCGATGCGCTCGGGGTCGGTCCACTGCTGCCCGCCAACGGTCCGGTGCTCCAGGCACTCGCCCTGCCGGCGCAGCTCGGTCTGACCTGCGCGACGCAGATGGGCGAGGACGCCTTCCTCCAGCGGCTCGACGATGCGCTTGCACGCGGCCTGCGCCTGGTCATGGTACGCGAGCCCGGCATGGCGGCGCCTGCGCTGCGTGAGTTCACCACTGCAGTGGTGGAACGTTGCCGCCGCGTCGGTGCATCCGTCGTGGTCAATGGCGATCCTGTGCTCGCGCAGGCCAGCGCCGCTGATGGAGTCCATCTGCCAGCCCGCGACCTGTGGCGTGCCGCGCGACGCCCCGCGCTCGCGCTGTGCGGCGCCTCCTGCCATGACGAGTCCGAGCTGCGACGGGCACAGGCGCTGGGCCTGGATTACGCCATCCTCGGGCCGGTGCTGGCCACCCCCACTCACCCCGGGCAGGCGGGAATGGGTTGGGAGCGCTTCGCGCGGATGATCGCCGGCTGCACCATCCCCGTGTTCGCGATCGGCGGGATGCGAGGCAGCGATCTGGAGCCGGCCTGGACCGCCGGTGCGCACGGCGTCGCGATGATCCGCGGCGCCTGGGGGGTGGACTAGGGCAGGCCCTAGCCCTGCGGGCCCTCGTCGCTGCGATCGGGGTCCTGTTCCTCGACGGGCACGCGATACGACTCGGTGGCCCATGCGCCGAAGTCGATCAGCTTGCAGCGCTCGGAGCAGAACGGGCGATGGGGATTGGCCGTGCTCCAGGGCGTCGGTGTCCCGCAATGCGGGCAATTGACCAATCGCGGCTTCTCCGCCGCGCGGGGCTTCTCGGCCGCCATCAGAGGTTGCAGAAGGTCAGCTCGAACGGCACGTCGGTCTGGGCGACACGCGCCCGCTGCCCGCTGCCGGCTGCGGTGAAGCGGATGTTGAGCGCGTACTTGTTCGCGCTCACCTCCGGCACGCAGTCGAAACTGTCGGCAACGCGCAACCGCAGCAGCTGTGCCACGCGGCCTCCCATCATCTGCTGGAACACGCCCTGCTGGGCGACCTGCTGGGTGGTGCGGCCGCTCTCGCGCAGGATGCGCAGGATGATGGCAACGCCCTGCTGCAGCGGCAGGAACGGCACCAGCCAGCTCTGCAGATCCTCGCGGCGCGCCTGCGCCGGCAGGTGCAGCCAGTAGTGATAGGAAGGGAGGTCGAACTCGCATACCCCCCCGGGGATCGCCGCGCGCTGGCGGATCCCCATCAGCCATTCGTTCTCGCGCAGTTCCTGGCCGGTCTTGCCGGAGGACTGCTGCAGACCCTGCGCCGCCCGGTCGATGTCGGCGAGCACGTCGTCGAGTGCCTCCACCGAGATGGCAGGGTTGCTGCGCAGCGCGCTCAGGCTGTGCCGCTGGCGCTCCAGCTCCTGGATCATCTCCGATTTGAGGTCGGCGCGTCCGGCGACGTCGAGGATCTCGAACAGGGCCAGCAGCGCAGCGTGATGCTCGAGGCCCTCGTCACGCTCGCAGAAGAAGTGCACGCGCTCGTACAGGCTCTCCATCCGCAGGAGGGTGCGAATGCGCTCGTTGAGCGGAAAGTCGTAGCTGATCACGATGCGCGGTTCCGGCGCGAGGCGGGCCCGGACGCCATTCGCAGCTGCAACTCCGCGCGCAACGAGGGGATCGGCGAGTCGATCATGCAGTCACGAGGCCCGGTCGGGGTCGGTCCGAGGAGGCACAAGGATAAACCAAAAGCAGTGCCGCGAGCTTCATTCGTGTGCGCTGTCCCTGTTTTCTGCCAGCGACAGGTAGTGCTGGTGCAGTGCGCGCACCTGCTCGGCGAGCCGGTCCTGCGTGCCGTCGTTGCGGATCACGTCGTCGGCCGCGCGCAGCCGCTGCTCGCGCGAGGCCTGTGTTGCCATGATCGCGCGCACCTGCTCGGCGGTGAGGCCGCTGCGCTGCATCACGCGCTCGACCTGCAGGCTCTCATCGCAATCGATCACCAGCACCCGGTCGACGACGTCCCGATACCCGCCGCGCTCCACCAGCAGCGGCACGACCAGCAGCACATACGGTCCGCCCGCCTCCATGAGCGCGGCCCTGGAACGTGCACCGATCAAGGGGTGCAGGATCGCCTCCAGATCGCGCTTGGCGGCAGCGTCGGCGAACACGAGTGCGCGCATCGCGGCCCGGTCGAGGCCGCCGTCCGCCGATACGTAGCCCGGACCGAAGCGGGCGCGGATCGCGCTCATCGCCGCGCCCCCGGGCCGGGTCAGCACGTGGGCGATGGCGTCGGTGTCCACCACGCCCGCTCCGAGCGCCTCGAACAGGCTGACAGCCGCGGTCTTGCCGGAGCCGATTCCCCCGGTGACGCCGACGACCAGCCTGCCGTCCATGGAAGCTCAGAGAAACTGCAGGTACATGCGGTTGAACTGCTCGCCGTAGAGCAGGGCGAGCAGCCCGGCGGCGGCAAGATACGGTCCGAACGGCATCGGGATATGCCGACCGCGCCCGGCCAGCGCGATCAGCAGGAGGCCCACTACCGCTCCCACCAGGGAGGAAAGCAGGATCACGGCCGGCAGCATCTGCCAGCCGAGGAAGGCGCCGATCGCCGCGAGCAGCTTGAAGTCGCCGAACCCCATGCCCTCCTTGCCGGTGGCGAGCTTGAACACCCAGTACACCGACCACAGCGAGAGATAGCCGGCCACGGCGCCGATCAGCGCGGATGGCAGGGTCGTGAAGGTGCCGAACAGGTTGAACAGCAGGCCGATCCAGAGCAGCGGCAGCGTGATGCTGTCGGGCAGCAACTGGGTGTCGAAGTCGATCACGGCGCCGGCGATCAGGGCCCAGGTGAATACGAGCGCGCCCAGGGTTGCGGGCGAGAAGCCGAAGCGCCAGCCGATGTAGCCGGACAGCAGCCCGGTGCACAGTTCCACGACGGGATAGCGCGGGCTGATCGGGGTCTTGCACTGCCGGCAGCGCCCGCGCAGCAGGGCCCAGCTCACCAGCGGCACGTTTTCCAGCGCACTGATGGCGTGCCCGCAGGCGGGACAGGCCGAGCGCGGCCGCACCAGGGTGTAGGCTGGCGCGGCAGCCTGCTCTGCGCTCACCTGCTGGAGCGGCGCGGCAAGTGACGCCAGGGCGGCGGGGGCGTCCTTTGCCTGCACCCACTCGGCGAGCACTTCGAGCGCCTGCCCGCGCCAGTCGCGCATGAGCATGATCGGCAGGCGATGGATCACGACGTTGAGAAAGCTGCCTACCAGCAGGCCTAGCAGCAGGCACAGCCAGGGCAGGATGGCGGGGTCGCGCAGCGGAGCGAGCATTCGGCGTCAGTGTACCGTCGCGGAGCGCTCCAGTGCCGCGACCGCGCGGCCCGGCCGGGCGCACGGGTGCGGACGTGCGCCGCCGGGCATCGGTTGGCTCAGATCGCCTGGCCCATCTTGAAGATCGGCAGGTACATGGCCACGACCAGGCCGCCGATCAGCGTGCCCAGGACGACCATGATCATCGGCTCCATCAGGCTGGACAGCGCGTCGACCGCGTCGTCCACTTCCTGCTCGTAGAAGTCGGCCACCTTGCCCAGCATGTGGTCGAGCGAGCCGGACTCCTCGCCGATGGCCACCATCTGGATCACCATGTTGGGGAACACCGCGCTGTTCTGCATCGACACGGTGAGGCTGGTGCCGGTGCTGACCTCCTGCTGGATCTTCCTGGTGGCGGTCGAATACACCCAGTTGCCGGAGGCTCCGCCCACCGAGTCCAGCGCCTCGACCAGCGGCACGCCGGCGGCGAACATCGTGGACAGCGTGCGCGCCCAGCGCGCCATCGTGGCCTTGCGGATGATGTCGCCGAACACCGGCAGCTTCAGCGTCAGCCGATCCATCGCCGCCTGCATCTTGGCCGAGCGCTTCCAGGTGTAGAAGAAGAACCACAGCCCGCCGCCGATCGAGCCGAAGATGAGCCACCAGTATCTGACGAAGTAATCCGAGAGCGCCATCACGAACAGCGTGGGCGCCGGCAGGTCCGCGCCGAAGCTGCTGAACAGCTCCTTGAACGCGGGGATCACGAAGATCATGATGACCGCGGTGATCACGAACGCCACCACGATCACCGCAACCGGGTAGAACAGGGCGCCCTTGATCTTCGACTTGATCGCGAGGATCTTCTCCTTGTAGGTCGCCAGGCGATCCAGCAGGCTGTCCAGGATACCGGCCGCCTCGCCGGCGGCCACCAGGTTGCAGAACAGCGCGTCGAAGTAGAGCGGGTACTTGCGGAAGGCCTGGTTGAGCGAGCTCCCGGTCTCGACGTCGGTCTTGACGTCGAGCAGCAGCTTGCCCACTGCCGGGTTGGAGTGGCCCTTGCCGACGATGTCGAAGGACTGCAGCAGCGGCACGCCGGACTTCATCATGGTCGCGAGCTGGCGCGTGAACAGGGTGATGTCCTTCTCGGTGATCTTGCCGCCGACCCCGCCGCGCTGGCGCTTGATCTTGCTGACGGTGATTCCCTGGCGGCGCAGCGTGGACTGGACCACCGCCTCGCCGCTGGCCCTCATGTCGCCCTTGATCAGCTTGCCACCGCGGTCGCGGCCTTCCCAGACGAAGCTGTACTCCTTGACGTCGCGCCGTGCGGCGGTGGTCGCGGTTGCCGTTGCCATAGATCAGATCTCCGATACGCCTATTCGTTGGTGACCGCTTCGATTTCTTCCAGGGACGTGAGGCCGTTGCGCACCTTCAGCAGGCCGGACTGGCGCAGGTCGCGGATGCCTTCGCGCTGGGCCTGGTCGGCGATGTCGATGGCGTTGCCATTGGTCATGATGATGCGGTTGATCTCGTCGCTGATCGGCATGACCTGGTAGATGCCGACCCGGCCCTTGTAGCCGGTGTTCTTGCAGGCTTCGCAGCCGACGTGCCGGTAGGGGGTCCAGCTGCCGTCCAGGTCCGCCTCCTTGAAGCCGGCGCGCAGCAGGGCGGCCGCGGGAATGTCCGTGGGCTGCTTGCACTGCGAGCAGAGCTTGCGCGCCAGGCGCTGCGCCGTGATCAGGATCACCGACGAGGCGATGTTGAACGGCGCGATGCCCATGTTCATGAGGCGCGTGAGGGTGGTCGGAGCGTCGTTGGTGTGCAGGGTGGACAGCACCATGTGGCCGGTCTGTGCCGCCTTGATGGCGATCTCCCCCGTCTCCAGGTCGCGGATCTCGCCCACCATGATGATGTCCGGGTCCTGGCGCAGGAAAGACTTCAAGGCCGCAGCAAAAGTCAGGCCAGCTTTGTCGTTTACATTCACCTGGTTAATGCCGGGCAGGTTGATCTCGGCCGGGTCTTCCGCCGTCGCGATGTTGATGTCCGGCTTGTTCAGGATGTTCAGGCAGGTGTAGAGCGAGACCGTCTTGCCCGAGCCGGTCGGCCCGGTCACGAGCACCATGCCGTAGGGCCGATGCACGGCGTTGAGCAGCGCCTCCCGCTGGTCGGGCTCGTAACCCAGCGCGTCGATGCCCAGGGTGGCGCTCGAGGGGTCGAGGATGCGCAGTACCAGCTTCTCGCCGAATAGCGTGGGCAGGGTGCTGACGCGGAAGTCGATCGCACGGTTCTTCGACAGCACGAGCTTCATGCGGCCGTCCTGCGGCACGCGCTTCTCGGAGATGTCCAGCTTGGAGATCACCTTGATGCGCGAGGCGATCTTCTCCTTGATCGCGAGCGGCGGCGAGGCCACCTCGTAGAGGTTGCCGTCCATCCGGTAGCGGATGCGGTAGGACTTCTCGTACGGCTCGAAGTGGATGTCGGAGGCACCACTGTGGATCGCATCCAGCAGGATCTTCTGGATGTACTTCACCACCGGCGCGTCGTCGATCTCGACCGCCTGCGTGTCCGGCTGCGGGTCCGGATCTGCCTCGGTGAGGTCGGCGGCGATGTCATCGTCGACCAGGTCGCTGAGCGCTTGCCCGGAGGCGGCGACCAGCTTGCCGATCAGGGCGCCGAGCTTGCCGTCCTCGACCACCACCGGCTCGACCTGCATCCCGGTCTGGAACTTGATCTGGTCCATGACCGTGCGGTTGGTGGGATCGGCGAGTGCCACGTAGAGGCGGTTGCCACGCTGGAACAGCGGCAGCGCCCGGCGGCTGGCCAGCGCCTTGACGTCGATGTGCTTGGCCGGCAGGTGGTCGGGGTCGAAGCCGTGCAGGTCGAGCAGGGGGAAACCGAAGGTCGTGGCGGCGAACTCGGCGACGTCACCCTCGCCGAACTTCTTCGTGGTGAGCAGCTGTTCGACGAAGCCCACGCCGGCCTCGTTCGCCCGCTCCTGCAGCTGGATCGCCTCGCGCTCGGCGAGCAGTCCCTTCTGGACCATCGCGCGCGCGAGGCCCGACATCTGGTTCTGTTCGGATATTGCTGCCATCTGCCGCCCAAGTGACTGATGCTGACATGAGCGCGGCGCCGCGGCCCGCCCGGAAATCCACCCGCTCGGCCCCGTCGCCGGGGCGGACGGGGGACAGGCAGGTCAGCGTCAGTTATCGACCCGGGACGGCAAAGATTGAGATGGCGTCGGCGCCAGGCAACACCGGCCCGGCGCAGCGCGCAGGCTAACGGTGCAGCAGGACCTCGAGCACGAACTTGCTGCCGATATAGGCCAGCACCAGGGCCAGGAAGCCTGCCAGCGTCAGGCGCAGCGCCTTGCGCCCGCGCCAGCCGTAGACCTGGCGGCCGGCGAGCAGGGCCGCGAAGATCAGCCAGGCGAGGATGCCGAACACGACCTTGTGCGTGAACTGCAGCGGCCGGCCGAAGATCTCCTCGGAGAACAGCATGCCCGAGGCGAGCGTCAGGGTGAGCAGCAGGAACCCGGCCCAGAGGATGCGGAACAGCAACTCCTCCAGCGAGAGCAGGGGCGGCAGCGACTGCAGGTAGCCCGGCAGTGCGCTGCCGCGCAGCCGCCGCTCGAGCGCCGCCATCATGAGGGCCTGCAGGCTGGCGATGGTGAGCAGGCTGAATGCGGCCAGGGACAGCAGCAGGTGCAGCCGGAACGCGGCCAGGTGGGTGTGGGGCAGCGGATGCATGGACGGCACTGCCAGCGGAAACAGCACCAGGATCGCGGCATAGCCGAGGATGAAGATCTGCAGGCCCTGCAGGCGATAGAAGAAGCTCCCGAGCCAGTAGATCAGGACCGTCATCCACACGATCGTGGACAGCGAGCTGCCCACGCCCAGGTAGATACCGTCGGGCCGCAGCACGCCGGCATAGAGCAGCCACGTATGCAGCAGCAGCGGCAGCAGCACGGCCCAGTGCAGCAGGGGCAGCGCCCGCCCCTGGTGCTCCTTGTCATTGAGCGCGCGATAGAGCAGGGTGGCCAGCCCGGCGTAGAGGGCGGCGCAGACCAGATGCGGTAGAATTCCGGGCATGATGGCTGCGGGCGGCGGGCCGCCCCAGCTGCAAGGGCGCGAAGCGCCCGGGCCAGCAGTCTACAACATCCCCCCGGTCGCGCGGCAGTCGCGCGCGCATCGAGGCTTTCAACTTCCCACG
This sequence comes from uncultured Burkholderiales bacterium, assembly GCA_964523885.1. Taxonomy (GTDB): domain Bacteria; phylum Pseudomonadota; class Gammaproteobacteria; order Burkholderiales; family SHXO01; genus SHXO01. The sequence continues at coordinate 11,763 of CAZFYX010000087.1, read as the reverse complement.
TTCGACGATGCTCGAGTCGCTCACCGGCCGGTTGACCGGCGTGATCAAGACGCTGCGCGGTCAGGCGCGGCTCACCGAGGCCAACATCCAGGACGCCCTGCGCGAGGTGCGCATGGCCCTGCTCGAGGCCGACGTCGCGCTGCCGGTGGTCAAGGACTTCGTGGCCCAGGTGCGCGAGCGGGCCCTGGGGCAGGAAGTGGCGGGCAGCCTCACGCCAGGCCAGGCGCTGGTGGGCGTCGTGTTCGACGAGCTCAAGGCCCTGATGGGCGAGGCCAACGTCCCGCTGGAGCTCGCCGTCACTCCGCCCGCCGTGATCCTCATGGCGGGCCTGCAGGGCTCCGGCAAGACCACCTCCGCCGGCAAGCTCGCGCGGCTCATCCGGGAGGACCTGCGCAAGAAGGTGCTGCTGGTGAGCTGCGACGTGTATCGCCCGGCCGCCATCGACCAGCTGCAGACCGTCGCAGGCCAGGTCGGTGCCGACTTCTACCCCTCCCGGGCGGACCAGAAGCCGCTGGACATCGCGCTGGCAGCGGTGGATTTCGCGCGCAAGCACTATCACGACGTGCTGATCGTGGACACCGCGGGCCGGCTCGCCATCGACCAGGCGATGATGGACGAGATCCGCGGCCTGCACGGAGCACTCCACCCGGCCGAAACCCTGTTCGTGGTCGATGCGATGCAGGGGCAGGACGCGGTCAACGTGGCCAAGGCGTTCAACGAGGCCCTGCCGCTGACCGGCGTGATCCTCACCAAGCTCGATGGCGATTCGCGCGGCGGGGCCGCGCTCTCGGTACGGCACGTGACCGGCAAGCCGGTGAAGTTCATCGGCGTGGGCGAGAAGCTCCCGGCGCTCGAGCCGTTCCATCCAGAGCGCATGGCCTCGCGCGTGCTGGGGATGGGCGACGTGCTCTCGCTGGTGGAGGAGGCGCGCCGCACGGTCGACATCGAGCAGGCCGAGAAGCTCGCGCGCAAGGTCAAGAGCGGCAAGGGCTTCGACCTGGAGGACTTCAAGCAGCAGATGCTGCAGATGCGCAAGATGGGCGGGCTCACGGCACTCATGGACAAGCTGCCGGCGCAGCTCTCGCAGATGGCGCAGGGCGCGCAGGTGGACGAGCGGCAGGTCAACCGGACCATCGGCATCATCGACTCGATGACCCCGGCCGAGCGTGCCAAGCCCGACCTGATCAAGGCCTCGCGCAAGCGCCGCATCGCCACCGGCGCCGGGGTTCCGGTGCAGGAAGTCAACCGCCTGCTCAACCAGTACGAGCAGATGCAGAAGATGATGAAGATGATGAAGGGCGGCAACATGCAGAAGATGATCCGCGGCCTGCGCGGCATGCTTCCGGGCATGCGCTGAACCCGCACCTGCACTGCGCAGTCCAACGCTCGATCGCCCACCCACCGGAACCCGAATGAAGCCGCTGCTCGCACTGCTCATGCTCGTCCTTGCCCTGCCCGCCTGGGCAATCTCCGACTACGACCGCGAGAAGCGCTGGGCGGACCAGATCGTTCCCGGGCTGATGGTGGGCGAGGCGGTGTGGCTCGAGCAGCCCAACGGGCACAAGTTCCTCACCCTCTATACCGAAGCGCAGAAGCCGCGCGGCGCGATCGTCCTCGCCCATGGACGGGGCTGGAGCCCGGACTACGAGCTCTACGGGATCCTGCGCACCAAGCTCGCCGAGCAGGGCTACACCACGCTCGCCATCCAGCTGCCGGTGCTGGGCGGCGGGGCCAAGATCGGCGACTACATGGCCACCTACCCGGACGCCATCGAGCGCTTCCAGATCGCCGGCAGGTACCTCTCGGACAAGGGCTACAAGAACATCGCCATCGTCTCGCACAGTCTCGGGGCGACGATGGCCAACCAGTACCTCATCACGGTGGACAAGACCCCGGTCAAGGCCTGGGTCTTCGTCGGCATCATCAACGGGCTGGAAGAGATGTTCCGTATCAAGATCCCGGTGATGGACGTGTTCGGCGGCAAGGACTGGGAGATCACCCAGGTCGGCGCGTACGAGCGCAAGAAGCAGATCGACAAGGTGCCCGGCTCGGAGCAGGTGGTGGTGCCCAACGCACTGCATTTCTTCGAGGGGCGCGAGGACGAACTGGTCGCGATCATCACCGGCTTCCTCGACCGGGTCTTCCACCAGGGCAACCCCGGCAGCGCGGCAACCCGCTGATCCCGGTGGCTGTCCGGGCGCCTTGCCAAGGCGCAGAAAAAGGGCTTAGAATCGCGGGCTTCGCCAAATCCGGCCAGGCATCTCACGTGGCACGCGCACTGCAACTGGCCGGCGGCGCTGGAGGATTTCATTCATGGTGGTGATCAGACTGGCTCGCGGCGGCGCCAGGAAGCGGCCGTTTTTCAACGTGGTGGTGGCCAATTCGCGCGACCCGCGCGACGGGCGCTTCATCGAGCGCGTGGGCTTCTACGACCCCAAGGCTCCCGAGGGTCGCGAGAACCTGCGCTTCGACCTGACCCGGGTTGCGCACTGGCAGGGCCAGGGCGCGAAGGTGAGCGACACCGTCGCCCGCCTGGTCAAGCAGTACAGCAAGGCTGCCGCCCAGACGCCTGCCGCCTGAGGCGGGTTCGGTGAGCGGGGCTGGCGCGGCTGAGGCGAAGGCTGGCGCCGGCGACATGGTGGTGATGGGGCGCGTGGCCGGCGCCTTCGCCGTGAAAGGCTGGATCAAGCTGCAGGTGTTCACCGAGCGACCCGGCGGGCTGCTCGACTATCCGGTGTGGTGGCTGGACCGGAGCGGAGAGTGGACCGCCGCCGAGCTGGAGCAAGGCGCCGTGCACGGTACGGCGCTGGTGGCCAAGCTAAAGGGCATCGAAGATCGCGAGCAGGCCGCGGCCCTGCGAGGCTGCCAGGTGGCGGTGCCCAGGGCGGCGCTGCCGGCCGGCGCCGATGGCGAGTATTACTGGGCCGACCTGCAGGGGTTGCGAGTGGCCAACCTGCAGGGCGAGCCGCTGGGAGTCGTGGCCGGACTGCTGGAGACTGGTGCGAATCAGGTTCTGGTGGTGCGCGGCGAACGCGAGAGGCTGATTCCGTTCGTGGACGCCGTGGTGAAGTCGGTGGATCTGGAGCGGGGAGAGCTGGTGGTGGACTGGGGGGCGGATTTTTGATCCACTTCGACGCCGTCACGCTGTTCCCGGAGATGTTCGATGCGCTGACCCGCTCGGGCATCACGCGCCGTGCGTTCGAGAACGGCGTCTACGAGCTGGTGCTTTGGAATCCGCGCGATTTCAGCAGCAATGCGTACCGCTCGGTGGACGACCGGCCGTACGGAGGCGGTCCGGGCATGGTGATGACGCCCGAGCCGCTGGAGAAGGCGCTGAAGGCGGCACGGCAGCGGCAGAAGAGCTGCGGAGTGCGCGAGTCGCGGGTGATCTACTTCTCCCCGCAGGGCCGCCCACTCACGCATGCGAAGGTGCAGGAACTGATGGCGCAGCCGGGGTTGATCCTGCTGTGCGGGCGCTACGAGGGCGTGGACGAGCGTCTGATCGAGCGCCAGGTGGACGAGGAACTGTCCATCGGCGACTACGTGGTGTCCGGCGGGGAGCTGCCGGCCATGGTGCTGATGGATGCGATGGTCCGGCAGGTGCCGGGCGTGCTGAACGACGCGGACTCGGCGGCCAGCGATTCATTCGTGAACGGGCTGCTCGACCACCCGCACTACACGCGCCCGGAGGTGTACGAGGGCCGGCCGGTGCCACCGGTGCTGCTCTCGGGCAACCATGCCGACATCGAGCGCTGGCGCCTGAAGCAGGCGCTGGGGCGGACGTGGAGCCGGCGGCCGGAACTGCTCGGGCAGCTCACGGCGGAGCAGGCGGCACTGCTCGAGGAATACAAGCGCGAGGCCCAGCGCTAGAGGCAGCGGGCCCGCCTGGACGCAGCAGCAAATTTGCAGGAGTTCGAAGAATGGATCTGATCGCGAAGCTGGAGCAGGAAGAGATCGCCCGCCTGGGCAAGAAGGTGCCGGCGTTCGCGCCCGGCGACACCGTGGTGGTGAACGTGAACGTGGTCGAAGGCGAGCGCAAGCGCGTGCAGGCCTACGAGGGCGTGGTCATCTCGCGGCGCAACCGCGGGCTGAACTCCTCGTTCATCGTGCGCAAGATCTCCTCGGGCGAGGGTGTCGAGCGCACGTTCCAGACCTACTCGCCGCTGATCGCGAGCATCGAGGTCAAGCGGCGCGGCGACGTGCGTCGGGCCAAGCTGTATTACCTGCGCGGCCGTTCGGGCAAGTCGGCGCGCATCCGCGAGAAGCTCTCCGCGGCCGAGAAGGCCGGCGCGATCGAGTAGGTGCATCGGCCGGCTTCGCGCCGGCGCGGTGCAAGGAACGGCGGCCCATGGCCGCCGTTTTTGTTTGCCCCTAGAATCCGCCGCATGACGCAGCAACTTCGCTGGCATGGCCGATCCCGCCGATAGCCTGCTCGACGAGTTCGCGGACAGCCTGTGGCTCGAGGATGGACTCTCGCGCAACACGCTGGACAGTTACCGTCGCGACCTGCGCCTGTTCGCGGCATGGCTGCGGACCGCGCGCGGCAAGACCCTGCTCGACGCGAAGCACGAGGATCTCGCAGGCTACCTCGCACATCGCTATCCGAAGACCAAGCCGTCCTCGGCGGCGCGGCTGCTGTCGAGCCTGCGCCGCTTCTACCAGTACCAGCTGCGGAACAGCCGGGTGGAGGGCGACCCCACGCTCAGGATCGAGGCACCCAAGCGGGTCCGGCCGCTGCCGAAGAGCCTGACCGAAGCCGACGTGGACGCCCTGCTCGGGGCGCCGGACGTCCGGACCCCGCTGGGGCTGCGCGACCTGGCGATGCTCGAGGTGCTTTACGCGTCCGGGCTGCGCGTTTCCGAGCTGGTGTCGCTGCAGAGCGCACAGCTGTCCGACGCCATGGGCGTGGTGCGCATCCTGGGCAAGGGTGCGAAGGAGCGCCTCGTGCCGGTCGGAGAGCAGGCCCTCGACGCGGTTCGGCACTACGTGCGCGAGGCCCGTCCGCTGCTGCTCGAAGGCCGTTCGAGCGCCGCGCTGTTCGTCACCCGGCGCGGGGGCCCCATGACGCGCGAGGCGTTCTGGCAGCTGATCAAGCGCTACGCGCGCCGCGCGGGCATCCCGGCGAACATCTCCCCGCACACGCTGCGGCACGCCTTCGCCACGCACCTGCTCAACCACGGCGCCGACCTGCGCGTGGTGCAGCTGCTCCTCGGCCACGCCGACATCTCCACCACGCAGATCTACACCCACGTGGCACGCGAACGGCTCAAGCAGCTGCACGCGAAGCATCACCCGCGCGGATAGTGCCCGCACGCGAAGCGCGCGGGCACTATCCGCGCAGGCTCTAGGTTCCAGGCCCTAGACGCCAGAAGTACGGCGCAGCGCGTTGCGCCGGTGCTGATCCTGGCGTCTGGCGCCTAGAGCCTGGAGCCTCTTTCTATCGTCACCCCCAGCCGCTTCACCCCGCGCATCAGGCCCAGCTTGGCGGCGCTCACCCGGGCCCACGGGCTGTGGAACTCGTTGAGGAGGATGTCGCTGACGTGCTCGCACACGCGCTCGAGCAGAAGGAAGCGCGTTTCCGCGAGCGTGCAGCGCACGCGCTCCACCACGGCGCCGTAGTCGATGGTGTCGCGGATGCGGTCACTGCGCCCGGCCTGGTTGTCGGGAATCGCGAACTCGAGGTTGAGCTCGATGGTCTGCGGCATCTGCCGTTCCCATTCGTAATAGCCGACCACGGTGTCGACGCGGAATTCCTGGATGGAGATGGTGTCCATGCGCGCCTGGCTGAAGGACATTGGATTGTAGAATACAACGATGGCTAACCTGCTCGCGGTGCTCGCCGCGTACCTGATCGGGTCGATCTCGTTCGCCGTGATCACCAGCCGCCTGTTCGGCCTGCCCGATCCGCGCACCTACGGTTCGGGCAACCCCGGGGCGACCAACGTCCTGCGCAGCGGCAGGAAGGCGGCTGCCATCGCCACGCTGGCCGGTGACGCGGCCAAGGGTGCGGTGCCGGTTCTGCTCGTGCGCTGGCTCGGGACTTCGCTCGGCATGGGCGAGGCCGCGCTGGCCGGCGCTGCGCTGGGTGCGTTCATCGGGCATCTCTACCCCTTGTACTTCGGTTTCAAGGGCGGCAAAGGGGTTGCCACCGCCCTTGGCGTGGTGCTGGGGTTGAGCGGGTGGCTGGCCCTGGTCGCACTCGTGGTATTCCTCGGCGTCGTGCTCGCGACCCGCTACGTCTCGCTGGCCAGCATCCTGGCTGCGGTGGCGGCCGCTGCCGCGACTCCCGCAGTCTTCGGCGCAGGCTGGATCGCGCTCTCGATGGCGGTGATGGCGCTGCTGATCATCTGGCGCCATCGCGCGAACGTGCGCCGGCTGCTTGACGGACAGGAAAGCCGGCTCGGCGCGCGCAAGACCGCACCGCCGCAGGCCTAGAGTAGCGCGGCAGGCAACTCTCCCAGCTCCCATCGTGGACGCACGGTGAAGGTGTAGTCGCGCCGCCCGCCGTGCACCAGGCGCAGTGCGCCGGCGAAGGCGATCATCGCGCCGTTGTCGGTGCACAGCGCGAGCTCGGGAAAATGCACATCCACGCCCTGGTGCTGTGCGGCGGCGGTGAGCCGCTCGCGCAGGCGGGCGTTCGCGCCGACGCCGCCTGCGACGACCAGCCGCTCCAGTCCGGTCGCCTGGCAGGCGCGCAGGGCCTTGGTCACCAGTACATCCGTCACGGCCTCCTGGAACTCGGCGGCGATGTCCGCGCGTGCCGACTCGTCACCGCCGCGTTCCTGGCAGGCGAGCAGCACCGCGGTCTTCAGGCCGCTGAAGCTGAAGTCCAGGCTGGCGCCCGCCATCATCGGGCGGGGCAGCCGGACGCGGCCCGGGCGGCCGTGGGCCGCGAGCGCGGCCACGGCGGGGCCGCCGGGATACCCGAGTCCCAGCAGCTGAGCGGTCTTGTCGAACGCCTCGCCGGCGGCGTCGTCCATCGTCTCGCCGAGGAGCTCGTAGCGCCCCACTGCGGTGACCTGCATGAGCTGCGTGTGCCCGCCGGATACCAGCAGGGCCACGAAGGGGAACGCCGGCGGGTCTGCGCTGAGCAGCGGCGAGAGCAGGTGTCCCTCGAGGTGGTGGATGCCGACCACGGGGATGCGCAGCGCATAACCCAGGGCGGCTGCCACGCTCGCGCCGACAAGCAGGGCGCCCGCGAGACCCGGACCCAGGGTGTACGCGATTCCGTCAAGGTCGTTCAGCTGCAGTCCGGCGCTCGCCAGCACCGAGCGCGTCAGCGGCAGTACCCGGCGGATGTGGTCGCGGGACGCCAGCTCCGGCACCACCCCGCCGTACTCGCCGTGCATGGCGGTCTGCGAGTGCAGCGCCTGGCCCAGGATGCGGCCGCCCGGCGCCGTCCCGGAGGCGCGCGGCAGCTGGTACACGGCGACGCCGGTTTCGTCGCAGGAGGATTCGATGCCCAGGACCAGCACTTGGAGGCTCGGGTGAGGGTGGTGGGATGGGGTTGCAAACGCCCCCGGGAGCTCTGCTATACTGTCCAGCTTGCCTGAATTTGCGCTCGCCGGTGCTGCAGCGTCTGCCCCTACGGGGCTGTGCAGAGGCTCCCGCGGTGTTCGGGCACCCAGACTTGCCGCATTGCCGGCTCAGCCCCGCGCGGTGCGGCCCACGACGACAGAGATTTGGAGAGACGCGGTTCCTATGCCAACTGTTCGGGTCAAGGAAAACGAACCCTTTGAAGTCGCGATGCGCCGCTTCAAGCGCACCGTGGAGAAGACCGGCCTGCTCACCGAGCTGCGGGCACGTGAATTCTATGAGAAGCCCACTGCCGAGCGCAAACGCAAGCGCGCGGCGGCGGTGAAGCGCCACTTCAAGCGCCTGCGCAGCCAGCAGCTGCCCCCGCGGCTGTACTAGATTCCCGGCGGCGCCCCGAATGCCCGAGGCGGCAGGGTCATCCTGCCGCCTCGCTGCTTTTGCAGGCCCGGTTCCGGATCCCGTCGGCGTCACCACCCTGGAGTCAACCATGTCGCTCAAGGACCGCATCACCGAAGACATGAAGAACGCCATGCGCAGCAAGGACAGCGCACGCCTGTCCGCGCTGCGCCTGCTGCTTGCCGCGATGAAGCAGCGCGAAGTCGACGAGCGCATCACCTTGAGCGACGCCGACGTCGTGGCGGTCATCGAGAAGATGCTCAAGCAGCGTCGTGACTCGATCAGCCAGTACGAATCCGCCGGCCGGCAGGATCTGGCCGACGCCGAGAAGTTCGAGGTCGAGGTGCTGCAGACCTACATGCCGCAGGCCCTGTCTGATGCCGAGGTCGATGCCGCGGTCGACGGTGCGGTCACGCAGGCCGGCGCCCAGGGGCCCCAGGACATGGGCAAGGTCATGGCGCTGCTCAAGCCGGCGCTGGCGGGCCGGGCGGACATGGGCAAGGTGTCGGCCCGGGTCAAGGCGCGCCTGACCCGCTGAGCCTGCACCGCACCGGCCGGTCGCAGCCTGCCCGGCACCGGCGAGCACGCCCGGCATCTGACCTATAATCGGTCGCACTGGCCGCCCCGGCCCCGATGCCGGGCGGTACCATTCAGGAGCTGGGCTTCGACTCGATGATTCCGAAGTCTTTCGTGCAGGACCTCCTGAGCCGCGTCGACATCGTCGACGTCATCGAGTCGCACATTCCCCTCAAGCGGGCCGGCTCCAACCTCACCGCCTGCTGCCCCTTCCACAACGAGAAGTCTCCGTCCTTCACGGTGAGCCCCACCAAGCAGTTCTATCACTGCTTCGGCTGCGGTGCGCATGGCTCCGCGATCAGCTTCCTCATGGAATACAGCGGGCTCAACTTCGTCGAGGCCGTCAAGGACCTGGCGCAGCGCGCCGGCATGCAGGTGCCCGAGGTGCGTGCCCCGCGTGCCGAAGCTGCGGGTGGCGGCGGCACTGAGTCCAGCGAGGCGCTGCTGGACCTGTTGCACCGGGCTGCGGCCTACTACAAGGCCGAACTGAAGAAATCCGAGCGGGCCATCGCGTACCTGAAGGGACGTGGGCTCACCGGCGAGATCGCGGCCCGCTTCGGCCTGGGCTACGCGCCGGCCGGCTGGCAGGGGCTGGCCAGTGTCTTTGCCGACTACGCCGACCGTTCGCTGGTAGCGGCAGGACTCGTGATCCAGGGCGATGACGGCAAGCGCTACGACCGCTTCCGCGACCGGATCATGTTCCCGATCGTCAGCCAGCGCGGCCAGATCATCGGTTTCGGGGGCCGAGTGCTGGACAAATCCGAGCCCAAGTACCTGAACTCGCCCGAGACCCCGCTGTTCGAGAAGGGCCACGAGCTGTACGGGCTGTTCCATGCGCGCCAGGGTGTGCGCGCGGCGGGGCGGGTGATCGTGGTCGAGGGTTACATGGACGTCGTGGCGCTGGCGCAGTACGGCGTGACCAACGCGGTTGCGACACTGGGCACCGCCACGACCCCGTGGCACGTGCAGAAGCTGTTCCGGCAGACCGACGAGGTGGTGTTCTGCTTCGACGGTGATGCGGCAGGGCGCCGAGCCGCCTGGCGCGCATTGGAGAACGCACTGGAGCACCTACAGGACGGCAAGCAGGTCCGGTTCCTGTTCCTGCCTGCCGAGCACGACCCCGACAGCTACGTGCGGGCTGAGGGGCGCGAGGCCTTCGATCGAATGACGGCCCAGGCGATGCCGCTGTCGGCATTCGCCCTGAAGGAACTGGCCTCCCACGTGGACATGGCCACGGCCGAGGGGCGTGCCAAGTTCCTGCAGGACGCCAGGCCGCTTGTGCAGCGCATATCTGCTCCCATCTTGCGCATCATGCTGCGCGACCAGCTCGCGCAGCTGACCGGGTTGGGCAAGGACGAGGTGACCGCCCAGCTCGGCATCAACGCCAGCGCCGCACCGGCCAGCCGGCCGGTGGCCACGCCGCGCAGCCGGCCGTCGCTGATCCGCAACCTCGCTCGGCTTCTCGCGCTGCGCCCGCAGCTCGCGCAGGTCGCCGAGGCCGAGCTGCTCGAGCGCGGGGGCACGCTCGGACCCACGGTGGGCTCACCCGAGGAGCAGGTTTTCCTCGCCCACCTGCTGCGTGCCATGGCGGGCGGGGGGGGGCTCGCCAGTCTGAGTGAGGAGTTCCGGGGAACGCCGTTCGAGCGCCTGGCCGCGGACCTGGAGCGCGACGTCACCGATGCCGACGCCGGCAGCGAGGAAGCCCTGCGGCAGGAGTTCCTGGATGGCTGGCACAAGATGGAGCAGGCGGTGCACGAGGCCGAGCGCCGGCTGCTCGAGCCCCGGGTGATCGCAGGTCAGGCCACCCCGGAGGAGCGGGAGCGCTACCGCAGCCTGCAGGGCAAGAGCGCGGCGCGGCTGGCGTCCTGAGGGCGACGGGTGTCCGGTTCCGGGGCACTCGGCGCTCGAAAAGCGGTCAAAAAGCGGTAACAGGAGACGTAAACACAGTTATAATGCCGAGTTTTGTTCGGCGCGGACAGACATCAGGGCGGTCATGGCAAAGGAACCCAAGGTCAAGCAGGTCGAGTTGAGGGTCGAGGCACAGGCCTACGACGCGGAAGCGCGCCGGATGCGCCTGAAGAATCTCATCGTGCTGGGGAAGGAGCGCGGCTACCTGACCTATGCCGAGATCAATGATCATCTGCCCGACGATATGCTCGATGCCGAGCAGATCGAGAACATCATCAGCATGATCAACGACATGGGCATCCAGGTGTACGACGAGGCACCGGATACCGAGTCGCTGCTGATGACCGAGACCGCCACCCCGGTCCCGGACGAGGACGCGGCGGAGGAGGCCGAGGCCGCCCTGTCAACCGTGGACTCCGAGTTCGGCCGCACCACTGACCCGGTGCGGATGTACATGCGCGAGATGGGCTCGGTCGAGCTGCTCACGCGCGAGGGCGAGATCGAGATCGCCAAGCGCATCGAGGACGGCCTGCGCCACATGATCCAGGCCATCTCAGCCTGTCCGACCACGATCGCCGAGATCCTCGAACTGGCCGAGCGCGTGCGCAAGGACGAGATGCGCGTGGACGAGATCGTCGACGGCCTGCTCGACCCCAACGCCGAGGAGGTCATCGGCGAGGAAGTGCCGGAAGAGACCATGGAGGAGGAGCTCGAAGCCGAGGAAGGCGACGAGGAGGGCGGCGGCGGCATGCCGAGCGCCACCCTGATGCTCCTCAAGCAGGGCGCGCTGGAGCGGTTCGACAACATCGCGCAGGTCTACGTCAGGGGGATGAAGGCGCTGCAGCGCAACGGCTCGCGCAGCAAGCCCTACCTCAAGGCGCAGGAAGAGATCTCGCGCGAGCTGATGATGATCCGCTTCTCCGCGAAGCAGATCGAGGCGCTGTGCGACAGCGTGCGCAAGCAGGTGGATGAAGTCCGTGCGTTCGAGCGCGCCGTGATGGAGCTGTGCGTGGAGAAGGCGGGCATGCCGCGCGCGCACTTCATCAAGGTGTTCCCCGGCAACGAGGAGGATCTCGAGTGGGTGCGCCGCGAAGTGGCTTCGCGCAAGCCCTACAGCGACGCGCTGGCCCGCTTCGCGCCGGCGATCATGGAGCACCAGCAGCGCCTGATCGACCTGCAGAAGAAGGTCGGCATCCCGATCAAGGATCTCAAGGACATCGCCAAGCAGATGTCCACCGGCGAGGCCAAGGCCCGCCGCGCCAAGCGCGAGATGACCGAGGCCAACCTGCGCCTGGTGATCTCGATCGCGAAGAAGTACACCAACCGCGGCCTGCAGTTCCTCGACCT